>CAZZAP010000007.1:0-64621 GCA_964652375.1 uncultured Candidatus Izemoplasmatales bacterium
ACCCATGAAGCCCCTTCTTCAAATTGAGTATCAATTAAGTGGGGGAGTGTTCACTCAATTACGTCTCTTAAATAGTCTGCTTCAAAGTTATCACTATAATGTATAACGCCATCGATATCATACCAAATACCTTCGAGTCCATCAATTGAATTCACAAATTCAATTCCATCTGATGTTGGCATTAAGAAGATTGCTGTACTGTATAAATCCGCTAATGCTGGATCACTTGTTACAATACTTACACTTCTATTATAACGCTCTGGCATCAATGTTTCATTATGAATGATGTGGTGATAAAATGCTTCTCCTACCCAGTAATTTTGTTGGTAGTCACCACTTGTAACCAATTGATCTCCATCACGTAAATTAACCGTTGCATAATAGGTAAATGGATTTGTTGGATCTGTCACAGCTAAAATAAATTCTCCTGTTTCTCTAGTTGGGTGTAACCCACCAATTGATATATTAGATTCTCCATTATTCAGTAAGTAACCGTGAATGCCAAGTGAGTCTAAATATTCTGTAATAATACCAGAAATATATCCTTTTGATACACCACCTAAATCAAGTGACATATGCTCTTGCATCGTAATCGTTAAGTTTTCTCTATCTAATACGATATTACTTGGATCAGTATATGCATTTTGAGCTAATAAATCCTCCATTGGAGGCACAGCGCAAGTACCACCAGTATTACATTCTTCACGGTAATCGTGCCATACTTGTAATACGGGACCTAGAGCCGCGTTAAATAAATTGTCAACATCTTGTTGGTGCTCTAATGTAAACTCAATCATATTAAATAAGTTTTCAGGAATGACATGAGTTTCGCTTGGATTTTGATTGATTGTCCATATATTTGTTACACCTTCATACTCCGTATATTTATCAGAAAAAATATTGTAGTATGCTATTTCGTTTTCTATGTGGTCAAATACTTCTAAACTATCCACAGTAGACTCTTTATCGATGTATAATCTCACTTTGACAACTGTATGTAGATACTGTGTCCATATCTTTTCACAAAACAGTAAATTAGTATCTTCTACCTCGGTACAGTTTTCGTTTAATTCTGTCACTGCTTGAACAACATTAATCGTTCTAATTAAAACTATTTCCTCGTCGTTATAATTGAGAGTATAAGTAACATAAAATGTACCTTCTTGAATAAACTCTAAGCTACTATTTACAATTAAATCTCCTGTAACAGTAACATTCGATTCCCCAATATACTCCTTACCGTCTTTTGCGATGAATCCTTTTTCACTATACGCTTGTCCTACCTCGAATGTTAATTCGTCTGGACCGATTAAAGCAAAGTAAATATCTTCATCTATAGCATCTGGGTCAACACACTCACCATCGACTAATTCATATCCCTCTTCACACACGATAATACACTCACTACCTATTAACTCATAACCTTCTTCACAAACCTTTGGATCGTCGTTATTACACCCAGTTAATGAAATTGATAGGAAAAGCAGCAATGTTAAAATCACTAATTTTTTCATCATATCATTCCTTTCACCTTGTCATTATAGCAAACATTGTTTAAATAGTAAACAATACTAAAAAAACTGGTTACCCAGTTTTTTTAGTATTTTTCATCGTGATAATCTAGTAACACTTTGATGGCACGAATCATGTTGTTAGTTGAAACACTTGAACCTGCAAAATCATCAATTAATGTTCCTGCATCTGTGATTTCAACATCGTTTTGGATACCGTGGTAATCACCGATTTTAAATAAGCTAATTCCTTCTAAATCATCTTTGGTTTTACCAACTAACCAAGGAATGAAGTAATCTTCAAAATCTTCTAACGTTTTACCTGAAGGAGTAGGGCTTGAATCTCCCCACATACCTGATGTATAGTGTCCACCATCACTACCGAATGAAATCACTAAAATTTCGTTTGTTGTTTTATCTAACTCAACATACATCATTTGCCAGTAGTTTAGGTCAGCATCTCTACAAGTACATGATAGGTAACTAATTTGATATTTTACATAGTCTCTTAAAGCATATTCGTATAATACAACAGCTTCTCTTTCGACAACAACTCCATGACCGTTAATGTGATCATACGGTAACAATGTAGTTTGAATTTCAACCGCTACAACTTCATCTACACACACGCCATTATCTAGTTCTTGACCGTCTGGACAAGCATCATCAACAATTTGCTCACATAAAACTATATCTTGAATACATTCTCCATCAACATAAATTTGACCATCTGAACATGTTTCATCAACTAATGTATTGCAGAATGCTGTATCTTCTGTACACTCACCATCAACTGCAATTTCACCGTCTTCGCACTCTATTACCTCTGGCTGTTCTGTTTCTAATACACATTCAGCACCAACACATAAGTCGCCACAAGCACTAAGTGTTACTACAAACAGAAAAGCTCCAAGGATTAGAAATAATTTTTTCATATTTTTCCTCCCGATTTGTAATTTAAATTCCACACTCAATTATAAATTATCTGTTGATTTAAATCAATGATTAATCGCTAATTTTTTTACTGTTTTATCACCTTGAAAAGTTTGGTATGCATACAATACTATGTTAGTTCGCACACGACCTAAAAATGGCCTTGTTATTTAATTTATAAATTAAATAGTTTCTAATTATAAGTTCCAAAATTAGGTTTATTTTTGAGGCCTATTTTGGTATAATTAAGAAGGTATATTTTTAGAAACTTGAAATGGGGTGAACGTATGATGACTGAGTCTATAGACGTGAAGCAGTTATTTGAGAAATGGATCTTAGATGCTGATACTAAATTGGATGAAAAAGACTTAGTACAAGAGATTCAAAATTACCTATTATCTCAACACTCTGAGATATGTGGTAAATGTACTCCTTGTCGCGATGGGGTTGTACGTATTGAAACACTACTCGCTCAATATGTTGATGGGACAGCAACATTAAAAACTCTTGAAGAGTTTGAGCAATTAACAAACAACTTACGTGCTTCTAGATGTAGCACGGGGCTGGATATTGGGAAGAACTTAGAGGTTGTATTAAAAAATCACTATCATGTTCTTTACAGTCCGGTAAGAAAGTACTAGGAGGAAAGCAATGGCGAAGATTACGATAAATGGTACTGAGCTAAAAGTGAAAAACGGTACGTCTGTAATGAAGGCGTGCGAGAGCTTAGGTATCCGTATTCCAACTCTTTGTTTCTTAGAAGAAATAAATGAGATTGGTTTTTGCCGCATTTGTGTTGTAGAAGTAGAAGGTGAGCAAGATTTAGTTTCTGCCTGTAACACAGAAGTGACAAATGGAATGGTTATCAAAACGGATAGTCAAAAAGTATTAGATTCAAGAGTTGCTTCTCTTCAGCTCCTAGCAGGAAACCATAAGTTTGACTGCTGGAAATGTCCCAAAGAAGGTAAGTGTGAATTCTACAACCTTCTAAAAGAATACGATGTTGTTGTTGACGATTTTGGTGGTGGGAATCCAAGAAACACGGAAATTATTCCTGGTATTGGTATCGAAATGGATCAATCAAAATGTGTTCTTTGTAAACGATGCGTTGCAGTTTGTTCAGAAGTAGTAACTGCAAAAGTATTGAAGTTTAGAGATGACGATGGTATGAACCCAATCGTTTCCCCAACACCTGGTCTAGCATTTGAAGATGCAGGTTGTATCTTCTGTGGACAATGCACAAACGTATGTCCAACAGGTACACTGCATGAAACAGATCATATCAAACGTGTTGAAGCATTACTTGAAAATCCAAATAAAAAAGTAGTTGTTCAAGTTGCACCTGCAGTAAGAGCATCACTTGGAGAAGAATTTGGATACAAAGTAGGTACTCCAGTAAAAGAAATCCAAGGGAAAATGTATCGTGCATTTAACCTGCTTGGATTTGATGAAATAACAGATGTTAACTGGGCTGCGGACTTAACAATTTTAGAAGAAGGTACAGAGCTGATAAACCGAATTAAAAATGGTGGGAAATTACCATTATTCACTTCGTGTTCTCCAGGATGGGTACGTTATACAGAAATGTATTACCCACAATACTTGGATAACTTATCAACTGCAAAAAGTCCACATATGATGCAAGGTGCATTAATCAAAGCATATTACGCACCGAAGTATATGGATGAAAAACCGGAAGATGTAGCAGTTGTTTCAATCATGCCTTGTACGGCGAAAAAATATGAGATTTCAAGAGAAGAAATGGAAGTAGACGGGATTAGAGATGTTGATGCTGTACTTACCGTTCGTGAACTTGCGAAATTAATTAAGAAACGTTCGATCGACTTTAGACGTTTAGAAGATTTAGAACTTACAAACCATCTAGCTGAATTTACAGGTGCTGGAACCATTTTTGGTGCAAGCGGTGGAGTAGCAGAAGCTGCCCTACGTACTGTATCTGAAGTGCTAGAAGAAAAACCACTTGATAAAATCGAATTCCACATGGTACGTGGTGCTGACTTTGAATCATACAAAGGATTCATTAAAGAAGCAACTGTAACCATTGCTGGAATGAAATTAAACTGTGCAGTTGTGCATGGTGGAGCTGCATTGAAAGAGATGTACAAACGACTTGATGAAGGGAAAAAACAATATCACTTTATCGAGTTTATGGCTTGTCCTGGTGGATGTGTAAATGGTGGCGGAATGCCAATTTGCGACCTTCCTATGGAAGAAGTTATTCGAAAAAGAGCACAATCTCTTTACGATCAAGATGCCTTTGATACAGAGTTACGACAATCACATAAGAATCCTTCAATTACAAAAGTATATGAAGAATTCCTAAAAGAACCTAATAGTGATGTGGCACATAAATATTGTCACACACACTATACTCAAAAAGAGTTTAGAAAAGAGTAGGTGGAATTATGATTACAGAATATAGAGAATATGTGAATCCAAAAAAAGTCTATATCCCTTTAACAGACTTCGAATATAAAATGGCGAACGTAGCTGTTGAAGAAGGAGATAGAGTATTAGTAGGACAAAAAGTCGCAGATAAATTCAAAGGAAAAGAAAAAAGAAGAATCGTATCAACAATTAGTGGAACAGTGGTTGGGTTTGAAGAAAAATATGATCGCTTTGGTAAAATAGTAGATCACATTGTTATCGAAAATGATAACTTAAATGAACATGTTGAAGTACCAACATATAATGAACAAGTGACATCAATGCAAATTCGTAATCGTCTACTAGAATTTGGAATTGATCGAGTAGCATTTGATGGTCTTTACACACCGATTGATTATACACAAAAAATCAATCACGTTGTCGTGAGTGCTGTCTATATAAACGAACCATTCGTATCGACAGATTATGACTTTGTTGAGAAAAATGGAGAAGCAATATCAACGGGATTACAATTACTTGGAAAAGCTGCTGGGAATGCAACCTTAACTGTACTTGTAGACCGTTTTATGCCAAAACCTGCACTTGATGAACTTGGAAAGGCAATCGTTGATAAAAACATCAATTTAATCACAGTTGATGCAATGAAACACAAAGATTGGGATTACAAGTTCATTCAAAAATTAATTGGTAAAGAATGCAATATCAATTTATTAAAAGACGGTGTAATCTTTACAAATGTACACGCATCAAAAATGGTGTATGAAGCAGTTGTTTTAGGTAAAGCACCAACGAGTAAAGAGATTGCTTTAACTGGAGACGGGTTAAAAGTAAATGTCTTATTCAATGTAAAAATAGGAACACTTCTTCCACAGTTAATCGAAGACTTAGAAGGATACAATGAAGTAGAAAGACTCAATGTACACATCGGAAGTTACTTAACCGGTGTGCAAGTACCTACTGATGATTTTGCGATTGTTGAAAACATTGATTCAATTCGCATCTCAGAGTATCGCAAGGTAGAAGAAGATATTTGTATAAAATGTGGTGACTGTAATGACGCTTGTCCTGCAGGAATCTTACCACAAAATATCATGGATGCGGAATTAAGAAATGTAAATCAACGTATTGTAGATTTGGATACTCACCTATGTACTGAATGCGGACTATGTACCTATGTGTGTCCATCAAAAATAAATGTATTAGAATGGGTGCGACGTGCAAAACGTCGTGTTGGATAGGAGATACGTATGAACTTTAAAATGATGAAACCTCCTGTAGTTCAAAACTCACAGAGAACCTATAAAAGATTAATCAATTTACATTTCGCTTTATTAATCGTATCAGTAGCTGCCGTAGTGTTAGCTAGTGTATACCCAATTCCAGAATTAGAAGGTAGAACATACCAATTCGCAACACCACTTGATCGTGCATTTAAAGTATTTTTAATGCTAATCGTAGGTGCTGCTACATCCTCTATCATTGAATTATTCTATTCTCTCTTTGAGGGAACGGTAGATAAATTTTTATCGTACAAAGGATTTGTAGATCCAATTAACACAGGATTAATTATCGCATTATTATTACCTACTGTTACACCGCTTTATGTATTAATTTTAGCTGTACTAGTAGGAACATATGCTGGTAAATTAGTGTATGGTGGATATGGATATTACATCTTTAACCCAGCACTTGTTGGTGTACTATTTGCGCAAATTGCATTTGGGTTACAACTAGAGGTGTTTGATACACCACTGTTATTAATGAAAGAAGCTTTAAACGGTACAACTCAAATATTACCAGGACTTTGGAACCTACTTATCGGTAACTACGAAGCTGTAGCAATCGGTAGTACTAGTGTCATTTTGTTAACATTACTATTTATCTACTTATGTGTCACAAGAGTCGTTGACTTAAGAATTGTCTTTTCATTCTTACTTAGTGTCTTTGTGATTTCATTTGGTATTGGTGTTATTAACTTTATGACTGCAGATAGTTTAACTCCTGCATTCATGTATGTGGTAATCAATATGATTACAGGACTTACAATGTTTGCAGCTGTGTTTGTAATTGCAGAGCCTATTAGTTCTCCAACATCTAGAGAAACAAAAATCGTGTACGGTGTTGTAGTAGCAACGATGATGATGTTAGTTAGAGTACTAGGAGATAGTGCTGAAGGATTAGTTTTTGCTGTATTATTCGGTAATATGATCACTCCATTCCTAAATAGAACAGTAAAACGATCAAACAAACAAACACTCATCAAAACAGTTGCATACTCTGCTGTATTTGTTGTATTTATTGCCGTTGTAATTGGGTTTATCTTACAAGGTAATTTAATTGATGCAGTAGGAGGTGTAAATTAATGAAACACGTTAAGATATTAATTACGCTAACTGCAACAGTTGTTCTATTTACACTTGCTGTATTTGGTGTAGAAAAATTGACAACACCTGTGATTGATGCTGAATTATTACGCATTGCAAATGAAGCAAAATTTGACGTATTACCTACACTTGATGAAGAAGCAGATAAAGAAGCTATTCAACTGTATTATGCAGCTGAATGTTCAGAAGATGCTGAAGATTGTAATGATACAGAATATGATTTATCAGGATTAGAATATGTCACAAAAATATTTGTTATTCCTGAAAAAGGATACATATACGAAGTTACATACCGTGGATTCCAAAGTGATATTAGTTATTTAATCGCACTTGATCTTGAAGGAAATGTAACGGGGATGAATATTGTCTCACAAAATGAAACAGCAGGACTTGGAGATCAAATCCTAAATACTGAGTTCCTTGAAAGTTTCAGAGGACTTAGCAGTGATGCTGCTGAAAATGGAGACATTGAATTAGATGGATTAGCTGGTGCAACACCATGGGTTACACTTGGTGGACTTAAAAACTCACTAAATGAAGTAATGGTTTTCCATAAGGTAGAGTTTGGTGGAGCAGTAGTAGAAACAGAAGAACAAAAACTTGCAAGATACTACGAAGAAATTACTGCACAGGGTGCTACATTTACAGACGTTAGCGCAGATAATAGTCTTCCAGAGTATATCACAAAGATGGAAGTTGCAAATGATGGTACAGTGGATATTGCTGCTATCTATACAGTAGAGTTTACAACTGATTATACGGCAGATGGTACTGTGAATGAGTACTTGGTATCTGTTAGCTTATCAGATGGTAGCTTATTAGGTATGAGAGTATTACAAGCAAATGATTCTGCTGGAATCGGTTCTGAGCTTATTAAAGATGCATTTAATGAACCATTTACTGGTATGAGCCAAGATGATGCATTAACTGGAAACTTTGATGAACAAGCAGGAGCAAGTTATACTATTACACTTAATGCATTCAAAGGATCTTTAGAAGATACAATTAATTTCCATAAATCAATTTACGATGGTGTTGTTATATTGACACCTGAAGAAAAATTAGCATTATGGATTGAAGGCTTAGAAGGTGTATTTGGAACATTTGAAGATGTGACATCAGAGTATACACTAGAGCAAGGCGTTACAAAAGTAGAAGTTCTTGAATTTGGTGGAAGTGACTTAATGGCACTTTATACAGTGGAATTTAATGGCTATAATATAGCAGAAGCAACAACCTATAAGATTGCAATGGCAGTAGAATCTGGTGCAATCATTGATGTCTATATGGTCGACGTAAACGAGACTGATGGTATTGGTTCTGACATCGATAGTGAAGAATTCCTAGCGCAGTTTGCAGGAATGACTCAAGTAGATGCTGAAAATGGCGAATATGATTCTCAAGCGGGAGCATCTTACCCATTAACACTTGGTGCATTTAAAGAATCAGTAACAAACGTCGTACACTTCCATATGGAAAACTTCCAAGGTGTCATCTTTGAGACATACGAGGAAATGTTATTACGTTATAAAGAAGAGTTAAGTGAAGCTTCTGCAACCTTTACAGATGAATCAGCAGACTTTGATTTATCTACAACAATGGTTACAGCAGTTGAAACAACAGATGAATCAGTAGTATTTACGGTTGTATTCCAAGGATACTATGATAATAAAGATACAGCGTACTTTATTGGTTTCGATAAAGAAACTGGAAACATTAATGGAATTAGAGTGTATGAAGCTGGTGATTCTACAGGAATTGGTAAATTGATTATTGAAGATGTATTTAATGAACAATTTGCAGGCATCACACAAGACGATGCACTTGCTGGTGGATTTGATGAACAAGCTGGTGCTAGTTACCCAATTACACTAGCGAAATTTGAAGAGTCACTAGTAGATGCTGTAAACTTCTACAAAGTTGAGTTTGGCGGAGAGACAGTAGAAACTCCTGAAGAAAAACTCGCTAGATGGTATGAAGAAATTAGCGCAGTAGATGCAAGTTTCACAGATGTAACAGGAACCTACACATTAACAGGTGGAATCACAAAGATTGAACTTGCGAATAATGGTAGTGAAGACTTTGCGGTGATTTTCACAGCTGAGTTTGAAGGTTATGTAGATGTTCCAACTATCTATATGGTTTCATTCGACTTAACGACTGGTGATGTACTAGGTCTAAGAGTATTAGAAGCTGGTGATACAGTTGGAATTGGATCACTAATTGGTGATGACGAATTCTTCGTGCAATTTGCAGGTATGGTTCAAGCTGATGCATTAAATGGAAACTTCGATGAACAAGCTGGCGCTAGTTATCCAATTACACTTGGAGAGTTTGCTGTTTCATTAGAAGGATTAGTAAACTTCTACATCGCAGAATTTACTGAAGAAGAAGTTGAAACATATGAAGAAATGGTTGCTAGATATTACGAAGAGTTAACTGCAGAAGGTGCAGTAATCACAGACGATACAGCAAACCATACATTAAGCAGTGGTGTTACAAAAGTTGAATTAGCCAATAATGGTAGTGAAGACTTCGCAGTAATCTTTACCGTTGAGTTTACAACTGCTTATACTTCTGCTGGTGAAGTAAATGAATATATTATCTCGTTTGATTTATCAACTGGAGATATTATTGGTGTTCGTTTCTTACAAGCAAACGATACAGCAGGTATTGGTGCTGAGATTATGAATGAAGATTTCTACACGCAGTTTACATCTATCTCAAAAACAACAGCAACCGCTGGAGGATTTGATGAGCAAGCTGGTGCCAGTTATCCACAAACATTACTTGCGTTTGAGTCTAGTATTGATGATGTAGTTGATTATTATGTTGTTGAATATGAAACTCCTGAGCGTCCTGCTCCAGTAGTAACTCCTGATAACTTATTATTAGAAGCATATCCAACCGCAGCTTCATTCGTTGAAGTATATGAAAGTTATGCATACCAAGAAGGTATTGGAAATATCTATGCTGCCTACGATGGTGGTGGAGCACTACTTGGTGTTGTATATGTTGGTGTATTTACTGGTAATAGTGGAGATGTATACTTCGGATGGGGTATTGAACTAGATACCGGTACAACACAACAATTATCAATTTATATTGAGAATGAGACATGGGATCAAAATACTGACAACTACGATGATGCAACGTGGGGAACTGATTTTAAAACAACACCATATCTTGATCAATATGAGGGAATCAATATGACAAGCATTATGTTTAGTCCAATTGATGATATTGCTGGTGTATCAACGACTACTGGTGGGTTAAATGCAACGTTAGAAACAATTGTTGAATACCACTTAACTGAAATTATAGGAGGTGCAAACTAATGGCAAAAAGACAAAAATCTTTAAGTGAAATTTTCTCAAATGGTCTATTTTCACAAAACCCTACGTTTGTACAATTCCTCGGTATGTGTCCAACACTAGCGGTAACAAAATCAGTTGAAAGTGCACTTGGAATGGGTGCTGGTGTAGTATTCGTATTAGTAATGAGTAACCTTTTTATCTCATTAATTAGGAATTTTGTACCTAGAGAAGTACGTATCCCGATTTATATCGTCGTTATTGCTTCTTTAGTAACAATATTAGAAATGTTCATGTGGGCGTATATGCGACCTATCGCGATGCAACTTGGAACATTCTTAAGCTTAATAGTTGTTAACTGTTTGATTTTAGGACGCGCTGAAGCATTCGCTTCAAAAAATGGTCCTGTAAAATCAATGGTTGATGGATTCGGAATGGCACTAGGGTTTACAGGAGGGATTGCACTCATTGCGTTCTTCCGTGAATTACTAGGAGCTGGTAGTATTACTATTTGGGGTGATTTAGCATTCCAGTTAATCCCTCAAAACTATCAAATTAGTATTTTAGTAGCTCCAGCTGGTGCATTCTTAGTATTTGGGATTTTAGTTGCACAAATTAATAAGCTAAAATTCAAGAATGAAAGTGAGGTGGCATAATGGACATTATTGCAATCGCATTTGGCGCAATATTCGTTAACAACGTCGTGTTGAATCAGTTTTATGGATTATGTCCTTTCCTAGGTGTATCAACAAAGAAAAGTAGTGCACTTAGTATGGGGATGGCAGTAACATTCGTTATCACCTTATCTACGATGATTGCGTACTGGATTTATAACTTTGTATTAGTACCGTATGAAATTCAGTATGTTAGTACAATTGTATTCATCTTAGTAATCGCATCATTTGTACAGTTAGTTGAAATGTTCATTAAGAAGTTTAGTTCTTCATTATACAGTGCACTTGGTGTATACTTACCGTTAATCACAACAAACTGTGCTGTACTTGGGGTAGCAATTGATACAACTGTAAACGGTAGTACAATTATGGGTAAATATGGTTCAGAGCCTAGTTTCCTTAACGCAACTGTATACGCGCTTGGTATTTCACTAGGGTATGCAATTGTTATCTTCTTATTCAGTGCAATTCGCGAAGAAATGGATGCTTATCCAATTAAACGCAATTGGCAAGGAATTCCAATCGCATTGATCACGGCATTCATTATGGCAATGATCTTTGTCGGATTTGGAGGGATTATCTAATGGCTGTTATTTTAGGTTTAACATTTGCCCTTGGAATTGGTCTGGCGCTCATCTTAAGTGTTGCTTCAGAGTTACTTAAAGTAGAAGAAGATCCAAGACTCCAAGACATTGTTGATTTACTACCAAACCAAAACTGTGGTTTGTGTGGGAACCCAGGATGTAAAGCAATGGCACAAGCAATTTTAAATGAAGAATCGAAATTATCACAATGCAAACCTGGTAATCAAGAAATGCGTGATGAAATTGCGGAATACTTACAGTTTACTCCAAACGAAGAAGGAGAATACGTAAAAGTTAAGATGTAATAATAAAAGAGTGCTCGCGCACTCTTTTTTATTTGCAAAAAAAAGAGAAATCCGAAGGGATTTCTCTTTGTATTAATTATGTAATTATGATGTAGGAGTAGCTTCAGTTAACGCTTCTTCTACAGCAGCTTGCCACTTGTCAACGCTAATAGTTACACCAGCGATTTCATCAATACCTAAGTCAGCATCGAAATGAGCCATATCTGTCATAACCCAATCAGCAGACCAAGTTTGATAATCAACAACTGCATCACCAAGTGCGTCAGCCATCATCCACCAGTCAAGTGTATCAGCAGGTAACTCTAAGAAGTCATCTGTTTCATCAAGTGGAGTACCATTGTCATTTGTAACGTAGTTCATTGTGTATTCTTCAACTGTGTAAGAACGTTTTGTGTTACAAGTTTCTTCGATACCATCTGCAGGATCATCTAGATCTCTACAGTGAATTGCATCTAAGTATACATCTACGATAAATCCATTTTCGATAGTGATTAATGCACTGTATCCAGATTCATAACCATAGTATACACCATCTTCATAAGCGTATGCAGGAGCATGTGCAGCTACCCATTGGTCGTAAGATACAACCGTAGCAACAACACCTAGGTCGCTATCAGAAGCTTGACTAATTGCTAAGTTCCATGCGAATACGAAACCTTCCATACCAGCAGTAACACCAGCAACATCATCAGGAGAGTTTGCAACGTCAGTTTCAATAATATGATGAGGTACTGTCATATCATTCCAAGTAGGATCGTATGCAGTTTCAGTAAACATCATATCTCCAAATCCTTGGTTTTCAACTACGAAATCAGCTAAAACATTTGCCATTTCAGCCCATGTCCAACCATCCGTGTTAGTTCTCATACCATAATCAGGACCTAATGCTTGTTTAGTAGTTCCATGATACATTGAATCAAATACTACATCAACGATTGCACCAAGGTCATTTACAGTAACTGTAACCATGTATCCACTAACTTCGTCTACACCTACGTGTACACCTGGTAAATACAATCCTCTAGGAGCAGGTTCTAATACGTAAGAACCGTCACCAAATACTTTGTTGTCTCCAGTGTATGTTCCGATTCCACCTACGTTATAAACGTTTGTGTATCCGCGCTCTTCTAATGCAGCTTTAACATAACCAGCTCTTGTTCCAGAACCACACATTAAGAAGATTGTTTTATCCATTGAGAATAATCCTTCTAATGCTTCAAAATCAAGAATATCAACTGCAGCGAAATCCCAACCAGTGTGTCTTACAAGAATATTTTCATACTCTAAGTAATCAAAGAAAGGAATAAATTCGAATCCAGCGATATAACCAGATTTCATTTTGTCATCGAAGTTTCTTAGGTCAACGTATTGAACGTCGCTTCTACCTAAGTACATATCGATATTTGTCATATCAACAACGTCAGGTAAAGGTAATTGAACTTCTACATTATACGAACCGTCACCGTCAACTTTGTTGTCTCCAGTATAAGTTCCAATTCCACCAACATTGATTACATTTGTGTAACCAATTGATTCTAATGCAGCTTTAACATAACCAGCTCTAGTACCGCTACCACACATTAAGAAGATAGTCTTCTCAGCATCGAAGAAACCTTCTAATGCAGTTTGATCAACGATATCAGCGCTTGTAAAGTCCCAACCTGTATTTCTTACTAAGATGTCAGTAGCTTCTAAAACATCAAAGAAAGGAATAAATTCAAATCCAGCAATATAACCAGATTTAACTTTGTCGTCGAAGTTTCTTAAGTCAACATATTGAACGTCAGGTCTACCTAAGTAATCATCAACTGTGTCCATGGTAACTTCTGCAGGAATTTCTGCTAATTCAGTTGGCTCAACGTATTCTTTACATTCACCATCTACATAAGCTTCACCATCTTCACATGCATTTGGATTAGGTGCTACGTACTCAATACATTCACCATCTACATATACTTCACCTTCAGGACAATAGTCTTCCGGTTGCTCAGTACATCCAGTTAGTACAAAACCTAATACAAAAACTGTAAGTAATAAAAATAACTTTTTCACTTTTTTTCCTCCTATAAATATAGTTTAATTAATACCGTAAATATTATATTATTTTTTGACGAATAAGTCAACGCATATTATAATGATTAAGCGCTAAATTAAGCCATTTTTAATAGTTCGCACACAAACGAAAAAGAAATAAATTTAGTTCGTATAAAAACTGTATCTTTAAATATAATTTAAAATATTTTTCTACCCCTCAAAATAAATTTATAGTATAATGAATTTGGTCAAGTAGGTGAATGATATGAAACGAAATGATTTTATATTAATTGGAGTTGTTTTATTTATCGGTTTAGTTTCATTTATTGGAATGAAAATATACGAAAATACTACAAATCTAGAAGATGGAAAAGCAGTGGTTTATTATTTTGATAAACCAGTTTTAGAAATTTTACTTGCAGATGGTTCCTACACAATACTAGATGATGATTCAGTAATTAGTGTGGATGAGGATAATTTTACATATACCGTGAAAGGTTATCCATATGATTCAACAGATCAAAACGTAGTTGTAATTGAATACAAAGATCATCAAGTCAGGGTGATCGACGAGGTCAGTCCGCAACATATTTGTAGGAAACAAGGTTGGAGTTCTTCACCGCTATCACCTATTACTTGCCTACCAAATAACCTGGTTATTGTAATTCAATCTGACGTTCAAGATCCAGATGCGCCAGATGACATTACAGGATAGGAGGAATAATGGATTCAGTAACACTAGCAATACTAGAATTTACCATATTTCTTGGTGGTATAATCCTTTTCTTTAAGGCGTTTGAAGCAATTGATATCTCTCAGATATTTAAGAAGGGATTTACGCTTCAAATTCGCATTGTGTATATCGCATTTGTGATTATCTCATCGTACTTATTTACACAAGCCATCATGGTGTTATTTACATTATTTAGTGATCTAAAAGGTATCTAGGATACCTTTTTTATATAAAAAAAAGAGTACATTAATTGTACTCTTCATATGTTTTTAAAAGTGTTATATTAGCGACTCCTTTTGTAGAATTGGTCAATGTGGTTCTAACTGTCTCTTCATTCGTTTCCAACAATGATATTTTGTAATGAACATTCGAATCATAGGTTGTTTCCAGTAATTTATAATTATCGCGAATATACTTTTCAGTAACACCAATATAATCAAAGGGTATTGTAATATGTAATACGACATATGTCTTCTTTGTTGTAAACGTCGCTTTCTCAATTGCACCGGCAGTACTTTTAGAATAGGCTCTTACGAGTCCTCCTGCTCCAAGCTTAATCCCACCAAAGTAACGGATGGATACAGAAAGAACATTTGTAAGGTCATGTTTTTTTAACACGTCCATCATTGGGTATCCTGCTGTTCTGCTTGGTTCACCATCATCACTGTATTTTTGGATTTCATGATGATTACCAATTAGATATGCGTAACAATGATGATTTGCGTTTGGGTGTTTTACTTTTAACATTTCTAATTTTTCTTTTACATCGTTAATTGATGAAACAGGTAGTAAATGATTAATAAATATAGATTTATTAATCGTCAGTTCGAATACAACTTCCTCTTGAATACTTTTCATATTATCACCTAGAGTGATTATACCATATAAAATTCATAATGAAAATGAAGGGTATTTATGGAAATGATGTTCAATTTATAGTATAATTTTCTTGGTGATTAGTATGAGTGATTATTTTACTTATGGTAAACAAATTATTACGGAACTAAAGAGGAATGGTTATGATGCTTATTTTGTTGGCGGATTTGTTCGTGATCGATTACTTAATATCCAATCAAAAGATATTGATATCACAACAAATGCATCCCCTAACCAAGTGATTTCTCTTTTTAAACGTGTCAAAGAAACTGGGAAAAAATATGGGACAGTAACCATTTTGCTCGATCAGTTTAAGTACGAGGTAACAACGTTTAGATCTGACGGAGCATATAAAGACAATCGACGACCTGATGAAGTGTTTTATTCAGATAATATTGAAGATGATGTTGCAAGAAGAGATTTCACAATTAATGCACTTGTGATGGATGAAAATGAACAAATTAAAGACTTTTATAACGGGCTTGATGATTTAGAAAAGCGATTGATTCGCACGATAAACAATCCTTTAGAACGTTTTGATGAAGACGCACTACGAATGCTTCGAGCATTTCGATTTGTTAGTAAACTAGATTTCGATATTGAAGAGAATACCTTTAATGCAATATCGCAGTTAAAGGAGAATATTCCAACGATTTCAATTGAACGTATAATGGGGGAACTTGATAAAATTTTCAGAGGGCCTTACAGAAACAAGGCAATCAAGTTAATGATACAAAGTGGTGTTTCAAGCGTGTTGTTTGGAATTGAAGAAGGACTAAAGTATGTTTCAACGTTAGAAGAGGAATTATATCCGATTGAAGTATTTATTCTTTGTTTTATTCTTTCTGAATATCGTGACGAGTGGCAATTTAGTAATGTTAATAAACGTCTGATTAAACAGATTATGGTGCTTCATGAAGTAACAAAAGAAGATGAATTCAATAAATTCATTGTATATGTTAATAAACTTGATTCATGTATACTTGCGAATAAAGTAAACGTCTTACTAGGATACAAAGATCAAGAAGCATTAATACGAGATATTGAAAAAAACTTGCCAATTAAAGATGTTTGTGATTTAACATTTAAAGGGCAAGATATTCTTTGGTTAACAGAGTTACGCAAGAAAAGTTGGATTGGGGAAATTGTAGATGATTTAAAGTATAATGTCATCATGGGATATTTACCAAATGATTACGAGGTATTAAAAGAGTATGCACTGAAAAAAGTGGAAGAACTCAAGGCAAAAAAGGAGAAAGAGAATGAGTAAATATTATTCTTATCTGGATGATTTTAGTATCATTACAATTATCGTACCACTTAAGTATCGTGAAGACTTAGCGGAATTCTTTAAGGTAGTTGGAAACGAAGAAGAGATTGATTTGGAAATTATTGATTCTGAATTACTCGGAACTGAGCGAAAGTACACATGTAAATTTGATGGGTATATTTTACTGAATCACATGTATTTTATTTATGATGATAACGATGAAACAAGTGAATTATATACAGGGAAAATTGTTCGAACAGAGTTATTTGATGACATCTATTATTATGAGCAAAGTGATTTAGGGTCATCGTATCGACGCGATAGAACCAAATTTAAAATTTGGACACCTGTAGCAAAATATATGAAACTCGAATTAACGTCTAAAACTGGTGAAGTTGAAATCGTCAATATGGAATACGATAACCAAGGTGTTTGGTATTTGCGTCTTCGCGGAGATTACGAAGGGTATAAATACCGCTATATTTCATATGTGAACGGTAAAGAGCATTACTTAACAGATCCTTATGGAAGAAGTAGTAGTGCAAATGCAGAATATAGTTACGTAATTGATACTGCAAACCTATATAAAATGAAACATCAACGACCAAAATTTAGTGGTTCGATAAGTGATGCGGTTATTTATGAAGCACATGTTCGTGACTTTACAATTCATGACTCTATCAATGTAAAACATCCAGGGACATATAAGGCGTTTACTGAAGAAGGACTAACAACAAAACAGGGACACCCAGCAGGTATTGAGCATTTATCTAACTTAGGGATCACTCATTTACAGTTGTTACCGATTTATGATTTTGGTGGTGTAGATGAAAATAATCCTGACAAACTATATAACTGGGGATATAATCCCGAACAATACAATGTACCAGAAGGATGGTATAGTTTAGATCCAAATGATCCATATACTAGAATCAATGAACTAAAGGAAATGATTGACAACCTACATAAACACAATATCCGAGTAGTAATGGATGTTGTCTTCAATCATGTGTATGATACAAAAGTATTCCCATTTGAAAAAATTATTCCAGGTTATGGATATCGATTTGATAAACAAGGGATGATGACAAACTCAAGTGGTTGTGATAGTGATTTAGCAACAGAACGTAAAATGATTCGTAAATTTGTTATTGATAGTGTTATGTTTTGGGCAAAAGAGTTTAAAATTGATGGGTTCCGTTTTGATTTAATGGGGTTAATCGATATTCGAACAATGAATACACTAAGACAAAAACTAGATCGATTTAGAAAAGATATTATTGTCTATGGTGAAGGATGGAAAATGCCAACCGAAATTGGTTATGAACAATCCGCTCATATGTTTAACCAATATCTGCTGTTTAATATTGGACACTTTAATGACAAAACTAGAGAGCTGATAAAAGGTGCAACATTTGATATGAAACAAAAAGGATATGCGCTAGGTAGTTTAGCACATATTAACGATATTAAGAATTTGGTGTTAGGAAGCGCACAGAACAAGTACTTATTTAGATACCCAACGCAGTCAATTAATTACGTTGAGTGTCATGATAATAATACGTTTTATGACAAGGCGAAACTCGCCCTTCCTTCTACTAGTGAAACTGAAATAACAAAACGACAACGTCTCGCAACTAGTATGGTAATCTTAATGCAAGGTGTTCCATTTATCCATGCAGGACAAGAGTTTTATCGAACTAAAAACGGTGTTGAAAACTCGTATAAATCAAGTGATGAAATTAACAAGCTTGATTGGAATTTACTAGATCAACATTATGATGATGTTGAGTTTATAAAGGAATTAATCAGAGTTCGCAGAAAATATGATTTATTCCGTCTAACATCGAAATCAAAAGTACGTGATCACATAACTGTAAAAGTAATGGAATCAGGTACAATTAGATATCAACTAAAAAGTGATGAACACGATATAATTGTATTATTTAAAAACTCTACAGAACCAGAATACCTTGAGTTTGAACATCGCTATCAAGTAATATTTGATGGTAAGCAACGAAGTAGAAGGGTTGTTCAAAAGTTAGAGATTTCAGATATTACAACATATATCTTAAAAAGAAAATAGGTGAAAATATGGAAAAATTTACGTTTTTTGGGAAAGTTGATTCAATTAACGATACAACATATGAAACATTTACGTTAAGTGTATTAACAGAAAAAAATGAACGAAAAACTCTGCGAATTGATAAGAGTGAAAAATTAGACTTAAATGCAGTATATCAATTTACTGTCGAAGAGATTATTTTTAAAGAAAGAACACAATTTTTAGTTCATGAATACAGCCATGTAAATCAAGTCGACATATCAATTGAACGAAAATCAGAACTAATGGGTGCATTTTATGAGTATGCACCAGTTGAGATATCTGAAGTGAAAGCAATTATTGATGGATATCTTACGCGTATTAATAATAAAATCATTAAAGAAATTACACTTGCGCTATATGAGAAATATAAAGAACCATTTTACTTATATCCAGCAGCAACAAAATTTCATCATGCCTACATTAGTGGACTGAGTTATCACACATCAACCATGATGAAAATGGTAGATGGATTTGTGAAAGTGTACCCGTTTTTAAATCAAGATTTACTCATAAGTGGAATCATACTACATGATATTATGAAAGTAGAAGAATTATCGAACTTTGCTGGTCCTGAGTACACAAAAGTAGGGAAACTACTTGGTCACATTACGATGGGTGTTAAAGAATTAGAGTTAACTGCTCAGACACTTGGATATACTGGAACAGAAGAAGTTCTACTGATGCAACATATGATCTTATCACATCATTACTACGGTAATTTTGGTAGTCCAAAAAAGCCAAATATACCGGAAGCACTTGTTTTACATTTCATCGATAATATTGATTCAAAGCTAACAGTGTTAATGGAAGCATTTGAAGAGATTGAATCAGGTGAGTTTACTTCTCCAATAGGTGTTTTAGATCGAGAGAAATATTATAAATCAAGACTATAAAAAAAAGACCCATTAAATTAAATTGGGTCTTTTTAATTTATTCTGAAGCTGTAACGTATTCCTCTGGGAATGTGTTAAAGTAATATGCTTCTAATTGTTGTTCTAATTTCGCTAAGATTTCATCGTTGTTTTCTGTAAACTCAATGTCATCATTCGATAATAGAATTTCTAATGTTAATAATCCGTAACCAGACTGACTATATTGTGCTTGAATAATTGGACCATAGTAGAAATCTAATGCAGCTCGTACGTTTGAAGGTAGAGATAACTCTGTTTCACTTTGAGTTTGTTCTGCATGATAAATTTCAGTATATAGTAAGAATTGTGCTAAACTTGGCAGTTCATTTTCATTCTCAGAACCTTCACTAAACGCTGGGTTTTCAGCATCTACTTCACTAAATACTGCAGTAGGTTTTGTAAAGTCAACAGGTTTAGTAGCTCTAATTTTATGAACACCAAAGTCAGATGTAGTTAATGAATAGTGGAATAAGAATTCCGATTCAGCATTTTCATCTCTTAAATATTCTTCATATAACTCAATTACGTCCGCTTTGAAATCATCATCTAACGTGCTTGATGAATTATGATTGATAGCAGGTAATGTTTCAGTTTTCATTCTGAATCCATATGCTTTTACATTTCTCCATGGATTGTGAATGTCTCCAACTAATCCATCTTCAAACTCATCAACGATTTCTTCAAATGGAATCTCATCATTAATTCTTTCATCTAGTAAGTTTTCAAACTCGGCTTTTAATAAGTTGTATTCTGTCATTTCTTCCGTAGTTAAACCATCAACGAAATCACTGTAATCATCAGGTGCAAAGTCATTATCTAAATCTAAGTAGATTAATAAATGAGTTGTATTTAAACTATAATAGTTATCAAATTCATCTTGCACTACATCAGTAGCTAACTCAAAATCATGTAAGTTCGCATGAACATAATCAGGGATTAATGATGGGAACATAAGTACTAATTCAATTACTTCATTCTCATCATCTGTACCAAAGTTCAGTGCTAGTAATTCTTTCCAAGTAACTTCTGTTGGATCAACACCAACTTGTCCGTTTGAATAGTTTGATTTGAATGCTTGAAGTTGCTCAACTAGTGGTTCAACAGCTTCATTCTTTGAATTAATATAATCTTTGTCAGTTCCGTATTTTTCTTCAAATAATGGAGAGTTTAATACCATTTGACGTTTACCTAATTCAAGTGCATATCTTGTACCAGCTTTTGAAGTCATGTACTCAAATAAGTCTTGAGCAGTAATTTCAAGATCTCCGTATGTAGCATATACAGTTTTACTTCCTTCGTTTTCAAACTCTTCACCAGCATACACTTTACGAGTTAACTTCATCATCGGATCAAAAATCTCAATTTCTTCACTTCTTGCATCATTGATGATTTGTTGGATAGCAGCAGAACCTAATTTTGCTTCTACTAACTCGTTGTAAATTTCATCTACAAATACATTTGTAAGACTTTCATATGGCTCATCTGGAGTATGGTTTACTAAGTAAACTAACATTTGCTCATCACCAAATGATTGAATACGATATGTATAACGTTGTCTTGCATCATTGTCAATTTGTAAAATGTTAAATACGTTGAATGCATAATCCCATTCCGTATTTCCAATACCTTTTCCATCAGTCATTTCTTTATAGTTCAACATTGCAAAGTCTGCATATGTAGAACAATAAATACTTTCATCGATACTAGGATCGATTTGCTCTGCCCATGGATTTTGGTAATTGTATAACTCGATAAATTTACTAAATAATTCACTATCTGTAAATGAAACAGTATTTGTATCATTAAAGTTATCACTTGATACATCTTCAATCGGATCAGATCCAATATAACCAACCATTGTAGTATTGTAGTTAGGAACTAATAAAAATTCATCTAATAAGTCTTCACCCTCTTGCTGAGAGTTCAGTCTTACAGGTACTACGCATGCATCACCAAGATAGTTTTCTTCGTAATGTTCTCTAATATCATCCGCTGTAACTGCTAATGCATCATCTTCTTCAGCATTTAAGATATAATCTTTAGCATAGTTATATTTCGCAATTCCTAATTCGAATGATGCTCTTAAATCTTCTGCACTATCTGGATTGAATCCGGCTAAAATCATTTTTGCTCTATATACTTCGATAAACTCAGCATCCAATTCAGGATCTGCTTTAATTTCATCGATAAGCTCTTGATCTTTAGTTTGATATGTTAAAAACTCAACTTCTTGTGCAATTTCTTCGTCTGTTACTTCATCGATGTATGATTCTAAAATCATTTCATCAATGTATTGTAGTAAATAGTCGTATCCCTCAGCATTTTTCATTTCGTCCCATAACATTTGGTTTGTAATCTCATACCCTCCAATTGTTGCGTAGACGTTGTTAGGATTGTCTATTTCTGGTGTATCTTGCTTCTCTTGGCTAATAATAGTACATCCATATGATGCTCCTAGTATTACCGCAAAGATAGCGAAGATTAATCCAAATCTTAATAAAAATTTCTTGTCCATTTTGTAATCACTCCTTAAATATTTACGCAATATATATCATATCATTAATATAGAAATAAAACAATATAAAATTGTGAAAGATAAGTGAAAACAAATAAGTTACAGTTTTTGTGAATTATATTGCATTCTGTATATTGAAAATGTTTTCCTTATAGTATAATATTTTTAGTGTATTGGAGTGATGAACATGAAATTTATTGTACTTGCGAGTGGATCAAAAGGAAATACAACCTTGTTTGAAGTAAATGGAACGAAATTTTTGATTGATTGTGGAATCTCTTTTAAACAATTATCAACAAGAGCAAAACATGCTGATTTGACAATTGATGAGTTACAGGCAGTCTTTATAACACATGAACATACTGATCATGTAGCTGGACTTGATGTATTACTTCGAAAGACAAATACCGATTGTTATTTATCTGAGAAGACATTTGATTCACTGTATTTTAAAGTGAAAGACAATGTAGATTCAACAAGGATGAAGTTTATCACACCAAACGAACCACTTTTGTTGAATGATATTAAAGTATTGCCATTTAGTGTATCGCATGATGCATCAGACGCAGTGGGATATGTCATTTATGCAGAAGGTAAAAAAATTGTATTTGTAACAGACATTGGGTATCTACCAGCAAAAGATTTTGAGTTATTGGAAAATGCGGATGCGTATATTTTTGAATCAAATTACGATGTGACGATGTTGTTTACCAGTAGAAGACCATTCTATTTAAAACAGCGTATTGATTCTGTGAAGGGTCATATGTCAAATACTGATTCAGCATATAACTTAACAAAGTTAGTAGGATCAAATACAAAACAAATCGTTTTAGTTCATCCATCAAGAGAGTGTAATACAAAAGAAAAGGCACTAGAAACGTATTATGAAGTATTTAATGATTATGGACTAAATCCAGATGACTATAATATACAAGTAGCTCATCAAGATATGCCAACAGATCTATTTGAAATTTAGGAGGATTACTATGACAAACGAAATGATTATGAAAGAAGTAGCAAGTAAATATTTTAACGTGAAGAACGATGATGTAAGTATCGTGAATCGATTAATGGGTGGTATGAGTAATTATACGTATGTGATTGAGATTAATGGAAAAAAATATACATTTAGAATACCGGGTAAAAATGCAGAGAAGTTTGTAGATCGAGATGTAGAAAAACATCATATTGACCTAGTAGACGATTTATCGCTGAACAACAAGACAGTATATTTGGATGTTGATTCAGGATATAAAATTGCTGAATACATAGATGGTACACCATTAAATGAATTAGATCCACTGCAGTATTTAGAACAAGCAGCAAAGGTGCTTCATACAATACATAAAAGCGGAAAAGTAAGTGAATTTGATTATGATCCACTTGGTAGATTAAAGAGATATGAAGACCATACAAAGGCGTATGATCATGTTCATTGTGATCGTTACGTTGCTCTAAAGGAACGTTTCTTATCATACAAAGATATGTATCTAGATACAAAGAGATATACATTAACTCACGGTGATTCGCAAATATCAAATTTTGTAGATACAGGAAATGAATTACGATTGATGGACTGGGAGTTTACTGGAAATAATGATCCATTATACGATGTAGCGTGCTTTGGTAATAACAACTTTGACCATGCACTGGCATTACTACCTGTTTACCTAGGAAGAGAACCATTAGTTGAGGAATATAACAGATTGTATTTTTATCGTGCATTTCAATGTTTACAGTGGCACAACGTTGCCCTATACAAGGAATTTATTGGTTTAAGTGTTGATTTGGGAATCGATTTTATGTTTGTAGCGAATCTCTATTTGGATAAAGCAGAGAAGTTTTTAGATAATATTAAATAAACTGGATTAATATCCAGTTTTTTATTTGGAAATATTTCTAAATGTAAGTGTTTTCTAGTTTGTAAAAATACTCGCAAATAGTTGATATTTCAAACATAATGATTTATAATCATACCGTACGATTTTAGTATCACACAAAATATTAGGAAAATAAAATTGGAGGTAGCTTTATGGCAACTAAAAAAGTATTCCAATCGATGGATGGTAACCAAGCTGCTGCTTATGTAGCTTATGCGTTTACTGAAGTAGCGGGTATTTACCCAATTACTCCATCATCACCGATGGCTGAATACACTGATTTATGGGCATCTCAAGGTAAGAAAAACTTATTTGATATGCCAGTAAAAGTTATTGAAATGCAATCAGAAGCTGGTGCGGCTGGGACTGTTCATGGTTCACTACAGGCAGGTGCACTTACTACAACTTATACAGCTTCACAAGGATTATTACTAAAATTACCAAACATGTATAAAATTGCTGGGGAATTATTACCTGGTGTTATTCATGTTGCAGCAAGAAGTATTGCAGTTCAAGCATTATCAATTTTCGGAGATCACCAAGATGTTATGGCTGCAAGACAAACTGGTTTTGCAATTTTAGCAAGTGGTTCTGTACAAGAAGTTATGGATATCGGAGGAGTTGCTCATTTATCAGCAATCAAGTCTAGTATTCCATTCTTACATTTCTTTGATGGATTTAGAACATCTCATGAAGTAAACAAAGTAGAAGTTATGGATTATGCTGATCTTGACAATTTGTTAGATAGAGATGCAGTTAAGAAATTCCGTAAGAGAGCATTAAATTCAGCAAACCCTGTAACAAGAGGTTCTGCTCAAAATGATGATGTTTACATGCAAGGAAGAGAAATCCAAGACAAATATTACAAAGAAGTACCTGGAATCGTTGCAGAGTACTTAGCTGAAATAAGCAAAGTAACAGGACGTAATTATGCTCCATTCGTATACTATGGTGCAGAAGATGCAACAGATATCATTGTAGCGATGGGTTCTGTAACTGAAGCAATTGAAGAAACAGTAGATTACTTAACAAAAGAGGGACGTAAAGTTGGATTAGTAACAGTTCATTTATATCGTCCATTTAGCACAGAGCACTTATTAAGTGTAGTGCCAGAAACGGTTGAGAGAATTACTGTATTAGAAAGAACAAAAGAATCAGGAAGTATTGGAGAGCCTTTATACTTAGATATTAAATCAGTATTCTATGGTAAAGAAAATGCTCCAGAAATTTTAGGTGGACGTTATGGTTTATCTTCAAAAGATACTACTCCTGGACAAATCGTTGCAGCATTTGACAATATGGTTGGAGCAAAAAGAGATCGCTTTACATTAGGTATTGTTGATGATGTAAACTTCACATCATTAGAAAATGATGAAATTGATGCACAACCTGAAGGTACAACTGAATTATTATTCTTCGGATTTGGTTCTGATGGTACTGTTGGTGCGTCAAAAAATACAATTAAAATTATTGGTGAAAACACTGATTTATACGGTCAAGCATACTCAAGCTATGACTCTAAAAAATCTGGTGGTGTAACACGTATGCATTTACGTTTTGGACCAACACCAATTAAATCAACTTATTTAGTAAATCAACCTCACTTTGTATCGTGTTCAAAAGATTCTTACTTAACAAAATACGATATGGTTAATGGACTTCGTAAAGGGGGAACATTCTTATTAAATACAGTTGTTCCTTTAGATGAAGTAGAAGCATTATTACCAAACAAAGTAAAACGTCAATTAGCTGAAAAAGAAGCGAAATTATATGTAATCAACGCAGTGAAGTTAGCGGAAGAAGCTGGACTTGGTGTTATGATTAATACAATTATGCAATCTGCATTCTTCGCACTTAATGAGCAAATCTTACCATACGATAAAGCAGTTACATTAATGAAAAAATATGCTGAGAAAGCATATGGTCGTAAAGGTCAAGAAATCGTTGAGAAAAACTACAAAGCAATTGATGCTGGTAAAGCTGGTTTAGTAGAATTAGCTGTAAAACCAGAATGGAAAGAATTAGAAAGTGAAGCAGTAATCGTTGATACAACAAGACCTGACTTCGTTGCTAGAATCGCTGACCCTGTTAATGCAATCAAAGGATATGATTTACCTGTAAGTGCATTTGAAGGTTATGAAGATGGAACAATGGCAAATGGTGGTACTGCATATGAAAAACGTGGTATTGCAAACTATGTACCTGAGTGGATCGATGAAAACTGTATCCAATGTAACCAGTGTGCATTTGCTTGTCCACATGCTGTAATTCGTCCATTCTTATTAACAGAAGAAGAATTAGCTGGTGCTCCTGAAGGACTAACTACTAAAAAAGCAGTTGGTAAAGGATTACAAGGATTAGCATACAAAATTCAAATTTCTACATTGGACTGTACTGGTTGCGGTGTTTGTGTTGAAATTTGTCCTGCAAAAACAAAAGCTCTTGCAATGAGCCCAATTGCAGAAGAAATTGAAAAAGGTGAAATTCAAAATTCTGAATACTTATTCAATGACGTAACTTATAAAGACAACTTAGTTGCAAAAACAAATGCGAAAAACTCTCAATTTGCAAAACCATTATTCGAGTTCAGTGGCGCTTGTGCTGGATGTGGAGAAACTCCATATGTTAAATTAGTAACTCAATTATTCGGTGAAAGAATGCAAATTGCAAATGCTACAGGATGTTCATCAATTTATGGTGCATCATTCCCGGCTACTCCTTATACAACATTAGATAATGGAAGAGGACCTGCTTGGGCAAATAGTTTATTCGAAGACAACGCTGAGTTTGGTTTCGGTATGAGACATGCAAATGAAGCAATCCGCGATCGATTACAAAACCTATTTGTAAACAACAAAGACAATGTATCTAAAGAAGAAGCTGAGTTATTCCAAACATGGCTTGAAAATAGAGACAATGGTGATGTTACATTAGACGTTTATAACAAGTTATTACCACTTGTTGAAAACAGTGATGAAGCATACGCAAATGATATTAAAGAATTAAGCAACTACATCGTAAAACAGTCTAACTGGATTATTGGTGGAGATGGTTGGGCATATGACATCGGGTATGGTGGATTAGACCACGTTATCGCTAATGGTGAAGATATTAATATCTTAGTATTAGATACGGAGGTTTACTCAAATACTGGTGGACAATCAAGTAAATCTGCTCCAACTGGATCAATTGCGAAATTCACAGCATCTGGTAAAGATGGTAAGAAAAAAGACTTAGCTGCTATCGCAATGAGTTATGGACATGTTTATGTAGCACAAGTATCTCATGGTGCTTCACAACAACAAGTTCTTAAAGCATTTAAAGAAGCAGAAGAGTACAATGGACCTTCAATCATCTTAGCATACTCTCCATGTATTGCTCATAAGATTAAAGGTGGATTAACAAATTCACAAAACCAAGCAAAACTTGCGACTGAATGTGGTTACTGGCCAACATTTAGATTCGATCCAAGATTAGAACCACAAGGGAAAAATCCATTCAAGATTGATTCGAAAGAACCAAACTGGGATCGTTACAAAGAGTTCTTAATGAACGAAGCTCGTTATGCACAATTAGTAGATATTAATCCTGACAGAGCAGAAGAATTATATGACTTAAACTTATTTGAAGCAAAACGTCGTTACGCAATGTACAAACGTTATGCCGCAATGGATTATAGCGCTGAATAACAGTGGAAATTTAAAGCGAAGAGAAATCTTCGCTTTTTATCTTGATTTTTAATACTGAAAACTGTATAATAGTATGTTAATAAGTGAGGTGATAACATGGATTTTAGCGATATTTTAGTGATCTTACAAAGTATTGGACTTACACTAATTTTTGTTGGAATTATTGGGTTTGAACGTAGAAGAAAACACAAGTTTGCTGGTATGACTACACATATGTTAGTTGCACTTGGAGCATGTGGTGTTGCATTACTACAAGAGTTCTTATATCAAGATGGACTTGCTACCGCAGGTATGATTCCAGAAAGACAACGTTTGATTGCGCAAGTAGTCACTGGTGTTGGATTTTTAGGGACTGGAGCGATACTTAAGACAAGTGAAAATGTTATCGGATTAACCACTGCTTCAACACTTTGGATCAGTGCAATAATCGGTTTAATATTTGGTATGGGTCAATTCGTCTTGGGAGTTTGTGTTGCGATTGCAGCAGTGTTAGTTCTTACCGTAATTCGAAAAATTATAGGAGATGACCACTACGATAAGGAGCAGGGATGATGGAAAAAAAACAAAGAAAAGAAATATATAAAAAGAGGATGGCAGAGATTACATCACAAGAAGTTGAGAAGAATCAAGTTGTATTACTAGGGGATTGTGTGTTTGGATACTTAAAGACAGATAAGTACTTTCAAGACTTAACTGTTTATAATAATGGTATTAGTGGTGATACGACGGAGCAGTTAAAAGAAACACTTTATAAACGAGCAATAAAGTTTAAACCACGTAAGTTGTTTTTATCAATTGGTAGCAATGATTTTGGTTTTGATGGAATGAGTGTTCGTGAGATATATAATAATATAATGGAGATAGTATCAGAAATTAAAAGACGCAGTAAAGATACGCAGATATACTTAGTTAGTATTTTACCGGTCAATCCAGCGAATATTGATTATATTTTACGCTCGTATGTGGATAGTAGAGACAACAAAGAGATTACAATGTTAAACTACTACTTAAAAAATTACGCTAGAAAAAATAAGCTTATTTATGTCGATGAAAAAAAAGAACTATCAACCAGTTTTGATCAACTAGATTTAACGTATACATTTGATGGGTTCCATTTGAATGAGCAAGGATATAGTGTTTTATCAAAAATTATTAAGCAATATACATAGGAGAGACATAGTCTCTCTTTTTTTATAATTCGTTTTACGAAAACATTTTCGTATGATATACTGAATTTGAAATTTAGAAATGAGGACATAAAATTATGAAAAAAGCATTGATTTTAGTAACAATTTTTTCTTTTAGTATGTTACTAACCGCTTGTATTCCAAGTGAGGTTACGTGTGATGAAGGATATGAGCTTGTAAACGGTACATGTGAAGAAGTTGCACCTACGTGTAATGAGGGATTTGAGCTTGTAAATGGGACATGTGAAGAGGTTGAACCTACATGTGACGAAGGATATGAACTTGTAAATGAAACATGCGAAGAAGTTGCACCTACATGTGATGAAGGACTTTCATTAGTAGATGGTGAGTGTGTTGAAGATGAAATTGAATGTGAATTACCAGAAACACTCGTTGGTGATCAGTGTGAAGTTACACACGTGTTACTTCCTGACTTAATTGGATTACAGTATGGGGAAGTATTAACCTGGAGTTTTGATAATGATATTAATTTAAATCAATCGTCTGAGTACAATGATGATGTGGAACCAAACTCTGTATTTTATCAAGAGTTTCCTGCTGGATCATATGTGGAGATTGATAGTGATCTTATTATCAAGTATTCTAGAGGATTTGATCCAAATGGTGTAATTACATTGCCAGATTTTACTGGTTGGAATGAAACTGAGATTAAAGCGTGGTTAGCTGAAAATGATTTGAAAAAATGGGATTTTGCCAACTCGTTTGATCCGACAATTGAAGTTGGAGTTTATGTATCTCATGAAGTGACAAAAATTGACAATCATGACGAAAATTTACGAAGAGATAATTATGTCTTTTATATGAGTACAGGGCCGCTCGAAATCGAAACAGTTGAGTTCGATGAGATTGGCACAGTACGTGGAGTAAATCTTGGTGGATGGTTTGTGCTAGAAGGGTGGATGACACCTAATTTATTCAGTGGTGTTGATGGAAGCGATGAAACAGAGTTTATGATTCAAAAAGAAAACTCGTTAGAAGCGATTGAAAACCACTGGAATACATTTATTACAGAAGATGATTTTATTTGGTTATCACAACACAATGTTGACTATGTACGAATTCCAATTCCTTGGTGGTATAAAGGTGGATTAGCGTACGAGGGTACTGAATATGAGGTTGTATATGGAAATAGTGAGGCATACATACATAAAGCGATGCAATGGGCAGAACGTTACGATATAAAAGTATTACTTGACTTACATACTGCTCCATGGTGTCAAAATGGATTTGATAATGGTGGTATGGCAGGTGTCTTTAAATGGCATACAGATCCAGCAAATATCGATTTAACGATTGACGTGTTAGAAGATATTGCAAGTGATTTTAGTCAATATGATTCTTTATGGGGTATTGAACTTTTAAATGAACCAGCTTGGGCAGTACCATATAATGTATTACTTGATTTTTATGTACGTGGATACGATGCCATTAGAGCAATCAATTCAGATGTTTGGATTGGGATGCATGATGGTTTCAGAGGGTATGAATGGTCTAGATGGGCTTCGTTCTTTATTGATAATAATTTCCAAAATGTATTCTTTGATATGCATTTATACCAAACATTCGGTGATTTTTGGGGAGATTTTGATATCCATGATCACTTAGAATGGGTAGAAGTGGAACAAGATAAAGCAATTCATCGATATGACTCAATTGTACCGACGATTATAGGAGAGTGGAGTCTTGGATTACAAGGAAATGTATATGAAGATTTAAGTCTTGAATCAATTAAAGATTTAAAGATTGCATATGGTAATAAACAATTAAACAAATACGAGGAATCAATGGGATGGTTCTTCTGGAATTATAAGATTGATGCAAATAGTCATATGGAGTGGGACTTTAAACGACTTGTAGAACATGAGATTTTCCCAAATGATTTTCAAGATGATGAGAACGCAAATTAATGCGTTCTTTTTATTTTTATAATTATTTTTTAATTATAAGATGTGTATACGAACAAGTTATGAAAATACCGAATAGAGATAATTTTAAAAATGGCTTAAATAAAAGAATTTTGCCGATGTAAGAAAATATTTCGAAATACGGATACATATTTATATATGTAAGCGATTTTAGAAAACGATTTAGGAAAAGTATTGAAAACGATTTCGTAATATGCTATACTTTACACATCTAGAGAATGTAACCGTTCTCTTAAATACTGCCTTGATAATTTGAATGAATTTTAGAGGCAATTTTCATATGTTAAGGAATTAATGAATTCAAAATAAATTAGGAGGAGAAATTTAGTTATGAAGAAGATTTTATTATTAATCTCGGTATTTGTAATCGGTATTACATTAACAGGGTGTTTTCCAGATACACCTGATGAAGAATGTGATAGCGGATTTTCACTAGTTGATGGTGAATGTGTTGAAGATACTGTACCTGTCTGTGATGAAGGTGAAGTATTAAATACTGATACACTTGAATGTGAACCTGTGGTTCCAACTTGTGAAGATGGTGAAGAATTAAATACTGAAACAAACGAGTGTGAGCCTGTAGCTCCTACTTGTGAAGATGATGAAGTACTGAACGAAGAAACAAATGAGTGCGAGTTAGTTGTGCCTGTTTGTGAAGATGATGAAGTACTGAATGTAGAAACAAATGAATGTGATCCAAAACCTCTCGTGTGTGAAGATGGATACCACGAAGAAGATGGTGAATGTGTTGAAGATGAAGCAGTTCTAACGGAACTATTTATCATGGGTGTTGCTGATATATCTGTTGATGCAGGTGTAGAAGTTGACGTTTTAGTAGGTGTTATCGTTATTGGTTCTGATGGCGAAAACTATACTGATATGTTATTAGTTGATTCTGACGACTGCGAAGTTGGAGATGGAATGCTAATGAAAGACACTGGTGGTTCTTGTACAATCACATATAGTGTGGTTGTTAATGGAATCTTAGGTAGAGAAACTAGAACAGTTACTTGGAATGTTGATCCTAATGCTATTGATACATTAGCTGATATGCCAAACCAAGACTTCTCTTTGGATGATTTCACTGGTTGGGCTACTGAAGGAACATTAGTTCTAACTCATGACGCTGAAGGTTATCTTGTAGTTGCAGTTTCTGAGTTTGGACCAAACCCATGGAGTCAAAATATTGGGTTCCCAGGTCAAACAATTTTACCGAATGCAACTTATACAGTTTCTTATACTTTAAAAACTGAATACCCTGAGGGTAGAGATGTTACATTCTTCGTAGAAGATGTTGATGCTGGTTATGCGAAGTATTTTGAAGTAACTGAGACATTAACAAATGAATTCCAAACATTTACGTTTGAATTTACACCGACTGCTTTCAATGATGATACAAAATTAGGTATCTTCTTAGGGAACACGTCTAATCCTTTCTTAGGTAATGTAATTATTGATTCAATCGTGATTACACAAACATTAGGTGAAACTGTTCCTGAAATTCATGGTGCAGAAGACCTAGTATTAGAAATTGGTGACGTATTTGACCCACTTGCTGGTGTAACTGCAATCGACTTTGAAGATGGTGATTTAACTGCATCAATCGTTGTTGGTGGAGATACAGTTGATACATCTGCTGATGGTGTATTTGTTGTTACGTATACAGTTACAAACGAAGCTGGTAATGTTACAGTTGTTGAAAGAACTGTTACAGTAGTTGGTATTGTCTTAGATGAAGCGAATGATGCATTACTTGACGATTTCTTTAGTTTAGATTTAGGTTGGGGTGCATGGAATGCTGACTGGAACTCAACAAGTGTAGTAGTTACATTTGATGGTACAGCTGCAATCTTTGATATCGCTGATACTGGTGATGCTAACTGGAATATTCAATTATTCCAAGAAGGATTAACAGTTGTAGATACAAAAACTTATCGCATTACATTCGATGCAATGAGTACTGTTGGTAGAGATATTCGTGTGAAGTTAATTATGGCGGATGCTACTGAATTAGAAATGGACGTTACATTAACTGATACAATGCAAACATTTACTGTTGATTTAACATATTCTGGTGCTGATCAAGGTGCAAAACTTGACTTTGAATTAGGTCTTGTTGATGCAAATGTAGCTAGTGTTGTTACAATTGACAATGTAATGGTTGAAGAATTTGATGGTACTGCAGTTGTTGCAGATACAGATCAAGTTATGAACGGTACATTTGATACACCTATGGAAGTGCTTGGATTTACTGATACTATGGGATGGTATAACACTATCGTATGGGGTCAACCAATCTTTGATGCTACTTTCGTAGATGGACAATTAGTTATTAATAACTTTAAAGATGGTGACAATGACTTTGGTACAAACTACTGGGACAGTATTACTAGATACTATGGTTTAACATTAGTTGAAGGTGGAACGTACACAATTAAGTTTGATGCTATGAGTAGTGTTGCTGGTGGTTCTGACATTATGTTCAAAATGGAAACTAGTGATTTTGCACAAGATCAAGTGTATACAATTGCTGAAACTATGACAGAATATACATTTACATTTGTATATGATGGTACAACAACAGATGCTGCTGCATTATTATTCTTTGTTGGTGGAACTGAACATACAATTACTGTTGGAAGCATTGATATTTATCTAGATACAACTACTGCTGGACAAACAAATGCTCCAATGATTAATGGACCTGCTGATATGGTATTAGACGTTAACACTGCATTTGACCCTCTAGAAGGTGTTACTGCATTAGACGTTGAAGATGGAGTTATTACATTAGATGCTTCAAACGTAACAGTTGCTGGTCCAAATGCTGAAACAGTATTTGATCCTGCTGTTGAAGGTGACTGGGTATTTACATATACAGTTACTGATAGTGATATGAATGAAACAGTAGTTACAATTACAATCTCATTACAATCTATGGTTTTTGAAGCTACTGATTTAATGCCTAACGGTACATTTGATTTAAATCCATGGGGTTCATGGAATGCTGACTGGAATTCAACAAGTGTAAATGTTACATTTGATGGTTCTGCTGCAATCTTTGATATCGCTGATACTGGTGATGCAAACTGGAATATCCAATTATTCCAAGAAGGATTAGCAGTTGTGGATACAAAAACATATCGTGTTACATTTGATGCGATGAGTACTGTTGGTAGAGATATTCGTGTTAAGTTAATTATGGATGACGCTTCTGAATTAGAAGGAGATGTTACATTAACTGACGCAATGCAAACATTTACGGTTGATTTAACGTATGCTGGTACTGATCAAGGTGCAAAAGTTGACTTTGAATTAGGTTTAATTGATGCAAATGTAGCTAGTGTTGTTACAATTGACAACGTAATGGTTGAAGAATTTGATGGTACTGCAGTTGTTGCAGATACAAATCAAGTTGAAAATGGTGATTTCACAGTAACAAATATCGATGGATGGACTTCATGGTCACGTGATTGGGATCCAGTGATCACTTCAAGCTTAGCTGTTGAATGGAATGAATTAGTATTCCGTTATGACGGTGTTGGAGATGCTCCTTGGAACAATCAAGTTAACTTTGATGGAATCGAATTTGAATTTGGTGCAACTTACAAATTATCATTTGATGCAAAAGGTGATATGGCGAGAGACTTTAAAGTAAATATTTACGATGGAGCTTTAAATCATATATCTGGTGATTTAGCACTTGGTACTGATTTTGCTTCTTACGAACATGTATTTACATATATCGGTGATGCTGATGCTAAAGTTGAGTTCCAATTAGGTGCTGTTACAGCAAATAGTGATGGATCTGTATTCTACTTAGACAATGTAGTGATTGAAAAATTAGTACAAGATGAAGTACTAATGAATGGTGAGTTTGACGAACTTAAATGGGTACCTTGGTCTGCAGACTGGATGGGTATGTCAAGTTCTGTTGAAATCGTTGATGGAGCGTTAGTATATAGTTATGCTGGTGGTCTAGGAGATCAATCATGGCAACATCAATTAAGTTTATGGGATCTAACATTTGTTCCTGGTGCTCAATATAAATTAACATTTGATGCTAAAGGTGACGTTGCTAGAAAATTCTTAGCAAACGTATGGTCTGGTAACTCTATAGGTCATGACACTGCTCCTTTAGATTTAACTACTGATTGGGTTTCTTATGAATATGTATTTACATATGATGCTACTGCTTCTACAGATGCAAAGCTTGAATTCAAGCTAGGTTTAGTAGATGCTGCTGATGCTGGTGCTATGCTCTATTTAGATAATGTTGTATTAGCTGAATGGGACGGAACTACATTAGGTGACAACATGGTAATGCAATCTACATTTGAAGAGCCTCTTGGTTGGGGAGCTTGGGCCGGTGAAGGCGCTACTTCTACAGCTTCAGTTGTAAACGGTGAATTAGTAATAGACGTTGTAAATAACGGTGCTGGTGTTCCTTGGGCAACACAAGTATTCCAAGAAGGATTAACATTTGTATCAGGATTAACATACACAATCGAATTTGATGCAAAATCTTCTGTTGCACGTCAAATGAATGTTAACGTAGGTGAACCTTTAACTGTTGATCCATGGTGGATAGAGTTCAAAGCAGTTGATGAAGTTGAACTAGGTACTGAATGGGCACATTATACAGTTACATTCACTATGTCACTTGATACTAATGAAAATGGGAAATTAGTATTTGAATTAGGTAATGTAGGTGCTGCTGGTGCAGTAGATGCAGTTGTAAATATCGATAATGTAATTATTTATCCAACTTACAACCCACAACCTTAATAAGTATCATAAAACGGAACGCTAAAACGTTCCGTTTTTTTTATGTTTTTTTTGGTAAAAAAATATATCATATTGTTGGCATAAATCTTCTTTATACTGTATTATAGATATGGATTAAGGAGGAATACTTATGAGCACATTAATTATTAAAAATTTACACGCCGAAGTGGATGAAAAAGAGATCCTAAAAGGTGTTAATCTAGAAATAAAAGGTGGGGAAACTCACGCAATTATGGGTCCTAACGGAACTGGTAAATCAACGCTAGCTTCAGTGATTATGGGACACCCAAAATATACAGTCACAAAAGGTGAGGTCTTACTAGACGGAGAAAACGTACTAGAGATGGAAGTGGATGAGCGAGCTAGAGCTGGTCTTTTTTTAGGTATGCAGCATCCTGCGGAAGTACCTGGAGTGACAAATAGTGACTTTATTAAAACAGCGATGAATGCAAGACTTGAAGAAGGAAAAAATATTAGTTTATTCAAGTTCATCAAAGAATATGACAAAGCTGTTCAAGAACTAAAAATGAACGAAGATTTACCTCATCGTTATCTAAATGAAGGGTTTAGTGGTGGAGAGAAGAAACGTAATGAGATTCTCCAAATGAAAATGCTGAAGCCAAAAGTTGCAATTCTTGATGAAATCGATAGTGGTTTAGATGTGGATGCATTAAAAATAGTTGGTGAGAATGTTACGAAGATGAAAAATGATGATTTAGGGTTATTGTTAATCACTCACTACCAACGTTTACTTGAGTATATTAATGCTGATTTTATTCATGTAATGATGAAGGGTAAAATTGTAAAATCAGGGAATGTTGATTTAATGAAACGTATCGACACTGAAGGATACGATTGGATCAAAGAAGAACTTGGAATCGATGATGAACGTGTAATCGTTGAAGAGGATGAGGAAAGAGTAATGCTTGGTACATGTGCAACAAAGGAAGCACTTGACCTATAATGAAATTTCATAAACAAAAACTACTGAGCGATGCACTGCCACAATCAATTGAATCATTTTTTACAGATGAATTTACGAATTATATCATTGTGAAAGATGGGCATATTATCGCAAAGCAGTTAGAAGCATCATTTAGCTCTTTAGTAGTGTCATCACTTGAAGGTGAACTAGACAATCCACTATATAAGGATTATAAAGAGTTACTTCAATATGAAGATGATGCCTATACATATAATATGAATGAAACAACAAGTGGATTACTGATTCACGTACCAAGGAATCAAGTATTCAGTGATACGTTGCATGTATTTTATGTACAAGAGCAACCTGAAATGGTAAATAATACACTAATTGTCTTAGATGAGAATAGTGAGTTTCGATATTTTGAGTACATTACTAATATGAGTGATGGACACTTTAACTTTGTATCAAACTGCGTGGTACAAGAAAATGCTCGTATTGAGTACACTGCGTTAAGTAAATTAACGGAGAAAGTAGCAGCAAGTTTAATCCGTAATAGTTACGTATCTAGATATGGATCTAGCACGCATAATATTGCAGAAGTAAATGATTCATTAACCGATTCAAAAACAAACATTTATTTGAATGAACCATACGCAGCTGGAACCGCAAAAACCGTAGCAATTACGAATCATGAACAAGAAGCAAGGTTTAGACAATTAATCCAGCATAATGCACCTGATACAGAAGGCTATATTGAAAACTATGGTGTTGCAAATAACCAAAGTGTTTTAGTATTTGAAGGTGTTGGGAGCATTAAAAAGAATATGAAAAGAAGTGTAGCAAGACAATCAAATAAAGGGATTGTACTTGGTGCAAAAAGCAGATTAGATGCCAATCCATTACTATTAATAGATGAGTTTGATGTAGTCGCTTCACATGGCGCTGCAATTGGTAAAATGGATGATGAGCAATTATACTATTTAATGAGTCGTGGTATCACACTTAAGAATGCAGAGCGTCTCATTATTAGTGGATTTTTAAGTCCAGTTTTAAAGAAATTAAGTTCAGAGGAATTGAAAGAGGATTTTGTGTTAACTGTAGAACATAAAACACTGTAGGTGATAAAAATGGATGCTTACACATTACGAAAAGATTTTCCGGTTTTATCAGATAAAAGCTTGGTATATTTAGATACTGCAGCTTCGTCGTTAAAACCAAGACAAGTAATCGATGCGTTAGATGAATATTATGAAAAATATGGTGTAAACGTCCACAGAGGTGTTTACAATCTTAGTTACGTCGCAACTAGCAAGTATGAAGAAGCTCGAAAAAAAGTAGCTGATTTTATTAATGCTACCTTTGAAGAAGTGGTCTTCACAAGAGGTGCTAGTAGTGCATTAAACTTAGTAGCATCAAGTTATGGATTGAATAATCTTACTAGTGAAGATGAGATTCTTGTAAGTGAGTTAGAACATCATTCACAAGTATTACCATGGCAAAATGTTGCTCGTATTACAAAGGCAAAACTCATATATATTCCACTTAATGAAGAAGGAAGAATTACAGTAGAAAACGTAAAAAAAGTATTAACAAATAAGACAAAAGTAGTCGCAATTAATCATGTTAGTAATGTCATGGGTTACGTTGCACCACTTAAAGAAATTATTGCGTTAGCGCATGAAGTAGGAGCAGTTGTAAGTGTGGATGCTGCGCAGTCTGCACCACATAAAAAAATAGATGTAAAAGACTTAAATTGTGACTTCCTAGCTTTTAGTGGTCATAAGATGTTAGGACCAACAGGTATCGGTGTATTGTACGGTAAAAAAGAACTGCTAAATAGCATGCCTCCAATCGAGTTTGGAGGGGACATGAATGACAATGTAGAAAAGTACACTGCATCATGGAAAGATAGCCCATATAAGTTTGAAACAGGTACACCTCCTATCGCTGAAGCTATAGGGCTTGGTAGTGCGATTGATTATATTTTGAATATTGGCTTAGATAACATTTTAAAACACGAGAAAGAGTTAAAAGATTACACTGTTAACCGTATGAAAAAAATTGATGATATAGAGATATATAATGAGTCGTCTGAGACAGGAATTATCTCGTTTAATATCAATGGAGTTCATCCTCATGATGCGATAACTTTCTTTGATGGAGACAACATCTGCATGAGAGCTGGTCACCACTGTGCGCAACTAGTCATCAGGTGGTTAGATGTTATCGCAACACTTCGTGTATCATTCTATTTATATAATACAAAAGAAGACTGTGATACATTTATTGAATCACTACAAAATGCACGTGATTTCTTCAAAAGTGTTGGATTCTAAAGGAGGAGACTTATGAAAGATTTAGAAGTATTATACAGACAAGTGATTATGGATCATTATAAGAACCCTCGTAATAAAGGACTCTTTACTGATGAAACATATAAAACAGTACATATCAAAAACCCAAGTTGTGGTGATGATATTACGATTCAAACAAAAGTTAGCGAAGATCACATTGAAGATGTGCGTCACGATGGTAGTGGATGTAGTATTTGCTGCAGTAGTGCAAGTGTGATGAGTGAAACTTTAAAAGGAAAAACAATAAAAGACGCAAAGATGATTACGGAAACCTATTTGAACATGTTATCAAACAAAGAATTTAATGAAGATGTTGAATTAGAAGACGCTGTTGTATACAGTGGTGTTCGTAAGTTTCCAGCAAGAATTAAGTGTGCGTCAATTGCTTGGAAAGCATTTGAAGGTACGCTAGAAGAGGAGTGATCAATCATGAGCGAAAAAACAAAAAAAGAAATAAAAGAGATTATTGGTGATTATAAATACGGTTTCAAAACTGAAACAACTAGTGTCTTAGATACTGGTAAAGGAATCAGTGAAGAAATAGTACGTGAAATATCAAGAATTAAAGGTGAACCAAAGTGGATGACGGATATTAGAGTGAAAGCGTATCATCGCTTTATCTCAAAACCAAATCCAACATGGGGACCTGATTTGTCAGGTATCAATTTTGATGAAATTACCTATTATGTTAAGGCTACTGAACGAAGTGAAGAAGACTGGGATGATGTACCTGAAGAAATCAAGGATACATTTGATAAATTAGGAATCCCTGAAGCTGAGCAAAAATTCTTAGCAGGTGTTTCAACGCAGTTTGAAAGTGAAGTTGTATACCACTCAACCATAAAAGAACTAGAAGATTTAGGAGTAATCTTTACGGATACGGATACTGCGTTACGTGAGTATCCAGAGTTAGTAAAAGAATACTTTGGGAAAGTAGTTCCATATACAGATAACAAATATGCAGCACTAAATACAGCTGTATGGAGTGGTGGGAGTTTTATCTATGTACCACCAGGTGTAAAGGTTGAAAAACCACTTCAAAGTTACTTTAGAATTAACTCTGAACAAATGGGACAATTCGAACGTACATTGATTATTGTAGATGAAGGTGCGAGTGTGAACTATGTAGAAGGTTGTACTGCCCCTGTTTACACAAAAGCAAGCTTACATGCGGCGATAGTCGAGATATTTGTGAAAAAAAATGGATATTGTCGATATAGCACTGTGCAAAACTGGGCGAACAACATTATCAATTTAGTTACAAAACGTACTTTAGTAGAAGAAGATGCCCATATGGAATGGATTGATGGAAACATTGGATCAAAAATCAATATGAAATATCCAGCGTGTATTTTAAAAGGTGATCGAGCAAAAGGAACAACCATTAGTATTGCATTTGCTGGTGAAGGAATGAACCAAGATACCGGGGCAAAAATGATTCACCTTGGAAAAGATACTACAAGTAAGATTATTAGTAAATCAATTAGTGCTAGAGGTGGGCGAGTAAACTACCGTGGCTTAATTAGACACGATAAAAGAGCTACAGGAGCAAAGAGTAATGTAGAGTGTGACACAATCATCTTAGACGATATTAGTGTTAGTGATACATTGCCATACAACATCGTAAAAAATAATCAAGCTCAAGTTCAGCACGAAGCGACCGTTTCGAAGGTATCTGAAGAACAGTTATTTTACTTAATGAGTAGAGGACTTTCAGAAGAACAAGCTACTGAGATGATTATTATGGGCTTCATTGAGCCATTTGCAAAAGAACTTCCAATGGAATACGCAGTTGAGTTAAATCAATTAATTAAGCTAGAAATGGAAGGATCAATTGGGTAATTGAAAAGGAACTTTTTAAAGTTCCTTTTTTAATTTCATCATTATTTAGAAAATTAACAGTTAGAAAAGAAAATACGAAAACGGTATTGTCGTACGCTTTCATTTGTTGTATAATAAAAACGAAATCGTTTTAGTAATACCATATATTATATAATAATATAGTTTTCCAGTGAATTTTAGGTAAAACAGGTATTACTTCGGCTTTTTTTGCTATTTAGAGCAAAAAGTTAAATGAATGGTATAAAAAATAAATAGTATGGAGAGAAAACAATGGGACAATATTATTTTAGTAATAATGAGTTTGTAATTGAAAATTATGATAAGCAAAAAACATTTTCTAGTTTCCTTCCTGGATTAGCTGGAAAAAGAGGAATACCACTTTGGGCTTTCTATGTAAACAGAGGACAAGGTATTACAAGTTTTGGTGTAGAAAATAAAGATAATCAAATCTTAGAATTTAATCCCGCAGTAGTTGCGTATCAGTCTGTAAGTACTGATGGGTTTAGAACGTTTGTAAAAGTAGATGGGGTTGTTCATGAGATATTTGGAACAAACAACTTGAAGACAAAACGTAATATGAAAATTAAACGTAGTGAATTTTGTGTCGAAGAAATCAATGAAGATTTAGGACTAAAATTCGAGATGACGTACTACGGTTTACCAAATGAAAACATTGCAGCATTAGTAAGAGAAGTTCGCATCACAAATCTAGCTGATCAAGAAGTATCATTTGAGTTGTTAGATGGAATCTCGATGTTGTTACCTTACCAAGTACCAAATGGTGCGTTTAAAGCAATTGCGAACCTCATGCGTTCTTGGATGGATGTATACGCTCTTGATCATAACGTTGGATTCTTTAGAATGAGAAGTTCGACTTCTGATTCTGCTGAGGTTCAGAATGTTACAAAAGGGAATTTCTACTGTAGTAGTATCGATGATACTTTAATTAAACCAATCGTAGACTCACGATTGGTATTTGACTATGATAACTCAAAACGTTATGCGCGTTTCTTTGAAGAACATAGTTTAAAAGAAATTCAAGAACTAGAGCAAGTAACTGCGAATAAAATACCAGTTGCATTTACTGGTGTTAATCTTACAGTGAAAGCTGGAGAGACAAAGCGTATTAATACAGTTATTGGGCATGCTCATAATGAAGAGCACTTTGTTAATGTATCAAAAGAAATTAGTACTTCAAGCTTTTTAGATCAAAAACGAAAAGAAGCATTTGATGAAATTGAAGGATTGCTAAATGAAGTAGCAACAACAACTGCATTCCCGATATTTGATGATTATATTAAACAAAACTATTTGGATAACATGCTTCGTGGTGGATATCCAATGCTGCTTAACGGAAATGGTAAGAATCATGTCTATCACTTATATTCAAGAAGACATGGGGATCTTGAACGAGATTACAATTACTTTACATTAGCTCCTGAGTTCTATTCGCAAGGGAATGGTAACTTTAGAGACGTATGTCAGAACCGAAGAAGTGACGTACTAATTAAACCTGAAGTGGAAGACTTCAACATGAAAATGTTTGCGTCGTTTATCCAAGTTGATGGATATAACCCACTTAGTATTGATGGGTCTAGTTTCGAGATACAAGATAAAGAAAAAGCAGTATCTTTGGCAAAAGAACTGTTTAATGATGAACAAGTGATGATTGATTTATTATGTTATAAGTTTACACCTGGGTCTATCATCAATACACTTGAAAATGAAGGAATTAAAACAAACTATTCTGATCAAGAAATATTTGATGCAATCTTCCCACATGCTGAGCAACATTATGAAGCTCACTTTGCGGAAGGATATTGGATTGATCACTGGACATATATATTAGATTTAGTAGAGAATTATCAGTCTGTATATCCTGATAGAATGACAGAGAAGTTATACAAAGAAACAGATTATAAATACTTCTCATCTCCAGTTACAGTATTACCTAGAGATGAAAAAATCTGTTTAACAAACGATAACCAAGTTAGACGTTTCGGATCAATTTTACATGATGATGAAGAAAAGAAAGCAGCACTAGGAATGCATCCAATGAAGGCAGATTGGCTCAAAGATCACAATCACAACATCGTGACAACTAGTCTGTTTGGTAAATTATTTGTACTAGCTGCGAATAAGTTATCACATTTAGATCCAAGTGGTATGGGAATCGAAATGGAAGCTGATAAACCAGGATGGAACGATGCAATGAATGGACTACCTGGACTATTTGGTAGTGGTGTCAGTGAAACGATTGAATTGCAACGTGTTGTAACGTATTTATTAGAAAATATTGATGAAACACAATCCGTAGTTTTACCAAGTGAATTTATTCAATTTGCACGTGATTTAAAAGGAATTGTTTATGAAAATCTAAGTGATTTTACACACTGGGACAAAGTGAATGATTATAAAGAAATGTACCGTAATAGCGTGCGCTTCACAACGAATTCTACTGAAGAAGTGCGTGTATCTGAAATCAAAGAAATATTAGAAGTATACCTTACAAAACTTGATAAAGCATTAGAAAAAGCATATCAGTTTGGTGAAGGAATCTATCCTACGTATTTAGTGCATACAGTTACAAAACATGTACCAATTTTAGACAATGGGCAACCATACATTGGTAAATACGGTTTACCAACTGTGAAACCTTTAGAATTTAGTGTACGTAAATTACCAAACTATTTAGAAGCTCCTGCAAGAGCTCTAAAGATTATGAAAGATCATAAAGCGAAAAAAGACATGTTCACAAAAATCAAAGCATCAAACATTTACGATCATGAACTGAAGTTCTATAAAACGAGTGAGTTTTTAGATGCTGAAAAAAATGAAATTGGACGTGGACGTAGTTTTACAAAAGGATGGCAAGAAAGAGAATCAAACTTCTTGCATATGTCATATAAATATTTATTGGGTGTTTTAAAAGCTGGATTATATGAAGAGTATTACGAGGAAATTGATACGAATCTAACGTGTTTTATGGATCCAAAAGTATATGGAAGAAGCACATTAGAAAACTCAAGTTTCATCGCCTCAAGCATCAATCCTGATCCGTTTGTACGAGGTCAAGGGTATGTAGCTAGGTTATCTGGTAGTACAGCAGAAATGCTTAGTTTATGGACGATTATGATGGCTGGTAAACGTATCTTAGTCTTAAAGGATGGAGAACTTACCTTAAATTTAAAACCAGCATTACACAAATCATTCTTTGTTGATGGGAAAGTGTCGTTTACGTTATTTGGAAAGACACAAGTTACTTATATCAATAAAAGTGGTCTAAGTACATTTGATAAGAAAAGCAATATTACAGGATATGAAGTAGATGGTAAATCCGTAGCTTCTGTATCTGGTACACTTGCAAAAGATTTACGTGATGGAAACGTAAAAGAGTTAATTGTGTATTTGTAGGAGGAGCGTATGGCTAAGTTAATTGTAACTGAGAAAGATAGTAACAAACGTTTTTATAAAGAAGAATTACAGGAAAGTTCTGCCGTTAAAGTTGACATGGAACTTGATCCTTCTAAAACCTATCAGGAAATGATTGGTTTTGGTGGAGCCTTTACTGAAAGCGCTGCCTATAACCTAGGTAGAATTAGTAAAGAAAAACGAGCAGAAGCAATTAAGGCGTATTTTGATAAAGAAGAAGGTCTAGGTTATAACATCGGACGAGTTAGTATTCATGGTTGTGATTTTAGCTTAAACAGTTATACCTATATTGAAGAGGGAGATAAAGAATTAAACACATTTGATATCTCTCGTGATAGAACATATGTTATTCCCTTAATCAAGGATGCGGAGAAAGTGGCGGGAGAAAGCATTGAATTATTAGCATCTCCATGGAGCCCTCCAGCATTTATGAAAGATAATAATTCGATGATACAAGGTGGGAAATTGTTACCTGAGTTTTACCAACCATGGGCAAATTACTATGTGAAGTTCATCGAAGAATATCGTAAAGAAGGATTAACAATGTGGGGAATTACCGTTCAAAATGAACCAGCAGCAGTTCAGCGCTGGGACTCATGTGTTTATACTGCTGAAGAAGAACGTGACTTTGTTAAAAATTACCTTGGTCCTACGATGAAAAATAGTAGTGCAAAGGATGTCAATATTTTAATTTGGGATCACAATAGAGACATCATTGTAGAGCGCGCTAAAACCGTTTTAGAAGATCCTGAAGCAGCTGCATACGTATGGGGAACTGGATTCCACTGGTATGTGAGTGAAGAGTTTGAAAAGGTTGGGAAAGTACATGAACTATTCCCAGATAAAGGATTGCTTTTTACTGAAGGTTGCCAAGAAGGTGGCGTACACTGGGATTCGTGGAAAACAGGAGAGCGTTACGCTCGTAATATGATTGGTGATTTTAACAACTGGTGTCAAGGATACATTGATTGGAATTTATTTCTTGATAATACTGGTGGACCTAACCATGTAAATAATTTATGTGATGCACCAATTATTTTAGACATTTTTCCGATGAAAATCGTGAAGCAGTCAAGTTATTATTATGTAGGACATTTTAGTAAATATATCCAAAAAGGTGCATACCGCATTCAGTTAGATAATAGCAATGAACATGTACAAGCTGTTGCATTTAAAAACCCAACTGGTGAAGTGGTAGTAGTTGTATTAAATGAAACAGATAAGAAACAAACATTCAGTATAAAACTGGATAAAACGTATCGCGTTACAATGGAAAATAATTCAATAGCAACAGTGATTTTATAAGCTTTAAAGGATTTGTTGTAGAGGAGATTAAAATGAAAAAAGTATTCGTAATTTTGGGGGTAATGTTATTAACATTATCACTAGCGGCATGTGAAACAAACAACAGTCCAGAAGTGCTTACTTGTGAAGAAGGGTATGTAGTAGTGGATGGAGAATGCAAATTAGAAGAAGTTGACCCGCTTGTTTGTGATGAAGGATATCACGAGGAAGAAGGACAGTGTGTAGAAGATGAAGATGAACCATTAGTATGTGACGATGGCTACCATGAAGAAAACGGGCAGTGCGTACTTGATGAGGTAGACCCAGTTGTTTGTGATGAAGGATATCACGAAGAAGATGGCGCATGTGTAATCGATGAGGTTATATGTGACTTAGGATTCTCACTTGTAGATGGTACCTGCGTTGACGATGATGAAATCTATTTCTACAATCAACTTGGAGATCATGAAAAAAGTAGTTTTTATGACGATTTCGATTTTACCGGAACTACTGTTATTGAAGCATATGAACTATTTGATTTTGATGTAGTTGAATATGTTGTATATAAAGCAGTATTTGAAGGTGACTGGGATGATGTAACATATTTAATTGCAGTAGATGCAGACGGTGTTGCTGCTGAGTTTAAAGTAATTGAAAGTAGTGAATCTTCACAGTACGGTGGTGAGATTGAGAAGACTGAATACCGCGATCGTATTGTTGGATTAAACTATAACAATTTTATTTATAATCAAGTAGATGTAATTGTTGGTGCAACGGTTACTTCAGATGCATTACTAGCTTCATTTATGCAACTATTTACATTTCATAAAAACGTCTATTTAGAAATAGAAGATGAAGAATTTGTATATTGTAGCCCTGGAGCACTCGATTGTATTGAGCGTGTTGAAGAGCTAATTGCAACAATGACGTTATTAGAAAAAGCGGCTCAAATGGTGCAAGCTGAGCGTGGACATATTTCCCCAGCTCAAGTGACACAATACGGTATTGGGTCAATCCTTAGTGGTGGTGGATCTCATCCGACAGGCTATGCAGATAGTGCAGATGTTTGGTATACTATGTATAAGAGCTACCAAGATGCAGCACTATTATCTAGTAGTGAAATACCATTAATTTATGGAATTGATGCTGTGCATGGAAACAATAATCTCTTTGGAGCAACCATTTTCCCACATAACATTGGACTTGGTGCTGCGAATGATCCTGATTTAATGTTTAGAATCGGAGAAGCAACAGCAAAAGAGATGAAAGTAACAGGTATTAGCTGGAACTTTGCTCCAGCACTAAGCGTTGTACAAGATATTTCATGGGGTAGAACATACGAAGGGTTTAGTGAAAATCCTGAAATCCATGATAATTTAACATACCAAACAATTATGGGTATGCAACAATTTGGTGTAAGTGCAACTGCAAAACACTTCTTAGGTGATGGTGGGACTGTTGGTGGAATAGACCAAGGTAACACTGTTGGTACAGAAGAATTAATACGTGCATTACATTTAGCTCCATATTATGAAGCACTACGTGCGGATGTGGATACCGTAATGATTTCGTATTCAAGTATTAATGGTGAAAAATTACACGGATATGATTATTGGATAAATGATGTATTAAAAGATGAGTTAGGGTTTAAAGGATTTGTAATTAGTGACTGGAATGCAATTCACCAGTTACCAGGGTCATACTATGATCAAATAGTAAACAGCGTAAATGCTGGTGTAGATATGTTAATGGAACCATACAGCTGGGAAAATGCAATTAATACAATCTACGCTGCAGTAAACGATGGCGCAATTACGGAAGAGCGAGTTGATGATGCCGTTAGACGTATCTTAACGATTAAACACAAGCGTGGATTATTTGATGATCCAACACATCGATTAGATGTACAAACAAATCTGAATACGACAGAGCACCAAGACCTTGCTAGAGAAGCAGTTCGTAAGAGTTTGGTGTTACTAAAGAATGAGAATGATGTATTACCATTAGCAAAAAATGAAAGTATCTATATTACAGGTCCAGGAGCAAACAATGTAGGACTGCAGTGTGGTGGATGGACAAGATACTGGCAAGGTACAAGCGATGTAGACTTAGGTGTTGGCTCAAGTATTCTTGATGCATTTACAGATGTCTTAACACAAAATGGCGCTGGTATTGTAAGTGATTATGCAGATGCGGATACAGTGGTTGTTGTATTAGCTGAGAATCCATATTCTGAAGGTGTTGGAGATAACGATGTACTAACATTAACTGGTGGGAATGCCCATTCAGGAAATGCAGCAGCACTAGCAATCGCAGAAGCTGCACATAACGAAGGTAAGACGGTAATAGGTATTTTAATTAGTGGTAGACCATTATTATTAGAAGATCATTTAGATTATTTTGATGGATTTATCGCTGCATGGTTACCTGGTACAGAAGGTGGTACTGGGATTAGTGATGTTGTCTTTGGTGATTATGATTTTACAGGGAAATTATCTTTTACTTGGCCAAACGATATTTCACAACTAGGTTATACGTCAAATGACGAGACGTATGATCCAAATTCGGTGTTATTCCCATACGGATATGGGTTAACATATAGCAATTAAGGGTTTAACTATTGTTAAGAGTGACTTAACAAAATTAAAATATTATAGGAGGAAAAGATGAAAAAGATTTTATTGTTAGTTTCAGTATTTGTATTTGGACTAGCACTATCTGCTTGTAATGGTGAAGATACACCAACATGTGGAGAAGGCGAAGTATTAAATGCAGAAACAAATGAATGTGAAGCTGAAGTTCCAACATGTGAAGATGACGAAGTTCTTAATTCAGAAACAAATGAATGTGAACCTGCACCTCCAACATGTGACGAAGGTGAAGTGCTGAACGAAGAAACAAATGAATGTGAACCTGAGCCAGTAGTTTGTGGCGATAACGAGTATGAACTCAATGGTGAATGTGCTCCAGTTCCTGTTTGTGAAGACGGACAAGAATTAAACGATGCATATGAATGTATTGATTTATGTGAAGAAGGTTTCGTATATGACAATGGTGAATGTATCGAAGAATACATCCCTCTTGATCCGAATGTAGAAGGTCGTATTGATTTACTACTTTGGAGTGGTACTGGTACGTACTGGGAAGACATTGGAAATCAAGATTTAATCGGATACTGCCCACTTGAAGGTGAAGAAGGGTATGTAGAAGGTTGTGAAGCTGATTTATTAGGACAAAACGATGCTGCTGCATATGCAGTTGCGAAGTTATTCAACGAAATGTATCCAAACGTTACAATTAACGTACTTGCAATCGCTGGTGGACCTAATGACGGTGGAAAAATCTGGTCACAAGAGTTAGAAAACTATAGAGCTACGTATGGTGCACATCCAAGTGTTTGGGCATCTACAGATTTACCTGGTGATGTTTCTAAAGGTATCGTTGCTGACCTTTCAGAGTTTGCGAATGATCCATTATATAGAGCAATGAATCCTGCAATTCTTAACATGATGAATTACTATGGATTCCAAGCTGGTTTACCACAATATATCCTTCCTTGGGGTATCTACGTAAACAAAGAATTAGCACTATATAATAACATTACTGTACCTGGTCCTGACTGGACAATTGATGAGTATACTACGTTTATTTCAAACTCAGATCCTAACGTATACTACGGTTCAATGGATACGCCATTACGTATTATTGAAACAGCTACAAACGATGTAGCTAAAAGCTTATTTGAGTATGATGGAACTGGTGACTTTGTAGACTTAAATAGTGATGAAGTACGTTCATTAATTCCATATTTAAACCAATGGAATGAAAATTCTGTATGGGGTAACTATGACCCTGAAAATGGTGGAGAAATCACTCAAGAGTTTATGGATGCAAACTGGTGGTGGAGTTATGCTTACTTCATGTTTGGTGTACTTCTTACAAACGAAGGTGACCCATGGATGATGGGTGACTGTGCACATCCAGACGAAAACTGGTGGGGTACTTGTAAATCTGACGACTGGGATATCTATCCACGTCCTTCAACTGACTATGTAGATAATACTGTAGGTATCGTATTAGACCCTATGGCAGTATATAACTTCTGTATTGAAGATGGAGACTTATCATGTTCTGAAGAAGAAGAATTACAAATCAAAATATCTTACACATTTGCTTCATTCTGGATTGCTTCAAGTGAATCATTCCAAGCAAGAGCAGATCAATTCTTTACTGATGGTGAAAACAAATCAAGTGCATTAAACGATAGTTTCCCTGTAGTGACAGGTGACATGTTCGATGAGCAAATGCAAATTTGGTATACACCACTTAAACATCAAAGATTTAGTGATCCATCTGTAATGCCTGGTTTCCACGAAGTAATTCGTATTTATGAAGCTGGACAATTCTGGGATGTTTCAGATAAATCATATCCTTACTTCCACAATGTAGAAGGTTCTCGTAGACAAAACTTATATGAGTGGAAAGAATATTGGAATCCGGAAATCAATGGTGGCGTAACAAAAGGTGAACCTGAATTTACTGATGTTATTTTAGGTAACCTATATCAATGGAACGAAGATGCAAATGCACGTTTCGCTGAAAGTTTTGCTGACTTAGAATTAGGATTACAAATTTACTACGGATTTACTGAAGAAGATTTTGAATAAGTAACAAACTAGCAGTCAAATAAATGCCGCTTAATGCGGCATTTTGGACTGTTATTATACTTCTTGTGTATTGGAGGGTTTAGATATGTTTACAAGAGAGAGAATAATTAACTTAGTATTAATTGTAGTGCTAATATTAATTGGTGTTATGTATTTTGTTAATCCGTTTCGTGGAAGTGATTTAGAAAAGTGGAGAGATGATGTATCAGAAGAACGTTATCTTGAAGCACTAACAATGTTAGAGGATACGCTAAGAGATGGTCGCTATTCGTATTATGACTTCTATGAAGATATCACGTTTGATTACGAATTACCAAATAACACCGAAGCTACATTGTTGTCAGATCCAGCAGATGGATATGATGGTATTGTCGCTGATTTGAGTCCTGGAAGTACGGCTGAGTTTGAGATAGATATTCCTGAGGAGGGATATTATCGTTTGGATTCAGAGTATTTAGTGGAAGGACAGATATTAAATAATATTACTATTAGCGTTGCAATCAATGGTAGCTATCAGTTTGATGATGCCATGACGATAGATGTACCACTTATCTGGAGTGACTCAACAAAAGAGTTCACGACAGATACATATGGTGATGAAACATTACCATTACAATTAAGAGATATTGATTGGGCGGAGTTAGAACTCTTTAATAATACCTATGTGTCGAATGAGCCACTTGTATTTTTCTTTGAAGAGGGAATAAACACGATTTCAATTCAGAATGTATCAACAGGGGACTTGCGACTTCGTAATGTTGAGGCGAATGCGCCGAAATATATTCCTACGTATGAAGAATACATGGAGGATAACCCAAGTAATTTACCAGATAAAAATTTAGAGATTAACGCAGTTGATTATTCAATGAAAAATTCATCATACGTTCGTTTGATGGCTTTTGGTAATCCAGCGTTAGATCCATTTGATAGCGAATACAAGAAACTTAATGCAATTGACGGACAAGCGTGGTATAAAGCAGGTCAGGATGTTACCTATACGGTTACTATTGAAGAAGCTGGTCTGTATGATTTAACACTTCACTATGCAAATTATAAGAGTGATTTTGATGTATTTAGATCAATCAAAATTGATGGTGAAATCCCGTTTAAAGAAGTCGCTGCATATAGTTTTGATTATACACCTAGTTCATGGGCAAATAAGACAGTAAGTGATGATGATGGAAATCCGTATAAGATATACTTATCAGAAGGGACACATACCATCACATTCCGTGCTGAAAAATCAAACATTTCTGAGCACTTACGTAATATGCAATTGATGATTGATCATATCAATCAATTTGCGTTAGATATTATAAAAATAACCGGGAAAGACATTGACAGAGATAGAACATGGCGTCTAACTGTCTTTATTCCTGAAACACAAGAATATTTAGAAGCGTACCGTGATGTTGTAAAATACATGGTTGTAGACATGAGTAAATATAGTGATAAAGAAGACTTAAGTGCAAGTTTATCATACTTGAAAAAAGCAGTTATTGAATTTGAAAAAATGTTAGAAGATCCAGATGAGTTACCGTTATATTTAAGTAACTTATACAGTGGTTCAAGTAGTACAACATTATTACTTGGTGATAGTTTAGATACACTATCAGATCAACAACTGTACTTAGATTCATTCTACCTATCGAATGATGATGATTTCCGACCAGCAAACGCAAGTGTCTTCAAGCGTGCTGGAAGTAGTATTTCAAGCTTTGTAGTGAGTTTTACAAGTGATAAATACGTTATTGAAAATAGTGATGATGTAATTGATGTGTGGGTTAATAGACCGTTAACGTATGTTGATATTATGCAAAAAATGGCGGATTCATCTTTCACTGAGCAAACAGGTAAAGAAGTAAAAATTAGTGTAATGCCTGACCCGAATAAACTGATTCTTGCGAACAGCGCAGGGAATACTCCTGATGTCGCATTAGGATTAATGAGCTTTATGCCATTTGATCTTGCTATTCGTGGTGCATTACAAGATTTAACAGAATTTGAAGACTTTTGGAGTGTTGCGAATCGATTCGCACCAGGAGCATTAGTACCATACATATTAGATGATGGTGTATATGCAATGCCTGAAACACTCGAGTTCCATGCACTTGTATATCGTACCGATGTATTTGATGCATTAGATTTAGAAGTTCCTGATACATGGGATGATGTTATTGGTATCTTACCAACACTTCAGCGCTATGATATGAACTTCTATTATCCTACTTCTGGTGGGACTGCATTGAAGTGGTTCTATCAAACTAGTCCACTTATCTTCCAGCATAATGGGACACTATATGCAGAAGATGGTTTAAGCACTACGATTAATAGTGAAAACAGTGTGAAAGGATTAGAACTTCTTGGAGATTTATATACGACATATAGTTTAGATGAGCAAGTAGAACGTTTCTATAACTCATTTAGATACAATAAATTACCTGTTGGGATTATTGATTTTGGAACGTATATGCAACTTAAAAACGCTGCACCTGAGTTAGTAGGTCAGTGGGAGTTAGCTCCATATCCAGGAATCTACAATGAAGAAACAGATACCGTAGATCGCTGGTATGTAGGTAATGGTACTGGTGGCGTTATGTTCAACAATTCAAGTGATCCAGAAGGAGCATGGGAATTTATGAAATGGTGGACCAGTTTTGAAGTTCAAACAGACTTTGGTTACACGCTTCAATCAACCTATGGACCTGAGTTCTTATGGTTAAGTGGAAATGTTGATGCGGTAGCGAGTTCACCGATTGATAATAAAGATAAACAAGTCATTTTAGAACAAATTAAATGGCTGAGGGATGTTCCTAGAACACCGGGACAATATATGCTTGAAAGAGGGCTAAGTAACATTTGGAATACCGTAACATTTGATGGTGTACCTGTTCGGGTGGCAATTGACCGTGAGGTAATTGTTATTAACCGTGAAATCAAGCGTAAACTTGTTGAGTTTGGCTATCTAGATAATGAAGGAAATGTCCTTAAACCTTACACGATAAGAGACGTTGATTGGATCCAACAGCAAATGGACAATGCAAAGGATGGTGATGATTAATGGCAATGACGTATACGTTAGAAGAATTAAAAGAACAACGTAGAAAGGATAAACGAAAAGATAAAATTTCAACATTGTTGTTGATTTTACCTTATATCATTCTGTTCTCTACATTTATTATTATTCCAGTTGTATTCAGTATGATTTTATCGTTTACCTATTTTGATTTAATCCAAGCACCACGATTAGCAGATGCATCAGGACTATATAACTACATTACGCTATTTACACAAGATACAAATTTCTTAAAACACGTAGTTCCTAATACACTAAAATATGCGGTATTAGTAGGACCTGGTGGGTACATTCTTGCCTTTATGTTTGCGTGGATGTTGTCTCAAATTCAGGCAAAACCACGAAAATATATTTCACTTGCTTTATATACACCAAGTATGGCTGGTGCCATCTTGATGAGTGTTGTATGGAGAACATTATTTAATGGGGATCGATCAGGATACATCAACTCGATTTTATTAAAGAATGAATTGATTGATGAAGCAATTCAGTTTCTGATTAGCCCAGATCATTTAATGAACATTATGATTTTTGTATCATTATGGGGATCAATGGGTATTGGATTCCTTGCGATGCTTGCGGGACTATTAAATGTTGATAAAACATTGTATGAAGCAGGTTATGTCGATGGAATTAAAAACAGATTCCAAGAAATTATTTATATTACTATTCCTCAAATGAAACCTCAAATGTTATTCGGTGCCGTAATGGCAATCGTTGGGGCATTCAATACAGGATACATTGGTGTTGCATTATCGGGAGCAAATCCAACACCACAATATGCAGGACAGTTAATTATTAACCACATTGAGGATTATGGTTTTATCCGTTATGAGATGGGTTATGCAGCTGCAATTAGTGTTATGTTACTCTTAATTATCTTATTGTTTACAAGAGTTGCCTACGCACTATTTGGAGAAAAGGACTAGGAGGTAGAATATGGCGCTTAAATCGATGCAAGTGAATCCAAAGCGATTCGATAGAACACAGTTGAAGTTTTACTATATTTTAGTTCCTGTGGCAATCTTTATGTTATTGCCAGTTGTCTATATTTTCTCTCAAGCATTAAAACCACTTGATGAGTTATTCCTGTTCCCACCAACTTTCTTAGTACGTAAACCAACATTACAAAACTTTACAGATTTGTTTAGAGCAGCAACCAATACAGGTGTTCCGATGACGAGGTATTTATTTAACTCGATTATCATTACAGTTGTAGCAATTTTTGTAACATTGGTTATGACAACAAGTACAGCATATGCGTTAAGTAAAAAAGAATTTAAAGCAAAAAAATGGTTATTTAGAATTAACCAAACTGCGTTAATGTTCGTAGCAGTTGCCGTACTTATTCCACGTTATTTAATTATTGATGGACTTGGATTAAATGATAATTTCCTTGTTCATATTATTCCTTATCTAGCTATGCCTGTTGGGCTATTTCTAGTAAAGCAGTTTATCGATCAAGTTCCAAATGAACTGATTGAAGCAGCAAAAATTGATGGTGCAAACGACTTACACATTTTATTTAAGATTATTATTCCACTGGTAAGACCTGCCTTAGCAACAGTATCAATCTTGGTATTCCAAATGATTTGGAATAACCCAGAAAGTAGTAACTTATACATCATTACTGAGACGAAGAAGACATTTGTTTTCTACATGTCAACATTGACAAATGTTCAGAATGCTGTAGCCGGTGCAGGAATGCAAGCCGCTTCAGGGTTGCTCTTATTCTTACCAAACTTAATTATCTTCATCTTTATGCAAAGTAGAGTAATGGACACTATGAGCCATTCAGGTATCAAATAATGAGAAAATTAAGTAGAGTTTTAGTCGTTTTACTGTTTGCCATCATCACAACAACATTTATTACTAGAAGTTTTGCTTCTAGTGCAACAACACAAACAAGAAGTTTTGATAAAAAAGGAAACTGGGTAGTAACGCAAGATGCGTACTTACCAGATAGAACACTATTTGATTTAGGTATTGATGAATACTATGAAGCAAATGGTATTGAGTTTGAAGAGGGTGACGAATCATTAGGGTTAAACAGTCCTCAAGATATGTACATCGATGAGGATGATAATATCTTTATTGCTGATACAGGAAACAAACGTATTGTTGTGTATGATTCAAATAACAATACAACAATTGATGTGATTGAGTTTGATCAATTTAGAACTCCTCGTGGATTGTTCTTGTCGAAAAACTATGAATTGTATGTAGCTGATTCAGGTGCTCATGCGGTCTTCAAATTAGAAATAGTTGAAGAAACAGAAGCGCTGGAGCAATTACGAATTGATTTACAAGCATACAATGATCAATTTATTTTGGACTCTAAACAAGCTGCATTTGACTTTTTTAGAGAAAATGAATATTTGACTTATATCACTGATGAATGGTTACTTGATGCAATTGAAAGTAGAAATTTTGGTGCAGTTGAAGATGCAGTAGAAGGATATTTTACAAGTATTGAAACTACGGAAGAAGAGTACCGCGAAGAACATGGAGATCAAATTACTGATCCAATTGTTGGTGCAATTCAATCTACATTTGAAAATGATGCATTAGATATACCACAGCCTACCGTTTACGGTGAATTAGAGCCGGGATGGTATATTACTGAAACATTTACAAAACCAACAAGTGTTTCATTCCAAAGTAAATCATTTGATCCAAAAAAAGTTGCAGTTGATAACCAAGACAACATGTACATTGTTGCGGAAGGTTTGTTAGATGGTATCGTGCAACTAAGTGATAGTGGGGAATTCTTAGGATTCTTCTCTACGAACAAAGTAGTTCTAACAGCGAGGCAACGTCTTGAGGATTTAATTCTGACAGACCGTCAAGAAGATTTAAAATCAGACCGTAATCCTCCAACATTTAGTAATATCTTTGTTGATCAAAAAGGAATTAAGTATACTACTAGTTTAGGTGATGGAATTGAGCCACTTAAAAAACATAACACAGATGGTTCAAACAACATTGATAACGGAATTCGTTTTGACCTTGAGTTAATTGATTTATATACGGATGATACTGGTATTATCTATACTGCTAGTAGCACTGGATATATTCATGTTTGGACAAATGAAGGTGGCTATATCTTTAGCTTTGGTAGTTATGAAAGTTCAGTAGATATTGCTGGGTTATATAAAGATTTAGTTAGTATTGCAGTAGATAGTAAAGGTAAAGTTTGGACATTAGATGCTCTAAATGAGTTTGTTCAATCATACTCTCCAACTGAATACTCAACAACCATATATGAAGCATTAGATTTATACAAAAAAGGTAAATATGATGATGCAGTTGAAAAATGGGAAGAAGTACTTAAACTGAACCAATTAAGTGTCATTGCACACAATGAAATTGGGAAAAACTTATTTAGCCGCGCTGACTATGAGCAGGCAATGTTCCATTTTGAATTATCAGGTAACAGATACATGTATTCACAAGCATACTGGGAAGTTCGTAATATTGATTTACAGAGAAATCTACCAGCGTTCTTGCTTGGGTTAGTACTTGTATTAATTGGTTATTATACTGTCAAACTGACAAATCGTAAATACCAGTACTTGGCAACACCAGTTGCGAAGATTAAGAAAGTAGGAGAAATAAAAGTCATTAATGATGTTCTGTATATGTTCGCATTTATCAAACATCCACTTGATTCATTCTACTACTTAAAACGTAAGCAAAAAGGTTCGTATTTAGGTGCAACAATTATCTACTTTATATTCTTTATTGTGTACATGGTTTTTGTAACGAGTAAAGGATTTATATACCAAGAAGTAGAAGCTGCAGATATGGACTTATTCAGTATTGTCCTTGGGTTCTTTAGCTTTACTGGTCTCTTTATTATTTGTAACTATTTAGTAGCTTCAATTAATGATGGAGAAGGTAGTGTTGGAGAATTATACCGCGGATTTATGTATAGTTTACTGCCAATTATTGTTGGATTTGGTGTAGTTACATACTTATCGTATTACTTAACGTTAGATGAAGTATTTATTCTTCAGTTTGCAAGAAACATTGGTGTTTTTGGTTCTGTGTTGCTTGTATTCTTAGCGTTACAGGAACTACACAACTATACAATTCGAAATACGATTAAGAGTATTTTATTAACATTCTTATTTATGATTATTGTAATTGTTGTGCTACTATTTATCCAAATTATGGGTGATCAATTAGTGCAATTCTTAATCGCATTAGTGAAGGAGGCGTTTAGAAATGTTTTTAACTAGAAAAAATATTGTACGAATTTTAATCGTTTCTATTGTATTTTTGTCTCCTTACTTCGTTCAAGCGATTTATGTTCCTACTCCTCGTGATACGTCACTACCCCCTGTAGAGATGGAAATTACGAGTGAGAATGTAGATGAATTATTACATTTAGGAGATTATGGAGATTTATCGTATTACTGGCGTGAATCAACAGATGTTATGAAAATTGTTGATAATCGTAATGGGTATACGTGGAGCACTGGACTTGACTTACAACATCCAGATGTATTCGAAGAAGAATGTGACGAAATTGAAGCGGAGTACCGTGATCAATTACGTGATATCGGAATTAGTGGTGTTGGTGCTTGGGAGTTTGAAAAACTCTCATCTAGTTCAAGAATTGAACTTCGAGATGACCGTTTCATTATCACAAGTAGTGGTATTACGGATACAGATGTTCCTGAAACAGTAACATTAACATTGAATGAATTATCATTTGAAACTGGTAAGACCTATACAATCATGTTTGATTTGTATACGTCAAAACCAAAACAAATTGATATGAAGGTTGGACTTGAAGACGGTGGATTTACTGAGTTTATGCCAACTGAAACCATAATGAGTGATCGAAATGATGATCCAGATAACCCATATTATACATATGAGTTTACATTCACAATGAATGAAGCAACTACATCAAGTGGGTCAATCGTGTTTGAATTTGGTTTCTTTAGCGCAGAAACAACACCTACTTCAATCGCCATTAGTTATATGGATAATTTTGGTGTGTATGAAAATGATGGTGAAATCATTGAAGAGACAAACCAAACTCCGTATGGAGATATGATTATTCCAGATGAAAACTTAATTATTAAAGAAGCAGATGTTCGTGAGTTTTGTTTAGGGGAAGAGTATCGTTTAAATCCGTTATACATGCCATGGGCTAACAGCTTAGTAACAATCAATTACTTTAAAGATTATCAATCAGGAGGAACCGTTCCTGCGCCAATCTTTGCATCTAGTAGTTTTAGCTGGGAAGAGTATAAGGCAAATAATGGTGGATCATTCTTATATGATGCTGATTCAACCTTATACGATGTTGTTGGTGAAGATAATCATAAAATATTTGAAGTAGAGTTTACCGTTCGAGATAAAACAATTCCACCTACTTGTTTAGAAGGTTTATTCGTTCTGCAAGATGGCGTTTGTGCACCGATTGATATTGGTGAAACCTGCCCAGAAGAAGGAATGTTTAGTGTTGAAGGTGAATGTGTTTATGAAGATCCAGTTTGTGAACAAGGATTTATTGTGAAAGATGGAGAGTGTGTTGAAGCAGAGGAAGGTGCAGTAGTACGCATCAAAGTGAAAGTACATATCTATCTGGAAGATACGGGTCTTCGTATGAAAGTATATGATGAGGAATTAGAAGGAAATGGAGTCGATTCATTAGTATCAATTCAATTAGCACCATGGATGGGTGCTAGTGGTGGTATGGAATATGCGTATGACATTAAAAACTTACGTAGAAGTTTTGAGCCAACTCCAAAAGATATCATTCCTGGGTATAGTTTTGTTCCTGACGGGTCTGGGGCGTTAATTCGCTTTAAAGATTTAAGTGTGGAACTAGATAAATACGAGGGTGAAGTGTATGGTACAAACTATACACAACTAGAGAATCATATTAATTACCAACCGCTATATCGTTCGTTAAAAACAGCGTCAATGCCAGTGTATGGTATGGTGCATGGAAGCAATCAAAATGCATTCCTTGCATATGCAACTAGTGGAGATGAGCAAATGACTATTTACTCAAGTCCTGATGAGCATGATGATGTGAAATATAACTTTACGTATGGTGAGTTTACATACAATCAAAAATACTATCAAGTATATAACAAATCTGGTGCTGGATACTTTACGATTTACGATGAGCGTAATCACTTTGATGTAGAGATGAACTATCGTTTCTTACAAGGTGATGGTAGCGTTGATGGGTATAGTGCAGATTATGTAGGTATGGCGAATTTCTATCGTGATTTCTTAATCGAAGAAGGACAACTACATGAATTAGAACCTGGTTATTCAGATGTACCAATTCGTTTAGACTTCTTTATGAGTGATGTTGAAAAAGCGATATTTGGTTATAACAACATGGTAACAACAGATGTTGATGGTGTAAGAAGTATTTTAAATGATGTGTTAAGTAATGGTATTACCAATGTCAATAGTGGATTACTAGGATGGAACGATGGTGGTGTTACACTAGGAGATCCTTCTAAAGTAGACTTCACTAGACAAATTGGGTCAAAAGGTCAGTTTGAAGATTTGATTAAAGAGTTTAATAGTAAAGATGTTGATATTTCATTTGCACAGAACTATTTCTTAATTAATGAAGAAATAATGACAGAGCGAAGAAATGCCGCAAGACATACAAATAATTGGTATTCAGAATTACATGTATTTGAAGAACCGATTAGTCTATTCTATTATGCACGACCTGAAAAAAGTATGACTTGGCTTGATTATCAAACAGATAAGTTTAACAGCTTAGGTGTTTCATCATACACAATTGATGGGATTACAAATAATCTGATTTCTGATTATACGGATCATCAAGATCGTTATGAAATAATGCAATTAATCATCAATGGATTTAGTGAATTAGATGATGATAAGATGATTAATGCAGTAGAACCAAACAGTTATTTATGGCAATTTACAGATCGTTATATTAATACACCTGTATTTAATTCTCAATACTTAATTGAGACAGATACTGTGCCATTCTTACAGTTAGTTCTTCAAGGTACAATGGAACTTTATGCGCCGTATAGTAACTTTAGTTTCTATACAGATAGTGATGTATTACGTATGATTGATTATAACGTGTATCCAAGTTATGTATTATCTAGTGAGCCTTCGTTCTTATTAGCTGATACAAATTCAAGAGATTTTTATTCTACTGAATATAATTTATACGAAGATTCAATTGTTACAACGTATGAGAAAGTAAATACTGCTTTAGGTAGTGTACTTGGTGCAAGATGGATCGATCGTGAAGTAGTTGAGAATGGCGTAATTGTCAATTACTACGATAATGGTGTTATGATCATTATCAACTACACAGATGAAATAATTAGCTATGATGGTGTGGATGTAGATCCTATATCATTCAGTGTGGTAGGAGGTTAGATGATGGCTAGAAAAAGAAAATTAAGCGATAAAGCGCTAATGAAACAATTGCAGCGCTCTACACATCAAAACCTTCAGGCATTCTTATTCTTAATCCCTTGGTTGATTGGTTTTACAATATTTAGTTTAGTACCGTTTATCTTAACGTTTGTACTGAGCTTCCAAAATGTAACAGTTGATTATACTGCTCCATTTGGTTACAATTTTGAGCCGATTGGTTTTGCGAATTATGCAGTAGCATTCTTTGGAAATGAGTATTTTGTACCGAACTTAATTAGTTTCATAATGTTAGAACTTACGTATGTTCCTGCAATTATGATTATTAGTTTCATTATCGGTATATTATTAAATCGAGATATCAAGTTTAGAAGTGGATTTAGAACAATCTTCTTCTTACCGGTTATTGTATTAAGTTCTACAGTGTTAGATCAGTTATATAGTGCTGGTGGTATTACATTAAGTGATTTTAGTGGAAATATCGTATTTTCTACTGTAATGCAATATAGTGAAAGAACGGCAGAAGCGTTACTTAGTTTATTTGAGAACTTTACAATGGTTCTTTGGTTTACTGGGATTCCTGTTATTCTATTCATTAACGGTCTACAAAAGATCAACGTGCAGCTTTATGAAGCAGCAAAGATTGATGGTGCGACAACATGGCAAATCTTATGGAAGATTACCGTGCCTATCATTAAGCCAACTGCGTTGATTGTATCAATCTTTACAATTGTACAAATTGGTATGTTTAACGTAAACCCACTGTTGGTTCAAATTCGAGATGCGATGTACAATAGTGCCGCAGGACTTGGATTGACGAGTGCTTATACGTGGGTATATACGCTTGTTGTTCTAGCGTTTGTTGGAATAGCAATGTTCTTGCTTGGACGTTCAGACAAAGTGAAAAATGTAAAACTTACATCAATTCAAAGACGTCAGTTTGAGATGTTAAAAGCAAGAAGAGATCAAACTACTGAAAGCGAGGTGGTTGCTAATGGCTAAGCTAAAAGCACTATATCAAAAGGTAGTAGATTTCGGTAAATTAATTATCCGAAAACGACGAGTGATTGAGCGATATGCAGCGCAAATCTTGGTGTATGCATTACTCATCACAGTATCGTATGTATTCTTATTCCCACTGATTAAAATGATTTCATTATCATTCATGAGTCAAACGGATTTAATTGATCCAGAGATTGATTATATTCCAAAAGACTTTACGTTTAGTAACTTCAGAGTATCTTTTATTGTATTGGATGCTTGGAACAGTTTATGGAACTCATTTTGGTTTAGTGGATTGCTTGCAGTATCACAAGTTATTGTAAGTGCATTAACTGGATTCGCATTTGCGAGGTATAACTTCAAATTTAAACGTTTATTGTTTATTTTAATTCTGATTTCATTCATTATACCAGTACCTGTAATGCTCATTCCAAGATTAATGATGTTCGGTAATTTGCAGGATTTCTTCCGTGATTTCTTTGCAAATCCAGATATTAGACTTATCGGTACACCAACTCCGCAAATAATTATGGCATTTTTAGGACAAGGTGTTAACTCAGCAATCTTAATTTTGATCTTCTTCAATTTCTTTAGAATGATACCGACAGTTTTATATGAAGCTGCTAAAATTGATGGTGCAAATGCATTCCAACAATTCTGGCACATCACGATTAAGATTAGTCTAAGTACAATCGTTGTAGTATTCTTATTCAGTTTCGTTTGGAACTGGAATGAGACCTATATTACAGGATTGTTCTATAAAGACTTCCAGAGCTTAACAGCTCAATTAGGACGATTTGATAACGGGTTTAGATCAGCTGCACCTGACTCTGCGAATCAAGGTGGAGAAGCACGTGTAACAGAAGCGTATAAAATGGCAGCTACGTTGTTATCAATGATTCCATTATTTGTGATTTACTTTATTGCACAAAAGCAATTTGTGGAAGGTATTGAACAAACAGGTATCACAGGAGAATAAATATGAAAAAATTAGTATTAATTACATTACTATTCATAACAGGTATGACTCTTTCTGCATGTCAGGAAGAGTCACCTGAAATCACTACTTGCGATGAAGGATATGTCCTTGATGGTGAGGAGTGTGTTTTAGATACGCCTACATGTTTAGATGATGAAATATTAAATGAAGAGACAAATGAATGTGAACCAGCACCAATTGTTTGTGGTGATGGTGAAGTATTAAACGAAGAAACAAATGAGTGTGAACCTGCGCCGATTGTTTGTGGTGATGGTGAAGTACTGAACGAGGAAACAAACGAATGCGAACCAGAACCCCTAGTGTGTCCTGACGGATACCGTGAAGATGATGGTGAATGCGTTGAAATTCGTTGTATTCCTGGATATGTTGTTGAAAACGGACAATGTGTTGAAGACTCAAACGCTGTTGATGTGTGTAAAGGTATTAACTATGAGTACGATAAGGACTCACTAGTGTATGATTTAGTATGGAGTGACGAATTTGATGGTACAGAGCTTGATGATACCAAATGGCGTTACGAAGTGAATGGTAGCGGTGGAGGAAATAATGAGCTCCAATTTTACACAAATCAAAACGTTGTAGTTGAAGATGGTATTCTAAAAATTATTGCTAAAAAAGAAACATATCAAAGTAGAGAGTATACATCAAGTCGTATTACGACTCAGTATAAAGCGGAATTTAAATATGGAATCTTTGAAATTAGAGCAAAGTTACCAGGTGGTAGAGGTACTTGGCCTGCACTTTGGATGATGCCAGTAAATAGTGTCTATGGTGGATGGCCAAATAGTGGAGAAATTGATATTGTGGAATTAGTTGGATATGATGAAAACAAGATTCATGCAACAATCCATACTGATCGATTTAACCATAAAGAACATACTCAAAAAGGTTCTGCGAAAACACTAAATACTGCTACAACTGACTTTCATGTCTATAAGCTAGAATGGTTACCAGATCGTTTGAATTTCTATGTGGATGATGTAATGTATTTTACGTTTATCCCTGGTAATTTCCAGGTTTGTCCTGATCATGAAGAGTGGCCATTTGATAAAACATTCTTCCTTATTATGAATGTTGCTATTGGTGGAGACTGGGGTGGAGCACAAGGTGTTGATGACACAATTTTCCCAGTTGCTATGGAAGTAGATTGGGTACGTGTATACCAATCTGAAGAGATTACAAATCTAGAACAATCAAATAGTGATTAATCCCAAAGATTTCTTTGGGATTTTTTTTGAAAGTATATAAAAATATAGTACAATGAGTGTAAAGAAAAAAAGTCAGAATAAAAGAGGTCAAACATGAAGAGCAAAGAATTGCTAAAATTACTAACAATTGAAGAAAAAGTCCGTTGGACAAGCGGTGTCAATCTATGGCAGTTTTTAGGGAATGAGCGACTTGGAATTGAGCCACTAAGATGTGCTGACGGGCCACATGGAGTTCGAACGTATAATACGACTGAACTTGAAAGTGAACTGATTGTCGAGGAGACTCTAAATCCAAGTACAATGTTTCCAATTGCAGCTGGTGCATCTATTGATGTCTCAATTACTCTTGATAAAAATGCATTTTC
>CAZZAP010000008.1:0-61649 GCA_964652375.1 uncultured Candidatus Izemoplasmatales bacterium
CTCACATTAATTCGTGAAAGGTCTTTCTCAATTTTCTTAACTTAACGACATTGGATAACTTCTCCTTTTTTTTAGTAATTTTATCTACGCATAAGTATTATCTTCCTGAATGGAGGAATACAATGTTTATGATTAAAGAAATACCACCTGATGAAAGACCAAGGGAGCGATTTGTAACGCAATCAAGAGAAGCGATCCTAAATCATGAGTTAATCGCAATTATTTTAAGGACGGGTAGTAAAGAAGAAAGTGTGCTGGAGTTAAGTAAGACTGTTTTATATGCATACGATTCCTTAAAAGCATTAAGTACACTAACGATTGATGAACTAACAAAGATCAAAGGTATCGGCAAAAGTAAGGCAATTAGTTTACTCGCAGCTATTGAACTTGGGAGAAGAGTCTACAAAGAACCGTTTTTGAAAAAAGTGAGGTTAATTGCTCCTGAGCAAATCTTTCACTATATGAAGGATAAGCTCGAGTTAAAAACACAAGAACACTTAATTGCACTCTATGTCAATACAAAGGGCGAGTTATTAAAAGAAGAGACGCTGTTTATCGGATCGTTAAATAGCTCGCTTGTTCATCCGAGGGAAATTTTTAAACACGCAGTATTAAATAGCGCAGCTGCGATTATTCTTGTGCACAATCATCCTAGTGGGGACCCTACACCGAGTAAACAGGACATTGATATTACAAAACTGATTCATAATAACAGTATGATGATGGATATGGAGTTGCTTGATCATGTGATTATTGGCAGAGATCGGTATTTTTCTTGTAAGGAGAAGGGCATTATATAAAAAAGAAGGCTATACGCCTTCTTTATCTTCTTCAAATGGATCTTGCTCTTGCTCTTGTTCTTCTTGGAGCAATGCTAATTCTTCTTGCCTTTGTTGCTCTTGCAAATGTTTACGATACGCTTTACGCCCTGTCATTGTATTTAAGAACAGGAAGACGCTTGCAAAGAATAAACAAAATGCGATAAAGCGATAGAAACCATGTATTGGAAGAATCTGTTCAGATGATTGCGCAATCTGCACAAGTGAGATAATGGTGAGGACAATGAGCACAATGCTACTAGTTAATAGCAACGCGCTTATAATATAGTTTCTTCCATGCGGTCGTTTTGGTGCTTTTTTGAAGCGACGTTTTGAGGTTAGGCGTTCTAATCGCAACAGTCTTGCATTTTCTTTTGCTTCATTACGTAATTGCTGTAAAGGTGGTACGCCCATCTGGGCAAGCCTTAATTCTCGTACTTTTTGATTAATTTTATTGCGTTTTGAATAAACAATATAGAAGAAATAAAGACCTATGATTCCAAATAATGCAGAAAGTGTGATAAAAAACGCAGATCTATGTCCAACATTAGCAGTAAACAATGAATCTTCTGAGATGTACAGAATATCACCTTCTGAATGGTTTCCACCTAAATGGGTAATCGTAAACTCAAAGACTCCTTGTCCATATAAGAGAATACTACCAATGTTAACTCGTTCGTTTTTATCCAAGTTCGAATAGGTATGTTCCCAGACGTAATAAAGATCGTACTCCATGTCTTGATCGAGTGGTGATATATTAATGCGGAATCGTTCACCGTCTTCAAATGTAACGTAGATTTGCTGGCGTGAATCATTCACAAAACTATTACGCTCAACCACCTCAACATCGATATCCCCTCCATCTTCTGAGCGGATGAGTAAATCGTACTCTGCAAACCCATAACTTTCAATTTCAAGTGTTGTATCATAACTTAAAGACACGGTGTCCGAATCAAAATCAATCGAAACAAGACCGATGACAAAAACGATAAATGCAATCAAAAATAATCCGATTGATATGATGTAACCTTTTTTCTCTTCAAACAGTAACATGTGTATCCCCTCCGTCTGTTCTACAAGTATTATAACAAACCTTTCCTAAAATATGGAAAAAAATCAGGAAAACCTTGCATTAATTCTAATTATTAGTATAATAATTATGGCTTTAAATAGATATCGAGATAAAGTTATTGACATTTTAAAAGTTATTTGGTATCATTTTTACGCTGAATAAGGCATACCGCGCAGAAAAGGTTTTAAAGCATAGCACCTTAATGGCGAGTCTTAAACAAATATAAAATGAGGAGGTGCCTATATGTACGCAGTTATCGAAACAGGTGGAAAACAAGTAAGAGTATCTGAAGGTAGTGTAATTTACGTAGAGAAATTAGATGTAAACGCTGGTGATTCATTCACATTTGATAAAGTATTAATGGTTGGTGGAGATGATTTAAAAATCGGAAATCCATATGTAGCAGGAGCTACAGTTACGGCAACAGTTGAGAAACAAGGAAAGCAAAAGAAAATTCTTGTATTCAAAATGAAAGCAAAAAAGAAATACCGTCGTAAACAAGGACACAGACAACCATATACAAAACTAGTTGTAAACACAATTAACGGATAGAATATAGAAATCGGAGGTGACGTAAATGTTATTAGAAATGAATATCCTAAAATGTATGGCTTCTAAAAAAGGAGTTGGATCTACTAAAAACGGTCGTGATTCAGAGTCTAAAAGACTAGGAGCTAAATTATCTGACGGTCAATTCTGCAGTGCTGGTTCTATCATCTATCGTCAAAGAGGAACAAAGGTTCATCCAGGTAATAATGTAGGTATCGGTGGAGATGATACATTATTTGCTAAGGTGGACGGAATTGTTAAATTTGAGCGTGTTGGAAAAGATAGAAAGCAAGCTTCAGTTTACCCAGAATAATTATTAATGGCAAATCACAAAGTGGTTTGCCATTTTCATTGAAAAAACGTATAATAAAAAAGAAGATTCGTATAAAGTAGGTGGGATTATGTTAACTAAAGCAACTATACATGATTTAGTCGAAATAGATGATTTAGCCGTTGAAGTAATTACCGATATGAAACGCGCAAATATTCCGCAGTGGGAATTAAGTTATCCTCGCTTGGATCATTTTAAGAAGGACGTAATGCAGCAAGCTCTTGTTGTCTATAAACATCATGGAAAGATTATTGGATGCATGGCACTTTTACCTGAAAATGATCCACCTTATAAAACAATTGATTCTTGGCTTAAAGAACATAGTATTGTGATACACAGGGTTCTTGTACATCCTTTGTACAGAAAACACGGGGTAGCGCAATCGTTACTTAACTATGCAATCGAGTATGGAAAAACCAATGGATATGAATCAATCAAGATTGATACACATTTAGAAAACTATAAAATGCGAAACTTTCTAACAAAGAATGGCTTTGTTGAATTAGAGTACATTGCTGTGATGGATAGGTTAGCATACGAACTACTATTGGAGGATGACAATGAATAAATTATTGATTGTATGGAAGAGCGAACATGATATTGATATCAACAATTTTATTACACCATTTTCTGTAAATAGTAAAAAACATTCGTGGTTTGATGAAGTTGAGGTATTAATATGGGGCGCTAGTGCTCATAAAATTAAAGAAGATAAGAATATCCAAAAAATTGTAACAACCATGATTGAAGAAGGAATTGATGTATACGCATGTAAATATTGCGCAGACCAAGTTGAAGCTACTGCTACATTAGAATCGTTAGGAGTAACTGTAATGTATACAGGTGTGTTTTTAAGTGATAAACTGAAAGATCCCCTTTATGAGGTAATTACGCTCTAATGAAAATAGCGGTATTAGGTAGTAGCGGTACTGGTAAAACGACGTTAGGTCGTTTACTGGGAGAGAAACTTGGTATAACAACATTACATTTGGACACAGTATACTGGAAGAAAGATTGGAATCATATCGATAAAGAAACATTTGATCGTTATATGAAACGATTTTTAAAGAAACATACATCATGGGTGATTGATGGAAATTATTCAAATAATAAACACTTCTATTATCGCCTAGAAACTGCGGATATCATTGTCTTTTTAGATTTTGGTGTTCAAGCATCACTGAAAGGCATTCATAAACGTGCAAATGACTATAAACACATGGTTCGTCCAGATATGGCTGAAGGATGTGTAGAAGGAATTGATCAAGTATTTCTTCAGTATGTAGCGTTTTATGAACCAAGAGCAAATCTTTTAAAAGCAATTATTAATCAATACAAAAATAAAAAACAAGTATTGATATTTAAAAATAGAGAAGAATTATATAGTTGGTATAATTCCCTTTAGGAGGGAAACATATGTTTGTCGATTTAGCAAAAATAAAAGTCTCTAGTGGAAAAGGTGGCGATGGCATCGTTGCGTTCCGTAGAGAAAAATTTGTTCCCATGGGTGGTCCTGCCGGTGGGGATGGTGGAAAAGGAGCGAGTGTCATCTTTATCGGAGATGAGGGTCTCTCTACTTTAGTTGATCTAAAATACAATAAAATACTAAAAGCACCAGATGGTGAAAATGGGAAACCAAAAAAAATGGATGGAGCAAACGGGAAAGATTTAGTATACAAAGTACCCGTTGGAACAACCATTTATAATGATGAAACAGACAAAGTCATCGGAGACATCACAGAACACAACCAACAAATCGTGATTTGTCGTGGTGGACGTGGTGGACGCGGTAATGTAAAATTCACTTCATCCAGAAATACAGCCCCTGAAATTGCTGAAAAAGGAGAACCTGGTGTAACAAGACATATCCGTGTTGAATTAAAGGTACTAGCTGATGTTGGGCTTGTCGGTCTTCCTAGTGTAGGTAAAAGTACGCTGATTAGCGTTGTATCGAACTCTAGACCAAAGATTGCCAGTTACCACTTTACGACGTTACGTCCCAATTTAGGTGTTGTAAAAGCCGATGAAGAACGTAGCTTTGTAATGGCGGATTTACCTGGTTTAATTGAAGGAGCGTCACTTGGGCAGGGACTTGGGTTACAGTTTTTAAGACACATTGAACGTACGAGAGTTATTTTACATGTGATTGATATGTCAGGAAGTGAAGGAAGAGATCCTTATGAAGACTATCAAGTTATTAATAAAGAACTTGCTTCGTATAAATACAATTTACTCGCAAGACCACAAATCATCGTTGCCAACAAAATGGATTTAGATGGTGCATGGGATAACTTAGAACTCTTTAAAGAACTGTTAGCTGAAGACTACCAAATCATTCCAATAAGCGCGTTTACAAAAGAAAACGTAAAAGAACTTATCTACAAAACAGCGGATTTATTAGACGCGACAGAACGATTTGATCTATACGATGAAACCGATTATGACCAAGTAGTTGAGTATACCTTTGAATCAGAAGAGAAATTCTTTGAGATTGAACTTGGAGAAGATGGGGTTTATGAAGTTACAGGAGGACCATTACGTAAAATCTTTGACATGACAGATTTTAAACACGATCAATCGATTAAACGATTCGCAAGGCAACTAAGAAGCATTGGTATCGATCGCGAATTACGTGAACGTGGCGTTAAAAATGGTGATACCGTACGTATCTTTGATTATGAATTTGAATTTATAGACTAAAAAGATGATTTCGATCATCTTTTTTATTGCCTTTTATTTTTTCTAAATTATAGTTCGCATAACGAACTATAATTAGTATGAAAAGAACATGTTCTCTTATGATATAATAGCGTTATGGAGTGTGATATGAATGTATAATTACTTAAAAGGAATTGTAACAGAAATAAACCCTAATAATATTACAGTTGATTGTCATGGGGTTGGATATGCAGTACTGACACCAAATCCATATGAGTTTAAACGAGATGTTGAAAATATGGTGTATATTTATAATCATGTTCGTGAGGACATTAATCAATTATACGGATTTAAATCGAAAGATGGTAAACACTTATTTATGAAATTGTTAAGTGTGAAGGGAATTGGTCCAAAAAGCGCAATGGCGATTCTTGCGACTGGAAATGTGAATGACGTGATTGGTGCGATTGAATTAGGAAATGCAAAGTTTTTGGCAAAGTTTCCTGGTATTGGACCAAAAGCATCCCAACAAATCATTTTAGATTTAAAAGGGAAACTAGTACTTGAAGAACAAGGATTAGTGAAACCAGATGTAATAAGTGAGGTTGAAGAAGCTCTTAAATCATTAGGATACAAAGCAAAAGAGATTAAAAAAGCAGTAAAAGATTTAGATGCATCAAAAGGTGCAGACCAATTATTACGTGATGCACTGAGTACAATGTTAAAGTAGGTGTAAAGCATGGAGACATTTTTTGGTGATACTGTTGGTCTTGAGTTTCAAGCGTTTAGTATTACACATATCATGTTGTTGGTTTCAATCGTTTTGGGGATTTATGTGATTTACCGATTTAGAGAACCGCTTCGTAATTATAAACACGAAAAGCGCGTTCGTTATATAACCGCTACATTTATGATCCTCTGGGAACTCTCGCTTTATCTTTGGATTTCAGTTCATAAAGGATGGGTATGGGCAGATGACTTACCGTTCTTATCGCTTTGTGGGTTAGCACTCATACTAGCTATTTATGTACTTTATACAAAAAGTTATCGTGTTTTTGAGATAGGGTATTTCTGGGCAATCGGTGGAGTTGTTAGTGTGTTGTTCCCAGATATTCCATATATGGTAGATCGTTTCCGCTTTTGGCAGTTTATGATTGGACACATGGTATTCTTTTATGCGTACATGTATATGTTGTTTGTACACGAATTTAAACCGACGTTTTCATCATTCAAAAAAAGCACAGGGATTTTATTTATTTACTCTATGATTATGTTAATACCAAATGCATTCATAGAAACAAATGCTTTATTTTTAAAAGAAAGTGAAGGAACACCATTTGAAATATTTGAGGGTGGACCGTATATTTTATACTTAACCGGAGTTGTCTTATTAGCTTTTATTGTGATGTTTTTATGGTATACACCATTCTTAATTCAAGAAAAAAGAAAAAAGAGGAGTTAGTCTCCTTTTTTTTTTTCGATAAATGTGTATAATAAAAAATAGAGGTGGTTTTATGAGCACAATAATCATATATGATTCACGGTACGGATTTACACAAAAATGCGCGGAGTACATTCAAGAAAAAGTATCAGGAGCAAAGATGTTTCACGTTAAAGATAAATACAATATAGAAGACTTTACTGAAGTGTATCTTGGGTGTTACATAGATGATGGTAAAATCCACAAAGCAATGCGAAAGTATATTGAAAGAAATCGTTTGTTGTTAATGCGAAAAGAGGTTAAACTATTCTGCACATGTGTAGATAATGATGATTTCACAAGCGCTTTACAAAATAGCATTCATCCTGAACTCTTTTATCATGCAAAATACGTGTGTCCTGGTGGCGAAATCAAATATGATCAATTAACTAATAAAGAAAAGAAACTATTACAAAAGCGAATTAATGTTGATAGAAGCATGTATCAATTTTATCCAGAACGTTTAGATAAATTAATAGAAAAGGACTGATTTCTCAGTCCTTTTATAATTCAAATAATTTTGTTATCTGTTGTTTGGTGTATTGATTACTAATAGCAAGCATAAGAAGGATCCTTGCTTTTTGACCGTTAAAGCTTCCACCTAAAATACAGCCTTTTTTTGTCAAATCTTTACCCCCACCTTCATATGCATAAGTATCCAGTACTCTACCAGAGAAACATCTGGATACAATTACAACAATAATTCCATGGTGCAAAGCTCGTTTGATGGCATTCATCATTAGTGGTGGAACATTTCCTCTACCAAGTGATTCAATAACAATTCCTTTTGCCCCTTTTTCAACAAGGTAGTCAATAAAACTACCATCCATTCCTGCGTACACTTTAACAAGGTAGGTATCATCATTGATTATATTATCAAGATGATACTTTTTATTATGGACTAATCCACGATAATAGAGTACTTCGTTATAATCGATAAGACCTAAAGGTCCAAATTCTATGGATTTAAACGTGTCTAAACTCATCGTATGAGTCTTGGTTACTTCGACAGCGCTGTTAATTGTATCATTCATTACAATGAGCGTGCCTTTATTTGCAGACTCTGGCGACATACATACTTTAATACTCGATACGAGGTTTGTTAATCCGTCGTATCCCATTTCTGAAGCGTTTTTCATTGATCCTGTAAACACAACAGGTTTATTTGATTCAATAACAGCATGTAAGTAAAAAGCAGTTTCTTCAAGTACATCCGTCCCATGAACAACAACAACACCACATACATCATCACGTTTTAAGAACAATGTTACCTGATCAGCTATTAGCGACATATCATGATTGGTAATAGCCGGGGAAGGTTTTCTAGAAAATTCATGAACAATTAAATTATCAAACTCATCAATTCCAGAGATAGTTGATACAATATCACTTGGTGACAAACTTGGGATTGCACCGTGTAAATCCTCGTCAACTTTCATAGCAATTGTTCCACCTGTAAATATTAATGCAACTTTAGACATACGATCACCTCAAATTTATGATAACATATCAAGAATTTTAGGCAAGAAAAATCGACACAAAAAGTAGAGGGTATTTAGCATTGAAACGATGAGTAATAAAAGGAAACATAATTCAGGTCGAATATGGAGTTGATGGAACAAATTTTTAGAATTATTTTATTGTCAAAAAATCTGTCACAAGTTAGCATTCATTATTTATGGATTTTTCGGAAATGAAAATCATAACGTATTGTTAGTGTTTTTTTTGATTTTTTATTTTTAGAAATTTTTAATAGAGAGTAGAACTATATACAATTTCCACATTATCCACATAGACGTGCGAAAAGGCTTTATATAAATGATATATTATAGTTAACATAATATATATTATAGGAAGTAAATCAAATATGGAAAAAACACCTCTTTTAAATTAGTTTGGTGTTTATTTTATCTATTTTATTGTATTTATTGATATATTTTGAATGTACTTCTACCGGTTAACATATTCAAATTTAATTCATGACTATATTTAATTTTCTAGTTTTTTTGATGTTTTTTGTCTTAAAATTCCTTCTTCTTTTTTTGCCTCTCTTCACATATCTTCTTCTATTCGTGTCAATATTACCCCTCACATGGAAAATGGATTAGACGGTAAATTTGGCATAAAAAAAGCGATGCTAATTTCATCGCTTTTTAGTTGGTTTTATGTCGAGATATTCGATATGATTTGTTCCTAAATTTTGGTACTCCACTTCTGCTTCTCTTATGACATCATCGTATAGGAAATTTGGATGATGACAATCGCTATTAAAGATCGTCTTAACATCATGCGATTTTGCGATTTCCCAAAACTCATTTCTAGGGTAAGGTCTAACAAGTCCTATTGAAGATTTAACTTTATCTTTTCTAAAGCCATTGGCGTTATATTCTAAGATCATATCATGTTCTTTCGCTGCTCTACAGATTAAATGAGCAACATTTTCGGCAGTTTTATCCCATTCGCGGTATCCTGACATATATAAATCAGGGTGTGCTAGGAATGAGAAGTGTCTTGATTCCATTGCTTGTACTAAGAAATCTGCGTATAAGTAGATATCTTCTTTTGTTTTAAGGGCAAAACCACTACGTAGTTTGCCAGTTTCCATTGTATCAGTAATATAATGCTGTCCATGAATCAAATAATCGGTATGGTTATGGAGGTCTTGGTAGTATTCTTCTTGATTTTTAAAGAATTCTACTTCTAATCCAATTAAAACATCAATTTTTTCACCGGCGCGGCGCTTCGCGCTAGAACAATCTTCTAAATAATGTGGTAATTCATCAGGTGCCATGCGTACAAATCGATCATGTATATTGGCATTTGGTGCATGATCGGTCAATCCGATGATTTTTAAGTCTTTTTTGATTGCTTCAGATACGTAATCCCATGCATTTCCACTCGCATGTCCACATAAATGGTGGTGTGTATGATAATTTGTCTTCATTTTATTTAATCCTAAAGTGGCATCCGATGCTTTTTTTGCGTTTTAGTGCTGCATCGATGATTAATGTTGCGGTTTGCACCATGTTTAATGCCTCATAATAGTATTTTGACTCGTTTGGATACTTTAGAAGGTTGCTTAGTAGATTATGTACTTGTTGTTTTGCGAATAATAACCCATCTTTTTGTCTTACAATCCCTACATACTCATCCATAATCATCCCAAGTTTACGTTTGATTGGGCGATAATTGTAGTTGTAACGCTTGTATTTGGTAATATTTGTCTCAAAATTGATTTTTTTCGCTGTTTTTTTGTTTATATGCGTTGCAATGCGGTTTCCAAAGACGATGCACTCTAATAATGAGTTAGATGCCAGTCTATTTGCGCCATGTACACCGTTTGATGCGGTCTCGCCATTCGCATAGAGATTACTCATTGACGTCTCTCCGTTTAAATTTACCTTAATTCCTCCAACGTTGAAGTGTTCAACAGGTGAAACCGGGATTAAATCGACACCAAGCGTGTAATTTTCTTTCTTTAAGTGGTTGTAGACTGTTGGGAAACGGTTCTTTAAGAACTCCTCACCCAAATGTCTAGTATCTAAAAAGACGTGATCTGTCCATGTATCATACATTTCACGGTATATTGCTTGTGAGACTTTGTCTCTAGGAGCTAATTCCGCTAATTCACTGTATTTATGCATAAAACGTTCACCTTCAGAGTTTAAAAGGTGCGCTCCTTCACCACGTACTGCCTCTGTGATTAAGAATTTTTGACGATGTTTACTGAATTCATTAAAAAACGCGGTAGGATGAAACTGAACAAACTCCATATGATCGATGTCAACGTGCGCTCTGTATGCCATACCGATGCCATCAGCTGTGGCAATTGCTGCATTGGTTGTACTTCCGTAGATATTTCCAATTCCGCCAGCGGCAAGAATTGTAAAATCAGCTAAGAAATGCACTGTTTCTGAGTTTTTATCAAGGGCACTAACCCCAAAACACTGATTGTTTTGATGAATAAGCTCTACTGCCATCATATTTTCATGGATATAGATGTTTTCACGTTTTTGGCATTCTTCCTTTAAGGCAGACATAATGTCTTTACCGGTGGAATCTCCGCCACTATGAAGAATTCTTCTTGTTGAATGTCCACCTTCTTTTGTGAGAAGGATGTTTCCTTCAGTATCACGATCAAATTTTACGTTGAACGAGATCAGTTTTTTAATATTTTCACTTGCTTCACTTACTAAAACGCGGACAGCTTCCCTATCGTTTAGGTAACTACCAGCTTTTAAGGTATCTTCAATGTGTGCTTCAAGGTTTTCTTCATAATGTTCTAGTTCACCAGCAATTCCACCTTGCGCTAACGCACTGTTGGTATTGGAAAAACCACCTTTTAAAAGAATATCGATTCTACGTGAAGAATCGATATTAAGTGCTGTATATAGTCCTGCAAGTCCTCCCCCAACAATTAATGTGTCGGTACTGATTTGTTTCATAAAATCACCTAGCTTAATTTTAACATTTTATCTAAAGCATTAAATGCGTTGTCTCTGATATCTTTTGGTACATCAATTTCGTATTGATCATCACGAAGACAGTAATATACGTCTTCAAGTCGTGTTAACTTCATGTCGTAACACTTTAAATCAGGGCTTAACAGATAAAATTCTTTATCTGGACAAGCCTTCTTCATCGTATAGAGAATTCCTTCTTCTGTTCCTACGATAAATTCCTTTGTATCGCTTTGCTTAACGTAGTTTAGTAATCCTTTTGTACTACCGACAAAATCCGCTTTCTCAACGATTTCTAGTTTTGCCTCAGGATGGACAATCATCTCTGCTTTTGGATGTAATTCACGCATGTTCGCCACTTGTAATAGGGTAACATCGTTGTGAATACAACAGAATCCTGGCCATACTTCTAAATCCAAGTTATATTTTTCTCTTAAATAGATTCCCAAGTTTTTATCAGGAACATACATTAGTTTTTCACCTTGATAATGCTTAATAATCTTTTCAGCATTACTACTTGTAACGCACACATCACTCATTGCCTTTACTCTAGCTGTTGAGTTTACATACGCAACGATTTTACGGTCTGGATTTTTTTCTTTGTATTTACGTAATCGTTGATCTGTAACCATATCAGCCATCGGGCAACCTGCTTCTTTAACTGGTAAGTATACTTTTTTATCAGGAGATAATATTTTTGCGGTTTCTGCCATAAAATGCACTCCAGCAAATACGATAATATCCGCATCAGTATCCGCAGCAACCTGGCTTAAATAAAGACTATCACCTGTATAATCAGCTATATCTTGAACTCGCCCTTCTTGATAATAGTGAGCTAAAATAACTGCATTTTTCTCTTCTTTTAGTCTTTTGATTTCCTGTATCATCATTTTTTCGTCCATCAAATCACCTCGCAACCGTATTGTATCATTTATAAATGATAATGGCAATTATAAAGGCTAATCTTTCAATTAGGAATCTCTTAGTTGAACCCGATAATCGTATATACAAACGCTGAAAGTATAGGGTATAAAGTGATGTAAATAAGCGCAAGAATTCCAAGTAACAGATACGACTTATACAAGAGTCTCATGTTTTTATGACTTAAATCCCTAAACAATCCTTCAGTGCTGTTTAACTCACTCAGAAAATAGGTAAACTCCTCTTCCGTTTCGTGTTTAGAAGTAATAAGTAAAGGAGATTTGTTTGCTGCTAAATAGTATTTTGCATCAGTATGGTTTTTCATGAACTTCATCATGATATAATCTACAGAATCGTTTTTGTAGGTAGGAAACATAATCCTTTTTGTACCATTTTTCCACTTGTCATACCAAATAACAGCATAAATAAAGACAATAAAAGCAGCTTCTAAATACAATATTGCGTAGTACTCAGGTAGAAGTATTGCTAGTATTATGGCAAAAAGCAAATCGGCAAGGAACCAACCATGATAGACCATACTTACTACCTTGCTATGTACAACATTATGTTCCGTATGAAGTGCATAATACTTCAGTGGAAAAAATAAAATAAAGAACTTAGCAACTAACAACGTAATATAAAAAACAAATTGAATAATTAACTGAAACATAAAACCCCTCCTATACGTAAATTCTCTTTATTATACCATGGATATTTGCAATTTTAGTGCATGGATAAAAAAAACGAACGTAGTTACTCGCTTTTTTATGAAACATTTGTATATGTATAGATGAATAATATAATAAGGCATACCTATATAATCGATATTAAAGACTATTATTTGAAACAAGGCAAATGCTTAATACAACCTCAACTGCTAGGATGACGGTTGAGGAAATTTGGAATCGACTTGTTTTGATTCCAAGTAGTTTCGCGTATGTTTCATCAAAACTAAGAATTACCATCTCTTTGAACTAAACGACGATATTTCTCGTCTTTTTACATATCCTTTATTCTCATTTTATCTAGTTCATTGATTTGATTACTCTTCTTTATCGCTTTGTCATCCATTTTTCCTTGTATAATTAAATTGAATTAATTTAACTATACTCTCCTTTCTTTTAAGTCTTATACAGTTCTCTCTTCCCAGTCACGCATGTTAAATGAGTTTCACCATAATGGATCTCCCAGCTTTCTTAATTGGAATATAAGAAAAAAGTATAAGTATGTCACTCATGAACGTGGATTCAAAGATCCTTGGTATAATACGACATTACTTAAACTGTTCTCTTTTTAGGATTTGACTCCTATATAAAAAGTATACATTAGATTAAACTTCATGTTAGAATCTATATGTATACTTATAGTTTACGTGGTATAATATTATAGGTGATAATATGGAAATTAAACGACCGCTCGCGTATCGAGCTAGACCAACAAAACTAGAAGAAATTGTAGGACAAGATCATATTTTAGGTACACATGGTGTGATTAAGAGGATGTTAGATAATGAGCAATTGTTCAGTATGATACTATATGGTCCTCCAGGTACTGGGAAAACAACCATTGCAACGGCAATTGGTGAACTGTTTGGATTAAATACATATAAATTTAATGCCTCAACTGATAAAAAGGCTCATTTAAGCGAGATAATAAAAGTTAGCATAAACTATGGAGCACTCTTAATTGTCGATGAAATTCATCGAATGAACAAGGATGTACAAGACTTTTTATTACCACATGTGGAAGAAGGGAATGTAATTATGATTGGGCTAACGACCAATAACCCATATCATAGTGTAAATCCGGCGATTCGTAGTCGTACGCATGTTTTAAAGCTTAAAGGAATCGAGAAACAAGATATTATCACGCGGTTAAAACAGGTGGAAACTGCATTTTTAGATGAACTTGGATCAACTTTAAAAGAAGATGTATATGAATACATTGCTGTAAGTGCGAATAATGAGATACGTAGTGCAATTAATGCCTTAGAAATATTAAATATGAGTTATCCAAATGAAGAAATAACGCTTGAAAAAGCGAAGAAAGTGTTATTAAGGCCATCGTTATCACTAGATAAAGATGAAGACAATTACTTTAATATCTTAAGTGCATTTCAAAAATCAATACGCGGTAGTGATGTTGATGCAGCCCTTCATTACTTGGCCCGATTAGTGGCAATGGAGGATCTTGATAGTATTTTACGTAGAATGACTGTGATAGCTTATGAGGATGTCTCTCTTGCGAATCCACAAATTGTCTCAAGAATGGATGCATGCGCAAGAGCATGCGAGCGAGTGGGGTTCCCTGAAGCGCGTATTCCACTAGCAATGCTCGTAGTTGATATGTGTTTAAGCCCAAAATCAAATAGTGCTGCTTCCGCAATTGATGCTGCATTAAAGGATGTAGAGATGGGTAATACACCAAAAATACCAAATCATATTATCAATGTGGCAAATTTTGAGAATAAAACCCCATATAAATATCCACATGATTATAACGATGCACTTGTCTACCAGCAATACTTACCATCAAAGATGATGGATAAGGTCTATTATTTTGCGAAACAAACTGGAAAATACGAGCGTGCATTATCACTCCAAAATGAGAAGGTAAAACATGTACTAAGAAGAAAAGGTAAATAACCCTATTATATATAATATTATACATATATAAATAATATAATATAGTCACATTTTATATCATGAGTATATTCAATAATAAAAGAGGACATTTGTCCTCTTTTATTCTGTCTCGCAGACTTGATTATCTTCTGATAAAAAACCACCTAAATACTCATTGAGGTTGACATCAATGCGCCCTTTTGCGCCTAAGATGACGTCAATGTGGGCGTTTTTACATAAATGAATTAGCCTTGGTGTCATTCTAGAGGTAATTACTAAGTCGACATCTTCACTTTCAAGTGTTTCAGGAAAGATGCTTGGTCTAAGAGATCTTGGTGAAATGTATTTTACTTCGGTTATTTCGTAATTACTGATGGAGTAAATCGCAAATTCCTTAGTTTGGCTGAAATTTGGCTCTATTGTTACTTTATCGTTTGAGGCGAATGCAACCTTGATGTTCTTCTTATCAATAAGAGAGAGCTTATTTTCCCCTTTTAACTTGATATTATTAATGTGATTTTTGATTTCTAGTGTTTTTTGGTGAAGCATGGCATCTACTGTTTTTTTACGGGCACTTTCTAGAAGCCTTTGAATTGTACCTCTCGATACATGCATTTCCTTTGCTGCTTCAATTTGGCTTAAACCTTCGTAATCACAAAGGCGTATTGCTTCAAATTCATCTAAAAACACTTCATTAATTACTGTATCATACATCATTACACCGGTAGGTTTTAGTTGCCTTGGGGTGTCTAGTCTTCGAACGAATCGTTTTTTTCTACTTTGTCTCATCGGATACCTCCTATATGCATATGCACGTTCATTGTATCATAAAAAAAGCACCTTACGGTGCTTTTTTGCTTATTTTTATCGTTTTCCTGGATCGTATGGTTCACCAGCTGCTTTTGGTGCAGCGCTGTTTTTCGATACGAAGGCAAGTACGATTAACGTTGCTAAGTATGGAAGCATGTTGTAGTATTCTGCAGCACTATTTCCTAGATTAATGTCTTTCAATCCAGGGATAATGATGTATGAACTACTAATTACACGCATGGTTCCAAAGAATAATGCCGCTATGATAATACGTTTTGGTTTCCAGTTACCAAAGATTAATACGGCAAGTGATAAGAAACCAAACCCGATAACTGTTGCGTTAAAGTCGTTTGCGAAGCTTAGTACAAAGATGACTCCACCCATACCAGCAAGTGCACCTGAAATTAGAACACCTGAGTAGCGGATTTTGTAGATATTGATACCTAAACTGTCCGCAGCATGAGGGTTTTCACCACATGAACGAAGACGTAATCCGTATTTTGTACGATAAAGTACAATAATGGCGATTGTAAAGATTGCAATACCGATAAAGGTAGACAGATATGCTCCTCTAAAGAATAAGTCTCCAATAAATGGAATATCTCCAAAGAATTTCATACTATGAATACGGTAGTTTCCTTGTAAACTAACCTTTTGAGTACCAAATAGTGTTCGTGCAGTAAAGATTGCGAATGCAGGTGCAATCATATTTAATGCAGTTGCACTGATGATTTGGTTTGACTTCATGTTGATTGCAGCAAAGGCGTGGAAGATACTAAATAGCATCCCAACACCAGCACCAACAAGTAATCCTATAAAGGCGATTCGTTGTGCTCTGTTTCCAAATACAGCATCACTGATGTAACGAAGGCTTCTAGCACTTTCGATATCAAGTACTTCTTTTTCACTGATATCACCATCAAAGTGTTCAGCCGCAGTTAGGTAGAATTCTTCTACTAATCCACCTTTTGCGATTAATTCACCTTTTGAGTATTTACCTTCTCCAACGTAATCCTCTTCAGCGTGACATTCACCCCACATTGGGATAAATCCTTCTTCACATTCAACTTCATCATCATAGTCTCGTTCTAATACAACAAAATCTAAGACAAGTGCTTTGTCGATAACAACCATTGCATCAACTTGATCGTACGCATCAAAGGCTGTTACAAGCGCTTCAGAACGTGCACTTTTTGTTAGTTCTTCGGTTGTAGTTCCATCGCTAAATGTGATTGCTTCGAAGTTTGCAGCTAGGTAATCTCTACCAAACGCTTCATAAGCAGTTAGTGGTGAATCAGGATGGATGTATTCAATCATGATGTAGACAGGGGTACCTGGAGCACGTACATTACGTAATGCAATCCCCCAGTTTTCGCTGTAAAATGCGTCTTCTGATAACTCGACATCACTTGGTAGTGTGAAACCACCAGTGGTTGTTAAGGTATCATCAAAGCTTGCTTCATTGTTGAAGTAATCGATAGAATATTCAACAAATTGTTCTTGATAGATATTGTCTAATCGATGATCATCATTAATTTCTAAGTCTTTTATTACAACAGCACCAATAAAGGCACCCATTAACATTAATCCTTCTAAGGCAATGTTTACAACACCGCTTCGTTCACTAAATAATGCTCCTAGTGCAACGATTGCTAGTGGTACAGTTGAAGCGATAATAAGTGGAACTAGGAAGTATAATAATTCAAGTAGATTCATTATTCATCACTTCCTTTCTCATCGCTTGAATCTCCGTTCTTAGAGCCAAACAGTTTTTTAAATGGTGATGCAATCAGTTTCAATAGCTTAACAAGTTGTTTTTTGAGCCATTTGAAGAACTTGATTGTATCGTCCTTAGAGTCTGATTTTAACCATTTAAAGAATCTCTTAGAATCTTTTCTTGAGTCGAAGATAATCCATGCTACAGCTTTAATTAATCCAAGATAAATCGAGCGTATTGCTGCGATAATATATTTCTTTAAGAATAAGCTTAAGGCACTGAAGTAGATGATTACACCGATAATGATATCGATGATTTCAGGCTTAAATTCTAGTAATTGGATATAGAATCCACCGCGGTCGATTGATCCGTAGAACAGTGCCGCTAAGAATACACCAATTGGCGTACTTAAACCAAGTAAACTAATTGCGATTCCCGTAAATCCTTCTGCGATTAAGACATTTTCAGCAAGTAAGTTTTTACCAATAACTAAGAACATCATCGCACCTGCTAAACCAGCAATAGCACCACTGATCATCATACTAAATACGATGTTTCTGCGTTCATTCATACCAGCGTATCGTGCGGCATCTTTGTTGAACCCAACTGCTTTTAACTCATATCCAAATGTTGTGTGGTATAAGATAAAGTGTAAGATAGCAACTGCTAGTATTGCTACAAAAATACCGATATTGATACTACTTCCTTCAAATATTTTATCAAGACCCCATGTAGGAGTTTGCGCGCTTTGGGCAATATCCATTGCTCTTGCACGTTCTTGGTTATAAATTAATTCTTTAACTAAGATACTGTTTAAGAACATCGCGATATAGTTTGACATGATAGAAGATACTACTTCATTCACGTTCCGATATGCTTTTAACAGTCCTGGGATTGCACCCCATAATGCACCAGCAATTAATGAACCAAGTACTGCAACAAACCAGTGTAAGAATGGAGAAACATCACCAATTCCTGTCCAGCGAACACCAATGTATACGGCAGCAAATGCACCCATTGTTAGTTGTCCTGTGGCACCAATGTTAAATAATCCAGTTTTAAAGGCAAAGGCAACACTTAGACCTGTAAGAACAAGTGGCACTGCATAGTAAATCATATTACCAGCAGATTTTACTCCTTTGTAGAAACCACCTTTAATAATGATTTCCATCCCTTGTACTGCTTGCTCAGGGTTTACGATGTACATAATTAGGAATCCTACAAGTAAACCACCAACAATTGAAGCAACACTACTTAAAATATCAATAAATACTTTGTTTTCAAATAATGTAAGAATAAAATCGTGTATCTTTCTAAAAAATTTCCCAAATGCATGTAATATTTGATTCTTACTCATGTGCTTCACCTCGTTTCGATCCTGCCATGTATAGTCCAAGCTCGTTTTCAGTTACAGTTTTAGGATCAAATTCTCCTACAACTTCTCCTTCGTACATAACAATAATACGATCTGAAACGTTCATAACTTCATCTAATTCAAGTGATACGAGTAGTACTGCTTTACCAGCATCACGTTGTTTAATTAATTGCTTATGGATATATTCAATTGCACCAACATCAAGCCCTCTTGTAGGTTGCACGGCGATTAATAAATCTAAATCGCGATCTATTTCTCTTGCAACAATAACTTTTTGTTGGTTACCTCCACTCATACTTCTAGCGCTTGTTGTTGCACCTTTACCACTACGTATATCAAACTGCTCAATGAGGCGATCAGCATTTTCACGTATCGCAGATGGTTTTAATATGCCGTATTTTTGGAAGTTTTCTTCAAAATATGTTTGTAAAATCAAATTGTACTCAAGGGGATAATCAAGTACTAAACCATGTTTATGACGGTCTTCAGGGATGAGTGATACACCTTTGGTGTTACGCTCACGAATGGTATCTTTTGTAATATCTTCACCGTTTAAGGTAATCGTACCCTCAGATGGAATCATTAATCCTGAAATTCCTTCGATTAATTGTGTTTGTCCATTTCCTTCGATACCGGCAATACATAAAATTTCACCACGCTTTACTTCAAAACTTACATCTTTTACTAAGTGTTTATGCAACGTGTGTGAGAAAATCGATAACTTGTCTACTTTAAGAACGGTCTCAGCAGGTTTAGCTGGGTCTTTATCTACAACGAAGTTTACTTCTCTACCAACCATCATCTCCGCCATTTTTTCAACTGACGTTGTTGCTACTGGTACAGTTCCGATGTATTTTCCTTTACGTAAGACACTACAACTATCTGCTACCGCTTTGATTTCATTCAATTTGTGTGTGATCAAAATGATTGATTTTCCCTCTTTGGTTAAATCTCTCATAATACCCATTAATTCTTCAATCTCTTGCGGTGTAAGTACTGCAGTAGGCTCATCAAAGATAAGAATTTCTGCATCGCGGTATAACATTTTGAGGATTTCAACACGTTGTTGCATTCCCACACTGATGTCACTGATTTTTGAGTGGACATCAACTTTTAATTTGTAGCGATTACTTAAATCTTCAATTTTCCTAATCGCTTCTTCATACTTCAAAAAGCCATACGTTGTGTCTTCATACCCAAGTACAATGTTTTCAGCTACTGTAAAGTTATGAACCAACTTAAAGTGCTGATGCACCATCCCAATACCGTATGCGTTCGCATCATTTGGGTTGTTGATTTTCACTTCTTCACCACGTACCTTGATCGTACCTTCTTCAGCTGTGTAAAGACCAAAAAGAACACTCATCAGCGTCGATTTCCCTGCTCCGTTTTCCCCTAAAAGAGCATGGATTTCACCTTTTCGCAACTGGAGTGTTACATTATCATTGGCTTTAATTCCTGGAAATTCTTTAGTAATATTCAACATTTCAATAATATATTCCATAATTTCACCTCTTAAAAAAATTCTATCATATCCTCATATAAAAATAAATTATTTTATAAATATTAAACATTATGTTTAATATCTAGATAACGCTTACAATGTATTACAACAAAAAAAGACGCATGATGTTCATTGATTTACTGGTAATAATATGCATATAAAAAGGGTGTTAACCCTTTTACTATTTGTTTCTTAAGTAGTGTACATACTTGATGATTGCTTCTCGTTGTTTTTCTGAATAGGTAATGTTTCTACCATAAACACCAATGTATGATTCATTTTTTAAATGTTTTATGTGTCGATATAAAGTGCGCAAGTTAATTCCCGTGCGAGATGATGTTTTTTCTCTGGTTTCATGCAGTGTATACTGTTTTGATAAGGGTTCATAAATGGCAGAGTTTAATAAATGACGTAAGAGAAGGTACATCGTATCAAGTAAGATGTTCTCTCCCGAAACAATCATGCTTTTCATAAAATTAATACAGACACCTTCTAGTACCATTTTTGTGACTTCGTGGTTGGTGTCTAGCCATTTTTTAAAGGTATTACGCGGAATCCGAATGAGCGTACAATCTGTTCTTGTCATGTTGGTTGCGATAATTTCATCCATATCCAAGATGATTTCAACAACACAGGTGAAATCTGAAGGGGAGATTACGACTGGTTCGAAGATTTTTCCACTTTCGAATTCATTAACGACGGTAATTTCACCTGTGATAGTAATAAATGCATAATTTACTGGATCACTTTTTGTGACCAAGTTTGAGTTTTTTATATAATGTAAGTACTCAGCTTCTTCTTGTACTTCTTTTGGCATAATCTGAAAGATATGTTCAATAAATGCTTGATTATCATAACGTTCTTTATGCTCGTAATATTCTTTTTTAAATTTCGATAGTTTCATAGTAGCACACCTCACCTTATATAATAATGCCATTTGTCAGTTAAAGCAATTTAATTTATAAAAAAAAGAGAAACCAAAGTTTCTCTTAATTTAGTAATTACGTCAAATTATTAAGGAGCAACTACGTCAGCAGTTGGGTATCCTGAAGCACCTAATGCAGTTAGGAATGTTTCTAATGCAGCATAGTCAGCAGGAACAACAACTGTACCATCAACTAATAATTCATAGATTGCATTGTAATCAGCTTCTGTAAATGAAGCGAATTGAGACGTTTCAAGAGGTAAAGCAACACCATCGTTTGCAGCACTCTTAACAACTGTAGTTCCACCAGTAAATGTACCATCAACGTAAGCTTGTAAACCTTGTTGAACAGCAACACCTAATTGTTTTAAAGCACTTGTTAATACTGTAGTAGATTGACTAGATTGGTCGATATCTACACCGATCATCCATGCACTTTCATCTTCTGCAGCAGCCATAACACTTGAACCAGCTCCACCAGCAGCAGCAAAGATAATTTCAGTTCCACTTGTAAACCAAGTAGCAGCTTTTGCTTTATGAGTATCACTTGGAGCGAAATCACCTAAGTACTCATATGTGTTGTTTGTAAATGTTAATGTAACACCATCTTCTTCAGCAGCGTAGTAAGCACCAGCGATAAATCCGATACCGAATTTAACTACAGCAGGTACAGCCATACCACCCATAAATCCAAGATCAGTAAATCCGTCTTTAACAGCTGCATAACCAGCTAAGAATCCAGATTCATGTTCAGCGAATAAGATAGGCATTGTGTTATCAGCAGTATTCCAAGTAGTCCAAGTAGGATCATGAGGAGTACCATCGATTAAGATAAACTTAACTTCTGGGTATAAATCTTGTGCAGCATATACACTTGATTCGAATAAGAATCCAGGTGTAACAACAACTTTAGCTCCACCTTCGATAGCTAGATCGATAGCTTCAAGGTATGCATCGTCAGATACTTCACTAGGTTTATAGTATTTGTAAGTTAAATCATTTGCATCACAGAATTCAACGATTCCTTCCCAAGTACCTTGGTTAAATGATTCATCATCAATTGTTCCAGAGTCAGTAATCATAGCGATTTCAAATGTAGGATCCACACATTCATCTCCAGCTTCATTTAAAACTTTTGGAGCTTCACATTCTAGAGGTGGCTCTTCATCTTCTTCACATTCACCATCAACAAGTGTATAACCTTCATCACATTCAATTGTTTCTTCTTCAGGTTCACCACATGCAGTTAAACTGAACGCGAAAGTAAACGCAACTAATAATAATAATAATTTTTTCATTATTTCCTCCTATTATTTTTTAAAAGATTTTTTATACATCTAATATTATATGTAATGTTTAATTGTTTGTAAAGCCTTTTATGAATAATTGCTCATATATGAACAATTATATATATAAGGTTACAAGGGTAATAAAAAAGGGCTTTAATAAGCGCCTTTTTATTTATAATTGTGTATCAATAATTACTGGAATTACAATCGGTCTACGTTTTGTAACACGATATAAGTAACGTGAAACTTCATCTTTTACATTGTCCTTATAGGTTCTCCAATCGATGTAACGACCAACAAAAATAGTCTCTGATACATCTTTGAATATTTTCTCTACTTCTGCAATCATTTCTTCGTTATCTTTCATGTAAACAAAGCCCCTAGAGACTACTTCCACTTTACTTACGATTTCACGTTTTCGAGCGTCTACACTTCCAATTACGAGCAATACTCCATCTTGGGCAAGTAACTCTCGATCACGAAGGACAATGTCACTTAAATCCCCATCTAAAATACCATCAACTAAAATTTCACTTGTTTGAATACGATTTTTAGTACTAACAGCATTCGCGTTATTAATCTCAAGGATTTCACCGTTCTCAAGAACTTTAATACTTTGATCATTATACCCAAGTTGCTTTGCTAAACTTTTTAGTGCATATTGATGCCTATATTCTCCTACTACAGGAACGATATATTTTGGATTTAATAAATTCACTAGTAATTTTACATCTTCACTTGAAGCGTGTGATGGTGGTAAAATACTACGATTAATTTTAATAACATTCGTATCAAATCGATACAAAATATCCAGTGTTCTAGCGGCAATTTTTTCCGTACCTGGAACAGGTGGTGTCATTAAAATAATGGTATCTTGTTTGTTTATATGTACTAAACGATCTAATTTCTTTACCATACGCTGAATCATATAAAATGGCTCATGACGGTCTCCTGTTACTAATACAACTGCATCGGTTAGTAAATTTTTATTCTTGTCTGTGATGAATCGCAGATTCACTAATTTCTCTTCAGGGATTTTTAAGTACCCCAAATTTACTGCAATGTCGACAATACGCTGCGTCTTACGGCCAATTATCGCAATCTTTCGATCATAATTCAGCGCAACATCGATTATTTTTTGAATACGTAATAAATCAGTAGAGAATGCACTAACGATAATTCTACTTTCTGCTTGATAGAATGCTTGATTTAGAGCATAATCTAGACTTTGAGAACTATGAGTATACCCAACTCTCTCAGCACCAAGACTCTCTGTTAGCAATGCTAATACTCGTTTGTTAGAGATGGTTGATAACTTCGCAAATTCCGTTTTATACATGTTATCAACGTTTTGATCAAAGTTATAATCTGGTGCATATACAATCACACCATCTTTTGTTGTAATTGCCACCCCTAAACTTTCAGGAATCGAGTGTGTTACTCGGTAAAAATCAACCTTTACATGATTAAATGTGAGTGTTTTTTTCGAACTTACAACATAAAATGTGTAATCCTCTATCTTTAAACCTTGATCAACAAGGGAATCTTTTAAGATTGCGAGTGTAAAATTTGATCCATAAATTGGTACATTAATACTTTTTAATAATCGTGGAACAGCTCCAATATGGTCTTCGTGACCATGACTTAGAAAAATACCAGCAATTCGTTTGTGGTTTTTTTCAAGGTGCGTTAAGTCTGGAATAATGGAATCAACACCAAATAATTCTACCGATGGATACTTTAATCCGGCATCTAAAACAAATAATTGATTATCCACATCGACGCAGTACATGTTTTTCCCATTTTCACCAAGTCCACCTAACGCATATATTTTTATACGGCTCATATGTTCCTCCTTTCTTACATTGACGCATTTATTATATCATAATAAGATATAAACTACTATTATTGTTCACTACATATGGCTTTTTTTCAACATGAAAGGGTATTCTTAATCAAATTTTTATGTTAAAATTCATGTAAGGAGTTGGTATGATGGTTAATTACCCAAATAAAAAAGCAACATTTCAAAGACAAAAGGTAACTCATTCTAACCGTGGAATGAGCTTTGAAGTACTTATTAATGAATCAAATGACTATTACCTAACGCACAATATTGCAATTATTCATAAAAAACCAATTCCAATCCAGATTGTCAAAGTAGATTATCCATCAAGAAGCGCAGCGGTGATTAAAGAGGCCTATTATAAAGTACCATCTACAACGGATTATAATGGTGTGTATAAAGGACGCTATATTGATTTTGAAGCGAAGGAAACAATGAATAAAACGAGTTTCCCACTATCAAATATACACGTACATCAGTTACAGCATATTAAAGATGTACATCAACATGGTGGGATAAGCTTCTTGTTAATTAATTTTAAGTCATTAGGAGAGATTTATCTTCTTGAAGCTGATTATGTTAACAAGTACCATATGCGCTCTAAAGAAGGAAGAAAATCAATTAGTATAAATGAGATACGTGAAAATGGAATAAGTATTAAAGAAGGGATTGCCCCGCGTATAGATTACTTAAGGGCAGTAGATAATATCATAAAAAAAGGCTAAATTTAGCCTTTTTATTTTATCGTTGAACCTGGTTCAATTAGCGAATCTTGAATCACTGCTTCACTAAAGATACGACAGTTTCTTGTAATAATCGTTTTGGCAGGAATGCGGGTGTTTGTACCAACGACATTAATACCACTTGATAATACTTTTGGATTGTCTTGGTTTTCTGTGTAATCATCACCATAACCGATGATTGCATCTTCTTCAATCACACATCGTTTATCAATAATTGCATTTTCAATGTATGCACCAGCTTTCACTTCTGTATCATTTAAGATGACAGAGTTTATAACAGTTGCGGTTGGATGAATCACAACACCAGGACTTAATACAGAGCGCTGTACTTCACCTGCGACGATTGATCCATTACTGATCAGTGCTTGTGAGATGCGTGCCTTGCTACCTACTTTTACACTTGGCATTTCTTCACTTCTTGTAAAGATTTTCCAGTTTGGATCATACATATCTAATTGAATCTTATCAACCGTTGTGGTTAATTCAAGGTTTGCCTCTAAATATGAATCATAAGTTCCAACGTCTTTCCAGTAATCTTTAAATACGTATGTATATAGATCTTCTCTCTCTAGTAAGTATGGAATAATATGTTTACCAAAATCTAGATTTGGATTTTGCACTGTAGCAATCGCATTTAGTAACACATCTGTATCAAATACGTAGATACCCATTGATGCTAGATTTGAATCAGGATTTGCTGGTTTTTCACTGAATTTTGATATTTTGTTGTTGTCATCAGCGGTTAAGATCCCAAAACGATGTGCATCTTCCCAAGGAACTGGTTGCACGGCAATGGTTAGTTTTGCATTGTTTTTCTTATGAAAATCAATCATTTTTCGATAGTCCATTTTATAGATGTGATCACCACTAAGTATTAAAGTGTATTTTGGGTTATTGCGCTTAATGTAGGCAATATTTTGTAGTACAGCATCGGCTGTTCCACTATACCATTCTTTATGTGGTTGTAATAAAGCTACTCCAGCATCTCTACGGTCTAAATCCCATGGTTTACCTACCGAAATGTGTTCGTTTAAAGATAGTGGTAAGTATTGTGTTAGGATGGCAATATTGTAGATACCTGAATTTGTGCAATTGCTTAATGCAAAATCAACAATGCGGTACTTTCCAGCAAATGGCACTGCAGGTTTTACACGGTTTTCACTTAGGATATCGAGTCTACTACCTCTTCCCCCTGCTAATATTAAAGCTAACGTTTCCATCTTATTCCTCCTTTAGTTGTTTAAATAAATCAATGTATTTTAATGCTGATTGAGTCCAGCTATAGTCGATCTGCATTGCTTGTTTAACTAGTTTATTAAACTCTCTTTTACGTTTGTATACTTCTATTGCATAACGGATTGTCTCAGCCATATCGTGTGCATCGTAGTTATCAAATCCAAATCCGTTTCCTTGATTCGTAAATTCATTGTATGGAATAATTGTATCTTTTAAGCCTCCTGTAAAGCGCACAATCGGCAATGTTCCATACTTCAACGAAATCATTTGTGCAAGACCACATGGTTCAAATCTTGAAGGCATTAAGAAGAAATCAGCACCTGCGTAGATGTATCGTGCAATTTTATCGCTGTATCCAACATATACGCCAACATTTTTAGGGTACTTTCTTCGTAAGTAGTTTAGCCATTCTTCAATGTGGTTATCACCACTACCTAGAACGACCAATTGAATTGAATTATTACCTAAAAATGCTTCAATTTTATCTTTTACTAAATCAAATCCCTTCCCATCAGCTAGCCTTGAAACCATACCGATGATTGGTTTATTATTCGTCTCAATATCTAAGAATTCTCTTAGTGCTGCTTTATTAAGACGTTTTCCTTTTAAATAATTATACGGTTTGTAGTTAAATGCGATCTGTTGATCGATTTCAGGATTAAATGTTGTATAATCAATTCCATTAATAATCCCAAACAGTGTACCTTTTCGGGTTTCTAGTATTTTATTCATACCAAATCCAAAATACTCATACAAAATTTCATCGGCGTATGTTTCTGAGACTGTTGTAACATAATCCGCAGCATTAATCCCACACTTTAAGAAATTAATCATGTTGTCAAATTCAAGTTCATTACCATATGGAACATTTAAGTGCTGCAGTAAATCTTTTGAAAAACGACCTTGATAAGCAATGTTGTGTATGGTCATAACTGTTTTGATTTTGGCGTAGTGTTTCATATTTTTATAAGTAGTATTTAAAATATAAGGGATAAGCCCTGTAGGCCAATCACTGACATTTATTATATCTGGGTAATAGTCTAGTTCTCCAAGCATCTTTAGCACCGCTTGGTTGAAATAGCCATAACGTTCACCATCATCGTAATGTCCATATAACGTATCTCGATAACCAAAATAGTATTCATTATCGACAAAATAAAAAGTGACACCATCATAATCAAGTGTCTCTATACCAACATACTCTTTTTTTGTGCCAACTGGGACATAAAATGTAGTTAGTGGTGTCAACTGATCATGAAACTTCTCTTTTATCACGCCATGTTTTGGTAAAACAACTCGTGCATCAATACCTAGATTTACTAGTTCTTTTGGCAGTGCACCTAGTACATCACCAAGACCACCTGTTTTTGCAAATGGCACTGCTTCACTTCCTACAAATAATACCTTCATTTTGTATCTCCCCCTTGTCTCTATTTCTATTATAATATAGATTTAGCTGTTTTGATAATGAAAAGTGTTTTCATAAAAAAAAGTTCCATTTTTTGATGGAACTTCGGGATAAAATAACTAGAAAGTAATCGTGCAACCAGATATTCCAACCAATAAAATGATTGTAAAATAGACAAAGAATGAAATCGGTGTAAGAAAGATCCCAACAATCGATCTTGTGATTGTTGCTGCTTCATCAAGTACGTTATGTTTAAATAGATATTTCAAAAATCGAATCACATGAATTATAAAGAGGATTGCCATTCCATATAATAAGGCAATCAGTGGGGCAAGTAAAATGTTTGCCAATAACGCTAGTTTATCAACTAAAATAACCGCTAATCCAAGAGTGAGCACCCCGATGCCAAGAGTCCATAATGTGATTTTCATAAAGAGTGCATCATAAAACAACCATGACTTTTTTGCTTTTTCCATTATATCACCTCAAATTTAGTGTATCAAATATTGACCGATTTGATAAGTGATATACAAAAAAAAGGCACTAAGGCCTTATTTAGAAATGATTTCAAATATAATTGGACGTTTGTCCACTTTCTCACGTACGATATCAAATGCATGTTGTACATCGCTAATAATTGAATCAATTGAATCTTTATTATTGTAAAGAAGTGCAATTGTTTCACGTTCTAATACGTAATCTCCAACTTTTTTCTTTAAGATGATTCCTACATCAGGATCAATCACATCTTCTTTTGTTTCTCTTCCAGCACCTAGTTTCATCGCACTAAGGCCAATATCAAGGGCATTAATATCTTTTACATATCCCGTTTTTGGACTTTTCACTTCAATAATTTCTTTGACATTTATAAAGTCATCTAACGGTGGCAATGTTCCACCTTGTCGCGTAATGAACTCAATTTGTTTATCATGCGCTTTATTATTCTTGATTTGCTCTTCAAGTAGGGCTTTTGCTTCGTCTAATGATGATGCAATATCAGCGCCAACTACCATGTGGCTGCCAATTTCAATACATAAATCATATAAGTCTTTTGGACCTTTACCTTGAAGTGTTTCAATTGCCTCAATAACTTCTAACTTGTTTCCAACTGTAAAACCAAGTGGTTGATCCATATCCGTTATAAAGGCTACTACTTTGCGGCCAAATGAATGACCAATGTTTACCATTAGTTTACTTAGTTTACGACCATCTTCAAGTGTCTTCATAAATGCACCATCACCTATTTTTACATCAAGAACAATCACATCACTACCTGATGCTAGTTTTTTAGACATGATACTTGATGCGATTAATGGAAAACTTGGAACAGTTGCTGTTACATCACGCAGTGCGTACAGTAATTTGTCAGCAGGTGTTAAATTTGCAGTTTGCCCAACAACAGCGATATTAATATCGTTTACTTGTGTGATAAAATCATCAATATCAACATTAATACTAAATCCAGGAATACTTTCTAATTTATCAAGTGTTCCACCTGTATGTCCTAACCCTCTACCGCTTAACTTTGCAACCTTTGCACCAACACTAGCTACTAAAGGACCTAAAACAAGTGTTGTTTTATCACCAACACCTCCTGTTGAATGTTTATCAACCTTGATTCCGTCAATACTACTTAAATCAATGACTTCGCCGCTGTATAGCATCGCTTCTGTTAGAGCGTTGCTTTCTTCATCGTTCATACCGTTAAAATAAATTGCCATCAGCAAGCTACTCATTTGATAATCTGGAATCTTTTTTGATACATAGTTATCGATAATATAACGTATCTCTACTTTCGATAGTGGATGACCATCACGTTTCTTCTCAATTAAATCAACCATTCTCATGTTAATCAACTCCTTGTCTTCATATTATATCATATTAGTTATAAAAATCGTTCTTTTCTTCATTTTACCATTTACATGATATCTCAAGCATGACAAATAGCAGTATAGTACCATCAAATCATAAAAAAAACCTTGCGTATGCAAGGTTTTTAGTGTCCTAGGTCTGATTTAAATTGATCAAGGCGAGTTTGAATAATGCCTTTTACTTTTTTTGATAGCTCTTGTGAAGATAGTTCTTTATAGTCTTCATATTTAAGAATCGGGTGAATATGAACATAAGCTACACCACGGCTATATGGACGGTAATTGATCGATGCACAATCGTACAAAGTAACAATCAATATATCCGCTTTTGGTTTCATAGCTAGTTTAAATGCACCAGGTTTAAATTCAATCATTTCGTTACCAAAGGAACGTTTTCCTTCAGGGAATATTGCGAAAGGAACACCGTTTTTTACTTGTTTTATGCCTTTAACAATAGATTCAGCTGCACTTCTGTCAGCGTGTTTACCGATAGGGACATTTCCAAGTATTTTAATCCATCTACCAATAAACGCTACATTGAATAGAGCTACCTTTGCAATAAAATTGATTGGATGATGTTTGAAAATTGGTTTTAAGATAATAATATCCCAGTTTTCTTGATGGTTTCCTATGAGCACAAATGGCTCTTTTGGAATGTTCTCTTTCCCAGTTACTTTTACTTTTACACCCATTAAGTGTTTTCCAAGATTAAGTAGTGCTCTACCGTAAGCATGATTGAGTTTATTTTTTGGATCAGGGTTTTTCTCACGCACTTTACCAAAGGCAAACATGATGAAAAGCTGGGTTGCAAAAGCGAGCATCCATGAAAGGATTATTGACAGTAATGCTAGTATGTAAAATAGTGGTTCGTCAAAACTATTAAAATCTAGATTAAATAGTAAACTAAAGAGATAAATATAACTTAACATAAACAAATAAAACAAGAAAATTAACATATTATTTTATCCTTTCATATACAGCGAATTCCAAATCTCCCGATATTTTTGATGAAATTTTTCGGTAATTTGAATAATCGATTTCTTTAAAGAAAACATCGCCTGCATATTCTTTATTTACATGTGTAATATATAATCTGTCCGCAAGTTCTAGTGTTAAATCATAGATGATTTTACCACCAATGATAAAGATTTCTTCTTCATTTGGATAGGTGGTTAAATATTCAATAATATCATTGGTAACTTCAACATCAGGATATGTGTATTCAGTAAGGGTTGCGATAATACTTGTACGCCCTGGTAATGGTTTGTTGATGTAACCGATAATCGATTTAAATGTTTGCTCACCCATAATGACTTTTTTATTCATTGTTGTTTTCTTAAAGTACTCTAAATCTTCTTTATAATGCCAAGGAAGTTTATTTCCAATACCAATTACATTGTTTTTACCAATTGCCACAATTAGTGAAACCATTATACACTCACCTTCGCTCTAATTAATGGGTGTGGATCATATCCTTCTAATGTAAAATCCTCGTACGTGAAATCTTCGATGTTTGTTATTGCAGGATTAAGTTTCATAATAGGTAGTTTACGCGGTGTTCTAGATAATTGTAAATCTACTTGTGTCATATGATCGTTGTAGATATGAGTATCGCCTAACGTATGAACAAAATCACCGTACTCTAGTCCAGTTACTTGAGCAACCATCATTGTTAATAATGCATAACTAGCAATGTTAAATGGTACTCCTAAAAATGTATCTGCACTACGTTGATATAACTGACAACTTAATTTTCCATCGTTCACATAGAAATGGAACATCATGTGACAAGGTGGTAATGCCATATCAGGGATTAATGGTGGATTCCACGCATTTACAATCAGTCTTCGAGATGCTGGGTTGTGTTTAATATTATGAATCACTTCGGCAAGTTGATCAACAAATTTGCCATCTGGTCCTTCAAAATGGCGCCACTGTCTTCCATAGACTGGTCCAAGTTCACCATGTTTCTGTGCAAACGCTGCATCATTCTTTACAAGTTCTATAAACTCTTTTAGTGTTTCACCGTTATAATCAGCTGTTTTTGTAAAGTTAACATAAGGCCATTCATTCCAGATACGAACACCGTTATCAACTAGATATTTAATGTTTGTATCACCTTTTATAAACCATAATAACTCATGAATAATGGATTTCAGATGTACTTTTTTTGTTGTAAGTAAAGGAAATCCTTCACTTAAATCAAAACGCATTTGATATCCAAACGTACTTATCGTTCCTGTCCCAGTACGATCACTCTTATGACTACCGACAGTTTTTATATGTTGTAATAGGTCTAAATATTGCTTCATAGTATCACTTCCTTATAGTAAATATTCGCTGTAATAAAATTACTCATTTTATTATACCAAAAATGCATCATTTATGAAATGTAAAAACGAATATAAACGTAAAAAAGTGGTATAACCACTTTTTTTGGGGGAAGGTTGTTAGCTTTGCTTAGTATTGATGAACGTTATTTTATCCGCGATAATTTCAGGATAACTAAACGATGTTTCGTCACTACATTCATGGAAACGTTGTGCCAATCGGGCTTTTACGCCAACCGTACTTCCTTTTTTACAGTACTCTACGGTACTTTCAGCAACGCCACTCCATAGTGTGCATCTTAGAAAGTCTGTGTCGTATTCACCAGTTTCAGCATTTTTATAACCACGCTGGATAGCAAGGGTGATCGTAGTGACGGTTCTCCCGTCATCGAGTTTACGTAACTCTGGGTCATATACTAATCGACCAACAAGTATTACTTGATTTAACATAAATCCTCCTTTTATGAACTATTATAAGGTAGTGTAAGGATTATGTTGCTATGCAGTTTATGGCCTTAGTATAGGGTAAATGTGTTTTTTTATATAATATCAATGAAAAATGTATGAATATCTCATATAAATAGTGTTTTTCTATTGTTTTTATCAAAAGGTGGCGTATTGCGTAAAAAAAACTTTCCAAATGGAAAGTTTTTAGAAGCTGATTTCAACGTCTTCTCGTTTTGCTGATTCTGCTTCAAAGAATTCTTTTTTAGTCATGCTGATCATTCCAGCTACGATGCTTGTAGGGAATGTTACGATTCTTGTATTGATAACGGATACATTTGAGTTATAAAGACGTCTAGCTGCTTGAAGGTGTTCTTCAACATCAGCAATACTCTTTTGGAGATTACTGAATACTTTTTCAGCTTTTAACTCTGGATATGCCTCCACTGCAACATTGATTCCTGATTGCACAGCATCCATTTTTTGCATAAATTCTTGTTTTTCTTGTAATGACAATTTTTTTGGTAGCCCCTGGCGCCATTTTGTCACGTTTTCAAATGTTTCTGCTTCGTGTTTTGCGTATCCTTTAACGGTATTCACTAACTTTGTTAATACGTCAAATCGTTTTGTTAGTGCAACGTCAATTCCACTTTCTGCTTCCTCAACTTTAACCTCTAATTGTCTTAGAGAGTTCATTGTTCCTATGTACCAAAAGATTGGGAATAGGATGACAACTACGATAATAATAAATACGATTACTAGTGTGTTCACTTCGTTCACTCCTTACTGAATATATTATTGTTTAATTTTAGTTCTTTGATTACTTCTTTTATTACTAATAGCTCATCTTCAAAGCGTTTAAACGTTGCATCGGATATTGGTTTAAACATCTGCAACTTAAATGTATCTTTAAAGTTACTTAATCCGATAAATAGTTTATTATCAATGAATGAAAAGCCAACATTACCTTGGTTTTCTTGTTCAAATGTCATCAATGCTTCCATAAAGTGTGGCGTTAGCACGTAAAATGCACTGTGATCATTTGTTGTATAGGTTCTAAATTTTTTATTGAATAAAACGGATTCCAATTTGATTTTTTGATATCCTCTTTTTACAGTAGGTCGGTATTTTTCTAATACTTGTAAATAGCCATCAAATGATTTGTTAAAGTCAAATTCGAATACTCTACCTAAGAAGTAGGTGACATAATATCTTCTAGTACCATTTTTGGTATGCTCAACATGTTCTTCTTCTAGTTTTACATCAGAAGAGATAAATTGTACACCTTCAATGCTTCCTTTTAAGAAATCCTCACTATGAAATCGATCAGCACGTTTTAAAAATTCTGTACTGTAAACTTGTGATTGTGATAATCCTTGATTTGGGATGAATACACCATCGTCTACATACGAAGCTACTAAGTCTGTCAGTACTTCGTGTTTGAAGCGATTGTTTAGTTTCTTAAAAGCGATGTTTCCAGTGATTAAGAAGAATAATCCTGGTAAGAAAAGTAGTACTCCAAATAATCCGTATTCACCAGCTAAAAAGAATACAGCAACACCAAGAATTGCTAGTGCACTACCCCACTTTATTTTCTGCTCTGCTTTCTTTTTAATTAAATTGAATTCTAGTATCTTGTTTTCCATGTCATCACCCTATATTATTATACACGTTTGTAGTGCCTTTTTAAACTTCTTTTTATTTAAACATTCTGGTTGCTTTAATAGCGGTTTGCCAATCTTTATATAGACCTTCCGCTTGTTTTCTTGCCATGTTGGGATGAAATACTTTATCTACTTTTGTGAGTGCGACTAATTGATCAGTATGCGAATAGAAGTTTGTGGCAAGTCCACTAATATATGCAGCACCTAGCGCAGTAGATTCAGCAATCTTTGGTCGCTTGATTTCAAGTTGTAAGATATCACTTTGAAATTGCATTAGAAAATCATTATTTGCAGCGCCACCATCTACTTTTAAAAAGGTTGGAGGGATATTCGCTTCTTTTGCCATTACGTCAATGATGTCTTTTGTCTGGTATGCAAGTGATTCCAGTGTAGCTCTGGTGATATGTGCTTTAGAAGTACCTCTTGTTAAGCCAAAGATTGCTCCCTTTGCTTCTGCGTCCCAGTATGGAGTACCTAGCCCTACAAATGCTGGAACGACGTAGACACCATAATTATCATCAACGCTTAATGCCAGTTGCTCGCTCTCTTTTGCGTCGCTAAAAAACTCCAGTGCATCTCTAAGCCACTGGATTGCACTACCTGCAACAAAGACGCTTCCTTCAAGTGCATATGTGATTTCACCATTAATACCGTATGCGATGGTTGTTAAAAGGCCATTTGAACTAAGTTTTGGAGTTTTACCAATGTTCATTAACATAAAGCACCCTGTTCCGTATGTATTTTTAATACTACCTTTTTCAAGACATAATTGTCCAAATAAGGCCGCTTGTTGATCTCCTAAAATACCAGCGATTGGTACTTTAGCACCAAAGAATGAATGTCTTGATGTATAACCAAAAACACTGTTTGAGTCGCAGACTTCTGGTAAGATGTTTTTATTGATCTGTAATACATCTAATAGTTCTTGATCCCATTCTTTTGTGAAAATATTATATAGTAACGTTCTTGATGCGTTTGTGTAATCTGTTTTATGGACGTTGTTTCCTGTTAGTTTATAAAGCAACCAACTATCTACTGTCCCAAATAGTAAGTTTCCTTCATCCATTAATTCTTTTGCACCAGGTACGTTTTCTAACGCCCATGCTATTTTTGTCCCAGAAAAATAAGGGTCTATTAGTAACCCTGTTTTTTTTCTAAACAGGGAATTATAGCCTTCCTCTATTAATTTGTCACAAATATACTTGCTTTGTTTGGATTGCCAGACAATTGCTTTATAAATTGGCTCTCCTGTACGTTTATCCCAAAGGACGGTTGTTTCACGCTGGTTTGTAATACCTATGCTTACAATTTCCTCAGGTAACACTTCATTTGTAAGGATTACTTCCGCAAGAGTAGCTTGCACAGAATTTAGTAAATCGTTGGCATCTTGTTCAACGTAATTCTCTTGTTGATAGATCATCGTTATTTCTTTTTGACTACTTCCGACGATAACGCCATCTTTATTAAATAGTATCGCTCTTGATGAGGTTGTACCTTGATCAATTGCTATAATGTATTTCTTCATCAAATCACTCCTTGAATCTATTTTAACAAATCTGATGCAATTTATAAATATGTTACGGCAATTATGATATAATATTTAATAAGGGGGACGATATCATGGAAAAAAATTTCAAATTAATGGATCCCTATGAGAACGAAATATACACTCATATGTGGTTACCAAAAACAAACGAGCCAAAAGCAGTTATACAAATTATACATGGTGCTTCTGAGCATGTTCTTCGATATGCTGATTTTGCTAAGTACTTAGTGAGTTTGGATTATATTGTGATTGGAAATGATCATTTAGGACACGGACAAACTGCGAATAATCCTGAATATGTACACTTTGCTGATTCAATGGGGTTTCACAAAGTATACGAAGGTGTTCGAACCGTAAGAGATTATATTGAAGAACATTATCCTGCTTTACCTGTAGTGATGTTTGCTCATTCAATGGGGTCATTTATTGGTAGGTACGCAATCCTTTATGACTATAAACGTTATAGTCAGGCAATTTTCTCAGGAACTGGACTATTTAGTAATTTTACAGTTGGACTTGCGAAATTATTTGCCACAATCTTAAAAAAGATAAAGGGACCTACTAGTAGATCAAAGGTATTTACACGTATGACATCCGATGGTGCAGTTAGAAGTATGCAGAAAAACGGGTTGATTAATAAACGTGTTGAGTGGTTAACAAGTGATCGCGAGATTCAAAAAGCGTGGCTTGAAGATCCGCTATGTGGTGCACCGTTTACAATCGGAGCGCAAGCTGATTTATTCAACTTTATCCCTGAAATTCAAGATAGAAAACGGATTAAAGATAGTGCCTCAAGTACTGCAATCTTCTTTATCAGTGGTGAGTTAGACGCACTTGGTGGTTATGGTAATGCTGCTAAGAACTTATTTAATATTTACCACAACTGTGGGTATTCAAATGTGAAGTACACCGTTATTAATAACGCAAGACATGAAATCATTAACGAGTTAGACCGAGAGCATACGTACAAGATGATTAGTGATTTTATTGAACGAAATTTATAAAAAAAAGCGATTAATCGCTTTTTCTTTTTGTAATATCTATTAAATCTTTCACTACTTCACTTGCGATTATTAATCCTGATACGCTAGGTACAAATGAAATACTAGCTGGTATTTGATGTCTTACATCACAAGTGCGATCACGATTTGTACAAATGCAGCTAGTTCTGCAGTTTGCGGTTAAATCTATTGGTGCAAGTGGTTTTTCTTTTGAATATACTACTTTTAACGATGAAATGTGTCTTTTTTTAAGCTCTCTTCGCATGACGCGAGCTAAAGGGCACATTTCCGTATCATAAATATCAGCTACTTCTAACATCGTCGGATTTAGTTTGTTCCCAGCGCCCATAGCGCTAATAATAGGTACGTTATGTTTTTTAGCTGTTTCGATTAAATCGAGTTTCGCAGTAACCATATCGATTGCATCAATTACATAATCATAGGTGCAAAAGTCAAATTGATCACGATTTTCTTCGTTGTATAAGATTTGCATCTCTGTAATGTTACAGCGAGGGTTTATTTCTTTCATACGTTTTGCCATTTCTGCTACTTTAGATTTACCAACTGTAAATCTAGTTGCATGAAGCTGGCGGTTGATGTTTGTAAGACAAATATCATCGTCATCGATCAGAATAAAATGACCAACACCACTTCTAGCTAGTGCTTCCGCAGCATATGTCCCAACGCCACCAATACCAAATACGGCAACGGTTGATTGCGTAAGTTTTTTTAGATTTTCAGTTCCAATTAACATTTCTGTTCTACTAAATGAATGTAACATTATACCACCTCTTATTTTGCCAATTAACATAGTACCACAGAGTTCTTAAAAATCAAGTAGTTGTAAATAAAAAATGATGAGAATCATCATTTTTTTAATGGATAAATGGTAAAACTACTATATGATTCTTTGTTTTTAAAGTAGTGTTTTGCATGATGAACATCATCGATTGTGATTGCGCTAGCGATATCCAATATATCGAACATAGATGCACCAAAATAGTGGTATTTTGTGAACATGTTTGCGATAAATTCGATGCTGTTTAGTGATTTGATAAAACTACCGATAATTTGCTTTTTTGTACGGTTAAAGTCTTGCTCAGTAATGATAAAATCATCTAAGTTCTGCATTATGTTAACAAGTCGTTTATTGAGCTCTTCTGGTTTAAAGGTCTCTCCACCTGCTAATATTAGTCCAAAAGATTGCTCTAGTGTAATATCCATACCAAAGGATTCGTTAATGAGTCCTTCTTGTATCAATTCTTTGTGGTATAAAGAACTTTTTCCAAAGATAAGATCGGTTAGGATACTAAGTGTGATTTCTTTTCGCATAATGTCTTTTGGATTTGTGATTCCTGCTTGTTTTATTCCGAGCAGGAAGTTTGGTATAACGATGTCTTTGTGTATTTCTTGATGTGTTTGTAAAACGTTGATGCCTTCTACTTCTATTTCTTTACGTTTAAAGGATACTTCTTCTTTAAACGGGAGTGTTTTGATAAATGCAAGTACTTGTTTTGGGTCGATATTCCCTGTAATAAATAGAATCATGTTACTAGGGTTATAAAAGTACTTATGCGTTATTTCTAGTGTTTCTTTTGTGATGTCTTGTAGTGATTCTTTGGTACCGAGGATATTATTACGTAATGGATGCGCATGAAAGATGTTGTTGATAGCGCCGTAGTAACTAACGGTGTTCGCATCATCTTCATACATCTTCATTTCCTGTGTAATAATGCCTTTTTCTCGTTTGATTCCTTCTTCTGTAAATTTGGGATGTTGAACAAAGTCAATCAGTGTTTCTAAATTTTTATGTAAGTGGTCTGTGCAACTAAATAAATACGTTGTACGGTTGTGCTGCGTGAAGGCATTAACTTCTGCTTGTTGCCTTGCAAAGCGAGTACTTACATCTTTACCATCTTGTTCGAAGAGTTTGTGTTCTAAGAAGTGAGCGATTCCTTTTGGGAGAATAAAATCTCCTTCTTTTGTACAAATCTTTTCATTTAAACTACCAAGATTTGTTGAGAATGTCACATAGGTTTTTTGAAAACCAGCTTTGGGAAGCATATAGACGTGCAAGCCATTATCAAGTACTTCATGATAGAGTATTTCGTTTACATTTTTTAGGATTGTTTTATTCATCAAGTGCACCTCTTAGTAAGTAAATAGTATCTTTACGTAATTTTCTAGCTACTTCCATAACGTCTTGTTTTGTGACACGTTCTAAGTGATCAAGTGTATCTTGAATGCTGTACTCAAAGTTAAATAAGTACGATTGGCTTATTTTTCCAGCGAGCGCGTGGTTTGAATCCATCCCTTGAATCATTCCGTTTTTAAAGAGTTTTTTCATGATGTCGATTAATTCGTCTTTGAAGTCTCCTTGCTGAATACGCTCAATCAGGGTTTCTGTTTCGGTAAGTACTTTTTGATAGTCATCTTGATTGATGCCACTATAAATGAACAATGCTCCTTTATATGGGTTATACGAGCTATTAATAAAGTATACTAGTCCTAGTTTTTCTCTAATTTCTTGGAATAAGAGACTTTCAGTACTTCCTCCAAGTAGTAAATTAAAGATTGTTGCAGCGTAGTAGTCTTTTTCTCTGTATTTTACATCAAAACGATATCCACATACTAGTTTTGCTTGTTGCACGTCTTGTTCTTCTTTGATGGTGTTGATTGCTGAAATCTCTTTGTCTTCATCAGATAGAAGTACAGGAATACGTGTAACGTTATTCGATGTAAAGTATGTTTTAATATAGCTTTTTATTTCCTCTGCATCGACGTTTCCAACTACTGTGATAAACATTAAATCGTTCTTTATTAGGTTGTTGTATGCTTCTTTTACATCGTTTAAGGTTAGTTTCTCTAATGCTTCTTGATTCCCAAGTTGATCTAAGCGGAATGTTTCGTCTTTAAACATTGATTTTACCAACTGTTTAACCGAGTATTTCATTTTATTTGCATAAATCCCTTGGAAGTATTCAAGAAGTAGACGTTTTTCATTTTGGAAGACATCTTCCTTAAAGTAAGGCTGAAAGATGATTTCATGTAAAAATGAAAATGCTTCATCCATTAAATCTTCATGATCAATGGTATACACGTTATCAATTACGGATAAATCAAATGTGATGGTATGTGCTTTGGATATTTTGTTGATACCAACATTCAATGTAGCAGAATAGAGCTCTTCTAAATGTTTTTGTAATTCTTGTTCTTCTTGGTATTTATTGGAAACGGTTTTTAGTAGGTAGGGTACTAATGCTCTTGCTGTTAGTTCTTTTTCTACGACGTCACCAACAAAAGACACCTGAATTCGTGTTGTTTTGAATTTAGATGTTTTTATAATATTTAGATCAATGTTTTCTACTGCTGTTTTAATAAATTCCATGATATCACCTAAATAAAAAGTGCTTCCGCACTTTTTTTCTTTATTCTGCTAGACCTAGTGCTATGTCCATCATCTTTGTAAACGCATTTTGACGTTCTTCTGATGTCGTTTCTTCTTTGGTTACTAAGTTATCTGATACAGTTAAAAGACATGCAGCGTTTTTATTGAGCATTTTTGCGTTATGGAATAATGCAAAAGACTCCATTTCTACTGCAATTGCGCCCTTTTCATCTCTTATTTTTTCAAATACTGTGAAATCTTCACGGTAAAATACATCGCTTGAATGAATTGTTCCTTTGTGAAGTGGAATCTTTAATTCAGTCGCAATGTGTTCTATTTTTTCGTTTAATTCTTTGCTTGGGTATGTGTATTCTGTTGCTTTTCCGTTTTGCGTATCAGCGAAACTTGATTCACTCCAAGCTTGATCTACAAGGACAACATCGTATAGGTCTAAATCAGCTGTATATGCTCCACAGCTACCAATACGAACAATGTTTTCAACATCGTAGAATTTGAATAGCTCGTATGAGTAGATACCAATACTAGGCATTCCCATACCACTACCCATGACACTAATTTGTTTTCCTTTGTATGTTCCAGTAAATCCAAACATGTTACGAACGTTATTAAATTTTTCTACGTTCTCTAAAAAGTTATCTGCGATAAACTTTGCTCTTAATGGATCTCCTGGCATTAATACAGTTTTTGCGATTTGTTTTTTTGTTGCTTCAATATGCGGTGTAGCCATGTTTTCTTCCTCCTAATAATCCGTATCTACTTCTTCACCTTGGACAAGCTTTACGCCACTACTTGTTCCAATTCTTGTAGCGCCAGCTTCAACCATTAATTTTACATCTTCGATTGAACGAACGCCACCAGAAGCTTTTACTTCTTTGTCTTTAGCGATTTCTTTCATAATTTTTACATCTTCAACTAGTGCTCCACCAGTTCCAAAACCTGTGCTTGTTTTAACAAACTCTGCCCCTGCTTGGATACACGCTTTACTAGCTAGTTTGATTTCTTCTTTTGTTAAGTAGCACGTTTCTAAAATAACTTTTAGTGTATTGTCTCCACATGCTTCTTTAACGCTTCGTACTTCATCGTAAATGTAATCGAAGTCACCTTCTTTTACTTTTCCGATATTTAATACCATATCAATTTCATCTGCACCGTTTTCAAGTGCATTTTTTGTTTCAAATACTTTTGTAGCTAAGGTATTTGCACCAAGAGGGAATCCAATTACGGTACATACAAGTACATCTGTATCCTCAAGTGCTAAGTTTGCATGTAATACCCATGTTGGGTTTACACAAACACTTTTAAAATTAAATTCTTTTGCCTCATCTAATAATGTGTCAATTTCTTCTTTAGTACCTACTGCTTTTAAGTAGGTATGATCAATTAATTTGTTTATTTTCATAATAGCCCATCCTTTCAAATAGTTTCAAATAGGTTCTGAGTATATAACCAACACTTACGCTAAAGATAAGTGTACCGATGTTTACTTTTCCATATCCAATGTTTGCTTGAAACCCAATCATGATTGCAGTTCCAACCGCTAACAACTCCATTATACCACGAACTAGAGCTAATCTGGTAGTTTTAAACAATCGAAGTAAGGTTAGATTAAATTCATCAAATATCCCAGCTGGAAATGTAGATACTATCAGCAATGTACCACCTAGAGGTAGGATTAATCCACCTGCTATATAAAGAGGTACTTGCAAAAAGATATTTGATATGTGCACATCACGTAAGAGATAAAAGAATAAATCAATTTCAGCTCCAACGATAAAAATTGAAAACGTCATTAATAAGTAGCTAATATCTCGATTCAAGATGATAACGATAAATGTAAATGTCAGTGCGACAACAATAGTCGCAACGCCCATCGTAAACCAGGTAACATTGTGTACTCCTAGGAAATACTGCTCGAGGCTATAATGCAATGTATCCCACGAACTATTTCCAATATTACTTTTGGTCATCAATACGACACCAAATGCGATAAAGATGCAGCCAATAAAGTACAAGATAAAACTTTTTGGCTCAATTTTCATGTTTTGTCGTTTCATTTCGTTACTCCTAATAATCGAAGATACGTACTAAAGATTGGTCCGATTAACAGTACCATTAAAATACTTCCAATCCCGACAGCTCCAAGCGTAGAATCATGTAGTAACCCCAAGATGATACCAAACGTTACACCTGCTGCTTCAAGTCCAATACGTACTTTCGCAACACTTTTCACCTTAAACAGGTTCATTAACGCGAATGTTAACTCATCAAATACCATTGCTGGAAAATGAGAAGCCACAATTAGTGCTAATCCAAGCGGGATCGCTAATAACCCAACAATAAAATACGGTAAACCATCGATAAAGACAGTCATTCTATATTCATTAAACACAAAAACGTCCCAAAAATAAATGACAGATGACACCAATATCGTGTTAATTGCTAATACAAAGAGTTCTAATCTCTTTGTAAGTATCACAGTCAATAAGATTAAGGAACTCATTACAATCGCTGATGCTACCCCTAGTGGAATCCCTGCAAACATACGAAAATTCTCACTGACAGTATCCCATGGTCCTGCCCCTAGATTTGATACAATCGCAGCTACTGCTCCTAACGACAAAATAAAAACCCCAAGAAAATAAAAGGTTACATTTTTTGGAGTAATATTCATTTCACGCTTTATCATATCTATTCCTCCTAAATTGTATTTCGTCGTAAGCCAATTTTAGGGGACTTGTACACTCCTATCCGTATCATAGGATTAAACGATAATTAGATTATAATAAATAATCTATTAAAAATCAATTCATACAAACAAAAAGAACCTTTACTAAACTTAATTGTAAAGATTCTTCTAAATTGATTACTCTTGTGAATGCACAAATAGAGACGTACATTTATATAAATAATATTTGATAATAGGATGAACTGGTAAAGAATAAGATAGAAATTTATGTGTCTCTCTTGATTTTATTTTGAGTTTACTTAATCATTCTCCATATTGCAATTATTTGTTTTGGGAATTCAGACTCTGTCTCGCTTGGATCATAATAAAATAACTCATAATTAGACTCAATAAGTTTTCTTGCATTAGCATAGGAATTAACGACTCCAAACTTGGTTAACCAAGTTATATCAACAAAATCAAAATCAATACAACATCCATGCAACATACTTGTTCCTAGATCCTCATGAATATCATATCCACAAAATTCAAACCCATCTAGTACTTTCATTTCAACTTCCTTATGAACTTCAACTAATTTTAGTATTTGCTCATCATATTTAGTGAACTGGTATATATACTAAACATAAATAAACCAGTAAATAAGGTCTACTGGTTTATTTATTCTTTGAATTAATGATTTCCTTTGATAAACTAGAAATAGTGTAAGGTGTAATTTTTATTTGTGGTGTGGGGGTATCATCATAATCGTTTTTATTGATTGATGTACCTTTTGTACCTTGTACTACCTCAGATTTTATCATTCTGTATTAGTCGCCCTTTTCTTATCCATAGCGTTCCCCTTCCACAACTACATTTTACATGGTGGCAAGAGGAATGTTAATGACAGGTATGGCACAAAGGAGGAATTTTATGAAAATAGAGACGATGTATTTTTATCATCTTGATGAATTACGGGAAGATAACAATATAAATATTGACGATTTTATTGAAGACATTTGTTCTAAAAGGCAATACTGGCGATATAAAAACGGTGAAAATATTTGTCCACAAGTTCGTTTATCAAAGTTTATCGAAAGACTTGAATTGACAAATAGTGAGTTCCTAAATTACTTTTATAGAAAGGAACTAAATGAGTTTGAAGAACTTGATAAGCTCTATAAATATATACAGGCAAATGAGTATAAAAAGGCAAAGATTATCTTGGATTCTTTTGAAAATGTTCATTTAACAGGGTATGAAACTAAATCTTTGTATGAGCTTTGTAAGCTTCTTTTTAATAACACATTTTCAAAACGTACAATTGAGCAAAAAATTCGAAACTATGCTACATTTATTGACTATCCAGGGGTATTACAGAAATCCTATTACTCGTTTAGGGATATTGTTTTGCTTGTCGAAATAGCTGCGTTTGAAGCAAAACAGAATAGGTACGATGCAGTAAATCGTTTGTATGAGATCTTAAAAGAAGATATTACCTATGTATCAGGCAATAGTCGATTCTATATGCCTACAGTATTTGTCACTGTAGTAAAAATCTATGGATCTAGTGGAGATATTCAAAAAGCATTAGATTTAAGTCAAGAAGGCATACAATATTCAAAGTACGTCCAAGATTCAAGAGCACTTCCAAACCTGTATCATTTATCTGCTATTTCGAAGTATAAACTCGGTAAAGCAGAGAGTGAATATCAATCGGATATTGCACATTGCATTTTTAGCGCTTTGGTATCGCACTCAGTTGATGTATATCAGACGTATGTGAAGTTGATACACAAGGTATTTGGTTATACTGAAGAGGATATAAAAAACTTTGTTTTAGATGCATTTCCATCAAAAACATAAAAAGACCCAAGCGATAAATATATTCGCATAGGGTCTTTTTTCTTAGTTTTTTTTGTCTTGATACATCAGTTCATCTGCTTGTTTTAGTAAAGCAATACCACTTACGTCTACGGATTTTTTGATTTTTACACCGTATGAGAACTTGATATTTATGCCATGTACATCGAGTTCATCAATTTTTTTCTTGATGTGTTCCATTTTTATGTATATCTGATCTTTCATCATTTTACGAAAGACGATGATAAATTCGTCTCCACCGATTCGGTAGATATCATCATTGCTACGGATATTACGCTTGATAACATCACAAAAAGCAATAAGTGCTTCGTCCCCAATTGAATGTCCATAGGTATCATTGATGTCTTTAAATTTATCAATATCAAGGAATACAAGTGTATAGTCAATGTTTAAACGTTCAAAATCAAGATCAAATCGCTCTATATCTTGATAAAATGCACGACTGTTTTTGACTTTAGTTAGGTTGTCATGAAATGTTTGGTCTTGTAATTCATGAAGGATTTTTTCTGTGAATAATCTATTTATAAATGCGATTGCAATGATGCTTGATGTAATCCAGAAAACAGCAAATATATTACTGTTGAAATACCATGTTATCTCCGTATTATCAGCACGCCAAACCATATCAATAAAGATTAAAGAAACATTATAATAGATAAATAGCTTAATATAGGAATTTCGATATTCTTTTTTAAATGAAAGAACAATTATTAGTAAGATTAATATCGCAAGTAATAGAAAAATAACATGACCACTACCAAGTGTTTGCCAAAGTAAAGACTGGGCAAAGAATATGTAAAATGAAATTGATATCTTTTGTACTAATACGTAGTTATCAGCGTATTTTAAGGCTAATGTAAAGCCAATAGTTGCAACAATTGTAATCATTAATAGAACAAGTGATACTGAACTATAATCATTATCAATAATTAGCTTACTTATGGCAAATAATATGTATGCGATGTAGAATGTAAAAAGTGTGGTTTTAATCGATGTTGCATCATCAAACATATTGCACCTCCATGTCTTTATTTTTACTTTCATCTTTTAGGGTATCATATTGACATGATTAACTCAATATTAAGATATGTCTTTCCAATATTATTGATGGATATTCTAAAAAAGATTCTAAAAAAGACTATGCATAAAACGCATAGTCTTTTGAGATAAATAGTCTTATTTTAGAACATCTTCACATCTAGAGCATAACCCATCATGTGTGTGATCAACTACTTGCCAGCAGCGATCACATGTTTCTCCTTCAGCCTTCTCAACATCAATTGATAGGTTATTGAAGGTGTATTCACCTGTTCCTTCTTTCATCTCGAATTTTGAAACGATGAAGATTTGACCAAGGTTTGCGTTTAGTCCTTCAAGTAATTCTTTTACATCGTTTTGAGGATAAAGCGTTAACTTGGCTGTGAATGACTTACCGATTACTTGTTTATTTCTTGCTTCTTCAAGTGATTTTAACACATTTGCGCGGACATCCATAAATGTATCCCACTGCTTCTCTAAGTCTTCGTTTCCAAGTTCTTTTACTGTTGGCATGTTTTCTAAGTATACATTTTCTTCTTTGTGATTTGGAAGATGTTTATATGCTTCATGCGTTGTATGTGGTAAGAATGGTGTTGTTAGTTTTAACAGTGTTAATACAGAGTCATATAAGACAGATTGAATGCTTCTTCTAGCGTGATCATCTGCTTTTACAATGTATAAAACATCTTTTGTGAAGTCTAAGTAGAACGCGCTTAACTCTCTTGTTACAAAGTTAGTTACATCTCTATATACTGCATCAAACTCAAAGTTATCATAATGCTTTAATGCATCTTTTACTAAGTTGTTTAACTTGATTGCAACGTATTTATCAACATCGTTTAATTGTTCAAATGGTACATAGTCTGTATCAACGTTAAAATCTGCTAAGTTCCCAAGCATAAAGCGAACTGTATTACGGATTTTACGATAGGATTCACTTACTTGTTTCATCATATCGTTACTGATGCGTACATCACTTTGGTAATCGACAGATGCTACCCATAGACGCAGGATATCAGCACCCATTTGCTTGATTACTTTTAATGGATCGATTACATTCCCCATTGATTTCGACATTTTACGTCCTTCACCATCTAATACAAAGCCATGTGTTACACATGTTTTGTATGGTGATTTACCAAATGCTGCAACACCTGTAGATAAACTACTGTTAAACCAACCGCGGTATTGATCGCTACCTTCTAAGTATAGGTCACTTGGATATGGAAGATCAAAATCAGCCATTCCACCTTGATGTGATGTTCCACTATCAAACCATACATCTAGGATGTCTGTTTCTTTTGTGAAATTACCATTTGGTGATGCTTCATTAGTGTAACCTTCTGGTAATAAGTCTTTCGCATCCATCGTGTACCAAGCGTTACTTCCGTGCACACTAAATACGTCAGCTACGTGGTTGATAACGTCTTTATCAAGGATTTCAGATCCGTCTTCATTGTAGAATACTGGAATTGGAACTCCCCATGTACGCTGGCGTGAGATACACCACGCTTTACGGTCTTTTACCATATTTGTCATACGTAATTCTCCCCATTTTGGGAACCAATTTGCGTTTTCAATTTCAGTCATCATATCGTCTTTTAGAGATTCGATTGATGCGAACCACTGTGGGGTCGCTCTAAAGATAACTGGTTTTTTAGTACGCCAGTCATGTGGATAACTATGTGTGTACCATTCTAGTTTTAATAGGTGCCCCATCGCATCTAAATCAAGGCATACGTTTTTACCACATTCATCGATAAACTGTCCTTCATATTGGACTGCTTCTTTTGTCATATATCCTTTTGAATCAACTGGGCATAGTGTTTCTAAACCATAGTTTTGTCCAATCATAAAGTCATCTTCACCATGTCCTGGTGCAGTGTGAACTAATCCTGTTCCACCTTCTGTAGATACATGGTGTCCTAAGACAACAGGGCTTACTCTGTCATATAGAGGGTGTTTGTATGTAACACCTTCTAATTCTTTTCCTTTTACATCTTTTAGTGATTCTACTGTTTCCCATTCTAGTGTTCTTGTTAATTCATCGATTAACTCCGTCGCTACAAGGTAGACAGTTTCGTTATTTACTTTGATAAATGAGTATAAGATATGATCTCCTACTGCGATGGCTAAGTTTGCAGGGATTGTCCATGCAGTTGTTGTCCAGATGATGAACTTAAAGTCAAATGGTACGACGTCTTGTGTATCAACTGCGTCCATTGCAACATAGATTGATGCTGATTTTTTATCATGGTATTCGATTTCTGCTTCTGCAAGTGCTGTTTCACTTGAAGGCGACCAGAAAACAGGCTTTAATCCTTTAAAGATTAATCCTTTTTCAACCATTTCAGCAAATATTTTAATTTGAGATCCTTCGTATTTTGGGAATAGTGTTACATATGGATTATCCCATTCTCCTAAAATACCGAGACGTTTAAATTGTTCTCGTTGTTTGTCTACTTGTTCTAGTGCGTACTCTTCACATAATTGTCGGAATTCCACTTTTGGAATTTGGTGACGTTTTACTTTTCGTTTCTTCACAAGTGCTGTTTCAATTGGAAGACCGTGAGTATCCCAACCAGGTACATATCTTGTATAGAAACCGCTCATCGCTTTATAACGAAGTACAAAGTCTTTTAATACTTTGTTTAGAGCGTGTCCAATATGGATATCTCCGTTCGCATACGGAGGACCATCGTGTAAGACGTACTCTGTATTACCTTTGTTTTTCTCTAAACGTTTGTTGTAGAGATCAAGTGAATCCCACTCTTCTTGCATGTTTGGTTCATTGTTTCCTAGATTTCCTCTCATTGGAAATGCAGTGTTTGGCATGTGAAGGGTTGCCTTATAATCTTTACTCATTGTTTTCACTCCTTTATAATAAAAAAATCGCCCTTAAAAAGGACGAATCAAATAATCCGCGGTACCACCTTGGTTCTAGTTTCCTAGCGCTTTAGCCCTTTAACGCAGGGATACGTAACATCCTACTTATCGAATGTTAACTCATAGGTGATATATAATATAGCATTTATCCAAGTTTTCAGCACCCCTTGGTCTCTGTATTAAATGTGTTTATATTATACGTATCCTACTCTTCGTTTTATATACTTCTATATTGTAACAAATAACTGAATGATTTCAACCTTTTTAAATAAATTTTCCATATTTAACAATAATTTTTCCTTTTCGTGAGGTATTTGATGTATCTAGTAACTCAAAACGTCCATGTTTTCTAATTGAGATGATATCACCTGTTTTTAACTGTTTTGTCGGTTTTGTCTCAATAATATGATTTACTTTGATGAGTTCTTTTTGAAGCAATTCTTGTGCATCATTTCGGCTTTGTTTTATCAGTTTACTAACTACTAAGTCAAGTCGCAACGAATCAGCGGTAAAAGAACTGAGTTTCAGTTCTTTTTCATGATGCACCTTCTGTCCATCAATTTCTTCTAATGTGATTGAAACCTGATTGATTTTTGTAAATTCTAATGCGATAAATTCTTTGATTTCACTAGTGACAAAGAAAACTCCTTGTTTTGGTAGGATATCACCAATACTCTCTTTACTTATAGATAAGGAAAGGAGTGTACCTAACATATTCTGATGGGTAAGCGTTAGGTATTTTTCATTGTGGTAGATTTGAAATGCTGTAATCTTACAATCGGTGTCATGATAGAGGACTGCGCGCTTTAATTCAGCGTTTTTATAGCCTCCATATAAACGAAAATACACTTTATTTGAAAGTGTATTTTGAATGATTTGTTGTTCGGATAATGTAAGGAATTTAGTAAGAATGGGGTGATCTTTTTTCTGATTCAGAAAGCGGATGACTTTATCTTTGAATTCCATTATAAACTATTGATGATTGTGGCTAATTGAGAAAGGGCAAATTGATATAACAAGATACCAAGTATCGGTGTTAAATCAACCATTCCAAACACAAGTAGTCCTCTAAATACTCGTAGATATGGATCTGTTAGTTTACGTAAATACCTATAAAACTCGGTGCGAGTTACTTCTGGAATCCATGTTAATAAAATGGATGCGATTAGTAAGTAGTAGTAAATACGTAAAAACCAAAACAGATAGATTAATACTGTCTGCATAATTTTACTCCTTGTATTCTTTCACAAACTTTCGTAAAGACCCGTCTTTGTAGTCTTGTTTTGTTGCGAATAAGAATATTTTTTCTTTTATCAGTTCGATTTCCCCATCGATTGCATATGTTACCCCACTTAAAAAGGTAATTACTTTGTTTGATTCAATATCATTGTAATCATCAAAATTGACAATAACCGGTACTCTTGTTAGGAGTTTGTCTGCTAGTTTAAAGACATCAATATCTTTATTCATTAGAACAAATTGAACACGGTCGATTGCTTTTTTATCTTTTGCCATAATTACACCTCTTTCTTAAATAATACACTACCTAGTCGAAGAAATGAAGCTTGATGCTCAAGGGCAATCAGATAATCATTGCTCATTCCTATTGATAACTCAGCTAGGGTTATATCTAGTGTTTCCTTTATCTTCATTTGCAAGTCGTTTAAGACTTGAAATTCCTTGTGTATTTGCGTTTCATCACTTGTATAACTTGCCATTCCCATCAGACCAATAATCTCGATATTTGGAAGATCTTTTACTTCGTGTATAAACGGGATTACCTCTTCTTTATTAAGTCCATGTTTTGATTCTTCATCACTGATATTTACTTGAATAAAACATTTTAACGGAGAGGTTCTACGCTTGTTTATCTCAATCGCGAGTTTGATGGTATCAAGTGAGTGTAAGTAGGTTATTTGATTGATGATTTTTTTTACTTTTTTGGTTTGTAATGTACCGATGATATGCCAGGTTATATCTAGATTTTGTAAGGCTTCCATTTTTTCAAGTAGAATTTCAACTCGGTTTTCACCAAAATGGGTAATGCCAGTATGATATAACTCGATCATCTGACTTGGTGTAAAGTATTTTGTTGCTGCTACGATTGTTGTATCGTTTGGTATTCGTTTCTTTATTTCACTCGTATAAAATTTCATTTTTTTCTCCCTGAGTACGTAAATGCGCTAGTTAGTATAAACAAAAATGTTGCTAACATAATAATCAGTAAATCATCCATGTCGGGAAAAAATACAAACAGTAAAATAACTGCGAGTAAGATAGCAGCATAGATTATTGTGAACTTGCGTTTCATGACATCACCTACTTAATAAAAAAGCACCAGAGGCGCTTATTTAAATCTTGATTTTAACCAAGAAGGAATTGTTGTCTTAGAAGGTTCTTCTTCCTCTTCTAGTTTCTTTTTCTTTCCTTTTGATTTCTTTTGTTTTCCTTTGGATTCTTCAACGATTTCAGCTGGTTCTTCTTCTTCAACCGGAGAAACACCAATGTTTTCTAATTTAACAGTTCTGTTTTCATCAAAACCAGCAGCGATTACAGTAACGATTACTTCATCTTGGATATCTTGGTTAATCGTTGTACCATAAATGATGTTGATTTCTGTACTACTTGCGTTTTGAATTGCTTCAACTGCTTCGTTTACTTCCCATAAAGCGATGTTTACACCACTAGAAATATTAACGATAGCATCCGTTGCACCATCGATATTAGCATCTAATAATGGGGAATGAATTGCTTTACTTGTGGCTTCAATAGCGCGATTTTCACCACTAGAAATACCAATACCCATTAAGGCAGTACCTTTATCTTTCATAACAGTTTTAACGTCAGCAAAATCCACGTTAATTAGTCCAGGTACGGTAATGATTTCCGCGATACCTTGAACACCTTGACGTAGTACGTTATCTGCTTCTCTAAATGCTTCAAGCATTGATGTTGAACGATCAACAACATAAAGTAAACGATCGTTAGGTACGACAATTAATGTATCAACGAACGGTTTTAATGCATCTAGCCCTTCTAAGGCAGTTGCAACCCTTCTACGACCTTCAAAACTAAAAGGTTTCGTGACGATACCAATGGTTAAGCATCCCATTTCTCTGGCAATTCTTGCGATAACTGGTGCAGCACCTGTCCCAGTTCCACCACCCATACCAGCAGTAATGAATACCATGTCAGCATCACTTAGTAACTCTCTTAATTCATCTTCGCTTTCAATGGCAGCGCGTCGTCCAATATCTGGATCTGCTCCTGCACCAAGACCCCTAGTTAGCATTTTCCCTATTTGCAGTCTTGTGTCAGCTCTTGATAGTCTTAATACTTGTGCGTCCGTGTTTATTGCTACGAATTCTACACCATGAACCTCATTCTCAATCATACGGTTCACTGCGTTTCCTCCGCCACCTCCAACACCGATTACTTTAATTGTAGGTTTTTGATTAAAATTATCCATTGATTCGAACATATTTTTACCTCCAATTAATTGATGAACTTATTATAACATATTTTAGGTACTAAAATAAACATTATTTTTACAAAAAACGGCTTATTTATAGTATTTTGAGAAAAACTCATTTCGAAAATCTTGCAGGCGATTATTTTTTATCGCATTTCGAATATTTTTTGTTAGATTTTTTATGAAATATAAATTATGATAACTTACTAAGCGTTGACCAAGTGATTCTTCACCTTTAAATAAGTGACGAATGTAACTTTTAGTATATGTGGTACATACTTTACAGTCACAAGCTGGATCAAGTGGTGTCATATCACGTTCAAACTTCTTATTTTTGATGGTTACTCGCCCAACACTTGTCATAGCGCTACCGTGTCTTGCTAGTCTTGTTGGGTTAACACAATCAAACATATCCATACCTCTTATTACACCTTCAATGATGTCATCTGGTGTTCCAACGCCCATTAAATACCTTGGTTTGTCTTTTGGCATGACATCTTTCATGTAGTCAAGAACTTTATACATCTCGACCTTACTTTCACCTACGCTTAATCCACCGATGCTATATCCTGGAAAGTCCATTTTAATTAGCTCTTTAGCGCAATGTTTACGTAAGTCTTCATGTGGTCCACCTTGCACAATTCCAAAAAGTGCCTGGTCAGTCGAACCTTGATGTTCCAGCTTTCCTCGTTTTGCCCAGCGAAGTGTCCTCTCGACACTATCTCTCATATACTCATAACTTGCATCAAATGGAGGACACTCATCAAAGCTCATGATGATGTCTGCTCCTAAGTTATGTTGGATTTTTATCGAGTCTTCAGGACTCATAAATAGTTTTTCACCTGATTTATGGTGACGAAACTCAACACCTTCTTCGGTGATCTTTCGCATGTTACTTAAACTAAAAACTTGAAAGCCTCCTGAATCGGTTAGGAGTGCTTGACCCCAGTTCATAAAACCACGAATACCACCATGGTCTTTAACAATGTCATCTCCTGGTTGTAGCCAAAGGTGATAGGTGTTTCCTAAAATAAGACCATCGCTTACCTCTTCTATTTCGCTTGGTTCAAGTGTTTTTACGGTTGCCTTTGTACCAACTGGCATAAAGATAGGAGTTTCAAAACTCCCATGTTTTGTGTGTAATATTCCATATCTTGCGCCGGTTTGTGTACATTCATGTATTAACTCATATTTGATTGCCATCAAATCACCTCTCTCATATTATACATAAAAAAGAGTATATTATCTATACTCTTTAGTCAACTACTTCGTTAATTTTTGGAAATATTCCATCTTCTATTAATCACCTAAAATCCCATTCAGAATAACGCATCTGTTCATTCTTATAGGTAAAGAAGAATGACTATTCTTCTTCTTTTAAATTCCTTTTTGCGTTACTAACCATTAATTTGATACGATTCATCTGGTTAATTTCAGTTGCACTTGTATCGTAATCAATCGCTACTATGTTACTTTGTGGGTATTGATCTTTGATTTTTTTAATCATACCTTTACCAGCGATATGGTTTGGTAGACAACCAAATGGCTGTGTACAAACGATATTTGGGCTTCCTAGCTTGATTAACTCAATCATTTCAGCGGTTAATAACCATCCTTCTCCTACGTGCATTCCTCTTGAGATAAAGCCTTTTGCTAAGTCTCGTAGTTTATAGTAGGAAATTGGTACTCTAAATCCATATTTTTTAAGTTGTCTTCTAACTTTGTTTCTGCGGTATTCAATAAACCAAATTAAGAATCGATAGGCAGGAATGAGTTTTCGTTTACCACCGTATTTTTTTATATCGTGAATACTACTATCAAATGTGTATTGCACGAAATCAAACATATTTGGTGTGATTACTTCGCATCCTTCTTTTCGTAAAATTTCTTCTAAGCCATTGTTTCCTAAGGGGCTGTATTTTACGTAGATTTCACCTACGATACCAACTTTTGGTTTCTTTACGCTGTGATCCACTTCTACTTCGCTAAAGCGTTTAATTACTTTTTTAAATAGCCTTGTAGGGTGGTAAAAGACTTTGTAGTCTGGGTAATAAAAGTATTCATTTAACACGTGATTTACTTCTTGATAGGCTTTTTCAGTATCGCCTTTATGAACTTCGTACGGAACTACTTCGTTGTATAGTTGCATCATGACATCACCAACGATGAGCGCGGTAATCAGTTTTAGTAAGATACTTCTTGTCACGCTAAATCCTGGGTTCTTTTCTAAACCAACTGCATTAACACTAATAATGGGAATGAACTCGTATCCAGCTTTTTTAAAGGCTTTACGGATTAAAGCTACATAGTTGCTTGCTCTACAGCCACCACCAGTTTGGGTAATTACTAGCGCAACTTTATGAATGTCATATCCACCATTTTTGATGGCATCAATAAATTGTCCAATTACAAGCATTGCAGGGACACAAATATCGTTATGGGAGTATTTCATCCCTTCGTGTATTACATCAAAGCTGGTGTTTTTTAATACTTCAGCCTTGTATCCTTCACTGTTTAGGATATGGACAAAATACTCAAAGTGATATGGCGCCATTGCGGGAATTAAAAGTGTGTATTCATCTTTCATTTCTTCTGTGAATAACGCTCTTCCGTCTTCATATATAACGGTAGCCATTATACCCCTCCTTTCATTGTAGAAAGTAGGCTTCTAACTCTTATATTAGCAGTTCCTAAGTTGTTTACTTCATCGATTTTTATTTGGGTGTATAGTTTTCCTTCTTGTTCGATGATACTTCGTACTTCATCTGAGGTAATGGCATCTAACCCACAACCAAATGAGACGAGTTGAATGAGGTTTGCATGTTCAACTTTGCTAATGAATTTTGCAGCATCGTATAGCCTTGTATGATATGTCCACTGGTTTAATACATGAACTTTATCTTGATCAGCAAGGGTGTTTACACTGTCAGCGCTCAGTACAACAACATCTAAGCTGCGTAGCAAACGAGGAATACCATGATTAACTTCTGGATCAATATGATATGGTCTACCAGCTAGTAAGATGATGTTTTTATTGTGTTCTTTTGCGAAGGCCAATGCGCGATTTCCTTCTGCTTGAACGTCTTCTCTAAACGTGTAGTATTCTTCGAGTGCTTTGTCAAACGCACGATTCATCTGTGACTTTGAAACACCAAGTTGTTTTGATAACAATTCTAAATCTTTGACAAAGTACTTCTTACTGTTAAGACTAACGTATGGCATTAGGAATATATCGGTATTAAGATTGTCCATGTTTGAGCCGATTACTTCTGGGTAAAAGGCTACTACTGGGCAATTGTATTCATTGTCTCTGTAGTCTTTTTCAATAAAGTTAAAGGGCATATTTGGGTAAAAGATATAATCTATCTCTTTTAAAATTAAGTTTTCAATATGACCGTGCACTAGTTTTGCAGGATAACACACGGTATCAGAAGGCATTGAATCTTGCCCTAATTCGTAGATGTCTTTTGAACTTCGATCGGAGTAGGTTACCCTGAAGCCAAGTTCATTAAAGAATGTAAACCAAAATGGAATGTTCTCATACATGTTTAACACTAGTGGTATACCAATGGTTCCTTTGTATGGGACATTGTTTTCTGATTGATAACTCAGTATTTTATCGTATTTATATTCATATAGATTCGGATTAAAGACCGTATCGCTTTTGATTCCTGCGCCTTTTTCACAACGATTTCCACTAATATAACGTTTGTTTTTAAAGATGTTTATCGTAAGTGGGCAATAGTTACTACATTTGCGGCAGGTAGCTTGTTTTGTTGAATAGGTAAATTCATCAAGATCTGTCTTGGTGAGTATACTTGAAACAGTTGATGGTGAATTTTTAGCTAGTAATGCAGCACCAAATGCACCCATTAACCCGGCGATATTTGGACGAGTAACTTCTAATCCTATTTCTTTTTCAAACGCTCTGAGCACGGCATTGTTGTAGAATGTACCACCTTGTACGATGATTTTTGAACCGAGTTCACGTTTTACATCAACTGCGCGAATTACTTTATATAATGCGTTTTTCACAACGCTATACGCAAGTCCTGCGCTAATATCAACTGTGCTAGCTGCTTCTGCTTGTGCTTGTTTTACACCACTGTTCATAAAGACAGTACACCTTGATCCTAAATCAACAGGCGCTTTACTATCAAGTGCTAGTGTTGCGAAGTCTTGAATATCATACCCTAACGAGGTACTAAATGTTTCTAAGAATGAGCCACAACCACTACTACATGCTTCGTTTAAAATAATCGATGAAATGACATCATTTTCTATTTTAAAACACTTCATGTCTTGTCCACCAATATCAATAATAAACTCTACATCGTCCATAAAGTATTTCGCAGCGTTGTAGTGACAAATGGTTTCTACTTCACTACTATCTAACTGAAAGGCGTGCTTAATCAGTTCTTCACCGTAACCTGTAGAGTACGCGCTTTTAATGATGGTATCATCATTTTTTAATTCATACATTTCGTATAATGCTTGTTTTACGATATCAATTGGGTTTCCTTTATTATGAGAATAGTAATAATAGAGAATTTCATTGTCTTCGCTTAGTAATAACATTTTTGTTGTGGTACTACCAGCATCGATTCCTAAGTAGGCATTTCCTTTATAAGATGTAATATCACGTTCAACTAATTTTGCATTGTCATGACGAGTTGTAAATTCTGTTAACTCCGCTTCAGTGTCAAATAAAGCAGTGAGTGTTTTTTTCACTTTTTTACGTTCATGTTTATCGTAATAATCAACAATTTCAATTAACTCTTCAATCGAACATTTTGTTTCACTTGCGTGCAGTGCAGCACCGTATGCAACAAATACTTCTCCGTTTTCAGGTACAAAGACATCTTCTAAGTTTAAAAACTCGATAAATCGTTTACGAAGCTCACTTGCAAATGTTAGTGGTCCTCCTAAAAAGGCCACTTTTCCCTTAATTTTACGTCCTTGTGAAAGACCAGCAACAGTTTGATTAACGATTGCCTGAAAAATACTTATAGCGATATCTTCATGAGAAGCACCTTGATTTAACAGAGGTTGAATATCACTTTTTGCGAATACACCACATCTACTTGCGATGGGGTATATTTTTTGATAGTTTTTAGCTAGTTCATTTACATCAGGGGTTGAAACGTGTAATAAGGTAGCCATTTGATCAATAAAAGCACCAGTTCCACCAGCACACGTACCGTTCATGCGTTGTTCGATGTTATTTCCATCAAAAAAGATGATCTTTGCATCTTCTCCACCGAGTTCAATACAAACATCAAAGTCATCGCTAACGCTTCTTAGGGCTGTTGTTGCACTGATGACTTCTTGTGTAAACTGCATGTTAATACCACTTGCTAAAAACATGCCTGCGCTACCTGTAAAATTGAAGTACATCGTTGTGCCATTGAAATTGTCACGAATATCTCTCAACATACTTTTTAATGCATCTGTAATACTACTTTTATGTCTGATGTATGTTTTGTATACCGTTTCTTGATTTCCATTAATCACAACTGCTTTTATGGTTGTGCTCCCTATATCAATTCCTGTTTTATATACCATGTTGATCACCCCTATGTTACTATTATCTATTTTACTATAAATTACAGGATTTCGCACAAAAACTTGTCTTAATTATAAAAAAGAAGCAATGAAAACGCTTCTTTATGATTTGAGCAGGATTCGTTGTTACAGTTTCTTCAAGTCTGTAACATGATTTTGATGAAGAAAAAAGAGTAAAGGCACTACTTTTTTAGAAATGACTCTTAGTAAAAAAACAGAGTTTATAAATGGTATTAAGATTTCAATATCATTAAAATCACTTCGCTTAATAAAGGTCTTGAATCGAAGAATAGAAACTACTACTCTTCAAAATAGTCAATTGATAGACCAGCAATTAACGCGTGCGTTAGAGGTGCTTTTTCTAAAAGCGCTGCATTTGATTCTGCGCTATAGTAATAATACGCAAAACACTCCGCAAAATATTCTTCTTTATAATCGTAATAGGGGTACTCACCAAACATGCTATATTTCTCAGCTGCGTGAATTACGGCAAACTCCGTAGATTCAGAAAGTTGATCAAGTAAAAATAAATTGATTGCATGTGCTACTTCATGGAGCTCAAGGTTAATTGAATTATGGGAATCACCAGGATCGCTTTCTCCAATCTTTATTACAACCGGATTTCCTCCTAAACCAGGAATATCTTCCCATGTTAACCCAGTGTCTTCCCAGCCTCTAGGGGTGACTCCTCTTAAATCAATATACTCCTTAATATCTGTAATATGTCGATTTGTTAGAATGATGTCTACATGCGCAGTTCTAAGTCCTCTTAACAGCTCAATATCAATCGCTGCGAGTCTCAATAATATATCGTTTACTGAATCGGTATCTTCATAACGATATGGGAGATAGATGATGTCTTTAAGGACATCGAAGTGATCACTATCGCTTATGACGGAGCGGTGCACTTCGTTTAAACGTTTAAAGACACCTGCTTCTATGGTATTTGAGGTAGTTGTTTGTTGCTCGTTATGATCCTGTAAGTCATAACATAGGAATGCTTTTATTTGATAATCTACTGATGGGAGTAAGTTATAAAATTCTATCCCATGCGGGGTAGTTAATTGCTTGATTTCTTGTGGTGTATCTTCTCCGTTAATATAAATGGCGATATCAATACGCACCATAGCATTATCACGATCAGATAATGTATGAACTACTCTGATCGAGTTTTTAGTCGTATAATCAAGTTCTATTGTAATGGATGGAGCTTGTTTTGTAACATGTACGGTGCGATAGATGGTTTCTGCTTCGTTGCCGTTATTATCACTTGCATTGTAGTACACGTAGTAGGTACCACTTGTTGTTGTATCAACGGTATCGGTGATGATTACTTCTACATAGTCATCTACGTTATCATTCGCATAGGCACCAATATCGACATATTCTTCATGCATTTCTATGTATGTTTCTTCTTCTCCTACCAAATACAAAATAGGAGCTTCAACATCATCTGTTGGCTCCATTGCCATGCATCCAATTAACCCAAATAGTATGAGCGGTAATAAAAGAAGTTTTTTCATGGTTTTCTCCTATGTTTTGTGGTTGAAATAATCTAAGTATGATAGATTACGTTTTAATCCAAAGCGTTTAAAATGGTCTCTTAGTTTTTCAAATGCTTCCGCATGAACGTTAGGCTCTGTTTGTGAAGATATGTCATTTAAAAAGGCATCAATATTTACGAGTGATACATCCACATGCACTTTTGATTTATCTGTTTCAATTTGAAGGGTGTTTAGTAACCCACCAAACCGAATTAGTTTAATCTCTTTGTAGTAAATGGTTTCTGGTTTTAAAGATAAGAATGAGGATGCGATAAACGCATCGTCTTGTAAAATAACGTAATCAAACATATATGCTAGTGCAAAGTAGACTGTAAGAAGGAATAAAGATGCAAATATGAGAATTAATACTAGTATGTTTACTGCATAGTACCAGTCTGCGATGTATAACATCATGACGAGTGTAAAAAAGGATAAGATGTAAATATTTAGTCCCAGTATTTTTTCTTTGTGTTTGTTTCCTTTTGATACGATTTGGTGATCAAAACTCATCATTGCATAACTGCTTAGTAGATAGGCTAGTAGTAATAAAAGTATGAATAGAACACCAATATAGGTTTCAAACAACACCGCTTCATCGATGATAAAGAATCCAAGTATGAAAGCAATGGTTAAGACTGTTGCGAGAATATTTAATCGATTTACTTTCATGATTCATCACTCCTTATAAAATCATTATAACATGAAAAAAGAAGCTAGAAACAGCTTCTTACGATTATGTAGTCTCTATTGGAATGCGAATGAAGTAGTAACACAGCTCCATTCCACTATGTTCATAGGCAGTCACAAAGGATGTGTCTAATTGATAATTATGTAGCTTAAAATCAAATGTTTCTAGGGCGATTCTTCGCACTTGCTTGAGGGCTTCTCCAAATTCCGCTTCCATAAATCCAGGGTGTTCAAAAATCAGGTATTTCTGAGTTGGAATAATCGTTTCTTCAAATGGATATGCACCTTTATCATAATCAATTGGGGCATCTTTGCCAAATAGATACCCATCTTTTGTAAATGCTCCGAATCCTTCTGGGTATTTCCCTGGAATACTAGCAAGTACACCGTGCAGTAAATCACAATCCATTCCTTCTTCTTTATCTACCATGTCCCAAAAATCCATGTAGTTGTTTACGTTTTTTCGTTTAATAAATACCAGTTTGTGCTCTTTGATTTCTTCTACTCTTACTTTAATTTCTTCATCTTTTACCATAATCACGTCTCCTTCTTTGTTTAGATTATCAGGATATAATACATCTTTTTTTAAAAAATATGGAATTGGTTTATTCGTCTTTTGATATTCACCAGGATTGATTAAAAATGCGTTATAAAATGACCTTGTAAAAGCTTCTTGAGATTGAAATCCGTATTTGAATGCAATGTCAATAATTCTGGAATTTGTATCTCGTAACTCTTTTGCTGCATTGGTAAGTCTTCTAAGCATAATATAACGTTTTAATGTACTACCGGTATACTCTTTAAATTTTCTACTGGTATGAAACTCTGAATAACCTAGATAGTTACTAATTTCAGTTAAACTAGGATTATCTTCAAGTTTTCCATCAATCCAGTTAATGGCTTCTTGAATGTTAATTTTCCACAAGATGCATCACCTCCACTTCAATCCTACCAAATTGGGAGCTGCTTGTTTTGATAAAAGTTGCTATGTTTATTATATTATTTATTTGACAAGGGAACAACATTATTATATAGTTAAAATGCTTTACGCAGTTCGGAACCATCCTGCGATAACAAAACTAGGAGGAATTATGAATATAATATTATGGTTATTATTTGCCCTTGTTAATTTTGGGCTAATTGTAGGGATCTACAAATTATTTGGTAAAACAGGTTTATTCGCTTGGATTGCGATGGGTACAATCTTAGCAAATATCCAAGTAACAAAGAGTATTGATTTTGATTTAGGGTTTATAGTTGTTGCCGCTACACTTGGTAATATCATGTATGGTACGTTATTCTTAGTAACGGATGCTCTAGGTGAAAAATACGGTAAAAAAGATGCAAAAAAAGCTGTATACATTGGGTTCTTTAGTTTATTTGCAACAGTAATAGTAATGCAGTTAGCATTAGTATTTGAACCGAATGAGATTGATTTTGCGCAAGGAAGTCTTGAAACAATTTTTGGGTTTTTACCAAGAATAGCACTTGGTAGTTTACTAGCATATGCAGTATCGCAAATGTTTGATGTGTACTTCTTTCAAAAGATTAAAGAAAAGTATTCAAAAGACAATATGCTATGGCTTCGAAACAATGGTTCTACGCTTGTTTCTCAGTTAATTGATACTACAATCTTTGTTCCTATTGCTTTTGCACCTGTTGTGATATTTGGTGCTGATGGGTATGCATGGGAAGTTGTGTGGCAAATTTATTGGACAACGTATTTAATTAAGGTAATTGTTGCTGGATTGGATACACCATTTGTGTACTTAATCAAAAAAATGAAGCCACTAGATTTATAAATAAATAAATAAAAAGCACAAAATGAACTGTGTCAAGAAAAACGGACACGAAATAAAAGACTATGAATTGAATTG
>CAZZAP010000009.1:0-55368 GCA_964652375.1 uncultured Candidatus Izemoplasmatales bacterium
TCTCACATTAATTCGTGAAAGGTCTTTCTCAATTTTCTTAACTTAACGACATTGACCAGTAGGTTGCTTTTTTATTCTTCGTTTTCAGGTGGTTTGAAAAAATCAAGTTGTAATAATGATACGTTATATTGATAATCACGAACCATTTCCGCATTAATCAATTTCATGTAGTTTTCCATGTAAACCTGAATATATTCTTCTTTGCTTTCATAGCCTTCTGGGGCAATGTAATAATCATCACTTAAGTAGAGTCCAATCGATATATTGTTTGAGTATAAATCAAATGAATTTGGAACCGTATCTAAGATAAATGATTCTTTAAAAGAATACTCTTCACTAAGTGAGTCATAGTACATGTACTCATTTACAAAACTCATATCTCCAAAGCGTACAAAGTTTTCTTCAAAACTAAATACGTCTTTCCCAAAGGCATATTTGTAGTTGAGTGGTAATCCAAATAAATTGGCGACTGTTGGTAAGATATCAATTGAAGACATGTAGTTCGGGATTGTACCAGTTAATTCTGGTTGTCCATCACATGAAACTGTTTCAAGTGTTGCACCATCTCCAACACAAATCATCATTGGTACATTATGAATTTCCATATCAGGATTACGATCTTCAGCATTTTTCATTGTATCGTATTCCCAAATGACATTGTCATCTAAACCGTACGCATAATGATCACTATAAACCATAATGACTGTATCGTCCCATTTCCCTGTGCGAATAAGTTCTTCTTTTAAGTATTGAAGTCCTAAATCAAGTTCCATGTGAGTTGCTAGATAATAGATAATACTATCATCAGGTCTTTGTTCTTCGGGATGATCATCAAAATAGGTTTCTACAGTTTGATAATGTAATTGAGCCACTTCGTGATTTTTACTATATCTAAAGTGCCCACTAACAGTAATGTAATTTACAAAGAAGTAATCATCTTCTAGGAAACTTACTGTATCAACCACTTCGCCAAAATCATTATAGATAGGCGCATCAAGTGACAATTGGAATAACTCTAAATCAGATTGCCAATCATGATTATTGATGATTCCTTCAGGTTCTGGTAACATTCCAAGTTCGACCGCTCCAAAATAGTGATCATAGCCAAGTGTTTGTTCATGGAACTGTTTTCTTGGATAGAAATAATCAGTATAGTTATGGAATGAATAGGTCTTATACCCTAGCTTTTCAAACATCTTAGGAAGCGTATAAGGCAATGTGTTTTCTAAGTATTGATCCATACTCAATGTAACATTTTTATCTGGGAAGAATGACGTTTGAGTCATAAACTCTGTATCTGCCGTACTTCTATAGTATAAAGGAGAGTAGTAATTTTCAAAATACGCACTCTCTTGCATAAAGTCGTATAATGTTGGAGTAAGTTCAGGGTGTATCGCATAGGTATCTAAACTCTCAGCCATTATTAAGATAAAGTTCTTTTTGTTGTTTTTACTAGAGTGGAACATATTGGAGTATTCATTTCTATTGTAGTCTAGTTCATCGTATTTCTCTTGTAGATACTCTTCTAGCAGTGTTTCATGATCTTCTTCCGTTAACGGATCAATACGAAATAGACTAAAGAAATCACGTTGAGTGTACGTTAGCAACCCAAACTTCTTGAGTGCTTTTTGTGGATTGTACATAAATGTATATAAATCCATATCACTATAAACTAACTCACTGGTTGATCCTTCAACCGTTTCGTCAATTGTTTGTAGTGATGCAAAAAACAATAGTATTATAACACCAATTCCTAATAAAGGATGTTTAATAGATTCGTACTCAACATCGAATGTAAAATATTCTAGATTTGAAAATAATAAGAGCAGTACTATAGGTAGGAAATATGTATTCATACCAAATGTAATTGCTTCAAGATACTTATTAATAAAGGATAGTCCAAGTGCAAAATCACCAGCAATTGCAAACGAATAGAAATTGTTTACGATTGAGTTGTAGATTTCTTGGTTAATAAATAAGAATGTTATGAATGACATAATGGAGAGCGTCATAACATAAACAGACTTTGGTTTAAAAAACATAATAAAAAACATAATCATAGCAGAGTATGAGAATGCAAACAGGAACATTTTTAGTAATTCTGCATCAAAATTTAAGTTCTCAAAAAGTCTTATTTTAAATAGTAATTCTAAGTAAACAATTGAGAAAAAAATAAACAGAAATAGTTTGATTGAATTAACTAGTTTCTTTTTCATTTCTATCACAGCCTTCTTCCTTTGTTATTATACAGGATTCGTTTTCATAATCCAAGAGAGTTGTGAAAAAAATACTTTCTGTATGTATTAATTTTCGTTTATATAAATTTAATGAGAAGTTCTAAAATATTACTTGACAATTACTTTCCTTTTGAATAAAATAGGTATAGTCTCTTTTTGAGATGGCGATTGTGGTGAAGTGGTTAACACATCGGCTTGTGGCGCCGACATTCGTGGGTTCGATTCCCATCAGTCGCCCCAGATAATGGGCTATGGCCAAGTGGTTAAGGCAACGGACTTTGACTCCGTGACCGAAGGTTCGACTCCTTCTAGCCCAGCCATTATTTGCGGGTGTGGCGGAACTGGCAGACGCGCTAGATTTAGGCTCTAGTTCTTAGGAGTGCAGGTTCAAGTCCTGTCACCCGCACCATTTTAAAGATAAAAGTAGCTACGGCTACTTTTTTTCAAGGGTTGTTACGATTTAAAGATATATATTTGCATTTCATATATTGCGGGTGTATAATAACGTTGAGATTTATACAAAGAGGTGAATAAGATGAATAATGAAACATTGGAAAAACTGGCTTTTATAGATGAGTTTACGGGACTACCTAATTTACATGGATTATATCGTGATTACGGGAATAAATCATTGGATAATGTTCATTTTATTTATGTGGATATTGATAGACTAAGCCGTATGAATTCGATCTTCGGTATTGAAGCCGTAGATGGAATTTTGCATGAGCTAGTAAAATCGCTAGAAGATTATTGCGGTAAATCTGACGTGTATCGCATAAGTGCTGGACAATTTATGATTGTAACAGAGAGTCATATTATTTGTGAACCAGAAGAATTAAAAGTTATCTTAAATCAACCGGTAAAAGTAGGAGGAAGCTCATACAATGTTAAGTCAAATATTTGTGTGCTTGATCACGATGACTTTAAAGGTGATGATTTAACAACGATTCTGAAATTTTTACGCTTCACCATTAATCATGAAAAGCGTCATAATAGGAATAAGTTATTATTTGCGAATCAATCAATGAAGAACTTATACTTAGAAAAGACTGAAATTGAACAAAATATCTTCAATGCAGTTCGAAATAAAGACTTTAAGCCAAAATTTGCACCGTTTGTGGATACGTTCACAAATAAGATAATTGGGTTTGAAACAGTATCAAGGTGGGAATTAAATGGAAAAGAATTAAAACCTGATAAATTCCTTGAAATTGCTGAATGGACCGGATTGATTTATGCAATTGAAATGAATATGTTTAGAGAAACAGTGCAGTTTCTCTACGAGTTACGCAATGAAAAGAAGATTAAGCTATCGTCAAGATTTAAGGCATCTGTAAACTTTAGTGCATACACACTAAAACACGTAAAAATCCCGAAATTAAGAGAAGTTATGTTTGCGAATAACTGTAATCCTTCTGATTTTATTATCGAGATTCACGAGCACTTCATAACAGATGCAGAAGCATACGAAAAAGTACAAGAACTTCATAATGCTGGGTTCTTAATTGCGTTGGATGAGTATACGAATGTAAGTTCTTCACTTACATATTTAGCAGATTTAAAAGTAGATATTCTGAAGTTATCAGAGTGTTTATTAAATAGAGTTGATTCAACACAGGAATACATGAAAATGTTTAGTGTTTACAAATTTATGTCAGAAATTGGAAAGAAATTTAATTTAACAATTGTTTCTACTGGTATTGACAAACTTGAAGATATTAAATTAGTTAAATCTCTCGACATTAATATTGGAGCAGGTAAGTATTACTCGAAAGCTGTGAAGAAAGAAGAGTTTCTTGAACTATTTAGAAAGTTCAAGGTGAAGAGAGGTTAGATGAAAATGAATTTTTTATTAAGTGCTACTACCGAACATGGTGAGACATTGGTAGAAGTTCTTAGATCGAATAATATTCTAAATGTTGGACTAATGATATTGTTCGCGTTAATTGGGGGAAAATTAATTGAAAAAGTTAATTTCCCTAAAGTAACGGGATACATCTTAATTGGGATCTTGGTTGGACCAAGCGTGATTAATCTCATTAGTGCACATATGGTACATAATTTCACGATTATTAGGCAAGTAGCAATTGGATTTATCGGATATACGATTGGTTTAGAACTTCGTTTATCTAAGTTAAGGAAAACGGGGAAACAAGTAGCAATCATTACATTTGCCCAAGCATTCTCAACTGCTGTGTTAGTGGCAGGAGCAGTGTGGGCATATATGACTGTTACAGATGGAAAGTATATTTGGACCTATGCATTAATCTTGGGTGCTATCGCAACTGCTACAGCACCAGGACCAATTGTTGCGGTTGTTAAAAATTACAGAACCAAGGGTCCTGTAACGGATGTGTTGTTACCACTTGTAGCATTAGATGATGCTATCGGTATTATGTTGTTTGCGGTAATGTTATCGTTTGGGACAACGTTGTTACCAATTGCAGGAGCAGCAGATTTAAGTGTTCTTGAAATGATGTGGGAACCAGTTAAAGAAATTGTATTATCATTTGGTATTGGTGGGTTTATTGGAATTGTATTAACCTACTTGGTGAAACGCTATAACCGAGAAACAGATAAAGTACTAATGATGACGATTATTGCAGCTGTTTTTATTGGTATTGGATTAGGACAAGCAGTACATGCTTCAGCAATCTTATTACCAATGACAATTGGGGTAGTGTTAACGAACTCGATTGAAGAATCGTATGAACATCGATTAACGCGAACTACTGATTTATTTGCAGCACCAATTATGCTTGCATTCTTTACGATTGCAGGTATGGAACTTGATTTAACCAAGTTGATCGTTGTAGGTGTTGTAGGTCTTATCTACATCTTTGTACGTGTTATCGGGAAAGTATCAGGTGCGTACTTTAGTGCGAAAGCAGTTAAGGCACCACCAACGGTTGTTAAATATTTAGGATTTACATTAATACCTCAAGCTGGGGTTGCAATCGATATGGCGTTAACCGCCAAACAACGTTTTGATCTAATTGAAGGATTTACTGAAATTGGTGAGTACATCATGACAATTGTACTTGCTGCGACAGTAATATATGAAGTATTAGGATTAGTTGTTGTTAAGACAGCTCTTGGAAGAGCAGGAGAAATCGATGCAGCAAAAACTGGATGGAGTCAAAATTAAAAGGTTTCGAAATTCGAAACCTTTTTTTATGCTTCGCTAAGTACTTGCTCTACATGACCTTTTGCTTTTACGTTTCGGTACTCCTTGATGATGTTTCCTTCTTCATCAAGGATAAACGTGCTTCGGACTATGCCCATGTAGGTTCTACCATACATGCTTTTTTCTTTTAATACATCGAATGCAGTTACTAATTGTTCTTCAGAATCACTCAGTAGTAATAAATCTAGTTCTTGTTTTTGAATAAAGTTTTTGTGTGATTTCACACTATCTCTACTACACCCAATAATGGTATATCCTTTTGATGCGAATTCTTTTTTGTAAGCTGTAAAACTTTTTGATTCAAGTGTACAACCAGATGTGTTGTCCTTAGGGTAAAAATATAAGATGACTTTTTGTCCTTTAAAATCTCTTAACGTATATTCTTTGTCATCGTTCGCAGCTAATTTAATATCTAAATAACTCATTTCGTATCCTCCGATTCTTTTTTTTCTTGTCTTGTTTTTGGCACTGGATCATATCCACCTTTTGATAGAGGATTGCATCGTAAAATGCGCCAAACTGAGAGTAATGAAGCATAGAAAAAATTGTGCTTTTCGAACGCTTCTTTTGAGTATGTACTACATGATGGGTGGTACCGGCATGTTGGATTTGTGTTTGCCGTTCTCATCTTGTAAGCATCGATTAATCTAATTACTAATTTCTTCATATTCACTACCTCCTGTTTTGATTGTAACAAAAGAAAATTCTTTTCACAAGAAATGTGATTTTATTAGACTTTTAGGGTCCCCTCTATTATAATACCTTTGTGGTGATAAAGATGATAGATAAGAAACAAATAGAACGCTTTTTTGATTATATTGATCAGTTCGCAATATTATTATATGAACATAAAAAATTAAGTTATCTTGAAGGATTGAATGAGGCTTTCAATTATTTACTTGATGATGAGCTAGAAGGTTCTTATCCTGATGAAATTATTGAGAAAATTTCATCTTTTAAGCAAGATATTATTGATATATCTTTTGGGAATGAAGAAGTCCGAAAAGCGGTTCAGCTTGCTCTTTTAAGAGGGTACAAACATGCGAATCTTTCGAATAGTTTAATTACACCAGATACAATTGGAATTTTTATTGCATATCTAATTAAAAAACTATATAATACTAACGGATTATATACAATACTCGATCCATTAGTAGGTACTGGGAATTTATTATACACGATTATTAATCAATTAGATTGTGATGCGAAAGCCTATGGTATTGATCATGATATTGTAAAGTGCAATCTTGCGAGAAACATTGGAGATGTACTAGATATAGAGAATGAGATTTTTTATCAAGATACACTAGCGTACTACGACAAAGGTTTTGATGTGATTGTTAGTGATATTGATGATGACGATTCAAATGATTACTTTCCCTATAAAGTAATTAATCATCATCTTGATTCATTGGTAGATGGAGGGTTCTTTCTTGCGATTATCAACAACGACTTCTTTGAACAAGAGAAGAATCAAGTATTTCGAGCAGAAGTGCAGAAAAAAGGATATATATTTGGGTTGATAAAACTGAGTGAAACACTGTTTAAGCAACAACCAAAAAGTATTCTTATATTGCAGAAGAACGGGGAAAATGTCGTTCCGGTTAAAGAATTCTTATTAATTGATTTACCGAGTTTTACAGAGGTAGATAAATTCAATCATACGCTGAATCAAATTGATGCGTGGTTTAATAAAAGAGAGGTAGATATGTAATGAAAGTAATAGCAGTAAACGCAGGTAGTTCATCATTAAAGTTCCAGTTATTAGAGATGCCATCTGAAGCAGTCTTAGCAAGTGGTGTTGTTGAGAGAATTGGTCTTAATGATGCTGTATTCAACATCAAATATGATAGTAAAAAAGTAAAGGAAGTAACAGATATTCAAACACACAGTATTGCGGTTGATATGTTACTTAGTAAATTAGTAGAACTTCAAGTGTTATCATCATTAGAAGAAATTGAAGCGATTGGACACAGAGTTGTGCATGGTGGTGAAAAATTTAGTGATTCAGTTATCATTACTGAAAAAGTAATTAACGCAATTGACGAGGTAAGTGATTTAGCACCTCTTCATAACCCAGCAAACTTAACTGGTATTCACGCGTTTAAAGAAGCATTGCCAAATGTTGAAGCAGTGGCAGTGTTTGATACTGCTTTCCATCAAACAATGGAGCCTCTTGCATATATGTATAGTGTTCCTTATGACTGGTATATAAAATATGGAGTGCGCAAGTATGGATTCCACGGAACTAGTCATAAATATGTATCTCTTAGAGCAGCAAATATGCTTGGAAAAAAACCTGATCAGGTGAAAGTGATTGTTTGCCACATTGGAAATGGTGCTTCATTATGCGCAGTCGACAGAGGAAAAAGTGTTGATACATCAATGGGCTTCACACCACTAGCGGGTATTCCAATGGGAACTAGAAGCGGTGATATAGATCCAGCGATTGTACAATATATCTCACAAAAAGAAGATAAATCATTGGATGAAGTAATCAATGAATTAAATAAGAAATCTGGATATTTAGGATTAAGTGAATTATCAAGTGATTCAAGAGATTTATGGGAAGCAGCGAAAAAAGGTGATAAAAAATCAATTCTTGCGGTTGAGAAACAAGCAAAAATGATTGCGGATTATATCGGTGCTTACTACCTTACATTAAATGGATGTGATGCGATTTGTTTCACTGCAGGTATTGGAGAAAATGCTGGGGAAACTAGAAAATTAGTAATTGATCGCTTACATGCACTTGGTGTAACACTAGACTTTGAAAAGAACTTAACTCGTGGTGAAGAAACAGTGATTTCTGGAGAAGATTCAAACGTAAAAGTTTTATTAATTCCAACAAATGAAGAAGTAATGATTGCAAGGGATGCAGTAAGACTAATTAAATAATAAGAAAAAAACGATTCATATGGGTATTATCTTTACACAAGGAGGTAACCATGAAAAGAATCGTTTTTTTATTACTTGTATTTTTTATATCAAAAAGCAGTGTGAAAGCAAGTATCACCAAAACCTTTGAAGATGGAGAAACAACATATATTGTAACTGATTATTATGAAGAAGGTAGTAGAGGTTTTATATTAGAGAAAAAGGGGATTGATCCATTTATCACTTCGCTTGTTGTACAAGGAGAAACATATATTGTAAATGGTGTAACAGAGCTAAATAATACCGTTTACGTTTATGGTTCTGCACATATAAAGGGAGCAGATACATTCTATGATGCTGTTATTATTACGTTTGATGTAGAGGGAAATTTTATAACAAAAGCAGTATATGATTTTGATGAACTAGAAGAAGTTACAGAGCTTTTTAATCTTGATAATGTGGTTATTGCACTAGTGAATGAGCACGTTGATGATGAAGGAGTATTTGAGTTCAATGGACATCACTTTTTGCTGTTGAATCAACAGCTTGAGATTATAAAACAAAGGTCTCTTACAATCGAAGTGAAATCATTTGAGCTGAATAGCGATAAGATATTGTTGGATTATGAATATGATGGATTTTACGAAATTGCATTGACAAATCAACTTGAAATACTCCTTTATGATGATTTGTTAGATATACCTAGCAATAGCGTGTATAGTGGCTCTGTAGAGATAGATTTTATCAATCAAGCAACCTTGAATGAGGATGTAGTTATGAACGGAGTATCCATTGACTACCCAGGTAACTACACGCTTCTATACAATGAAAATATGTATACCTTCATTGTTGAGCCGATTGTTTATGGTATCGAAAACAATGGAGTATACACCGAAAGTGTCTCGATTTCAGTGAGTAATGGAAATGTTCTATTAAATGAAGATGTGTTTGTAGATGGGACGGTGATTAGTGAACCAGGAAATTATGAAGTGGTTATTCAGGGAATCAATGGCTATACAAAGACACTTGTATTCACTATAACAGGAGATATTGATGGCTTGATTAATCATCATGTGTATTATGAACCCTTTGAGTTTTACTTTAATGGAGAGGGATACTTAAATGACCAACATCAGGAATCTCCGATAACGATAAGTGAAGATGGAAATTATACATTTAAGGTGATTGGTGAACGAGATTACCTCGAAACATATCAGTTTGAGTTAAAGCAAGAACAAGAAACTAGCTTTATTGATTTTGTTCAACGATTTGATATTGTTGTTCTTGTTGTTACAATAATCATTGGCGTTGTTATTATAAAGAAAAAGTAAGAGTATTTACTTTTCTTTTTCTTTATTAGCTTATATCTATGATATAATTTAATAAGGCGGTGGTTGCTAGATGTTTGTGAATTTATATACTGAAACGCATTACTCAATGAGCGGTTCAAACATTACAATTGAAAACCTAGTAAAAAAAGCTATATCATCTGGATATAGCTCTTTAGCAATTACTGATGATAGAATGTATGGAGCAATAAAGTTTTATAAAGAATGCAAAAAGAATAATCTAAAACCAATCATTGGATTACGTTTATTTGTAGAAGGGTTAGCACCTGAGACAAAGAATCAACTATTTGTATATGCAAAGAATAATAACGGATATGTTAACGTTATGAAACTAGCTAGTCTTTCTAGTATTCATCATGTGGTATCATTTTCTGATTTTAAGAAATTGGTAAAGGATGTAATTGTGATTGTTGATACAGATAGATCAGATTTTTTACATTACTTTAGAAATAATAAACTTAATGAGTTGAATGAGTTATATAGTAATTTATCATGTGTTACAGATTTGTTTTTTGCAACATCAATATTGGAAGAGTTAAATGATAAATTTGAGTCATTAGGAAAGTTGGTTCTTATTGATGAGGTGAAATACTTACATCAAGAAGACAAAGAAGTTTATGATATTTTAAGTAAGATATTTAATAAGAATAATGATGTTTTACTAGGGGATCAAAAAGATTATCATTTTAAATCAAATGATGAAATTACTACCATGTATCCAATGATGGAATCTGCGATTAAACGAACAAAAGTGATTGCTGATATGATTGATGTTGATATTGATTTCAGCAAAATACTATTACCAAGTTATCCACACAATAAAGGTGGTACTAGTAAAGAGTATTTGCATGCGTTGGCATTCAAAGGATTGGAAAAAAGACTCAAAGGGCAAAAGGTGGATAAGAAGCGATACATTGATCGGCTTGAGTATGAGCTAGGCGTGATTGATGATATGGGGTACAATGATTACTTCTTGATTGTGTGGGATTTTGTTAAGTATTCAAGAAGTAAAGACTACTTAGTTGGTCCGGGTAGAGGAAGCGCCGCAGCTAGTTTGGTGTCTTATTGCCTTGGTATTACTAGTGTTGATTCAATTAAGTACGACTTGGTATTTGAACGTTTCTTGAATCCTGAAAGAATCACTATGCCTGATATTGATATGGATTTACCTGATGATAAACGAGATGATATTATTAAGTATGTTCGCGATTTTTATGGTGTTAATAAGGTGGCAAGTATCTGCACGTTTGGTACATTTTTAAGCAAGTCTGCCTTGCGCGATACTGCGAGAGTTTTAGAAGTTCATGGAGTTCTTCTTGATGAGATTATCAAGGAGAGTAACAAGTTTGAAACCATACAACAGATGATGGATGAATCTAGTGCGATTCAACATATTATGAATCAAGATTCAAAAGCAGGAAAATTACTGAGTATTTCGTCTAAAATAGAGGGATTACAGCGACATGTAAGTACGCATGCAGCTGGAATTATTGTGACTAGTAGTGATTTGACAGATTATACTGCGGTACAGCCAGGTTTGCTTGATATGATGCAAACGCAGTATGAGGCAAAAGATTTAGAGGATTTGGGGCTACTTAAAATTGATTTTTTAGGACTTCGTAATTTATCTAGTATCCATAAAATTGTCGCGTTGATTAATCAAAATGAGAAGCGTCATATTGACATATATAAAGTCCCAACGAATGATCAAAAAACTTTTGATTTATTGAAACGTGTTGAGACGACAGGAATCTTTCAATTAGAGTCGCAAGGAATGCGTAGTTTAATAGGACAAATGCAAATTGATTCTTTTGAGGATATCGTGACAATCTTAGCGTTGTTTAGACCAGGACCAATGGAAAACATTCCTTCTTATATCAAACGTCGGTTTGGAAAAGAGAGTGTTTCATTTAAACATCAAGTGTTAGAAGAAATATTGAAACCGACAAATGGGATCATTATTTATCAAGAACAGATTATTAAGATTGCGAATCTTTTTGCAGGATATACGTTTGGAGAAGCGGATTTACTTCGTAGAGCAGTATCGAAAAAGCAAGAATCTGTGTTGCTAAAAGAACGTAGTAATTTTGTCGCTAAAGCCATGAAAATGGGTCATACCAAAGAACTGAGTAATGAGATTTATGATTACATCGTTAAGTTTGCGAATTATGGTTTTAACAGAGCGCATAGTGTTGCGTATGCGATGGTTTCTTACTGGATGGCGTACTTAAAAGCGAATTATCCGAAGTATTTTATTAGTGTGTTAACTAGTAGTGTAATCGGTAGTGAAACGCAAATGAAGAACTACATATATGAAGCGACAAAACTGGGCGTAAGAGTGTTACCTCCTTCGATTAATCGCTCCAATAGTATATTTAATCCAGAAGGAAATAATCTACGATACCCGTTACTAGGTATTAAGAATGTTGGACTCTCAACTGTGAAACAGATTCTAATGGAACGTGAAAATGGGCCGTTTAAGAATTATGTCGATTTTATCTCTCGTAATGGTAAGAGTGTGAATAAGAGAGCTGTGGAGTATTTGATTTATGCTGGTGCGTTTGATGAGTTTGATATAACACGAAAAACAATGATTGAAAAATATGATGATGTTGTTAGTTTTTCAATGTATGGAAACTTCATTGAGACAGAAGAGTTTGTGCTTGAAAACGTGGATGAGTTTACATACAAAGAGTTAGAAGAGAAAGAGAAGATGGCACTTGGCTTTAATTTAGCGATGAATCCGATTATAGAGCACGTGGATTACATTAAGAAACATCGTCTTTTAACGCCTTCTAAATTATCAAAAAAAGAGCTTAGGAAAACCGTTCGTATTGTTGGGGTTATTTCATCAATTCGTAAGATTACAACAAAGAAAAATGATGAGATGGCGTTCCTTAGTATTGAGGATGAGTTTAAAAAAGTTGATTGTGTGTTATTCCCTGAAGCGTTTCATGCATTTTATGGTGAAATTAGTAAAGGTGATGTTTGTTTATTTATGGCTACTGTGGAGGAGAGAAATCGGAATCTACAACTAGTAATACAGAAAGTTCATAAATTAAACTAATGATAGCGTATACATTATAGCTGTGTCTTGTATCAATATATATTTATGATATAATGCTGATTGGTGGTGATTTATATGAAAAAAATAGCAGTGATGACTTCTGGTGGAGATGCACCTGGTATGAATGCTGCAATTCGTTCTGTAGTTCGTAGCGGATTACATTACGGATATGAGGTATATGGGGTATACTTCGGATATAAAGGGCTATACGAGGGGAACATTAAGAAACTAAATCGATATGATGTTTCTCGTATTATTAAAGCTGGTGGAACGATTTTAGGTAGTGCAAGGTTTCCGGAGTTTGCGGATGAAAAAATTCGAGAAGTTGCGGTGAAGAATCTGCTTGATCTCGGAATTGATTCGTTAGTAGTAATTGGCGGAGATGGAACATACTGTGGTGCTCAAGCATTAAGTGCGATGGGTATTCGCTGTATTGGATTACCAGGAACGATTGATAATGATATTTCAAGTACTGATTATACGATTGGTTTTTACACTGCTCTTCAAACAGCCGTTGATTCAATCGATCGTTTACGTGACACATCAATGAGTCATAATCGTTGTAGTATTGTAGAGGTTATGGGTCGCGAATGTGGAGATTTAGCGTTATATAGTGGAATTGCTGGTGGTAGTGAATTTTTAATTACACCTGAAATTGGTTTTGAAAAACAACTATTATTTGATAAAATAAAAGAGTCATATAACAAAAAGCGATATCACACGTTAGTAATTGTGACGGAAAATATGCTTGATGTACATACGTTATCAGAAGAGATAGAAGAATATACAGGATATGAAACAAGAGCAACCGTATTAGGGCATGTTCAACGTGGTGGCGATCCATCTGTATTTGATAGAGTGCTTGCCTCAGAAATGGGTGAATATGCTGTTGAATTAATCCATCAAGGTAAAGGTGGACGTGCAGTAGGATTACGTGGAATGGATTATGTAGATTATGATATTAAAGATGCATTAAGTAAAAAAAGAGAGATCACAAATAAACGTTACGGTTTAGTTGGAAGACTTAAATAGGAGTGAGACTATGATACCTTTTAATCAGACAAAAATTATATGTACAATCGGACCTGCTTCTGACAGTGTAGAAGTAATGAAACAACTTGTAAACGCAGGAATGGATGTTATGAGAATGAACTTTTCTCATGGAAATCATGAAACCCATAAAGAAAGAATGACTCGTTTAGAGGAAGTAAACAAAGAGTTAGGTACACAGGTTGCATCACTATTAGATACAAAAGGACCTGAAGTGCGCACACATCTTTTTAAGGATGGAAAAGCTGTTGTTGAAGAAGGAGACACAGTTACGATTCATATGGAGGAAATTGAGGGTTCAAGTTCTGAATTTAGTGTGACGTATGCAGATTTATATAAAGATGTTAAAAAAGGCGATACAATTTTAGTGGATGATGGGTATCTTGAACTAACAGTTACGAAGATAACAGAGGACCATAAAGTTGTAACAGTTGCAGAGAATGCGCATGTACTTAAAAATAGAAGAGGTATCAATCTTCCCGGAATTAAAACAAATTTAGATTTTATTTCCTCAAAAGACTATCAAGACATTGTGTGGGGTTGTAAAAATGATGTAGATTTTATTGCAGCTTCATTTGTTCGAAGAGCAAGTGATGTTCAAGAAATTAAAAACATCATGAAGTATAGCGGAAACACAAACATCCAAATTATCGCAAAGATTGAAAATAAAGAGGGTGTTGAAAACATTGATGAAATTATTGATATCGCCGATGGTATTATGATTGCACGTGGGGATTTAGGAGTGGAAGTTCCAGCTGAGGAAGTTCCAGTTATTCAAAAAGAAATTATCGAAAAATGTTTAGTTGCAGGAAAAATCAGTGTCACTGCAACGCAGATGTTAGAGTCGATGATTGAACATCCTAGACCAACAAGAGCGGAAGTTAGTGATGTTGCAAATGCGATTTACGATGGGACAGATGCAATCATGCTAAGTGGTGAAAGTGCAATTGGGATGTATCCTGTTGAATCTGTTCAAATGATGAATAAGATTGCCAATATGATTGAAGCCCAAGTTGATCGCAAAGAGATTGTAAAACGTGCGAACAAATCAGCGGTACAAGAAAGAGCAATTGAAACGTCGATCGCAATTAGTGTTGCGTATACGGTAATTCAATCAAAAGTAAATTTAATTATCGTTCCAACCATGAGCGGTAGAACGGCGAAGTATTTATCAAAGTATCGACCTAATACAAGAATCTTAGCACTTACACCAACTGTGAAGAGTGCAAAGGGACTACAACTACATAGTGGTGTAGAGCCGGTAGTGTTTGAATTGTTGCCAGATACTGAAAAAGTAGTTTCAAGCGCGATAAAAATTGCGAAGAAAGAGTATGGTATCAAATCTGGAGACCGTATCATTATTACAGGTGGGTTCCCAATTGGTTCAAAAACAAATGGAATGAGAATTGTTGATATTACATAAAAAAGAGCTATCTAAAAGATAGCTTTTATTTTTTTGATTTTTTTCTGTGTAACTACTTGAATATCTATATAATGTATGCTACTATACATTGTGTAGTACCACATATTGTAAAGGAGGTATTGTATGAGTACACAGCTTAAAAAGGGTGTTTTAGAAATGGTTGTACTTAGTAAAATAGCAGAAGAAGATCGTTATGGATACGATATATATCAAGAAATCAACCATAATATGGCGATAAGTGAAAGCACGATATATCCCATATTAAGGAAGATGACAAAGGATAGATTATGCGAAACATACTTACGAGAATCATCGGAGGGACCACCACGAAAATATTTTAGAGTATCAAATAAGGGTGAAGAGAGACTACGTGATTTAAAACGAGATTGGAAGAAGTTTGAACGAGTCGTGAATTTAATGATAAGGAGTGATCGATATGAATAAAGTAGACTTTTTGAGACGATTAGATCGTGCTTTAGAAGTATTAGATAAGGAAGAGCGAGTGGAGTTGTTAGGGTTTTATGAAGAACGATTTCACACGAGTACTGTTTATGAAAATAAAACAGAAGAAGAGATAATTGCAGAGTTAGGGTCTCCAGAATCAATTGCTCGTAATATTCTAGCGGAGTATGGCGTTAGTAAACAATTTGTAAAAACAAAAGAACAAAGATATCAAGGGATTGATACGGGGAACTTAGTGATATTAATATTATTCGATGTGCTGATCGCGATATGGTTAATTCCAACATTGTTTAGTGTTTCATTTGCACTGTTCGGTTCGTTATTATCATATGTTAGTGCATTTACGTTGATTCTTGGCACTCATACAGTGAATGATATGTATTTCTTCTGGTTCTTATCAGGTGTCTATTTCTTATTCTTCTTATTTGCACTTGTTGTATTTGATCTAGCGCTATGGGTGCTGAAGAAAGTATTAATTTGGCATTTAAATGTATTTAAGGCCAAAAGCAGAGAGAAATGGATCAAGCGTTTAAGTAAGGTAAGTGTTGATGCATTCTTTAAAAAACGTCGTCTTTTAAATATGATGAAAAATATTGCAACCGTTGGCGCTATCGCCGTAATTGGTGTTACGGGATTAAGGTTAGTGCTTAGTGAACCTAATTATTTTACGGAAGTGATGAATCAACCAAAGACAACCGATATTTATGATGAGGAACTAACTGAGGATATTTTAAATGGGGAAGAATGGACAATTGTTACGGATTTTGAAAACATGCGAGTTGAATTAGTGGAAAGTTCAAATGATACGCTTAGTGTTGTTCATACGTATACCGAGATGCATGATTTTGACAAACTCTTCAGCAGATGCATCTCGAACGTTGTGATTTACATGTGCAATGATTATCCTGATTTTAGAGTGGTAAACATTAAGGACATATTATCTTTTATCGGTAGTGTCGATACAGTGGTGATTGAAGTTCCACAAGGGTTACTGCTTGGTGAAACTACCTTATCAACCTATAATGGTGAAGTTCGAGTAAATGATATGGAACTGGAGAGTTTGACAATTACAACGTTAAACGGGTTAATCCGTTTAGAAGATGTTATGGTAACTGAAGATGTTGATATACATACATCAAATGGTGTGATTTATTTAATTGATGTATTTTCTCCGGGAAGCATTTTAACCGCAGATACGTCGAACGGGCGAATCGAACTTGATAATGTAGTCTTTGATGAGTATGATTTAAGAACGTCTAACGGGAAAATTAAATTAACGGATCTTAATGTAGAGAATCAAGATGGTGTATTGTTAGATGCAGATACATCAAATGGAGATATTGAGTTAGAAAATGTGTATGTAGGACGAGTGATTTTGGATACATCAAATGGTAGTATAGATTACAATAATGATGATCAATCATTTGATGTAGACCTTACGTGGGACACATCAAATGGATCAAGAAATGGAAATATAAATTAATTTCTGATTACCCCTTTACATTCTTAATGAATGAGTGATATAATAGTACCCGACCGAACATTCGGTCGGGTACTTATTTTAATGGGAAAAGAATATAAGAAGGTGATTTAAAGATGAAGAATTTAGCAAAGTTTTCTGTTGAAAAAGCAATTACGGTTTTTATGGCTGTAATTATTGTAGCAATTTTTGGAGTAGTATCTTTTACAAGACTAACTACGGATTTGTTCCCAAGTATGAACATACCGTATGGAATTGTTGTAACTCCGTATATCGGGGCAAGCCCTGAAGAAGTTGAACTTGGGGTAACAAACCCACTTGAAGAAACGCTCTCTACAACGACAAATGTAAAGACAATTGAGTCGATTTCTCAAGAGAACATTTCAATTTTGATGTTGGAGTTTGAGGCAGATGCAAATATGGATAGTGCAGTAATTGAGATGAGAGAGAATCTCGATATGATTACGTCCAACTTGCCAGACGAAGTTGGAAATCCTATGATTATTAAGATTAATCCTGATATGATGCCAATTATGGCGTTTAGTGTATCTGCGGATTTATCACAGGAAGATTTAACAACGCTTGTGAATGAAGAAGTATTGCCACAAGTTGAACGTATTCCTGGTGTTGCTAGTGTATCAGTAAGTGGTGCATTTGAAAGTGAATTACAAGTAGTATTAAATGAAGAAAGAATTACTCAATATGAAGCAGAGTTATCAGCGATGGCAGATATGCTTGAGGGTACTAGCCCTGAGATGGCTTCTGGGTTACGATCATTTGAGTTTAATAAAGAATTAGTATCAATGATGTTGCAAGGAAATAATTTTGAGTTTCCTGTAGGATATGCAAACATTGATAATGGAGAAGGAACGTATGTAAATTATTTGGTGCGTGTTGGCGATGATTTTGAAAGCAAAGAAGAGATTGAGAATCTTGCGTTTTTAAATTTAGAACAGATGTCGATGTTTTTGCCTGATGCATCGACAGGAGCGTTATTAAATAAAGATAATCCAGTTATTAATTTACACGATATTTCGACAATTACATTTGTGAATGCGAATGATAAAGAATATTCGAAAGTAAATGGTGAAAATAGTATTACCATCACCGTGCAAAAATCTAGTAGTTTTGCGACTACTGATGTAACGAATATGATTAATCAAGTATTAAGCGATATATCAGAAGAACAAGATACAGAATTTACAATATTATTAGATCAAGGTGAGTTTATTAATATGTCAACAGGTAGTGTTGTCACAAACTTGTTGATTGGTGCAACACTTGCAGTTGCTGTATTGGTATTATTCTTGCGTAATGCACGTGCAACGTTTATTGTTGGGGTTGCAATTCCAATTAGTTTATTGTTTGCTATTGTATTAATCTATCTATCAGGGATAACGCTCAATATTGTATCCTTAGGTGGACTAGCACTTGGAATTGGTATGCTTGTTGATAATTCCATTGTTGTTATGGAAAATATCTTTCGACTTAAAAAACAAGGGTTATCTAATAAAGAAGCAGCAATTAAGGGTACTGCTCAGGTAGGTGGGGCTATTACAGCATCTACTCTTACAACGATTAGTGTATTCTTGCCAATTATCTTTATTGAGGGATTTATTAAAGAAATCTTTATTCAAATGGCAATGACAATTGCGTTTAGTTTATCTGCTTCATTAATGATTGCATTAACGTTAGTTCCAAGTGTATCTTCACGAGTGTTAAAAGAAGATATGGAGATTAAGGATAATGAAGAGAAGGTAATTTCAAAGATTAAAGGTGTATATGAACGAGTATTTAAGTTTGCGTTTAAGTATTATATCATTATCCTAATTGCAGTTGTTGGATTATTTGGATTATCAATTTACTTAGCGACAAATCAAGGGTTAGAGTATTTCCCTGAAAGTGATGAAGGACAAATCACAATTGCGATTGAAAATCCAGATACCACCCCACTAACATTTGAGGATTTTGTTCAAGTACTCGATGATTTAAATGAAGATTTAGCGTTGCTTGATGATGTTGAAACGATAGGTATTACACTTGGTGGTGGGCAAATGATGTTCCTTGGTGTACAAGATGCTGATAGTGCAAGTGTAAATGTTATTTTAAAATCGGATCGATCAAACTCAACTTTAGAGAATCAGGCGATTATTAGTGATTTACTTGAAGATAAATATACAGTTGTTGAATCAAGCGTGTCAGGTACACAAAATATGACAAGTGCACTAACAGGCGAAGGGATTCAATTGCAACTAAAAGGATATGATTTAACCGATCTACGTTCTGAAGCATTGGATTTAGCAGAGCAAGTTCAAACGGTAGATGGCGTTAGTGAAGTTGATAGTGGTGTTGGTAAAGTGACAACTGAATTTAAGATTACAGTTGATAAAGATGAGGCCTTAGCAAATATGTTGAGTGTCGCTCAAGTGTTACTTGCAGTTCGTGAATATATTGAAGTAGAGCAAGCTACGTCTACCTTAAATATCTCTGGAAATCAATATGAGATATTTGTGTATGATAGTCACTCTGTAACGGATGATTCCCACTTTACAACGGAAGAGATTTTAGACTTAGAAGTACTAAATCCTTTAAATATGTTAATACCGATCAGAGACGTTATTACCGAAGAGGAAACAGGATTTGTTCCAGGTATGGAAGCAGTAAATCATGTGGATGGTACTCGTGTTGTAACCGTGTCAATTATGCTTGAAGAGGGAGAGAATATTGGTTTAGTTGCTCAAGATGTTAACGAGTTGTTAGAGGATTATGAAATAAGAGAAGGTCTTGAGTTAGAAGTACAAGGTGAAAATGAAGAAATAATGGAAGCGATGGAAGTATTATTGCTGGCAGTTGGTCTTGGTATTGTATTAATTTATATGATTATGGCTTCTCAGTTCCAAAGCTTAACATACCCATTTATCATCATGTTTACGATTCCTCTTGCCTTTACTGGTGGATTCTTAATCCTTTGGATAACAGGATTACCAGTTAGTGTTGTGGCGTTAATTGGATTGATTATTTTAACTGGGGTAGTTGTAAATAACGGAATCGTGCTAGTTGATTACACAAATCAATTACGTGAATCTGGAATGGACATAAAAGAGGCTTTATTAGAGGCTGGTAAAACAAGATTACGACCGATTATAATGACTGCGTTAACGACCATTCTTGCATTAACAACAATGGCACTCGGATTTGGTGAAGGATCTGAAATGATGCAACCAATGGCTGTAACGACGATTGGTGGATTAATCTATGCTACATTGTTAACCTTAGTTGTTGTTCCAATTATGTATTATTTAATTACAAATCACGGTAAACTAATCACAAGTATTATATTTGCCATGCTTACAGTAGTAATTACACCAATTGCCTATATCATGCTTGGTGGAGTATACATTATTGTGATAGGTTCTGTGTTGTTTGTTGGATTTATTGTATTGGCATTTCTTCCAAGTAAGAAGGTGAAGGTAGTTGGGTAGAAGAGAAGAGATTTTAGATATATTAACGAAAAAATTTCAAGAAGAAGGATTTTCTATGGACTTAACCTTATCACAAATTGCAAAGGAAGTTGATATTGGTAAAAGTACAATATACGAGTATTTTAAAAACAAAGATGAAATCTATAAAGAAGCGATTTTACGTATTATTCAATCGCATATTGATGAAACCATCGCTAGTATGGACCAAGATGCAGATTTTGAGAAGAGCTTTAAATACTCGCTTCGAACACTACTAGAAATAGCGGCTCATAGCCGCATGATGATGGAAGTATTTACACGAAACTTTATTGATAAACTACCACTTGGATTAAAAGAGGAGTTAAAACAAAAAATGGAAAGTGCGCGAGATAGTGTTGAAGAAAAGTTTTCGATTATCTTTCAAAAGGGAATAGAAGAAGGGATTATCGTTTATAAGGAAGATAAAATCAAACAGGAAGTAATAACCAGTATGGTTGTTGGTTCAATTGTGCGATATTCAAATCAAGTTGAAAGCATTGATTTGGAAGAGTTTATCAATACAATCTACAAGTATGTTGTGTATATTTCGAATCACTAAAACAAAAGAGACAGAATTATCTGTCTCTTTTTATGTTGTATAGTGTGGCGGATAGATTCTTGTAATAGGCAACCGTATATTCAAAAGGGGATTCAATACAAACAGTATGTTTAAATAGTTCATCCTTTGAAATGTTGTGGGAGCTTGAGATTGTGTTAAATAGATTGTGTTTTGTTTCTTTGGTGATGGTAGAGTTCCAAAATACTTTTGGTTTAATTTTGGAACGTTGTAAATAATCTTTCAGTAGTTTATAGGTAACTTGCTCATTATTGATAAAGGATATAACGGTTTCATACAAGTCTTGGATTTGATATCCTTTAAACGGTATGTTATTTGTTATAAAGTGTCTTCCAATATCTAAAAAGAACTGATATGGAGATGTGTAGTGATTGATATAATCTAGCATGTTTTCACCAAAGTGTCCTTTGTTGTGGAAGATATCAAGCATTTCCTCTACGAGTTTTATTTCGCGAATATCCTCTGCACTTAAATCATCATTTGAGATGATTTCATAAGGAGCGTGCTGGTGAAATACATAGTTATATTTTGATGACTCTCTTCGGATTTTTGTTCCTTTTAACATCTTTAAAAAGCCAAGTTGTAGTTCTTTTGCATTTAGCATAAATACTTCATTAAACGTATTTATGAAGGAATCTTTATGTTCCTTAGGTAAACCAGCGATTAAATCGAGATGCAAATCAATAATCTTTCCTTTTTGAATTTGTTTAATGTTATGAAATAATGCTTTGTTATCTTGGATGCGATCCACAAGGAGGTTTGTTACTTGGTTGGTTGATTGAATACCGATTTCAAAGCGTATTAATCCTTTTGGAGCGTGTTCATTTAAATAATCAATAATTGCGGGATCTAATGTATCCCCAGTAATTTCAAATTGAAATACGGTGTTTCCTTTTGTTTTAATAATGTAATCTAAGATGCGAAGGGTATTGCGGTTCGCATTAAATGTACGATCTAAAAATTTTATTGTTTTAACACCTTTCGCCATCAGATAATCGATTGCTTTTATGACGTACTCTACTTTAAAGTAACGTACTTTTTTCTCAAGGGATGAAAGACAGTAACTGCACTTATATGGACATCCTCTACTTGATTCAATATACGCGATTCGATTTGGGATGTGTTTGATGTCTTCTTCAAAATAGTATGGTGCCTTTAAATCAGATAGATCCATGACTTCTTTTAGGGGGTTATCAATGATGGTTTCACCATCTTTATAGGCAATTCCATCGATATGTTTAGGAGATTGTTTGTTTGATAACGAGTGGAGTAATTGATTAAAACTAAGTTCTCCTTCTCCTTTAATGATGTAAGAAACTTTCTTGTTGTTTAAAAGGGATTTATATTCGTAACTTACTTCAGGCCCTCCTAGAACGATTTTTGTGTTACAAGTGGGGAATTTCTCTAGGATTTCATGAAACATGTTTATGTTCCATATATAGAGGCTAAAACCTATTACATCATATGCTTGTGTTGTGATACTAGAAATGATTGTTTCGATGTTATCTTTGATGGTGAAATCGATGATATCAATTGGAAAATCGCTGTTAGCTTTTAATAACCTAACAGCATTGTTTGTGTGTATGTATTTTGCATTAATTGATACGAGTAATGTTTTCATAAAATCACCTAATTTATTTTACCATATATGAGTAATTGAACCTAATATATGTTAAAATAGTACTGGTGGTGGTTAAATGAATAAATTCAAGTTACATGCAGATTATGTGCCGATGGGAGACCAGATAAAAGCAATTGATTTTATTGCTTCAAACATCGAAAATGGTGTAAAAGAGCAAATCCTTTTAGGTGCGACTGGAACGGGGAAAACTTTTACAATTAGTAATGTAATTGAAAAAGTGAATAAACCAACTTTGGTACTTGCGCATAATAAGACATTGGCAGGACAATTATATAGTGAACTAAAACAGTATTTCCCTGAAAATAGAGTGGAATACTTTATTTCATATTACGACTATTACCAACCAGAGGCATATGTTCCTTCGAGAGATCTATTCATTGAAAAAGATGCTCAAACAAATGATGAGATTGATGAAATGAGGCATAGTGCGACTGCATCTTTACTGGAACGTAAAGATGTTATTGTTGTAGCGAGTGTTTCGTGTATATATGGGATTGGAGATCCTGAAGACTATCGAAATAGTGTGTTAACATTACGCGTTGGAGAAGAGTATGGGAGAGATAACTTGCTTCGTAAACTCGTTGATATGCTATTCACTAGAAATGATTATGACTTTAATCGTGGGACGTTTAGGGTGAAAGGGGATGTTATTGAGATATTACCGACGTACTCGAAGACTGTTGGAATTAGAGTCGAGTTATTTGATGAAGAGATTGAGCGTGTTAGGGAATTTGATATTATAACAGGTGAGGTATTGAATGAATATTCAGTGATGACACTTTTCCCAGCAACGCAGTTCATTACTAATAAAGAGAAGATTGAAGAAGCAATCAGACGTATAGAAGCAGAATTAAAAGAACAAACAGCGTATTTTAGAGATAACGAAAAGTTGCTTGAAAAGGAAAGAATCATGCAACGTACGAATTATGATTTAGAAATGCTTAAAGAGATAGGAAGTTGCGCTGGTGTTGAAAACTATTCAAGGCATCTATCACTTCGCGAAGAAGGCGAGACACCTTCTACGTTGATGGATTTCTTTGGTGATGATTATTTGTTGGTTGTGGATGAGTCGCATGTGACTTTGCCGCAGGTTAGAGCAATGTATAAGGGAGATCGTTCTCGTAAACAAACGTTGGTTGAATATGGGTTTAGATTACCTAGTGCATTAGACAATAGACCGTTAAACTTTGAGGAGTTTAATGAAAAGATTCATCAAGTAGTGTATTTAAGTGCTACCCCTGGTAATTATGAGTTAGAGCGTACAGATAATATCGTAGAGCAGATTATACGACCAACAGGATTATTGGATCCTGTTGTTGAAGTGCGTTCTAAACAAGGACAAATAGATGATATTGTCGCTGAGATTATGGCTAGAATAGAACAAAATCAACGTACACTAATTACGACATTAACCATTAAGATGAGCGAAGATTTAACGACCTATTTAAAAGAACTTGGTATTAAGGTAGCGTATTTACATAGTGAGATTAATTCATTAGAACGTATCGAAATTATTCGAGAGCTTCGCCTTGGTACGTATGATGTTGTAGTTGGAATTAATTTACTGAGAGAAGGTCTTGATATACCTGAAGTTAGTTTAATTTGTATACTAGATGCGGATAAACAAGGGTTCTTGCGTAGTAACCGTTCACTAGTACAAACCATCGGTAGAGCAGCAAGAAATGTAGATGGTAAGGTTATTATGTACGCGGATAAATATACGGATGCAATGGATTATGCGATTAATGAGACACAAAGAAGAAGAGATATTCAAGAAGAGTATAATATTAAGCATAACATTACGCCTAAAACAATCATCAAAGATGTTCGTGAATCAATCAGTGTAAAACTTGAGATTCAAGAAGAAGATAAAGGTGTCAATGTAATGACGAAAAAAGAACGTGAGAAATTTATTAAAGAGCTTGAGTCTGAGATGAGAAGTGCTGCTCGTAAACTTGATTTTGAACGTGCAGCAGAGCTCCGTGATATCATTATTGAGTTAAAGAGTGGAAAATAAATAAAGTTATATCATTGGTTAAAAATAGCGTTTACAACATATATCAAATATGATATAGTTTAATCGGATAGGAGTGAGAACATGAAAAGAATATTATCGTTAATGGTTGTAGTGTTCAGTGTTGTTGTATTAACTGGATGCGACACAGTTTATATTGAACCAGACGAAATTGGTCTGCTGTATGAAGATCCTTCTTGGACAGAAGATGGAGACTTAGAAATGGTAGTATACATCACAAACGGTACAGATGAGGAATATTTCGTTCAGGATTTAATTGTTCAAGTTTCAACAAGTGATAAAGAATACCTTATTTCACAATTTTGGGATGATGTTGAAATCACCATAGATCCTGATGAGTATGCAGAATATACTATTACGTTCTATGCGGATTTGTTTGACACAAGTAAAGAAACATTAGACGCAGAAGGTTATGAAATTAAAACTGTAGATGATGTAAGTGTATATTTCGAAGTAAATCCAGTAGCAACAGAAGAATCATAAAAGCAGAATAATTCTGCTTTTTTATTTCGAATCAAAGTGGTAAAATGAAAAGGCGGAGGTGTTTGTATGGAACAAACAATTATAATAGTAGTATTTATATTAATTATTGGGGTGTTTGCATTTGAGACATGGTTAAGAGTACTTAACTATAATTATAGAAACACACCTATTCCTGATGTTGTAAATGATATTTATGATGATGAGAGTTATCAAAAATGGTTGTCGTATAATATGGCTAATTTTAAGTTTTCTATGGTAGTACGTACGCTGAATTTATTGATTTTTATTGCGTTATTGGTATTTGGTGTATTTCCAGTATTTGCAGCTATAGCTGAAAATTCATTTGGTGATCCAGAGTTTAAAATGGTAATCTTTATGGGACTGTATTTCTTAGTAGGCTTTGTAGTAGGGATTTTTACATCGTATTATCATAAGTTTAAAATAGAAGAAGAGTTTGGTTTTAATAAATCAACAAAGAAGACATTTATATTCGATAAGATTAAATCGTTACTATTAACTGCTGTTTTAGGTGGAGGATTGATTTACTTACTGACGTTACTGTTTAACAATGTTGGTGATCTATTCTTTCTATATGCATATATAGTACTTGTTTCTGTGATTTTATTTGTTATGCTTTTTTATGTAAAATTATTCGTACCACTATTTAATAAGTTACGACCACTTGAAGACGGTGAACTAAAAGATGCAATTGAAACATTTGCGAAAAGTGTTGGATATGAAGTTAGTAAGATTAGTGTTATTGACGCATCGAAACGTTCAACGAAATTGAATGCATTCTTCTCAGGGTTTGGAAAGATGAAGCAAATTGTATTGTATGACACATTGATTGAAAAAATGAGTACAGAGGAAATTGTGGCTGTGTTAGCGCATGAAATTGGACACAATAAACACAAACATGTACTGTACAATCTTATTCAAATGTTCATTACTATCTCACTGATGCTAGGGATGTTAGTATTTGTGTTAAAAATAGAAGAATTTAGTTTAGCGTTTGGCTTTGATAGTGTACATTTTGGCTTTGCGATTATCATCTTTGGTGTTCTTCTTGAACCTGTAAATATTGTAATAAATCTGTTTACAGCACACCTGTCACGAAAGCATGAATATCAAGCAGATCGCTACGCTGCAACCAAATACGATGGTGAATCAATTATTGGTGCATTAAAAGTGTTATCAAGAGAGAATTTTTCAAATTTGACACCGCATCCATTATATGTTAAATTAACGTATTCACATCCACCTGTAAAGGATCGTATCAACGCAATTAGAAAGGGTTGAATTACATGGTAAAAGGTTCATATAAAATGATGTTTAAGCTCCTTATTGGAGTGATTGGAGTATTTGTATTAAGTCAATATCTTGATCGCACAGTAATGATTATTGTTAGTGTGACAGTATTGGTGTTATTTATTAGTTACAATGTTGTCTATAAAATGAATAAGGATATTTACTTAGAAGGTACTTGTGAAGTAGATAAATATTTAGAATACGTAGAAAAAAGCTATAAAGATAAAGATGAAACTCTTTATAGACTTCATAAAGCGTACGCATTATATTATTTAGGAAAAGAAAGTGAATCAAGAGATTTACTGCAACAAATTGATTATTCTAGTATTCAAAAGGATAAACATAAATTTATTCATCGCACATTGCAGTTAAAATTCTTGTATCTTGATAATAATATCGAGTTATACGAAGACAAAATGATTGAGCTTCACAATTCAAAGTTACTTCAAAAACTGCAAATTAGAAAAGAAGTATATGAAGTGCCATTACTTTTAATGAAAAAGGATTATGAAACAGCAAGGGAACTTCTGATGAACATTATTCCTACATTACGAAAAAGATTTATTATTTTTGAATTAGAGTATTATCTGGTACTTTGTCACATTCAATATCGAAGTTACGATGATGCCAAAGCTGTGCTTGAGTTTGTTTCATCGAAAGAATTAGAATTTACCTATATATATAAATGTAGAAAGCTGTTAGAAGAAATCAAATAAATCAAAATCAATTTTATCAAGAAAATTAACGATAAAATTGATTTTTTTAATATGGATATTAATTTTATTAATTATTTTGATGAAATTGCTTGACAAATGCATGAAAGTTTAATATTATTAAGGTGTACTTAAAGAAAATTAAGTTTCGACTTAAAAAAATTAAATAAAAGGTTGTGATACTAAGATGAATTATGAAACAGTGTTAAATCAACTACAAGACAATGAATTATCTGTTGAGCAAGCATATAAGAAAATTTATAAGGAACCAAAGATTAAACCTGGTAAACGTGCATTCTTCTTGAAGGTAAACATTACTGTTCCAGATGAAAGTGCAAAAATAAATACATTCTTACGAATATTATTCTTATTACCAATACCACTTGTATTTGCCAGACTTGGTTTACGAATAGGATCAAGATTTATTAAAGATGATTTAGATGGGTTCAATGTTAACGAGATAATTAAATTAATTAAGTATTCTAAGAATACAAAAGTGCAAGTAGATGCAAAAGATGCAAAAATAGATATCAGAATTATTTAGGAGGTTTTATGATGAACAATGTTATAGGTGAATGTCCAATATGTCAAAGTGATTTAGTTGTAACGAAGTTGCAATGTACACATTGTAAGACAGAAATTGGGGGATCGTTCAAATTATCAAAATTTAACTACTTATCAAAAGAGAATTTATACTTTATAGAGGTATTCATTAAGAACAGAGGAAGTATTAAAGCAATTGAGAAAGAACTTGGGATCTCGTATCCAACTGTTAAGAAGACATTAGATGATGTAATTGTTAGTTTAGGTTATCAAGTTTCAGAAGAAGAAAAACTTAAAAAAGAAGAAGTATTCCAGAAACTTGAAAAAGGTGAAATAAGTGCACTAGAGGCTGCCAAATTAATAAAATAAGGAGGCCACACAAATGAATTTTAACCAAAATACATTACTTGGGTTATATGTGCAAGAAGCAAATAGAAGAGTTGCATATCAAAACCTAGAAGAAAGAAATAGACGTTACAGAAGTAGAAAAAGAAAATAACGAAAAAGAGAGGAAGATATAAATGAGTGACGATAGATTAAGAATTTTAGAAATGATTTCAAATAAAACAATAACAGCAGCAGAAGGAGCAGACTTATTAAAAGCCTTAGATGAAGCAGACAAAAAATTAACAGTAAAACCAAAAAAACAAGCCTTTAAAATGGTGAAAGTAAAAGTATTATCTAGTGAAGGCGATAAAGTAAACGTACAAATCCCAATTGAATTTGCAAAAGTAGCTTTACAAAGTGGAAAAGGTGTTTTGAAGAAGAACCAAATTGAAGATATTGACATTGACATTGATGCAATTTTAGATCTAATTGAACAAGGTGTAGACGGTAAAATTGTTGATATTGAATCAGCTAATGGAGACATTGTAGAAGTAATAATCGAATAAATCTCTTCAAAAAGGAGCGAAAACGCTCCTTTTTATTTTATCTAAGGGGTAATCCCCAAAAGTTAGGAGAAGTATGATATAATGGTAATAAGAATATAAATTACAACGACTGAGTAGGTGCTGTTATGATTGAAAAAAATGAGTATTATGATGTTTTATTTAGTGATATGACTCATGACGGAATGGGAGTATGTAAGGTAGACGGATTTCCAGTATTTGTTCCGAATGCTCTAAAGGGAGAATCAGCACAAATTAAGATTACAAAGGTGAATAAAAGTTTTGGTTTTGGACGTTTGATGGAAATTAATCAGAAATCACCATTTAGAAAAGAGCCTATATGTGATCATTTTTCTGAGTGTGGTGGATGTAATTTAATGCATATGAATTATCAGATGCAATTAGATTTTAAGAAATATCGCACAAAAGAAACACTATTAAAATTAGGAAAAGTACAAACAAAAGTAAATGAATCTATTGGTATGATTAATCCATACTATTATCGTAATAAAGCCGTTATTCCATTTGGTGAAGAAAATGGAAAGATGGTAGCTGGACTCTATAAAGCTAGAACACATGATATCATTGATATGAAACGTTGTTATATCATTCCAAAGATTACTACAGATATAGTAAAATACTTAAAGAATGTCTTTATTGAATTGAATATTGATGCGTATAACGAGCAAACAGGGTTTGGTATTGTTAGGCATGTTGTGATACGTAATTCTCATAAATACGATGATATTTCTGTGACAATCGTTACAGCAACACCGAAGTTACCTCGTAAAGAGATTTTAATTAAGAAGTTAGTGAATCGATACAAGCGTATTGTAAGTATTGTTCAAAACTATAATCCTGAGAAGACAAATGTAATACTAGGCAAGAAGTCTAGAGTATTATTTGGTGAAGATTTCATCCGTGATGAAATCAATGGTGTCTATTTCAAAATATCACATAGATCTTTCTATCAGGTGAATCCAGCACAAACAGAAGAGTTATATAAAAAGGCAATTGAATATGCTGATTTAACTCAAAATGAAATCATTATTGATGCGTACTGTGGTATTGGTACTATTGGCCTATCTGCAGCGAAATACGCGAAGACTGTACTCGGTGTGGATGTTGTCAAAAGCGCCATAGAAGATGCGAGAGAAAATGCAAAGAACAATAAGATTGAGAATGCAAAATTTGTTGTTGGAAAAGCAGAAGAAGTAATTAAAACATGGAAAAATTATGATGTGGATGTACTATTTATTGATCCTCCTCGAAAAGGCTGCGATCCTGAGTTTTTAAACACCATAATTGAAATGAAAATTCCTCGAATTGTATATATATCTTGTAATGTGTCAACATTAGCGAGAGATTTAAATATTTTACAAGCTAGCAATTATGAAATTAAAGAGGTTACACCATTTGATATGTTTCCTCAAACCAGTCACATTGAGTCTGTAACAAAAATTGAATTAAGAAAATAAGAGTACAATAGCGTACTCTTTTTTTGTATAATATAAGTGAGGTGATATGATGAAATCTTATCGAAAAGAACTTTGGTTTAACACCACTAGACGAAGAGAATTACTAAATATTACAAGGGAAGTAGAGTCTTGTATTAGCGAAAGTACTATTAAAGAAGGCTTTGTTTTAGTAAACGCTATGCACATTACAGCGAGTGTATTTATTAATGATGACGAATCAGGATTACATAGAGACTTTGAAAGGTTTCTTGAAAAATTAGCTCCTGAAAAACCATATGATCAGTATGATCACAATGGCTATGAAGACAATGCTGACGCACATTTAAAGCGTACAATAATGGGTAGAGAAGTTGTTTGCGCAATAACAAATGGTGCCTTAGACTTTGGTCCATGGGAACAAATTTTCTATGGTGAATTTGACGGGATGAGAAGAAAACGTGTTTTAGTGAAGATTATTGGGGAGTAGTGATTTACATTTCCTTTTTTTAAACTATTGCATTTCCCAGTTAAAACGTGTATAGTAGGTAATTGGCTATAAGAAAGCAGGTATAATTATGGAACCTTTATTAAAGAAAGATCAAAAAATATTATTAACAATCAAACGATTGGGTATTAACGGAGAAGGAATTGGTTATTATAAACGCCAAGCCGTTTTTGTTGATGGGGTATTACCACCAGAAGAAGTAATCGTTAAAATTGTAGACGTAAGAAACAATTACTGTAAAGGGGAACTAGTAAAACTAAATATTAGAGCCAAAAATCGTGTAAAACCATTTTGTAAACACTATGGTGTTTGTGGTGGTTGTCAAATACAACATATTGCGTATGAAGAACAACTATTACTTAAAGAAGAAATGCTCCAGCAAGCAATCGAACGATATTCAGGATTAGATGTTTCAAAGATTCAATTTGATGACATGGTAGGAATGAACCATCCAAAACATTATCGATACAAGGCTCAAATGCCTGTAAAAAATACAGATTATGGAATAGTTACTGGTTTATACAAGAAGGAAACAAATGATTTAGTTCAAATCGATGATTGTCCAATTCAAAATGAAAATATAAACCGTATTAATGAAGAAATAGTAGAAATATGCAATCGATACGACATTCGTGCTTTCGATCCAAAAACGATGCGTGGACTATTACGATATATCGTTGTAAGAACGTCTAATTTCAGCGAAGAAGTACAAGTTACACTAGTGGTTACTATTTACAATCACGCATTAAAAAGAGCAGCCAAAGACATTATGAAAGTACGTGGAGTAGTAGGCGTAGGTATCTCTAAAAATAAAGATGCTAAAAATGTCGAGATTTTTGGCGAAGAAGTAGAGATATTAGAAGGTAACAGACACATTACAGAAGGAATAGGAGATATTCGTTATCACTTACAGCCAAAAGCATTCTATCAATTAAACCCAGAGCAAGCAATTAAGCTTTATAAGAAAGTAAAATCACAGTTAGACTTCTCAAAAGATAAGGTAATTGTTGATGCATATTGTGGCGCTGGTGCTATCACAATGCTTGTGGCAAAAGAAGCTGAAAAAGTACTTGGAATTGATATTTCAAGAGAATCGATATATTCAGCAAAACATAATGCTAAAATTAACAACTTTTCAAATGTAAAATTTCATAAGGGAGAGGTATCATTTGTGTTACCAAAATACATCGATAATGGGTTTGACCCCGATGTAGTAATCTTTGATCCTCCACGTTCAGGAATTGATCAAAAAACACTTGATTTCTTAAACAGAAAAGTCATTGATAAAATTATATATATTTCATGTAATCCAAGTACATTGGCAAAAAACTTGAAATCTCTTTCAAAAAAATATGTGGTTGAATCAATATCACCATATGACATGTTCCCGCACACATCACATATTGAAAGTATAACTGTACTTAAAAAGAAGAAGTAATCAAAAATCCATCAAATATGGTGGATTTTTTTTATTTGTTTATTTGAGGTAAATTTCAAAAAAGCAAAACAGTGTAAAGGAGTATGCTACTTTTCCACATGAGTTTTCCACAGCCATATTCGAAATGAGGATATCTATCTAAACCTACGGGATGTCTCAGTTTTTATATTTTAATTTTTACCCTTTGACACACCTTTTTTTTAAGGTTATAATGAGTATATACTCAGTGAGTAGGTGGTCATTATGAGCATGCGATTGGTAGCTAAACAGAAAACACGACAACGAATAATTGATAAAACGGCTTTATTACTTAAAGAAGTCGGCTTTTCGAAGGTGTCATCAAAAGAGATTGCACGTACTAGTGAAGTATCACAAGGTACTGTGTTTTTGCACTTTGGCACAAAAGAAAATCTTTTAAGTAGTGTGATCATTGAAGAGCTTATGGCGTTTGAAATTTTATTAGCTGATAAATGTAGTGTTTCACTTAGTACTGATGAATTCATAAAAAATTATTTAGACCTCGTAATTTCGCATGAAGGGATATTATCTAGGGTGCTTAAAGATTATGGATACTTACCTGAAGAGATAAAGAAAAAAATTAATAATCTAGAAAGTAGTACTAAAAATCTATTTTTTGAGAATATTCGAAAAAACTCACAAAAAAAAATTAGTATCGTAGATTCATTTGTATCAATCGATGCATTTTACTCGCAGGTTGTTAAGAATCTTATGGAAAAAGAAGTATATACAGTTTCTAATAGTGTTTTAAAGCAAAAACGTGGTAAACTACTGAAATTGTATCGAATGCTTTTTGAGTAGAGGTTCAAAAAATTTGTAATTTCATAATACTATGCTATAATATATTAGATTTTAAAGGTTGTGATTAAAGTGAAAAAAATCAGAAAGTTTTTGTTTGGTACTTATACTAGGGGATTTGTAGTTTCTTATGCATTATTCCTATTTACAGGTGCTGCTTTGTTAAAATTACCTATTTCTATTATGGACGGACAATCACTATCGTGGATTGACGCTGTTTTTGTTAGTGTAAGTGGTATGAGTACTACTGGTTTGAGTACGATTAGCGTAAATGAGACGTTTACAATCTTCGGTAAGACTGTACTAGCCTTTATTTTACAGTTTGGTGGAATTGGGTTAATCATGTTTATATCTATCTTTTGGCTTTTGAGTAGAAAGAAAATTAGTTTTAGAGAACGTAATATGATAATGACGGATCAAAATCAGTTTAGTAGAGCTGGTATTGTTGGATTTGTTAAAAATGTATTGATTATGATTATCTCGATTGAAATTGTTGGATTTATACTGATGACGACGTATTTAGCATTTTTCTTTTCTAGTCCAGATTATACATTTACGTTTGGAGAAGCTGCGTATCAGTCGTTCTTCTTAACGATATCAATGTTTACTAATGCTGGATTTGATATTAGTCCAGTAGGTAGTAGCTTATCGATGTATGCTGATAAGTACTTCATGCAAACATTAGCGATGTCATTAATGATTTTAGGTGCTATTGGTTTTTGGCCTCTTGCAGAGCTCAAAATGTTTATAGAAGCAAAAAGAAGAAAACAAAAATATGAATTCTCATTATTTACTAAGATCCTTGTGTTTATGCATATAGGACTGTGGTTTGCTAGTGCGTTATTAGTATTTTTAGTTGAATATAATGGTTTTTTAGCTGATAAAGGATTACTTGAAAGTATCTATTATTCATTATTTATGTCATTAACAACACGTAATGCTGGATTCTCGACCATGAATATGAATGATATGAGTAGTACTACTCAAGTATTGTTTGGTATTCTTATGTTTATTGGATCTTCACCAAATAGTGCTGGTGGAGGGATTAGAACAACAACACTATTACTAACGTTCTTGGGAATTGCCTCATTTAGTAAAGGTAGAGATCAAGTTGTTATTAAAAAGAAATCAATTAAACCTGAAACGGTGTATAAATCAATCATAGTAGTTATTGGAGCAGCAACACTTATTATGGTTGCGTTACTAATTATGTCATACTCTGAAGCATCATTGTTCCCTGCATATGGTGTCAAAGACATATTCTTTGAAATAGCTAGTGCATTTGGAACAACTGGCCTCTCCATGGGTCTAACTGCTAGTTTATCATGGGTTGGTAAGTTGGTATTAATCGTTGTTATGTTTGTAGGTAGAATTGGGATATTGGCTTTACTACTGATGTTTAAAGGTAATAGAACTGCTTCGGCAGTGAAGTATCCTGAGATTGATATGATAGTTGGATAAAAATAAAAAACGATGCGATTGCATCGTTTTATTTTTTGGTTGAATCTCGTTCAATGAGTGTTACTGGAATTACTCGATGGAGATCATCAATTTCTTTTTTAGCGATTAGTTTCAGCAATGTTGTAATTGCTTCTCTACCAATCGTAATTAGATTTTGAGATATCGTTGTTAATGTCGGCAATAAGATTGCTGACATTTCAATATTATCGTAACCGATTATTTGAACATCTTCAGGGATCTTATAATCTAATCGTTTTAGTACACTAGTTGTATACATTGCAATTACATCACTACTACAGAAAATTCCATTTACGTCTGGATGTTTCTTAATAAACATTTCAATGTCATTGATATCAGGTGATTTAAAGTCTAAATCGAAACTGTATACATCGACATTTGCCTCATCCATAACTTGGTAGAATCCTCTAGCTCGATCAATTACGGTGATTAAATCACTTGGGCCTCTAAAATGAATGATTTTATCGGCTCCTTTTTCAAGTAATTTATAGGCTGCAAGCTCTCCACCTTGCACATTGTCAGATGTTATAGATGGTACGGTTTTATCGATAATGTGATCAATTGTTAGAACAGGTATTTTTAGATTTAGATAGGATTTAGCGCTATGTGTGTTGGCAATTAATATTAGTCCATCAATGTTATATTGATTAAATACATTGATGTATTTCTTTTCTAATTCAATGTCATCTTTTGAGTTGAAAATCATTAACTTATAGCCTTCACTAGTAATGGCATCTTCAAGTGATTCGATAAGCTCAGCAAAAAAGTATGTTGAAATATGAGGAACAATAAGTCCTATAATGTTTGATTTCTTCTTGAATAAGCTACGAGCCAATTCGTTTGGCACATACCCTAATTCACTGATTGCATCTTCTACAATTTTTCGAGTTTCGTGATTTACATAACCTGTATTATTAATAACTCTAGAAACTGTAGCAACACTTACATTTGCTTTTTTGGCAACATCTTTTATTGTGGGCATTGTATCACATCCTATTGATACCTAATTATAATATATCCATGTGTGTTTGTAAATCTAATATCAATTTACTATCTATTTGATACATCAACAACATGATACCGGTATCACGTTTTATCAATTGGACTTTTTAAAATGTTTTATATACAATTAGGTTATATAATAAATTATATAAACGTACAGTTTTAGGAGTGATTTTATGAGTGTTGATACTAGTAAAGATTTACGCAATCTGTTTTTATACCAGGTATATGTAAGAAATCATAGTGAATCAGGAGATTTTTCTGGATTGATTCATGATTTAGATCGAATCAAAGAGCTAGGTGTAGATATAGTATATCTATTACCAATTCACGAGATTGGACAAAAGAAGAAAAAAGGAAGTTTAGGTTGCCCTTACTCAATTAAGGACTATCGTTCTATCAACCATGAGTATGGTACTGTTGATGATTTTAAAGAGCTAGTTCAAGAGATTCATAAAAGAGGAATGAAAGTGATGATAGATGTAGTGTATAATCACACATCATATGATTCAGTGCTTTTAGACCAACATCCAGAGTATTTTTATAAGAATGAAGAAGGAGAGTTTTCAAATCGTGTAGGTGATTGGTGGGATATAACAGATCTTGATTACACAACTGATTTAAGTTTATGGGAAGAACTGATTGATACACTACTTTATTGGACAAAGCTTGGTGTAGATGGATATCGTTTTGATGTAGCTAGCTTGTTGCCACTAGAATTTTTAGAGGAAGCAAGAGAGCGTGTATTAGATCAAAATCCAGACACAATTTTCCTCAGTGAAAGTGTACATGGTGGATTTGTTCAGTATCTGCGTAACCAAGACTTTAATGCGATATGTGAAAATGAGATATATCAAGTGTTTGATATGGCTTACGACTATGATACACATCCATTCTTTAATGATTATTTAGAAGGTAAAATACCATTTAGACGTTTTGCAGAGGAACTGAAAAGACAAGAAGGTATGTATCCTGATAACTATGTAAAACTACGTAATTTAGAAAATCATGATTACGGTCGTTTTGCACCAATGGTGAAAAACGATCTCGATAAAATTAATAATTGGACTGCGCTTATGTTCTTTAGTAAAGGAGCTACTATGGTATACGCAGGACAAGAACGATTAGACAATAATAAACCTAGTCTATTTGATCGCGATTTAGTGAACTGGGAAGGGACAGATATCTCTTTATTAATCAAAACGCTTGCTCAAATTACAAAAGATAAGGCATTTAGTTATGGTTTTTACGATATACATGAAAAAGATCAAGAAGTTTTTGTTGGTGAGTATTCGTACTTAGGAAAACATATTACTGGGATTTTTAATGTTGGTTTAGAGTCTGGTGAACTTGATTTAAAAATTCCTGATGGACTTTACAAGAATTTATTGGACGATAGTGATATAATAGTAAAAGATGGAAAATTAACTTTATCTAAAAAACCACTTATTTTCTGGAGGTAATTACATGAAAAAACTATTATTACTATTAACTATAGCTTTTTCACTTGCATTAACTGCATGTCAAAAGGAATATGACTATAGTGATTTCGAAAAAGAGCAAATTAATTCGCATTTACAAGCGGAAACAAAAAATGAAGATTTTTACTTCGTATATTATTACAGTGATGATTGTGTATACTGTAATGATGTAAAGCAAGATATTCTTACTTTCTTTGATAGTTTAAACGGTGTGAGCTATTATATGTTAAACGTCGATGAAGCTACTGATGAATCAGCATTTTCACAATACCGAGGAACTCCTACTGTTTTAGTTGTTGCTGGTAATGAAGTAGTGAGCACATACGAAAGCAAGCTAGGTATTGAAGACTTTATATTCGAGTATTCGGACTTTGATGTAGCAGACTACTTATCGTACAGCATGTTTGATCATATTTACAGTTTTGATGATGTTGAGACTCAAGAAGAAGGAACATACTATGTGTATTTCTATCATCCTGATTGTGGATACTGTAAACTAATTGAAAAGCAAGTATTAAACTACGCAAACGAAGAACCTGATGGGTTAAAAGTGTATTTGTTAAATGGACAAGATTTACCAAACTATGCAAATCCTTACAGCATAACTGGTACACCATCAATAATCTATGTCGAAGACAATGAGTTTGTTGTGAAAGGCTCAGGAACTACAAGTGTACTAGACATGTTAAATATTCATATGTCTGATTATGATGAATTTGATCACTTATCAAGCTTTAGCGAAGTGGAGACACAAGCAGAAGGAACGTATTTAGTATATTACTATAGTGTTTCTTGCGGATACTGTAATCAAATTAAAGAAGAAGTACTTGATTTCGCAGAATCTAATGATGCAAATATGAAAGTATACTTCATCAATGCAGCGGAAGTACCAAGTCAGGGTTCATACAATATAACTGGGACACCATCTCTACTTTACATCGTTGATAACGAGTTTGAAGATAAGATTTCAGGAGCATACGATGTACCAGAGTTTTTACAAAATTTAGAATAATAAACAAAAAGCCACTTAGGTGGCTTTTATGTTATAATGAATGTGGTGATAAAATGAATAAAAATATAACTGTGATTGGTGCTGGACTTGCCGGTAGTGAGGCTAGTTATCAATTAGCAAAAAGAGGATTTAATGTAACACTTTATGAAATGAGACCAACTAAACTAACTCCTGCTCATAAAACAGGTTTATTCGCAGAATTAGTTTGCTCAAATAGTTTACGAGCAGCATCACTTGAAAATGCTGTGGGGTTATTAAAAGAAGAAATGAGAATGCTTGATTCAATCATTATTAGATGTGCAGATGCATCTAGTGTTCCTGCTGGAGGTGCTCTAGCGGTAGATCGTGATATCTTTTCAAAGATGATTACTGATGAGATAAGAAGCAATCCACGTATTACTGTAATTGAAGAAGAAATCACTATAATACCAGAAGGCCCAGTTATTATTGCAACAGGGCCACTTACAAGTGATGCACTTAGTAATGATATTAAAAAACTCATTGATGAAGAGTATTTGTATTTCTTTGATGCAGCTGCACCGATTGTCGAATTAGATAGCATTAACATGGAAATAGCCTACAAAAAAAGTCGTTATGATAAAGGGGAAGCAGCGTATCTAAATTGCCCTATGACAGAAGAACAGTTTAATAACTGGTATAATGAGTTAATCAACGCAAAGGCAGTAGAAGTGAAAGACTTTGAACTAAAAGTGTTTGAAGGTTGTATGCCGTTTGAGGAGATTGCTCGAAGAGGAAGACAAACGCTACTCTTTGGTCCTATGAAACCAGTAGGATTAGAAACTCCTGATGGTAAAAGACCACATGCAGTTGTGCAACTTCGACAAGATAACATGGAAGGAACGCTATATAATATCGTTGGTTTTCAAACGCATTTGACGTTTGGAGAACAAAAACGAATTATTAGAATGATTCCAGGGTTAGAAAAAGCAAACATTGTAAGATACGGAGTTATGCACCGTAACACATTTATTAATAGTCCTAAATTACTAACAAGAAATTATCAATTACGTACAAATGAAAACATCTATTTTGCAGGTCAAATTACTGGAGTAGAAGGCTATGTAGAAAGTGCTGCTAGTGGATTACTAGCAAGCATTGCACTATCTAGAAAACTAGAAGGAAAAGAAGAACTCATTTTCCCTGAATCAACTATAATTGGTTCTCAATCATATTATGTATCTCATTCAAGTATTTCAGGATTCCAACCAATGAATGCAAATTATGGTATATTAAAAAAATTAGATTTCAAACATAAAAAGAAAGAACGAAAAATGCACTATAAAGAACGTTCTTTAAAATTAATGGAGGAGTTAGTGGAGAAGGTGTAAACATGGTTAACGAGCAAATCCTAGATCACTTTATGGCTTACCTTGAAAATGAAAAACAGTATTCAATAAATACACTACAATCATATAAGGACGATTTACATAGTCTTATTGATTTTTTGTCACGAGAAGGATTTGGTGATGTAACCACAGTCTCTAGTAGAGTTGCCCGTTTTTATGTTGCTACGTTACATGAAAATTACACCCCAACATCAATCGCTCGTAAAATATCGAGTGTTCGTAGTTTCTATAACTTTATGACAAAAGAAGAACTGATGAACGAAAATCCATTTACAGATGTAGAACTTCCAAAAAAAGAAAAGAAACTACCAAAATTCATATACCCAGAAGAAATAGAAAACGTATTTAAATCAATTGATACAAGCACCTCTATTGGAAAAAGGGATAAACTTATTTTAGAATTCCTATACGGTACTGGTGTTCGTGTTGCAGAGCTCTGCAACATCAAAATTCGAGATGTAGACTTCTACAAGCAGCTTGTTTTGATTCATGGAAAGGGAAGTAAAGATCGCTTAGTACCTCTTCATAACAACTTACTAGATCAAATAAAAGAGTACATTATCACAGCTCGAAAAGAATTTTTGAACAGACAAAAAGAACAAGATTCAAGAATACTATTTCTGAATTATCGAGGGACACCATTAACACAAAGAGGAGTACGCTTAATTATTAATAAGATTATTGAGGAAAGTGAAGAATCACTCAAGATAAGTCCTCATACACTAAGACATACATTTGCTACTCACCTATTAAACAACGGAGCAGATTTAAGAAGTGTACAAGAACTACTAGGTCATGCACATCTATCTAGTACCCAAATTTATACTAAAGTATCAAAAGAGAAACTAAAAGAATCGTACATGAGTGCGCATCCGCGTAGCAAACGTAAAAAGCAATAAAATGTTATTAAATAAACTTATATGAATAGTAAAACGTGAGAATAAATCTCACGTTTTTATGTTATAATAGCCTTGTGCAATAAAGTGAAGGGGGAATTACACATGCAAAAAACGACTAGATTCTACTTTTTTACAATGCTTGGTATAAAATTGTTAGTTTCTTTTTTTATTTTGGGATTTTTAATAGACCAAATTGATCGATACTTGAGTGCCTACAAAGAATATACATCTGTTGTTATAACAGTACTAACTACTGCGAGAACACTTGGTATGATGACAATCATTGCAATTGCTGCATATTTCATCTACTCAGCATATCAATATCTAACATCGAAGTTCTACTCCGTAACAAAAATACCGATTCACGAGGCATTCTTCCATGGCTATATCGATTTATCCTATGCGTATGAACGATTATTTTTACTTGGGGATGAGGTAGATTATGATACAAAAACGAAGGCTGTCATTGTGAAGACTGGGAATAAGATCTATTATATTTTGGTGAGAGATATATTTGGAAAACTGCAAGGTGAAGCCAAAAACGATACTTGGTATATTTGTAGTAAAAAGAAAAAAGAATATGGACGTGTAAGGTATAAGAAGAGAGTACCTATTAAAAACCCAATATTTGAGAATAGAGAGTATATTAAAAATATAAAAATAGAAGAGAACAAAGAAGTTCTCAATTATGTATGTATTACCGGGTTACGACAAAATACATTCCAAAATGATCAAATAAATACCATCTATGAACTAGAATCAATTATACGTAAAGCATAAAAATACACAGTTTTGTGTATTTTTTTGTTATAATAAAGTATAAAGATAAATTGGAGGTGTATTATGAAGATTACGATTATCACTGTAGGTAAAATAAAAGAAAAATACCTTGTAGAAGGTATCAATGAGTATGTGAAACGACTAAGTAAGTATACAAAACTAGAGATGATAGAAGTGAAAGACGAACACGCTCCAGAGAACTTATCAAGTAAAGATATGGAAATGATAAAAGAGAAAGAAGCAGAGCGTATTAGAAAGAAGTTAAAAGAGTCTTATGTAATTGCACTAGCAATTGAAGGACGAAAACTTTCATCCTTAGAGCTATCAAAAACAATTGAGAATATTAAAACATACAACAATTCTCATATCACATTTATTATAGGTGGATCGCTAGGACTATCAAAAGGGATATTAAAAGATGCGAACATGTTACTATCATTTTCTGAAATGACATTCCCTCATCAACTAATGAAATTGATTCTTTTAGAACAAGTATATCGTTCATTTAGAATAAACAACAACGAGCCGTATCACAAGTAATTGTAAATAACGATATGCATATCATAACAAAGCCATATTTTATGTGTAGGATGTGATATGACTAGACATGTAATTTAGATAAAGATTATATTAGACACCATATTCATAATAAACTAAAACAAGTATTTTCACCTATTGTTCATAAACTTATAAAAACATCACTGTATATAGCCAGTGATGTTTTTTGATTTTTATCCTATATAGCGATTAAAGACAAGTATTCAAAATCAATAATTTCATTTAAGATATCTTTTATCATTTGCTTATCATCTAGTGTTTCAGCGTTTGCCCAGTCTAAAAAAAGTTCGGTTATTCCACCAGAAATAAATGTATATGCATAGGATAATTTATGTATATTTATGCCTCCACGCTTTACGTATTCCTCAATTATCTTTCTTCTTAAGTTCTCAATGGCTTCTCTTAGTAAATTATGAAAAAAGTCTGTATGTGTAACACCTTTAAATCTTGATGACACTGAATCGAGTTTGTCAAATAAAACATCGACAAATTTTCCATCATTCATTGAAAGATTTGAAACACTAAAATACTCCTTAAGATCTTCAGTTTTTGCTGTAAACATTTTGATTATAAATTCTTCAAGAGCGAATATATCAGAGAAATGCAAGTAGAACGTTTTCCTGTTTATATCAGCAAGTTCTGTTAATTCGCTTACGCTAATTTTGTTTACTGGTTTATCTTTTACCATTGCAAGAAAAGCTTGAAAGATTGCTCTTCTTGTTCTTTTTATTCTTCTATCCATTCGTTTTACCCCATTGTCTCATAATCTGTGGTTTAAGTCTCAGATTATTCAAGATTGGTTGTTGATAAATAACTCATTATAAGTATAATACATCATAGCAGTATATGCAACAAGTGTCTATTAAGGAGGAAAATATATGAAGAAAATAATTGAAGGAATACTAAGATTTAAATATGTTATTTTAGTAATCTTTATTGGATTATCAATAACTGGTGGAGTCTTACAGCAAAATGTTGAAGTAAATGATAATATGCTGGACTATTTACCAAAAGATGTAGAAGGTGTCGTAGGAAAAAATATTCTTGATGAGACATTCGCTGATTCTAACGAGAGTGGGTCGTTTTATTTATTAGTAAGTGATACAAATGAGTTAGAACTATCTAACATAGTTAACGAAATTGATGATTTAGAGGAAGTATCATCTATAGGTATAGAGGATTCTCACGAAAATGATTATTTACTAAATATTGTGTTATCAACTGAATATGATGAATACGAATCGTTCAGTCAAAATATTAGTAATATATTAGAAGAATATAATGTATGGGGGGGAGTATTTTCAAATACTACTTCTGTTCCTGATGATGGTAATTCAGGGATGATTGTGATGTTATTCATTGCACTTGCAATTCTTATTTTAGTATTTACAAAATCGTATTTTGATGTTGTTATTATACTAGGTTCATTAAGTGTAGCAATAATGATTAATATGGGCTCAAATATCATATTTGGGGAAATATCTAGTGTTTCTGCTAGTGCAGCAGTATTAATACAATTGGCTGTTTCAATTGATTATACATTATTTATTATTAATAATTATAAACTTAGAAGAGAACAAGGAGACGAAGTTAACAAGGCAATTAAAACTTCTGTAGCGATGTCTTTTAAACCAGTTCTTGCAGGTGCAATTACAACGATTGCTGGTTTCGTAGCATTGATGTTTATGAAACTTGGGGTAGGTCGTGATTTAGGGTTTGTGTTATCAAAAGGGATATTTATATCATTGATAACTGCTCTTGTTTTAGTACCGGTATTAATCAAAATATGTAATAAGGCAATTGATAAAACAACTCATAAACCACTATTACCATCATTCAAAGTATTTGGTAAAATCACTGGTAAAAGTGTATCAATAGTGGTTGCTGTTGGTTTAATAATAATCGTAGGGTTAGCATCAATTGGTAGAAATGAAGTAGATTATGTATATGGTGAAACAACAGCAAATGAATATGAGCTATATTACATTGAAAATTTTAGTATAGATAATACAGCTATATTGGTAATTGAGAACAATGGTTCTATAAATACGACAGATTTTATTGATGGAGTTAATAACGAAAATGACTTAGAAGGAGTAGTTGTAATTAACAAAGAACTTGTGCTTCAACAATCTATAAGCAAAACTGCTGACGAAGTTTTAGCTTGTATTACATTAGGTAGTTTTAACAGCCCTGAGTGTATTCAATTTCAAGCATTTTCCGGGTTTTTGGACACCCAGGTTGATAAACCAACACTGGTTGGTATGATCCAAAGCAATCAGGTTATTATGACAAACATAACTGAAAAAACAAATGATCTTTTTGTAAGTACAATTAATGGTGTGACTTACGAAACAGTGTTAATTAAATTATATGACCCCGCGAATTTACAAGTCTCGGATGATATATTTAATCAAATAAAATCACTCAGAACTATATCACTTGATGAATTTGGCGAAGATGCATGGATTACAGGAGACTCTGTAATGGTATATGACTTAAAACAAATTAATGAAATTGATTACCCAGTAGTATCTATTATTTCATTGATCGCTGTAGGTCTTGTAATAATGTTTGCTTTTAAATCATTACTAATACCACTTATTCTCCTGACATTGATACAGGGCGCAATATGGATTAATTTAGCATCTAGTTATGTTTTTGCAGAGCAGTTGATTTTTATGGGGGCAATCATAGTTGGATCCATACAGCTTGGAGCAAGTATTGATTATTCTATACTACTTACTGAAAAATACGAGTATTATAGATTTGAAGGAAATTGTACTAAAAAAGAAGCTATTATAAAAGCAGTTGAAGAATCTAGCCACTCAATAATAACTTCAGGATTAGCTTTAACTATTGGAGGATACATAATGTTCTTTACACAAACAGGAACAATACAACAAATGGGGATGTTACTTGGTCGTGGAGCATTCATTAGTATGATAATTTCTCTTGTTGTTGCACCACATATCTTATACTTATTTGATAAATTACTAAAAAAAGAACATCACTTAAAGACACGTAAGCAATAATCAACTCTTCTTTATTAGAAGAATTGATTATTGTATGAACTGAAAACAAAATCCCATTTATATCATAAGAATATAATGTTTAGTTGTCACATATGATATTGCGATTATAACAAAAGGTTTTATGGGAAATTCTTGATGGCTGATATTTATAGGACTTGATATGGTATATTATTTAGCTAAATAAACACTGTGAAGAAGTTTGATTTTTATAGTGATTGGGGATTGCAATGAGGAAGATTAATAGTATAATTATAATGTTGGTATGGGTTTGTAGGTGATAAATGTTAGAATCTAATCATCCATAGTTATAATTGATTAGTCCGATTTATGAGATGTCATGAAAAGGTAATCGAACATGTAAAATATTTATGAGTATATCATGAGTATATAAAAGGAGGAGAAATATGAGAAGGGTATTGAACTTAATATTAATTGTTAGTGTATTCATAATTTTAACAGGATGTCAATCTAAACAAGAGTTTTCAGATTGCATAGACGGGAACTGTACAGTAGAAGAAAAATATGAAGTAGTAGATGAATTCATAGATAGTATGTTTGAAGAGGTGAATAACGAGCTGTCAAATGAAGAATTTGATTTGCGTCTAGAGTTAGATGTCTTTGATGAGTATTATAGTCTTCAATTATATTATACTAATTCACAAGGAGATTATTTAGATGGGTATGATATTATTGCAGAACTTTATGATGTATTTACTACTGTTGAGGCAAAACTAATTCTATTAGATAACACTAAAGAATTTGAACTTAAAGTAGAGCTTAATTATACTAATGGATCAAGTTATTTTAGTTTCTTTACAAGTGAAGTTAATAACTATAGGAACTTTAATATTGTATCAAATGATGATTTTAACTCTTTAGGCGATTATTTAGAAGACAATATCGAACATTTTGACGAGGTTTTCGCTTATGGAAATAATGATCTAAACATAAATATGATACTTGCAGCAACAGCACACGCAATTGAGTTTAGAATGGAAAAAGGACTTACAGAAGTTGTTGTGACAATATCAGATCAAGTGAATGACATTGAAGAGTGTATATCATTCATTGAAACATATGTTGCTGAACATGTAGATTCAAAATACATTTTTACTGGAGACTTAGAAAACTAGAAAAGCGGTTCTTAGGTTTGAGGAATTTGCTGTCTATGAACTAAATGGTAGAGAACACAAGAATGCAAAGAACACAATGGAGAGAGATGTTAAGTTACAATTAATAGTGTTACAATGAGCCTTATCATAGTGAAAAGACCTATTTATTGGGTCTTTTGTTTATATATAACTGCAGCGTTTGACTAACCACTCAATGGGTGGTATAATGTAATTGGAGGTGATCCTATTGTGTATAAAATAAAGGAAACTAGAGCTGAGTATAACATCACTCAAAAAGAGTTGAGTGAAATTACTGAAATTCCATTACGTACTATTGAGAACTGGGAAAGTGGCAAACGAAAACCAAGTCCTTGGGTTGAAAAACTGATTATTGATCATTTAAAACACCAACCACATAATGAAAGAGGAATTATAACTGAGAAAAAAGGATATTATACTATTGAACAGATAAAAGAGTTGCTATTACCCTTAACAATTAAATATGATATCTCGAAATTTATATTATTCGGCTCATACTCAAAAGGGAAACAAGATGATGGTAGCGATATTGATTTAGTTGTAAGTGGTAACATAAGAGGATTACGATTTTTTGGTTTGTTAGAAGATGTAAATAACTTGTTTGTAAAAAGTGTGGATCTAATTCATCTGTCTCAAATCCAAAAAGATTCGGATACATATAATGAGGTAATGAAAGGGACGGTTTTGTATGAACGAAAGAGATAAAAAAGCACTTATCAATATCGGCAAACATATCAATGTAGTATTTCAATATATGGAAGGGATAAGTTCAATTAATGAGTTCTCTGATAATTCTTTGGTTCAGGATGCTGTTGTCTTCAATCTTTTGCAAATAGGAGAACTAGCAAAAAGTAAACTAAGTGATAGTTTCAAGAGAGTACATAAAGCTATTCCTTGGAATGACATTTATGGATTTAGAAATAGATTGGTGCATGATTATGAAAATATCATATTAACTATTGTTTATGAAGCAATCACTGAAGATCTTCCAAAGCTCAAGAATCTTATTAATACAGTTTTAGAGGATTGAAATATTTTGTCAATGATAAACGTTACAAACGAGCCGTACCACAAATAATTGACAAACATGTTATTAATCGCATAACAAAGTCGTATTAATCGTTTAGAATGTGATACGACTAGACATTAAACGAGTTATCAAATAAGAACAAGAAAAGACACGTTTAGTACAAACTTTTGAGTAATTTAAAAAGGGCCTGTAAAGAAGTAAAATCTAGATAGATTTTAACCTTTACGGGTTTTCTTTTGGTCTAAATATAAGATAAACGCTGAGAAACAGCGTTTTTTATGTACTCAAAACACATTTCCAAATAAAAAATAGTGGCTCAATTCCTAACTGCGATTAAACAATTAAGTGGCTCACTATTAAATTACTATATACACAAGGTGGAACATTCATTGAATAAGGCATTAATATTCCAGTTTATCACGGTCTTTACATGGTTTAATATAGTTCATGAATGTATCTAATAGTTTATAAAAGCAGAAATTTATTTTTCTGCTTTTATAAAGATAGAGTATGAGACACACGTTTTTGATGCATTTGTAATCAATTCCATAAGTAATTGCAACAAATGATATACACAGCATAATAAAGCCCTTTTGACTTTTTTAAACCTGTTCTTTACAATTATCTATGTTATAATATAGTTGATAAATCAAAAGAGGAAAAAACACAGTCCCTTAGTAAAATGATGGTTTATCTGAAACTACTTTTTAGTTTTGAGGAGGAATGACAATGATAATTAAAAACCCTATTATTACAGGTTTTAATCCAGACCCATGTATCATTCGAGTGAATGATACGTTCTATTTAGTAACCTCTACTTTTGAGTGGTTTCCTGGTGTTCAATTATATAAATCAACAGATTTAGCTAATTGGACACAACTAAAACATCCAATCAATCGTATCTCACAACTCAATATGATTGGGAATGATTCAAGTGGAGGTATTTGGGCTCCAGCCTTATCGTATAGTGAAGGAACGTTTTACTTGATATATACAGATGTTAAAAATCTTCAATCTGGTGGTATATTTAGAGACTTCTATAATTACTTAATAACAACAGATGATATTGAGGGTGGACAATGGAGTGAACCTACATTGTTAAATAGAAATGGATTTGATCCAAGTTTGTTTCATGATGATGATGGAAAAAAATATGTAGTGAATACTAGATGGGATCACAGGCATTTTTACGATAAAGAGAAATACTTGTTCTTAAGAGGTATCATAATTCAAGAGTATTCAGAAGAACAAGGGTGTCTAATTGGGAATATCATAGAGATATTCAAAGGTACTGATTTAAAGATTACCGAAGCGCCACATCTTTATAAACGTAATGGATACTATTATCTAGTTACTGCCGAAGGTGGTACTTCATATAATCACGCTGTAACAGTAGCTAGAAGCAAAAATATTTATGGACCGTACGAAGTACATCCGGAAAATCCATTGCTTTCCGCAAAAGATAAATGGGATTTACTAATCCAAAAATCAGGACATGGTTCACTCACAACGGATGTGTATGGTAATTGGTACTTAGCACATTTATGTGGTAGACCAATAGGATACCAATTAGGGATTGAAAATTATCACAAAGATCAAAAATTACGATCTTGCATTTTAGGTAGAGAAACAGCCATTCAAAAAATTGTTTGGGAAGATGATTGGCCATATCTAGCTCATGGTGACAATCATCCTAAAGAAATTATTGAAGTTCCATTTGACGGTACTCAAGAAGATCGTTATGCACGTTTTGAAACAACATTCTCTAAGGGATTACCCTTAGAATTCTCTACATTGCGAATTCCCTATGGGAAAGATCAAATGAGTTATAGTGAAGGTGGATTACTATTAAAAGGTGAAGAATCACCTGCTTCAAAACACAATCAAACAGTCGTAGGGTTTCGTCAAAAACACTTTACGTTTGAAGCAGAAACATCTTTTGAGTTTACACCAAGAAACTTTCATCAAATGGCTGGACTGATGTATAGATATGATGAAAATAATTACTACTATTTATATAGTTACTACAATGATGAAGAAGAAGCAGTATTTGTGAATTTATTGGTAATGGATAATCAAAAACCATCATTCCCATTGAAAGATGGAATCAAAACAGCAACATCCACATTTGATTTTAGAATTAAGGTAATAAATGATAAAGTGAAATTGTATTATTATAATGAAGGTTGGATTGAATTAGTGCAGCCTCAAGATGCAACAATTATTAGTGATGAACATCCAGATCATGATGGTTTCACTGGAGCATTTATTGCATTAGCTGTTCATGATTTAGGTGGGAATGGAATTAAAGCAAAATTTAAACGTTTTACTTATTCAAAGATAGATTAACAAATATAATAATGAAAGATAGCATGTATATTCATTTATTTACTTCGCGGGTTAAATACTTTATCTAATATGTTCAAGAAAACTCCCTCTTCAAGGATATTGATAATGTCATAAGTGGGGGATGAGTTGAACGGGAATTTGAAATGAAATACTCTGATATACCTTGGAACAAGATCTATGGTTTTAAAAATAGATTAGTGCATGATTATGACAATATAATTCTTACTGTAGTATACGATGTAGTGTTCGATGATCTACCGATACTCAAAAATCAGTTTTTGAATATTGAATTTTAAATAGTACCATATTTGTCAATCATAAACGATACAAGTGTCGCATCGTGAGTAATTGCAACTAGTGGTATACTCATCTAAACAAACTCATCATGCTGATATGAATAATTTTATTGAAGAGGAAAATTTGTTCCTCTTTTTTTGTTTTAATAAGGTATTAATCCCTTTGGTGTATTGTTGACAATTAATTTTTCAAATGGGATAATAAAGATACATAGGCAAACTTATTGAAGAATAAGGACGCAAAGTTACAGGACTATAGATTTGATAATTTATGTTGGCTGAACTGTAAAAACTAGATACTATAAGTGATTACATAAGTCGTAATCACTTGTTTATATTTTAGGAGGTGTTTTTATGTTATCGGTAAAAGAATTGCACAAGTACTATAAAACTAAAAAAGGTAGTAAGTTCCACGCCATTAGAGGAATATCACTTGAATTCCCGAAAAAGGGATTTGTTTGTATTATTGGTAAGAGTGGTTGTGGGAAGTCTACACTCCTAAATGTACTTGGTGGTTTAGATCGATATGATTCAGGAGAAATTTTGATTAGAGGGAAATCAAGTAAGTCCTTTAAACCAAAAGAGTGGGACTCATATCGTAATACATACCTTGGTTTTGTGTTTCAGGATTTCAATATTATCGATAGTTATTCTATTGGTGATAATATTGCTCTTGCACTGCAATTACAAGGTATTAAACGAAAATAGGCAAAAGCTCGTACTAAAGAAATATTAGATAGTGTTGAGGCACTGGAATTAATTAATCGAAAACCAAATGAACTTTCTGGTGGACAAAAACAACGTATCGCAATTGCGAGAGCGCTTGTTAAAAATCCGGATATTATCATCGCCGATGAACCAACTGGGAATCTTGATAGTGAAACATCACTTGTTATTATGAGAATTCTACAACGACTCGCAAAGGAGAAATTGGTTATCATGGTAACCCATGATTTAGATTATGCCAATGATTATGGTGAACGTGTTATAGAATTGAAAGATGGAGAAGTAGTTAGTGATAATACTGTTTCATTTAAATCACTCGAAGAACTACGCGTTTTTAATGGGGATTTTGATAAGAATCGAAAGGTACTTCGAATACCAAAAGGTACAACAATTAAGCAAGATTCTATCAATCATATAAATGATTTAATACGTAGCAATCCCGAAAAAAATCTATACATTACGTTGGAGATGAGTGATCGGGTTGCCAAACTTGTAAGCAAAGAGATTGAACATGTAGATGATACGTTTGATGATAGTCAGATAGAAACCATCAATTTGGATTATAATTATCAACGGAATTTCCATCTTATTGAATCAAAACTACCGTTTAAGAATAGTTTTAAGATGGCTCTAGGTAGCATCTGGGCAAAGAAATTTAAATTACTCTTTGCTGTAATCTTGTTTATTGCATCAATTGGATTATTTGGGTTTAGTAGAACAATTACACGATTTGATTTTCCAACAGCAGTTTCACTGAGTTACGAAGAGTCTGGGACTGAGCAAGTCTTTCTCTCCAAACAGATAGAAGTTACTCAACCATGGGGAGATGACCAAAAGGTTGGTTCGATATTTACAACCGAAGAGGTGGAAAAGTTAACGACATCTCATCCAGATTTAACGTATGGAAATGTATTTAATTTTACAAAACCAAGTCGAGAAGAAATGGAAGCTTTGCTGGGCGATATTCAAAGTGGATTGGCATATGAAATAGCTGAAAGTGAGTATGTTATTGATTATAACTTCAGTTTTACATCGTATGCAGATGCAGTTGATTTTGAACCAGTCGAACAAGTAGTATATAATCCGGCACTATCAGGAGCAGATAGGATATCAGTGAACGGTACGTTTAATCCACGATTACTAAGCCAATTTGGAGAGAATGGCACGTTAGTTCTAACAGACGATAGTACTTCATTTATTGGGACTGATTCTCACGTTACAATCATTTCATATGATTTAGCGTATGAGAATAATCTAGACATTGGAGATAGTATTACTGTTAGTAACGGATCAGAAAGTATGACGTTAGAGGTTATTGGAATATTTCAGGATGAAGGAATTATATCAGGAGCAACCAGCACAGATAATCAGATATTCATGCCATTAAACGATGCATTGGAATTGTCTGGACAAACAATTGAAAGTAACTTTAAGCTTACATCAGCAACGTATTTCCTAGATGACCCATTACATGTAGATGACTTTATAGTAGAACAAGAACAGTTATCATCAGATATTGCCGATGAAGTTTTGGTATTTAGTGATGATGTATTTGAAGAAACAGTTGGTCCAATTGAACATGTAGGTTCTTTCTCGGACATCGTACTAGTAGCAGTCGTAATTGCCGCAGTGGTTATTTTATCACTTATCGTTGTGAATACACTGAAGGACAAAAAGTATGAGATAGGGGTTTTGATGTCGCTTGGCGAGAACAAAATAAGAATCAGTATGCAGTATATCTTTGAGCTTCTGGTTATTGCAGTAATTGCCTTTTCAGCAAGTATCTTCTCATCGAATATGGTCTCTAATTATTTAGGTGGCAATCTACTAGATATGCAACTTGAAGAAGTAGAAGCAAGTTCTGAAGAGGAACCAGTCTTTGTAGGTAGAGGTAGAGGAAGTTTTGGTGGAGGTACAGCTACGCTTGATGTGGAATATATCGATGAAATCGATATCCATGTATCGCTAAATGATTTTATAATAACACTTGGATTGGGTATGGCAATTGTAGTAATAACAAGTATCTTCCCAACCGTATACATTACAAGATTTAAACCAAAAACGATTTTTGCGAGTAGAAATTAGGTGAAAAAAATGGAAAATATATTAAGAGTTGAAAATCTATATCATAAATACCAAGATGGACAAAAATTACGTACAGTACTAAAAAAGGTAAACTTAACTTTTGATCAAGGAAAATTCTATGCGATATTAGGATCTTCTGGTTCAGGGAAAACGACACTGTTATCTCTGTTATCAGGTCTGGACTCAGTTCAAGACGGAGAGATTAGATATGAAGGAGAGACAATTGAATCAATCGGGTATACAACCTATCGTAGAGATAAAATAAATGTGATTTTTCAGTCGTTTAATTTGATACCTTATATGACTGCAGTTCAAAATGTAATTACTGCTATGAATATCAAAAAGGTATCGTATAAGAACAAAAAGGAAAAAGCATTTGAGTTATTAGAGTCACTAGGTATCAATAAAGATACAGCAAACAGAGAGATTAACCGCATTAGTGGAGGAGAACAACAACGAGTTGCCATTGCGCGCGCACTTGTTCATGATTCAAAAATCATATTAGCAGATGAACCTTCTGGAAACTTAGATGAGGTGACAGAAGGAGAAATGATTAAGATATTCAAGAACTTGGCAGACCAAGGTAAATGTATTATTATTGTTACTCACTCTGCAAAAATAGCGAAACAAGCTGATACAATTTATAGAATTAAGAAAGGTAGGGTTACGGCATCAGAATAATCTACTATTTAAAGTAAAGGTGTATAGCGAACACACAAGCTTAAACACACAGTAAAAGGTGCTTTCTGAGAGGAAAGCGCCTTTTGCATATAAAAAAGAGCAGTATAAACTACTCCTAAAGGGTATGTAATTTGGTTATTGCAATGAGTTTTACTTATTAGAATGAATCATTCGTATATGGGGGATACCATCTTCTAGGTATCCTTCTCCAACAGAAGAAAATCCAAGAGACTGATAAAATCCAATTAGATACTCTTGAGCACTAATAACTATTTCATTTTTATGTAGCGTATTGTAGATATAAGTAATCGCTTCATTCATTAATGCTTTCGCATAACTCTTTTTACGATGATTATTATCAACAACTACTCTTCCAATTGATGTTCTGTCTTCTTTTTGAACAACACGCAAATATGCAATTATATCAGTGTTTGATTTAATGAAGAAGTGAATTGAGTTTTGATCGTTGTTGTCAATGTCCTGATAGATGCATTCTTGCTCAATAACAAAAACACTTGATCGTAAGCGTAAAATGGAATACAGTTCGTGAATCGTTATTTCATCAAAGTGTTTAATTTCTATCATAGTATCACCCGTTTCATTATAACATAGAGAAATAACTAAAACGAAATATTCTCGATGTTTACTTTGAAGATGTCTTTGATGTATGGTAAAATAAATCATAAATTAATATCATTTATGGTGTACATGTACATAATAGGGAATTGAGTGATAATCTCAAGCTGTCCCAGCAACCGTAATACGGACGAAATGCAAAAGACCACTGCTTATAGCGGGAAGGTGCAAAGTAGGATGAAGTTAAGCCGGTAGACCTGCCATGAATAATAGTATTCTCCTGGGTAATGAGAAAGTGCTTAACGCATTGGCTTTTTCTTTTTGGAGAGGTCTTTTTTGTTGCTTCGGAGTAAAAAAGAAAAGGAGAATTATGATGAGAAAAGAATTATCGTATCCATTCCTTTATGAGGAAAGTCAACTAGTAGAATTTGAGATATTAACAGATAAGTTATCTTCTCAACTGGGTTTTTGTGCAAGTTTGGCCAAAGGGAATTTTAAGAATGAATTGTTATATGTAACGGAACTTGTATATCACTTAAATGGCAGTATTCGTGGTAAAAATGCAATTAATGAACATCATGTGTTGTTTCTAAAAGCAAGGTATGAACACTATGAAGAAGACACGAAAGAGGGGAAACGATTTGTTGTTCCTCAAGGTTCAACACTCGCTTCAAGTTTACACGTAGCAAGAAGTATGGGAAAAGAAGTTGTACGAAAAATATTCAAAATAAAGCAAGAAGGAATTAATGTTGATGAGGTGCTATTTGATTTTTCAAACATGATTGCAAATTATTGTTTTATGACTGCTTTATATGCGAATAAGATATCGAATATCACTGAAAAAGAATTCACTAGCAGGTCGTATGTATGACAAAGATTCTAACATACATTTTGCTTTTTGCTTCAGTCGTTGGACTTTATATAGGGTATCAAAAAGGTAATGAAACAGATATGCCAGAAGAGTTTGACAAATGAATTACGATTGTAGTGACGATAGAAGAAACGGTTCATGATGAAGAATATTGCACCAATGCAACATACTTAGGAGAAGTATTAGATGAAGAGCAGCAAATACTTCAGACTCAGTTCACTGGTGCTAAAACCGATCCGTTTGGAAGACTCTTGGTTTCACTCTATGGATATACGATTGAAGGGAATGAGTTTTTCTTTATCTATGTAGACGGTGTATATGGTATGTATGGTGTCGATCAACAAATCATAGAGGATGGAGCTTCTTATGAGTTTAAACTCGGTACATACTAAACAAATTACAATGATTGCATTACTTAGTGCAATTATGTATGTTTCACAAGTTGTTTTATCATTCATACCTAATGTGAATGTAATTACGTTGTTGTTTGTGTTATATATATATCTTGTTGGTTATAGAAAGACTACGGTTATTTTAGTGGTTTTCACGTTTCTTATGGGTATAACATACGGGTATGGATTTTGGCTCTTAGGATACCTTTGGATATATTCAATATTACTCATAGTAACAGTAATAATTAAGAAACTATATGGAGCGCATTCACTTACATTATCAGTTTTAGGTGGTCTCTTTGGATTCTTATTTGGGTTTTTATTTGCAGTACATAATCACTTCTTCTTAGGAATAGACATAGTTCCTTATTATATAAATGGATTGTGGTTTGATGTGATACATGCTTGCAGCAACTTTATTGCAATCTCTCTATTATTTACACCTCTTTACAAAAACATAAAGATGCAATATTAAATTTAGATTATAAAAAAGACCGAATTTTCGAGCTTACTGAAAAAGTCTGTGAGAAATCGCAGGCTTTTCTAATGCTCAATTAAA
>CAZZAP010000010.1:0-52394 GCA_964652375.1 uncultured Candidatus Izemoplasmatales bacterium
TATCTCTTTTTTATTTAACTTAGTTTTTCAGTAAGCTCTATAAATAGCGCTTTTTATTTGCGTTTACTGGCAATTTGAACAGATACTTTTTTGCCATTGTATTTTACATTACGTAGTTTTCGTTCAACAATGTCTTTGTTTCTAACATCTACATTGAAGAATGAAAATGTATTACGTACTGTGATTTCACTAATGTCACTATTGCGTAAGCGTGTTTTATCACATACAAACTCTGCTACTTTTTTCGGATTAGCTCCTGTTTTTGTACCAAAGTTAATGTGGAAACGAACAAATTTACCTTTGCTGTCTTTACGTCTACTACTGCGACTAAAGTCATCATTAATGTCTCCTGTTACTTGCTCTGAATGATCTTTCTTTTCAAGCATGCTCAGTAGTGCACTAATTACGATATGTTCTTTATGTTTTTGTAGTAATTCATAAGACATTTCATCAAACCTAAACGTATTTTCTGTTTGAATGATGTTTAAAATTTCTTCCACTTGTTTTTCTTGCTTTACACGAATAACTTTCTCTGGTGTTGGAACATTTCTTTTCTTTATTTTTGTTTTTGTGAATCGTTCAATTTGATCGATTCTAGAAATTTCCTTACGAGATACAAGTGTGAATGAGTATCCTTTATTACCAATTCTACCCGTACGACCAATTCTATGAACATAGAACTCAGCTTTTTCAGGTACATCGTAATTAATTACCGTTTCAACATTCTTAATGTCTAAACCACGGGCTGCAACATCTGTAGCAACAAGTAAATCTAACACTCCACTGTGGAACTTATTTAGGATATCTAGACGCTGCGTTTGTGGTAAATCACCATGGATCTTATCAACGTTGTATCCTTTTCTTGTCAGTTCTCTAGTCACTTCATCTACTTTTCGTTTTGTATTACAGAAGATGAGTGTTAACTTCGAGTTGTAGATGTGCAGTAATCGTGCAACTGCCTCTACCTTGTTTTGTTGTTTAACTGTGTAGTAATACTGTGTAATATCTTTATTTGTTTCTCCACCAGTAACAACACTTACGACTTCTGGATCAATCATATACGACTTTGAAATCTTAATGATTTGTTTCGGCATTGTTGCACTAAACATTACCGTTTGTCTGTCAGGATTCGTTGATTCAAGTATTGTCTCAATATCTTCTTTGAATCCCATTTTCATCATCTCATCTGCTTCATCAAGCACCAAGAATTTGATTTTCCCTAAACGTATAAGTTTACGGTTAATATGGTCGATAGTACGACCTGGTGTACCTACAATAATTTGTGGTTTTTTCTTTAAAAACCCTATCTGTTTTCCAATAGGCTCTCCACCATATACTGAAACTGTTTTTAGAGATGGTATATATTTTCCAATAGTGTCAATCTCTCGTTTCACCTGCACAACCAACTCTCTTGTTGGGCAAATGATAATCGCTTGGACACTTTGATCACTGTAATCTAATGCATTTAATATCGGTAATGTAAACGCAGCTGTTTTACCGGTACCAGTTTGACTATGTCCAATTACATCCTTCCCTTCATCTAGTAAAGGGATTGTTCTTTTTTGGATGTCTGTAAATTCAACAAATCCCATTTCAGTTAAGGACTTATTAATCTTTTCATCATGATATAACATGTACATTCCTCCTTTCGAGAAACCAATTAAGTATACCACTTATAAATTAAATGTAAAGAAATTTTACAAATCAGTCTAAGAATGTGATATATTATGTATGAAAGTGATGTGGAAATATGATTAAATATAAGATGAAAAATAGCTTTAGAATAGGACTAATCATTATATTTTTAGCACTTGTAATCATTATCGTAGGTGATGCAGGTGGATTAGACTTCTCAAATGGGTTTATGTTTAGCTTAGAAGGACTTGATTTTATCATGTTTATGGTAGGTCTTTTCATTTTAGTGATATTACTGCGTGGAGACGGGATTGTCATTACAAATCAGGAAGTGAAATACACATCAAACTTTTTACTGTTAAAAAGAATAAAGTTAGATCAAATAAAAAAAGTATCATCGGTATTACGAGGTGGTAGAAAACATATGGTCTTTCATACAAGCGAAAGGCAATATATCGCTGATATATCGTATATAAAAGTAACAGAAGAAGAACTTAAAAAGACGATTAGAAAAGCAAAAAATAACGAACTATAAAAGCACATTTTATGTGTTTTTTTTGTATTAGAAGTATACTATTTATGAGGTGATAAAATGAGTAAATACGAAAAGCAAATTAAAACGTTAACACCCTTGCAATACAAAGTTACACAACAAAATGGAACTGAAGCACCATATACAAATGAGTACGACCATGAGTTTAGAGATGGCATTTACGTCGACATTATAAGTGGTGAAGTACTCTTCACATCAAACGATAAGTATGATAGTGGGTGTGGGTGGCCAGCCTTTACAAAGCCTGTCAAACAAGACGTCGTAAAAGAGAAAAAGGACTTTTCACATTTTATGTCACGTATTGAAGTCCGCAGCACTGAAGCAGATTCACATCTAGGTCACGTCTTTACCGATGGACCAAATGGAGGTCTTAGATATTGTATTAATAGTGCATCGCTTCGTTTTATATTAAAAGAAGATATGGAAAAAGAAGGATATGGTGAGTTCTTAAAACTCTTATAAAAGTAACAGTATAACTGTTATTTTTTTTTATTGTGTATAGATAAAAAAAGTGCTTTACTGTATAATTGAAAAGGTAGAAAGAAGTGATGGTATGGGTAAAATATTACAGCTTAGTGATAACTTAAGCAACTTAATAGCTGCAGGTGAAGTAGTAGAAAACATGGCAAGTGTTGTCAAAGAGTTAGTAGAAAACAGTATTGACGCAGAAGGCAAACATATTAAAATCGATTTACTAGACGCTGGACTAAATGAAATCAAAGTAACTGATGATGGCGTAGGTATGAGTAAAGAAGATATGTATATGTGCGTAAAACGTCATGCCACAAGTAAAATCAAAACCTCTCATGATTTATATCACATCAACACACTTGGATTTAGAGGAGAAGCTCTTCCGAGTATCGCATCTGTTTCTCATCTTGAAATTATTTCAAGTGAAGGAGAAGAAGGATATCGATTATTCTTATTAAAAGGCGACATCAAAGAAGAAGGATCTTCTTCCCCTAGAAAAGGTACTAGCATCAGCGTTAGATACCTCTTTTACAATACTCCAGCTCGTTTAAAACACCTAAAAGCAACCAACACTGAATTAAGCTACATTGTCGACTACATTAACAAAATTGCCCTTTCTCATCCAGAAATTTCGTTTACACTCACAAACAATAAAAAAGTACTCTTTCAATCAACTGGAAGTAACGATTATTTAAAAGTACTAAGTAATATATATGCGATTGATATCATTAAAAACATGTATTTCTTTGAAGGAGAAAATGCTTATTTTAAACTATCAGGCTACCTAACAAAACCTGAATTCACACGCTCATCAAGAAGTCATGTCACCATCATCGCAAACGATAGAATGATTAAAAACAATAAAATCATCAATGCCGTAGTAGAAGGCTATCGAACCTATTTACCAGTTGGGAAGTACCCAATCGTATTTCTCAAAATAGAACTAGACCCACTCTTAATTGACGTAAATATTCATCCTCAAAAGCTAACCGTAAAATTCACAGAAGAACGATTATTATTAAGTCTAATTAAACGCACCATTAATGAGCGCCTTGGAACACTATCGCTTATCCCCGAAATAAAAGAAATAAAAAAAGAAGAACCCTATGAACACCAATCGTTAGACTTGCACACAACAATCATGGAACCAGTCGTTGTCAAAGACGACTACAAAAAGCAAGTAGAAACGAAACAACAACCCAACATAAAAACAGAAAAACAAGAGCCAAAAATACCAATGTTTGAGTACATTGGGCAGTACTTAGGAACATACCTTATTTGTCAAAATCAAGAAGGTCTTTTTATCATCGATCAACACGCAGCCGCAGAACGGATCCGTTACGAACGATACTATGAAAAAATGGGTAGCGTTGGTATCCAAAGTTATGAATTGATTATCCCTATCACCTTAGATTTAAGCAATAACGAAGTAATCGCCTTAAAGGATAAACTAGATTCCTTTACACCTCTTGGGATTAAACTAATCGCAAATGACTACAATGGTGTTGATATATTAGAAGTTCCAACCTGGTTTATCGAAGGATACGAAAAAATATACACCGAAGAAATCGTAAAATACATCTTACAAGACAAAGATGTTAACATCATAGACATCAAAGACTCACTCGCAAAATCACTTGCCTGTAAACACAGTATCAAAGCGAATAAATACATTAATATGAACGAAATCAATATCCTCTTACGTGACTTAGAACAATGTCAAAACCCATATACTTGTCCTCATGGACGCCCAGTCATTATCAAGTTCACCCAAACAGATATCGAAAAAATGTTTAAAAGGATTATGTAATGATTATTGTAATCGTAGGACCAACAGGCATTGGAAAAACAAAACTATCAATTGCACTTGCCAAGTACTTGAACACAGAAATCATAAGTGGTGACAGTGTACAAGTCTACAAAGAGTTAAACATTGGTAGCGCAAAAGTCACAAAAGAAGAAATGAATGGTATAAAACATCACCTCATTGACATTTTAGAACCCACTGAGGATTTTAGTGTTGCGTTATACCAAAAACTCGTCAGAAAAAAAATAACAGAGTTTCAAGAAAACAACATGACACCACTCATCGTTGGTGGAACTGGGTTATATATAAAAAGCGTATTATACGACTATAATTTTACTGACTCAAAACGAGATCACACGTTAGAAAAAACATACCAAGATCTATCAAATGAAGAACTTCATACGATTCTAAAAGAGAAAGACCCTGCCGCTTCATTGCAGATTCATCCAAACAATCGTAAACGGGTTATCCAAGCAATTTCTCGCAGCTTTAAAAACAAAATATCTGAAAATAAAAACAAAGATATACCACTATATGACTTCACCATTATCGGCTTAACAAAAGACAGAGAAATTCTATATGACATCATCAATAAACGCGTCGATACTATGTTTGAAAATGGATTACTAGAAGAAGTCAAAGCGCTGCACGATAAAGGTATCCAAAGCAACAGCGTAACCGCGATTGGATACAAAGAACTATACAACTACTTCAGTGGCACATGGACACTTGAAGAAGCAAAAGACAAAATCAAACAACACAGTCGTAACCTCGCTAAAAAACAATTCACATTCTTCAACAATCAATTCGATGTTACATGGGTTGATGTTGATTTAGAGCACTTTGAAAACACTATGCAGAACGTAATTGACATAATCAATAGGTAATAAAATGTAGAGTTAAGAAAGGAAGATTCTATGAAACGCTCATTTGGAGACTGGTTCAGCGATACATTTATTTTACTCTTTAGACCAATTATTACACTATTTTTAAAACGCGAAATTACCGTAGAAAGTGAAGGACTTCGTATCCCCAGAAAACACAAACCCTTTATTCTCATTTCCAACCACTTTAATACATGGGATAGTTTTGTAGTCATGAATATCATCAAAAAACCAGTGCGCTTTATCGCAACCGAAATTGCCTACTTAGACGCAGCCAAAAAATACTCGATGAGTATTCTCGCAAGAACCATAAAAAAACGCGTTGGTAAAAGTGATTTTCAAGCAACAAAAAAAATCTTCGAATACCTTAAACTAGGCTATGCAATCGGGTTATACCCAGAAGGAGATAACACCTTCTATGGTGAAACACTAGACATCTACTCAACTACTGGAAAACTACTAAAAAAAGCAGGAGTAGACGTTTTATTAGTAAAACAACAAGGGGGGTATATCTCCCAACCAAGATGGGCAGATTACTTCGCCAAAAAAGGATACGTTCACACCGAAGCAAGATTCCTTTTAAGTACAGAAGATCTAACAAAGTTATCAGAAGAAGAAATCAACGATATCGTGCGCAAAGAACTCTATAATAACGATTATGATTTTCAACGTACAAAAATGATGAACTTCAATCGTAAAAACAGAGCAGAAGGCATCGAAAGACTAATCTACTACTGTAATAAGTGTGGTAGTTTTGTCACTGTTTTTGGAGAAGGACACGACATCTACTGCAGTAAATGCGGAAAAATTGGAACCATCAATGAATACGAATTTATCGAAGGAAACAAACACGATAACCTCGTTGATTGGAACAAAGAACAATACGCTAAAATGAATGAAATCGTATCATCTGAATTCACCTTTGTTGTAACCTTAAACGAAGTTGATACAAATAAACTAAAAAACAAAAAAATCGGCCAATACCGACTCAAATATAAAGATCAAGCACTTACCTTAATCAATCAAAAAGGAACCTACGTATTTGAACTTAAAAAAATCAAATACCCCGTAAATACAATGAGACATTCATTTAGTTTTGATTACGAAGGAATCACCTATAATCTTACGGATATTCGTAATCAGTTCATCCTATACGAAATGTGTCGTTACATCAATGGAAGTTATAAGGAGTAAACCATATGAAATACAACCTAAAAATCGACAACTGGATCAAAATCTTATTTTTTGTAATTATCCTATACTTATTCACACTAAGTGTATTACTAGTACTAGAAGGAATCTGGTTCGTATCACTCATCACACTCCCATTAGCTGTACTCACGCTCATGATATTCACATCATCTGAGATCGAATTTAAGGAAGAGTATCTCTACGTAAAAATCAGTGTCTTTTTTACAAAAATCACCTATGATTCTATTCATAAAATTGAAAAAAGACAAACACTTCTCTCTTCAGGATTTGCGCTTAGTAAAGAAGTAATACGAATACACAGACATAAAAAAATCTTTAGACACATTGATATATCACCAGAAACCAGAGACGAGGTATTTTCTGAATTACTTCGTCGCTGTAAGAACATAAAGGAGTAAACACATGAAAAAAATAACAATTGGATTTTTTATCGTTATCATCGTCTCATTTGGGATAGCTATTACTGTAAATGAAATCAACAAAGCAAAAGAAATCAATGAATTTACATTTGATGGCTTAACATTTGAACACGTACTCACAGATGATGAGAACATCGAAACATATCGTTCTACTGACTATGATATCGATATCAAAGTAGAAGAAGAACAAATGCTTATTTTCTTTGAAAAAGAAGAAGACATCTACATCGTAGAAACAAATTATGAAACCGTATCAATACGTGTAAATGGAACAACAACTTCTATTTGTCAAAGAGAAGGACGCTCTTGTAGTGGATTTGAAACAACAGGATTAGAAGATGATATATTCGATCTAATTAACCTGAAAGAACAATAAAAAAAGAAAAGGAAGGTAACAAATGAAAATTACTAGAAAATTTACCTATGTAGGCGCTGTAAGGAAGTTTAGAGTAAAAATTAATGAAGAAGTAGTAACAGAAGTAAAAGTAAATAAAACACAAGAAGTTCCTCAACCAGAAGGTCATTTCACAATTCAAGTTGAAACCATGAAACTTGAAAAAAGTAAGAAGTACGTCGTAAAAACAGATAAAGAAATCAACATCATAACAAACGTTAACCCAATGTTTAGACTGTTTTTTGCTGGATATATGATTGCATTTCTAACCGCATTCGTATTTGTACCTATTACACAAAGTTTACCAATTATCTTAGGACTATTAGTAGTGTATATCCTAGGACATTACGGGTACTTCAAGAACCGCTATATGTACATTAAAGCATTTGATGAAGAAGGAACACCAATCGAGTTAATTGAGATTTAAATTTAAAAGAGCTATCAATGCTCTTTTTTTCTTATCTATCAATATTGGTCAAGAATATGGTATACTGTGAGTAGTGTCAAAGAGGTGATAAAATGAACAACAAATTCACAAGCAAACGCCAACCAATCCATGCATTAAACGGAGTAGTAGCAACAAGCGAAGGCTTAGCTAGTCAAGCAGGACTCGAGGTTTTGAAACGTGGTGGTAATGCGATTGATGCTGCAATTGCTACTGCAGCTGCACTCACAGTAGTCGAACCTACCAGCAATGGTATTGGGAGCGACTGTTTTGCGATTGTGTACTACCAAGGAACATTACACGGCATGAACGCAAGTGGTTACTCTTCAAAACACATCACAATTGAAAAAGTAAAAGCACGCGGGTTTACAACCATGCCAAGTTCAGGAATTATTCCAATTACCGTTCCTGGAACTCCAAAAGGATGGGCACGTTTGATTGAGAAATTTGGAACCCTTTCGTTACAAGAAGTATTAGCGCCAGCAATCAAATTAGCTAGAGAAGGCTTTATCATCAGTGAAACAGTGGGGTATTATTTTGAGCGTGCAATTAAACATTATAAAAAACACAATCAAACATCGGAATTTGATCACTTTTACCGTGTTTTCACAAAAGCAGGAGAACCTTATAAAGCAGGAGATTTCTTTCAAAGTGAATACCATGCAACAACATTAGAAGAAATTGCAAATACCAATAGTGATTCATTTTATACAGGAAACCTAGCCAAAAAAATCACGTCATTCATGAAAAAACATAATGGATTTATCAATGAAAGTGATTTAGCAGAATACGATGTTGAATTTGTAGAACCTATCAGCATTAACTACAAAGGGATTGATGTATTTGAAATCCCTCCAAATGGCCAAGGAATAACCGCATTGATGGCGTTGAACCTATTGAAAGAACACTCGTTTTCAGAAGGAAATATTGATACAATTCACCACCAAATAGAAGCAATCAAAATTGCCTTTAGTGATACACTAAAATACGTCACAGACCCAGAATTTATGAAAATCAATCCAGATTTTTTACTTAGTGATGTATACCTTGCGTATCGTAAAAAAGATTTAACTAACAAAGCAGTATTACATCAACCGATTGAATACAATAAAGCAGGAACAGTCTATTTAGCAACTGCGGATAACAAAGGGAATATGGTTTCCTTTATCCAGAGTAACTATATGGGCTTTGGTAGTGGAATTGCCATTGATGATACCGGTATTGCCATTCAAAATAGAGGGCATACGTTCAGTTTAGATGAAACCCATCACAATAAACTAGAACCCCGCAAAAGAACCTATCACACCATTATTCCAGGCTTTTTGATGAAAGGCGGAGAACCGCTAGGACCTTTTGGTGTTATGGGAGGGTTTATGCAACCTCAAGGACACCTGCAAGTAGTCATGAATCTATTTGATTTTGGCATGAATCCACAAGAAGCATTAGACGCTCCTAGATTTCGATGGGACAAAGCACTACAAGTCGCACTAGAAGATACCTTTCATCTTGATATAATCAATCAATTAAAAGAAAAAGGACACCAAATCACGATAGAAACTAATCACGGTGGGTTTGGTAGAGGACAAATTATTTTAAAAAATAAAAATGGGTATACCTCCGGAACTGAAACAAGGTGTGATGGAACCATAAGTTACTATTAAAAAAGAACGCATGAGCGTTCTTTATTTTTTGTATTCCTCAAATCCACCTTCTAAAACAAATACGTTGTTAAAGCCTTCTTTAATCAGTTTTTTTGCTCCACGGTATGATTTTTTTCCATTTGTGCAATAAATATAGACAGATTGATCTTTGCGTAATTTTGTGCTTTTTGCGTTTAACTGAGCTCTTCTAAAGAGTCTAGCTCCTTTGATTTTATCTTGCTCAAACAAATCTTTCTTACGAACATCTATCAATTGTCCTTTACGCATATTACTAATAAAATCTTCTTTTTTCAGTTTTCTGATTTTACTGTAATCTGCATTGGAACGATTAACAAAAAGTAATCCAATCATAACACCAGCAACAATCGTCAAAGCAATAGTAAAAAAGTCCATAACACCACTCCTATTCAGTAAGCATTATATGTTTTTCTTGATTTATTGTCAATTGCCTATATAATAAATATGAAAATGATTGTATTTTTAATATATAGACAAACGGGATAATATTTTATATAATATTATCTATGATTAGGAGTGAGTAATATGACATCGTCAAATGATTTTAAAACAGGTATGACTATCCAAAGTGATGGACACTTATGGGTAATTCTAGAGTTTTTACACGTTAAACCAGGTAAAGGAAGCGCGTTTGTAAGAAGTAAACTACGTAACTTACGAACTGGAGCTGTATTAGAAAAAACGTGGAGAGCAGGAGAAAAAGTACAAACTGCTCATATTGATAAAAGTAAAATGAGTTATTTATACGCAATGGGTGAAACACATGTGTTTATGAATAATGAAACATACGAACAAGTTGAGATTCAACAAGATAGTATTGAATATCAATTAAATTTCATCATTGAAGGTATGGAAGTAAACGTGATAAGTTTCGAAGGTGAGATTTTAGGTGTAGATATCCCAGAAAAAGTTACATTAACAGTAACAGAAGCTGATCCAGCTGTAAAAGGGAATACTGCAACAAATGCGACAAAAGACTGTGTCGTAGAAACAGGATTTAAACTTCAAGTTCCTCTATTTGTGAACCAAGGCGATAAAATCGTCATCAACACAAGTACAGGGAAATATGATACAAGAGCATAAGGAGTGAAGATAAATTGGAATATTCGTCCAGGTATTTACTTAGTATTACAGACGTTTCTGTAAGTGTCTTTATTGTCATGGTTGTGTTGGTTGCACTATCAGCGTTTTTCTCTATGAGCGAAACGGTCTTTTCAAGCGTCAACGTTATCAGACTTAAAACATCAATCGAAGAAGGAAAAAAAGGTGCAAAGAAAGCATTTTGGATTACTGAAAACTTCGATTTAACACTTTCAACTATCTTAGTAGGTAATAACTTAGTAAACATCGCACTTGTAACAGTTAGTGTTAGTGTTTTCTCGAGTATTTTTACGGATAACGAGGCAGCTGTCAACATCATGAATACAGTTGTTATGACGATTATCGTACTTATATTTGGAGAAATCATCCCAAAAAGTTTTGGAAAAAATAATTCTGATAAGATCGCTTTAATGATTAGTGGTGTTATGTACTACATTATTAAGTTTTTAAAACCAGTTACGTGGATTTTTATCAAAATTAAAGAACTAATTGTCAAACAAAGTGAAGATGTATCACACAGTGTAACAGAAGATGAACTAGAAACAATTATCGATACGATGGAAGAAGAAGGTAGTATTGATGAAGATAGTGCTGAAATGTTACAAAGTGTACTTGATTTAAGTGACCGAAAAGTATATGAAATAATGACACCTAGAGTAGATATGATTGGCGTTGAAACGACAGATGACGTTGAAGAAATCACAAAGACCTTCTTTAAATATCAATTCTCTCGTTTACCAGTTTACGAAGAAACAAGAGACAATGTAGTAGGAATCCTCCATGAACGAGATTTCTTTACAAAGCTAATAAAAGGTCAAGACATCAACATTAAAGAGTTGATGAAAGAACCGATTTATGTATCAAAATCAATGCGTGTTGATACATTAATAGAAACATTACAAAGAGAAAAAATCCATATTGCCGTAGTATCTGGTGAATATGGTGGAACAAGTGGTATTGTGACAATGGAAGATGCACTTGAAGAATTAGTTGGTGAAATATACGACGAACATGATGAAGTTGAGGGAGATTTAATCCAACAGATCAAAGAAGATAAATACGGTATCGATGCTGATATTGATATGGAAGACCTCTTTGAAGAATTAGAACTTGGTAACCCACCTGAATCACATTACTCTAGTTTAGGTGGATGGCTTTATGAACAATTTGAAGACATTCCAGAAGTGGATGAAACATATAGCTATATACATGAAATACCAAACTATGATCATGACGATGAAAAACCAACAAGATTACTATTAAAGTTCGTTGTCAAAGATGTATCAGGTAGACGTATTGAGTATGTCAACCTAACAATCGAAGAGATCAAAGACTAAAAAGAGGGTGATCCTCTTTTTGTATGAAAGGTGGTGAAACGATGGAACGACTCCAAAAAGTAATTGCCCATAGTGGTTATTGCAGCAGAAGGAAAGCAGAAGAATTAATTACCGCAGGATACGTAAAAGTAAACGGCATAAAAGTAACACAATTAGGGACAAAAGTATCTAAAAAAGATTTGGTAGAAGTAAACGGTAAAGCGATAAAACAAGAAGAGAAAGTATATTATGTTCTGTTTAAACCAGAAGGATATGTCAGCACAACAAGTGATGAAAAAGGACGTAACACCGTTCTTGAATTAGTACCGGATTCAATGCGTATTTACCCAGTGGGACGATTGGATTTTGATACATCAGGAGTACTGCTACTTACCAATGACGGTGAGTTTACCAATTTAATGACAGGTCCATCTCACCAAATTGAAAAAGAATATCGAGTGAAAGTGAAAGGCTTCCTTCGTAAAGAAGAATCCTTGCGACTATCTAAAGGAATTATGATTGATGGATATAAAACGAAAAAAGCCATCATCAAAAACGTAGAATATAATAAAAAGAACGAAACATCATTTGCGACCATTGTTTTAACAGAAGGAAAATACCATCAAGTTAAAAAAATGTTTGAAGCGGTTGGACATCCAGTTCTAAAGCTAAAACGAGAACGATTTGGTATTGTTACACTCGGGTCGATGAGTAGTGGGGAATACAGACGTTTAAAACCACATGAGTACAAACAATTACTACATCTAGCAACACAAAAAAAGAAGTAACTATTATTTTATTAAAAAAATAATATGTAAAAAATGAGTTTTTTGTTATAATAAATATTGGCCTAAAAGAGGTGATGCTGTGAACTATACACAAATTGCAATTGACGGACCAGCAGGTGCAGGTAAAAGTACAATCGCAAAAGAAATAGCCAAAACACTAAACTACACATATATTGATACAGGTTCGATGTATCGGGCAATCACATTAAAAGCATTTAAACTGGGAATAAACCTAGAAGATGAAACTGCCTTTTCATTTGTGAATGAAACATCATTTGAATTCATCAACAATCACCTACACATGGATGGAGTAGATATATCTGGTGAAATCAGAACCCATAAAATATCAAACAATGTGTCACTTGTATCAAGTTATCTGAGCGTACGAAAACAACTCGTTAGCGTTCAAAACAAAATGGCACAAAGTGACAACGTAGTAATGGATGGAAGAGACATTGGCTACAACGTATTACCAAATGCAAAACACAAATTCTTCTTAACAGCGTCGATTGAAGAACGCGCAAAAAGAAGATACGAAGATAACATCAAACGTGGTATCGGGACAAACTTAGAAAAATTAGTAGATGAGATCAAACGACGAGATCACATTGATACCACAAGAGAGCACAGTCCATTAAAACCTGCGGCAGACGCAGTCATTATAGATACGAGTGATCTATCAATAGAAGAGGTTGTAAGGATAATTACAACGAAGATAAGAGAGGAAGTTTAATATGGAGTTTGAATTTAATAAGGTTAGAGTAGGTTCAGTTGTTACAGGAAAAATCTTTAAAGTGGATGAAAATGCATTACACGTAGATGTAAATGCAATGTACGAAGCTGTAATCTACAAGCAATTTTTAGGAATGAAAGACAATGAGTCTTGTAAAGAAGTTTTCAAAGAAGGAGACGAATTACATGCAAAAGTTTCTAAAATTGATCATGAAAACCAAAAAATTTATCTTTCACGTATGGACATCTTAAGACAAGAACAAAGAAAAGAATTCGATGAGTTCGCTAAAGATAACGTGTTTGAAGCAAAGGTGAAACGCGTAGTACGAGGTGGATTAGTACTAAACTATCAAGGAATTGAAATGTTTATGCCTGGTTCACAAGTAGATCTTAAGAGAGTAGAACTTGATGATTTTAAAGATAAAGTATTACAGTGCGTTGTTATTGAAAACAAAAACAACAAAGTAGTTGTATCAAGAAGAAAAGTATTAGAAAAAGACTTAAAAGAAAACAAACTAAAAGAATTAGAAACATTCAAAGTTGGACAAAAAATCGAAACTGAAATTGCATCGCTCAATGATCGTGGTGCAAACGTGAAGCTTGGATACAACTATGGATTTATTCACATCAGTGAAATTTCTCACTACCACGTGAAAAAAGTAGATGAGTATTTAGCAGTAGGACAAAAAGTAACTGCTGAAATCATTAACATCGATAAACGCGGTATTAAATTATCACTAAAAAGACTATTAGAAACACCATGGGAAGTATTCGCAAAAGATCACAAACCTGGTGATAAAGTAGAAGGTAAAATCGTTCGTAAGATGGCGGATGCAATGTTAGTAGAAGTAGATAGAGACGTTGTTGGAATCATCAACAAACGTGATTACTCATGGGATCCTAAACTCAACTTCGCTGGTGAAGTTGAAGTTGGAGACAAAGTAGAACTAAAAATCGTAAACATGGATGTGAAACGCCGTAAAATGTCATTAAGCAAAAAACATTTAGATTACAATCCATGGCAAGATGTTACTGTAAAAGTAGGAGAAGAAGTAAGTGGTACTGTAGAAGAATTCCAAACAAACGGTGCACTTGTTAAAATTCAAGGTGTGAATGCCTTCCTACCAATCGGTGAAATCGCTGATCGTAGAATCAACGATCCAAAAGAAGCACTTAGCTTACAAGAAGTTGTAAACGCTGTTGTAACTAAATTAGACTTACAAAACTGGAAAATGGTTATTTCTATCAAACAATTACATGAAAATAGAGAACGCAAAGAGTTTGAAGAATACAAAAAAACAGAAGAAGTTGCTAAATCACAAACACTTGGTGACTTATTCAAAGATAAATTAGAAGAATTTAAAAAGTAGAAAGTTGTGGTACTATGTTACCAACCGTAGCAATTGTAGGTAGACCGAATGTTGGTAAATCTACCTTATTCAACCGTATTATTGGGAATCGTTTATCGATTACCGATGATCAGCCAGGAATCACAAGAGATAGAATCTACTCGAAAAGTGAATGGCTAACAAGACAATTTAATATTATTGACACAGGAGGTATCGACTTTGACGATACCCCTTTTATCCACGAAATAAAAAGTCAGGCAGAAATTGCCATCGATGAAGCGGATTTAATCATCTTTGTAACTGACATCCGCACTGGTATCACAGATGAAGACCAGTTCATCGCAAGAATGCTTTATAAAGCGAAAAAACCGGTTGTACTAGCACTTAACAAAGCGGATGATATCAACCTTACTGACACGATGTATGAGTTTTACTCGCTTGGACTTGGAGACCCTATCCCTGTTAGTAGTGCTCATGGTGTTGGAATTGGTGATTTACTCGACCAAGTTGTCAAAGAACTTCCACACATTGAGCAAATCGAGTATGAAGAAGATCGTATCAAACTGTGTTTAATCGGTAGGCCAAATGTTGGAAAGTCATCCTTAACAAACTCACTACTCGGTGAAGAACGAGTAATCGTTAGTGAAATAGAAGGAACGACAAGAGACAGCATTGACAGTATGTTTACCTACGATGAACAAGATTACGTGGTTATTGACACTGCAGGTCTTCGTAAACGTGGTAAAGTGTATGAAAACGCTGAGAAGTACTCTGTACTACGCGCCTTAAGCGCAATCGATCGAAGTGATATTTGCCTAATCTTAATTGATGCTGAAACAGGTATCAGAGAACAAGACAAAAAAATCGCTGGCTATGCACTTGATGCAGGTAAAGGAATTATGATTGTTGTAAACAAGTGGGATACCGTAACTAAAGATACAAGAACAATGTTGCTGTGGGAAAAAGAAATTCGATCTCATTTTCAGTTCATCACATTTGCACCAATCGTCTTCATTTCTGCTAAAACAAAACAACGTGTTCACACATTATTCCCTGCAATCAAAACGATTTATGGGAACTACTCAAGACGTGTACAAACATCTGTATTAAACGATGTATTACTAGATGCATTTTACGTAAATCCACCAAAAATTCACAACGGTGGAAAGGTGAAACTATACTACGCAACACAAGTAAATAGCAAACCACCTACCTTTGTATTATTTGTAAACGATGAGCAAATCATGCACTTTAGTTACGAGAGATATTTGCGTAATCGATTACGAGAATCATTTGACTTCGAAGGAACACCAATCAAAATCATAACAAGAAAGCGTGATTAGATGAAAGTAACAGTAATTGGAGGAGGATCATGGGGACTTGCCTTATCAAAAGTATTAAGCGATAACAACCATGATGTACTTGTATACGATGTGAATGAAAAAATCACTCGTAAAATCAATGAAAAACATATCTGTCTGCAACTAAATGAAGATATACCAACTGATATCAAAGCAACAAATGACATAAAAACTGCCGTAAACAACGCAGACGTGATGCTCTTTGTCGTACCAACAAAAGTAGTGCGAAGCGCAATCAATAGCATCCTACCATATCTAGACAGTGAAAAACTAATTATCAATGCTGCAAAAGGGATAGAACCAAATACCTTTTTACGCATGAGTGAAGTATTTACTGAAATGATTCCAAAACAGTACTTAAAAGGGTTCGTTTCTCTAAGTGGTCCATCACATGCTGAAGAAGTAATTCGTGGAATGGTCACAGTTATCACAGCATCGAGTGAACAAATCAACGATGCAAAAATGGTTCAATCACTATTCCATAACAACGATTACTTTAGAGTCTACTCTTCAACAGATTTAAAAGGATCTGAACTTGGTGGAGGATTAAAAAACATTTTTGCCTTAGCTTCTGGATTAATTGCCGGAAAAGGTATGGGAGATAACGCAAGAGCTGCCCTAATTACTAGAGGATTAGTCGAAATGAGGAAATTTTATGAAGCCTATGGAGCTGACACAAATTCACTTATGGGACTAACCGGAATTGGTGATTTGGTCGTTACTTGCACATCAGAACATTCACGTAACTATCAAGCAGGATACAAAATTGGTCACGGAAAAGATTTAGAAGAGACACTGGAGTCAATGACAATGGTAGTAGAAGGTATAAGAACATGTGAAGCAGCCTATAACTACGCCATTTATAATGATTTAGATATACCGATAATCAAAGCGATATATGAAGTATTATTTAACAAAATGGATCCTCAAAGTGCATTAAAAATGCTACTTGGAAGAGACCTAAAATCGGAATAAAAAAACACATATATGAGAACCTGTTCATATAAATAAGAGTTCTCGTTTATATATAGCGCTTAACAAGAATTAACCACTTTTTTGATGGAAAAGTGGTTTTAATTTTTTCGACCTTGAAAAAACCTTGCAATAAAGCGCTTAAACTGGTATAATTAGGGTAGCAAAAACCAAATAGGAGGTAAAGAAATGAACAAAACTGAATTAATCGCAAGAATCGCAGAAGTATCTGGATTAACTAAGAAAGATAGCGAAACTGCATTAAACGCAACATTAGTAGCAGTTCAAGAATCATTAGTGGCAGGGGAAAAAGTAGTACTAACTGGATTTGGTACATTTGAAGTAAGAAATCGTAAGGAAAGAGTTGGTCACAACCCTAGAACGAACGAAAAAATTAATATTCCTGCACAAAAATCACCTGCTTTCAAAGCTGGTAAAGTTTTAAAAGACGCAGTTAGATAATTACATAAGAAAAAGTTAAAAAAATATCGTACATTGTATGGTATTTTTTTTCTTTTTATGGTACTTTTTTTATGTAGACTTTTTAAAAGGAGGTGTGGTAATGAATTTAGATAAATATTTAGAATTTGGACATGGCATTAGTGATTCAATCTTTACCGCAGCCCTCCATAATGACACGAAGTATATTGTTAAATACTTTGAGTCAGAAGGGGATGTTCATATTAAAGATGAATATGGGCAATCACTACTTCACTTATCAACAAGAAACAAAGCATTTGAAGCGGTCGAATTATTACTCTTATTAGGAGTAAATCCAAACGTGAAAGACAGACACGATGAAACCCCTCTTCACATCGCTTCATACATGGGTAGTGTTGGCTTAATAGAGCTCTTATTATTAAAAGGAGCAAACCCGAATGAACCGAATAAAACCAAACAAACACCCCTTCATAAAGCATGCTTTAAAGGGAGTGTTAGTGCCATTAAACTATTGCTTGATTATCACGCTGATCTATTTGGTATTGATGAAAACAATAGTACCATTATGCACTACGCTGTTCGCAGTAAAAAAATCAAAGCAGTTAAGTACATTATTGAACGTGGCGCAATAATAAATTCACTCGACATTAGACGACAATCTACCCTACACTATGCAGCGCAGTTTTCACGTGTTGAAATTGTGAAGTACCTCGATGAAATCGGGATTAATCCATATTCAAAAGATCAGTATAAATCAACGCCACTGCATCTTGCAGTAGAACATCCTGATATTGAAATGGTAGATACCTTCTTAGCATGTGGATTAACTAGCTACGATAAAAACAAGTTTAATCAATCGCCTTATGATATTGCCATTCTTAAAAATCGTTATGAAGCAGTTGAAAACTTTAACAAACGTAAAAATGACAAAACCTATCAATCAAGATTAAAACGTAACCCATTGACATTATCAATTATTATGAATGAATTTGATAAAGCAGTGAGTTTAATAGATATATGTAATGTAAATGATAAAGACATTTTTGGTAACTCAGCATTATTTTATGCGATTATGAATCAAGAGGCGTATATTGTAGAACGTTTATTAGACAATGATGCATCGATCTATAATATTGATTCAAAAGGGGATGATGCACTCTATTATGCGACATTAATAGGAGATTTAGAAATTATTGCATTAATTCAAACAAGACAAGTAGATTATACAAAAAAATACGGTGGTTATACCGTAATAGAACATGCTATGAGAGTAAATGATTTGCGTGTTTACGAGTTATTAAAAAAAGGTTCAGAAATCTGAACCTTTTTATATGAATAATGTTGCGAGTTCTGTTGCACCTTCAAGGACTTCCTCAGGTAACAACATTATAATCACACCAAGTAAGTTATATGCTGAATGTGCACCAATAACAACCAGTAAATTTTTATCAGATACATAAAACATAAATGCAAGTGTACACCCACTAATTAAATAAGGAATTACTTGTATTAAATTTGGATCAGCTAGGACATGGATAAACCCGAAAATCACACCACTTAAAATGATTGGAACAATTGGTTTTGACTTCCAAAACAACCCAAACACTGCTTTTCTAAAGACAAATTCTTCTATTACTGGAGCTAAAATTACGGTGAATATTACAAGGGATATCTTCGCATATAATGTACTATCAGCAACCGCGTTAAGGGCTTCTTGATTGACAGAAGTACCTCCAACATTTAGTAAATCCATAATAATTGCGGATACGATCGATGCAAAGAATAACACAATAAATGCAGCACCTGTGAACAGTATTTTTCGTAATAAATCACGATAATACTCCGTAAACTGAAACTTGAAATAACTTCTATAGACGATTACAAAGAATAAAAATGCACCCAGCATGACGAATAGATTAACATAGGCACTGTATTCAATGAACACCGTCATATTATCTATAATTTCTGGATTAAATAAAGCAACTATAGCCATCGCAATAATCGCTACAATTTGGATAATTACATAGGCTAATAAAATGTAAATATTATTATCTGTTTTTTTCATAAGTAAACACCCTCCTATGTTGAATTATACCATATACAATAGACTTTACAACCAAAGAATATTTGACATTATGGTTGTAAGTTGGTATCATATGTAGAGTCAATAAACAGGAAATCAGTTATTGACAAATCTGTAGAAAACAAGGGTGAGGAATTATGGCTAGAAAATCATTTGCTGTCATTGGTATGGGACGTTTTGGACAAAGCGTTGTAGAGGAATTAATAAATCGTGAAGCCGATGTATTGGTTATTGATAAGGATCCAGAAAGAATCGCAAAAATGAGTAAAATTGCCACACACGCAGTTACACTTGATTCAACTGATGTTGCATCACTGAAAGAAGTGGGGATATCGAGTATTGATCATGTCATCGTTGCGATTGGTAAAGATTTACAATCAAGTATTTTAACAACGCTTATCTTAAAAGATATGGGTGTTGCTCAAATTACGGTAAAAGTACAAAATCCAGACCATGCAAAAGTAGTAGATAAACTTGGTGCTGATGAAATCATTCAACCCGAATTACAATCAGGGAAACGATTAGCAAGTAAAATTATATCTGATAATGTTTTAGACTATATTGATTTAAATGAAAGTCATAGTTTTATTGTTGTTAGCGCAACAAGTAAAATTATTGATTCAACGATTATCAATCTTGATGTAAGAAGTAAATTTAATATCAACATCGTCGCTATTAGAAGAAATGGAGATATTATTATCCCATCTCCTGCTGATGCACTTGAATCAGGAGATTCATTGTTATTAATTGGTAGTAACAATGATTTAGAAAAATTTAATGATTGGTTACGAAAATAAGCCCATACGGCTTATTTTTTTGTTATACTAGATATGAGGTGGTATCATGAAAGAAATTGTAATAGCAACAAAAAATGAGCACAAAATAATTGAAATGAAACAGATGCTCACAAAACTTGGCTACAAGGTACTAACTTTGTTTGATTTTGATGAATTCCCAGACATTATTGAAGACAAAGATACTTTTAAAGGTAACGCTGAAAAGAAAGCAAAAGAACTAAGTGATTACTTAGGAAAAGATGTCATCGCAGATGATAGTGGATTAGAAGTATTTATCTTGGACAATGCTCCGGGCGTATACTCTGCACGATATGCAGGGGAACATGTAACGTATGATGACAATAATTCACTACTGCTACAAAACATGGAGCCATACCCAAACCAAGAGGATCGTAAAGCTCGCTTTGTAACAACAATGTGCTTGTATCAACGTGGGAAAGAAAGTCTCTTTTTTGAAGGATATTTGCTTGGCCATATTGCACTTAAGTACAAAGGAAATAATGGTTTTGGATACGATCCCATCTTTATCGTAGAAGGAGATACAAGACACTTAGCAGAATACAGTCTAGAAGAAAAAAATAAAATATCACACCGCGCGTTAGCGCTAAAAAAGCTGATTCATTATTTAAATGAACAACATAAGATGCTATACTATAATAGTAGATAAATACAAAGGAGGTCATTATGTCAATTAAAGGTACAGAAACAGAAAAAAACTTACTGAAGGCATTTGCCGGTGAATCACAAGCAAGAAACCGTTACACCATGTTTGCAAAGATCGCAAAAAAAGAGGGTTATGAGCAAATTTCTGATATATTCTTAGAAACAGCTGAGAATGAATTAGAACACGCTAAAATCTTCTTTAGACACCTTGAAGGAGGAGCAGTTGAAATCACAGCTACTTATCCTGCAGGTATCGAAGGATCTACGCCTGAAAACTTGCTTGCCGGTGCAGAAGGTGAAAACGAAGAATGGACTGAGCTCTATCCTGCTTTCGCAGACATTGCTGAAAAAGAAGGATTCCCAAAAGTTGCCGCTTCATTTAGACAAATTGCACGAATTGAAAAAGACCATGAAGAAAGATATCGCAAACTTCTATCGAACATAGAAGAAGATATCGTATTTACATCACAAGAAGAAGTAGTGTGGTTCTGTCGTAAATGCGGACACATTCATTTTGGTAAACGTGCTCCAGGAATGTGCCCAGTTTGTAGACACCCAAAAGCATACTTTGAACGTAAAAAAATGAATTATTAAGAGGAACTTAACGTTCCTTTTTCTCCTTATTCACACAAATTCACAAAATATACATAATTATTTGATAGAATGACAAAAAGGAAGTGATACTATGAAAATAATCGCATTTAGTGACGCCCATGGAAATAAAGGTGTCATCAATCGTATTATTAATTACAATCCAGACGCTGATTACATCATATCACTTGGTGACAGCGAGCTTTCTTATGATTTTCTACAGGATTTAGATATTATCGCAATCAAAGGTAACTATCCAAGAGATCCTGGTTTTGCCTATGAGGGAGAACTAGACATTGAGGGTAAAAAAGTGTATTTAACTCACGGACACAAATTCGGAGTACATCGTAAACTTACCAAACTATCATCGCATGGACTAAAACATGGCTATGATCTAGTTTTGTACGGACACACCCACATTGCCAAAGTCGATAAAGTAGGGATCATGTACCTAGTTAATCCAGGAAGTATTAAATCACCAAGAAACTCAATTGCGCCATCGTACGTTGTAATTACATTAGAAGATGGAGCATTTACATTTGCGTTTAAAGAAGCATACACAAACGAATTGATAAAAGAAGTATAACGGAGGGATACAATGATTGGATATTTAGGACCTAAAAACAGTTTTACATACTTGGCTTCAAAAACTTTTTATGTCGCAAAAGAACTAAAACCCTATAACAATATTTATAGGCTTTTTGACGCATTAAAAGAGGACGAAGTAGAAGGAATTGTTCTCCCGATAGAAAACTCAATTGAAGGTAGTGTCTCACTTGTACTAGATAAACTAATAGAAGAAGATGTACATATAAATAAGGAAATTGTAATCAAGATCAATTTATCACTCATCTCAAAATCAAACTCAACAAACACCATAAAAAAAGTAATCTCACACCCACATGCTCTAGCGCAAGTACGAAAAACCTTAAAAGAAGAATTGGGTTCATATAAAGAAATCACATCACTAAGCACGAGTGATGCAATTAAAGAACTAAAGAATCTAGATGAATCTCATGCAGCAGTCGCATCAAAAATGGCTGTATACGACGACTTAAACATCGTACTTGATGACATAAGTGATGAAAAAAACAACGAAACAAGATTCATCTATTTAACAAAATCACTCGACGTACAAGGATTCCATAATAAATCGAGTATCATCTGTAGCGCTAATAAAAATACGTCAGGTGCACTATACGACATATTACACGAATTCGCAGTACGAAATATCGATCTTACTAGAATTGAATCAAGACCAGCGAAACACTTACTAGGTGAATATGTATTCCATATTGACTTCGCAGGAAATATTGAAGAAGACCACATTAAAGAATGTTTGGATATGGTTCGCCATAAAACAACATATCTGAAAATTATCGGTTCATACTTCTCAAAAAAAATAGGATAAATTCCTATTTTTTTTTTAATCAAATATGGATAGCACTTTTTTCTTGACCAAAATAACATTATTTAAAACTATATTAATTAATATCAACTGATAGTGCATTTAATAAAGCATTTATTGCATGAACTGGATTGTAGTACCAAGATATTGACGATGCAAAGCAAAAATATCAAAAATGTTAATCTTAGATGTTTTGATAAAGGTCTTGAATCGAAGATTACCATTTTTGACTTCTCTAGTGATCTATATGGAAATTACCGTATTATACCACTGCTTTAGCGCGAAATAGATGATAAATAAGTTCATAATGCTTCGTACATAGATAACATTGACTAATCAATTATTATTGAAGCAAAAAGATGAACTTGTAGGTGAATTATGTATATAGAATGTGTAAAAAAATGAGATTAATGCATGTACAAATACGGATGTATTAAGGGTAAGGGTTACATACTTAAAAGCGTTTACACCTTATTGTGAATATGGTATATTTTTAATGATTAGGAGTGATATATATGAAAAAGATATTAATGATTCTGGTAGCTGTATTTACATTAGCTATCGCAGGATGTGAAACACCAGAAGAAGAACAAAAGACGTGTGATGAAGGATACGTACTTGTTGATGATGAGTGTGTGTTAGATGAGGTGGATCCAATCACTTGTGACGAAGGATACACATTAAACGAAGAAACGAACACGTGTGAAGAAGATGAAGTAGAGCCAATCACTTGTGAAGAAGGCTATGAACTTGTAGGAGAACAGTGTCTTAAAATCATTGAAGAAATCGATTTTAACGACGTTTATCCAGAATACAACAGTTACTATCAAGTATTTGTTAGAAGCTTCGCTGATAGCGATAATGATGGTGTAGGGGACTTCAATGGTATTACTGCAAAACTAGATTATTTAGAAGCACTTGGTGTAACTGGACTTTGGTTAATGCCAATTCATCCATCACCTGGAGTAGGTTCATGTGGCCAAAGCCATAATTGCCATCCTGCGTAATTTGGATCAAATCGATGATAATGTATAATCAATGTATCTGCTGTCTCAGCCTTTACATTCGTTTGTGTGTTTGTAGTAATGAATAGTCCTAATAATACAAACAAGAAAATTCCTAATTTTTTCATATTGCCCTCCTAATAAATAAATTACACTTAATTATATCATGATTTAAAATAATAACCCTATGGTAGCGGTTTCAGTTTTCAGTTTATAACAGATTTTTATCTGTGAATATAGTATAATAAAATTGTACAATAATACCCTTTTTTAAGGAACTAAATATCGCAATGAAGGAGAAGAACAGAATGAATAGAAAATGGTGGCAAGATGCGATAATTTATCAAATATATTTGCGAAGTTTTAAAGACTCAAACAACGATGGAATTGGTGATTTTAAAGGACTAATTTCAAAACTAGATTACTTACAAGATTTGGGAGTAAATGCCGTGTGGGTAAGCCCTCACTATCAATCACCAATGGATGACAATGGGTATGATATCTCAAACTTTTTTGAAGTCAGTAATGACTACGGTACACTCGAAGATTGTAAAGCATTTATCAATCAAGCGCACGAGCGTAATATGCACGTGATTTTTGACTTGGTTTTAAATCATACAAGTGATGAGAACCCATGGTTTTTAGCAGCAAAGGATCCATCTCATCCAGAGCATAAAAAATATCATGATTACTACATTTGGCAACCACCAAAATACGATCAACATGGTGTTAGGCAAATGCCAACAAATTGGCGAAGCTGGTTTGGTGGACCTGTATGGGAATACAATGAACCAACTAATGAATATTACCTACATATCTTTAGTAAAAAGATGCCAGATTTAAACTGGCGAAATGAAGATATGAAAAATGATTTAAAAGAAGTCGCAAAATTTTGGATTGATTTAGGGGTTGATGGGTTTCGAGTTGATGCATCAAATCACTTAGAAAAAAATTGGGACTTCCCTGAAGCACACCCAGGATACGAACATTTTTCTAGTTTACCTAAGCACCACGAATACTTAGAAGAATTTGGAACAGAGCTTTTCTATCCAAATGACATAATGACAATGGGTGAAGCAGGAGGAGCAACAAAAGAAGAAGCATTGAAGTATTGCGGGTTTGATAATCGTGAGTTTGATATGTTGATTCATTTTGGACATTGCTGGGCTGATTGTGATGATCACAATCACGTTACCCCAGGTAAATGGGCGAAAGGTGAACTTCATGTTTCAAAGGTGAAAGAAAGTTTCAATAAGTGGTATGAAATGTTATATGGTCAAGGATGGAATTTGATTTATTGGCACAACCATGACCATCCGCGAATTGTATCACACTATGGCGATGATAAACAATACCATAAACAAAGCGCAAAAATGCTAGCTCAGAGTCTATATTTAATGCCAGGGACACCAATTGTATATCAAGGTGAAGAAATTGGAATGACAAATGTGGACTACGATAACCTAACCGATTTTAGAGACGTTGAAGTATACACTGAGTACGATAACTTCAAATCATTTGGAGCCTCTCATGACGTTGCATTACAAGCGTTAAGAGATCGTTCAAGAGATTCAGCTAGAAGTCCTTATCAGTGGGACTCTTCTCCATATTCAGGATTTACAAATACAACCCCATGGATGAACGTGAATCGTAATTATACGACACTGAATCTTAAAGAGCAACAACAAGATTCAACATCTATTTATCATACGTATCAGTCATTATTTAAGATACGTAAAGAACTTGATATCGCTAATGGGAAAATTCAATTTTTCGATCTAGAAAGCGATGATTCATTTGTCTATGAAAACGTAATTGGTCAAACAACGATTTATGTTCTTTCAAACTTTCGAAATTACGAGATTGATGTACAAGTTGATGTGGACATAGAGGGCTATACTCCTGTGATGAGTAATTACAAAAACCGCTCACTACATAAAAAAATGAGATTACAACCTTATGAAAGTTTGGTGTATCTAAAAAAATAGAGGTGAAACTATGAGAGAATATCGTGTTATTACCATATATTCAAAGGAACTTGATAGAAACGTCCGTGTTTTTATATCACTACCAAGAAGTTATGATAAAACCATAAAAAAATATCCTGTTTTATATATGCATGATGGACATAACTTATTTGATGATAAACAGGCTACATTCGGTAAGAGCTGGGGCATATTAGAAACATATGAAGCAAATCCAGGATTACCTGAAGTGGTGATTGTTGGAATTGAAACCATCGCTCCTAACCGGAATTTTGATTTAGCTCCCTTTGAGTTTAAGTTTGAAGATGAAGATGTCTTTTACGGTGGAAACACAGACATCTATTTTGACTTCATTATCAATACCTTAAAACCATACGTAGATAGCACATATCGCACCTTTAAATCACCTAAGAACACTGCAATTATGGGAAGTAGTTTAGGTGGAGTAGCATCAACGTATGCAGCGCTGAAATACACCAAGTACTTCAGTATGTTTGGCTGTGTATCAAACGCGTACTTTGTCATTCAAAAAGACATGATAAAACTCGCAAAAGAAGCAAATCTAAAAGCGGTAAAGAAACTATATATGGATGTCGGTACAAAAGAAACAAGTACCTCAATTGATAACGATATGTACGTACAGTCCAATCAAGAAATGTACGATATTCTTAAAACCAAATTACAGCCTGATCAAATTCAGTTTGTGATTGCTGAAGGAGCAATTCACAGTGAACAGGATTGGGAAAAGCGATTTCCAAAGATTATTCAGTTTTTATTCAACCATTAAAAAGTGTCATTTTGGCACTTTTTTTATTTCACTTTTTTTGGTGTAAGTATAGTAAAAACAACATATTTGTAATATAATGATTAAAGATGCAATTTTTTGCAGAGAACACGGAGGAGATTTATATGAAAAAGAAACTAATCGCAATACTTATGATAATGGGAATCGTATTGCTTAGTGGTTGTAAAGAAGAAGAACCTAACGAAAACAATTTACCAGTTATTACAGGTGAAACAACAGTTGAGTATGATGAAGGCGATGTAGAACCAAACTGGTTAGATTTTGTAACAGCAACTGATGAAGAAGACGGTGAGATTGTACTAGATTTATCACATGTTAATCTAGAAAATGTAGATATGGATACTCCTGGTACATTTGAGGTTATATTTACAGTGACAGATTTAGACGGTGGAACTGTAACACATACACTTACAGTAACGATTAACGAAGTAATTGAAATCGTGTACGATGTACCAAACATTACAAACGGATCAGAGTTATATGCAACAATTGATGGCTATGAATTTACCAAAGATGATGTATGGGAATACATGGTTAACAAATTTGGACTGAGCATGACACTTCAGTACATGGAAGAGCAAATTTTTGTTGATGAAATTGCAGCAATTACAGAAGAGCAAGTGTTAGAAGCAAAAAATCTGATGCTGTTTGGCACAAATGACGCTGAATATATCGCAGAAGCAATGGCAGATGAAGAACGTTATCAAGAACTACTAAATATATATGAAGAACAATTGTTGTTCTTAGGATACAACCCTGATAACACAGATGATGTTCGTAGTTTCTTTTCATTACAACTTGCGAAAGGACTATACGCAAAAGACTTTTTAATTAATGCTGGGGAAGAAAATGATTTTCAAATAACAATGGATCAATTAGAAGCATTCTATTTAGAACTGAATACACCACCAGTTTGTGCACTTCCTGTTGTATTCAATAGTTCAAATGAAATTGATGCGGTATTTAATTCATTTAATCTAGTACCAAATTACAATTACGGTATTGGAGAGTATTACGGAGTAATTCCGATTACTGATGTATCAAGTGACATATTTGATGAAACAAATACAACACAATTAACTGATGACGAAGTATTTAGTAAATACGTGTTATTATACAACTATATGAACCCTTCAAAAGAACAATTACCTACAGATTTAACGAAGGAAGATTTCTGTCAAAATTACCCAGAATTAGCGCTCCACGATAAAAATGAAATGTTAGAAAATATCAACTATGCAACTCATCCAGTAGTTCTCTACTCAGGATTGATATTTGATACACTTCGTATTGATGAAGAAGGATATTCACGCTATAGTTACCGTAGTACCAATGTTGCGGGAGACTTTGTGTTTGCATACAAAGTACAAGAAGATGATGTTCCTGCGTTTGAAGACTTAACTGATGAAGAAATTACGCAATTAAAAGTAGATTTTGCGACTGAAATGGTGAAATCATTAGACGTAGTTGCAGCAATCACACGTGATTTATTCACTGCATCAGAATTACAAATTATTCATCCAATATTTGAAATTCAATACGAAATTCAGAACAATGTTGATATCATGTCATATGGTAGCCTTGTGAACGTTGCTACATATGGTGATATTGAAGTATCTGCAGACGATCTATTTGACTATATTGATAAACGAGTAGGACTAAACGTTATTATGAGCATGTATGAACTTGAGTATTTACTTCATTCTGATTTATACACTGAATTATATGGAGAAGATCTTGATTTTATGAACAGTGAGAATGAAGAAGTAGTGGAACTTAGAACACAATTAGATTCAATTCTTACAAACTTCGAAAATGGTGTATACATCCAATATGGATTTGATCCAACTGCAATGACATTACTTGAATTCTTATACGCAGGATTTGGAGAAACTACTTTAGAAAACGTGTTCCTAAATATATTCCTATTACCAAACTTACAATTCGATTATGCGTACAGTAACCTACCAGATAGCAGTGTATTTACGGCTTTCATGGAAAAAAAATATGATGAATATTTCAGTTTAACAACGGAACATCTGATTTTATATGTAGATGAAGATAACGATTTTACTCCTGATGATTTTAGTGATTTTCTAGATAGCTTAACAGAAGAAGAACTCGTAGAGTATAACGCATTAAAAGTTCAATTTGAAAACAACGTAGCAGACCGCATAAGTAACGGGTTAAGCTTACAACAAATCTCAAGTGAATTTAAAAATGGTCTTGTTGATGACGAACTTAATATTTGGAAAGACATAAAAGCATTTGGTTTCAAAATGAAACATGAGCAATTAGGAATTCTTTCTAGTGATAATGTGAATAGCTTTGATGACGGATTCAAAAACTCATTACATCGTTTAGCAGATATGTTATACAGACCTGAAAATGATGCAGTAGATGAATACTATGATGACCAACTAACAACAACAGATTTTGGTATTCACTCAATTTATGTAAAGAAAACAAACTTATTTACAAAACCAACTGCTGTATTTAGTGAAGCAGATCCATTATATCCAGTTTATTCAATTGGAAGTGAAAACGATAGTATCCTTCCATCAAATGATCAAATCGAGTTATATATTGGCATGGTTATTGCTGAGATGAGAAGTGAAACTACAGACATTTCTCTCCCATCAAATGTTGTTGAGGCAATTGAAAAATACTATGTACCTGTCTATGATATCTATATTTCTAACTGGGGAACTAGTATTCAAACATTAACAATGATTACTGAGGGTCAAATATCATTTACAACATACCCTGATCAAAAAGCATTAATCCTTGGTAAACAACTCGAAAATCTGCAACATAAAGACGACTTTTTAGAAGTAGAATAAACGATAAAAGACAAATCGATTGATTTGTCTTTTTTTTTATTCATATTGACTTTATATATAATTTATATATAATATATATGCAATAGTTAATTATTGCTTTACATCAAGTTTAATAATACTAAACAGTTTTCGATTGTTTGGTATTTATTTTGGTAACGATGTTTACAATTATTAAACTTCAAGTATAGGAGGAAATTCATGAAACGACTAGTAGAAATAAAAAATGTTTTCAAATCATATGATGACAACTTAGTATTAAAAAATATCAACTTATACATCAATGAAAATGAGTTTGTTACCTTACTTGGACCAAGTGGTTGTGGAAAGACAACGTTACTGCGTTTAATTGGTGGATTTGAAGATGCTGATCAAGGAACCATTTTCTTTAATGGTAGAAGTATTTTAGAAGTACCTGCCTATGAACGAAATATTAATACGGTGTTTCAAAAGTATGCCTTATTTCCTCACTTGAATGTCTATGAAAATATCGCATTTGGATTACGAATCAAAAAATGTCCAAAAGAAGAGATTGAACAAGAAGTAAGAAGAGTGTTAAAACTTGTCAAATTAGAAGGATTTGAAAAGAGACATATCAATAAATTATCTGGTGGGCAACAACAACGTGTTGCAATCGCAAGAGCAGTGGTGAATAAACCAAAATTATTACTACTAGACGAACCGCTAGGAGCACTTGATTTAAAGCTACGTCAAGATATGCAGTACGAGTTAAAAGCGATGCAACAAAAGCTTGGAATCAGTTTTATCTTTGTTACACATGATCAAGAAGAAGCACTTACGATGAGTGATACGGTTGTTGTTATGGATGATGGAGTCATTCAACAAATTGGGACTCCAGAAGACATATACAATGAGCCTAAAAATCGTTTTACCGCAGATTTTATTGGCGAAAGCAACATCATCCATGCTGTGATGAAACAAGATAAACTGGTACATTTTGAAGGGTTAGATCACATCTGCGTTGATGTAGGATTTAATAAAAACGAACAAGTAGATGTTGTCATAAGGCCAGAAGATATTGTATTACAAGAATCAAACGATAAAAAGATAAATGGTATCGTAGATGATATCACCTTCAAGGGGGTTCATTACGAAATCATTGTCATGGTAGGATCAAAAGAATACGTGGTTCATTCAACCGATAAACAAGAAATAGGGGATCAAGTGTCGCTTCATTTCGACCCTGATGAAATCCACGTTATGAAAAAAACATGAGCAGATTAAAGAAACTAACAATACCATATATCGTTTGGATGATTGTTTTAGTGGCAGTACCAACCTTGTTGATTATGTTGCTCGCAATAAGTGATTTGGATATATTTAATCTTGGTGCATTTTCCTTTACTCTAGACGAGTTTGCGGAGTTAAAGCGGCCAGAAATTCGGATTGCTACAATAAACAGTATACGATTAAGTTCACTCGCAACGTCTTTGTGTTTATTGATTGGCTATCCAGTTGCATATTACCTGGCAAATAGTCCATCTAAAAATAAAACATTTTTTGTATCATTGTTAATCATTCCAGTATGGAGTAATATGCTTTTGCGAATCATTGCATGGGAAAAATTATTTTATCCAAACTCAATCCTCAATGACTTCTTCAATATTGGATTAGATTTGATTGGAAAAGATATCGCAATAATTATAGGTATGCTTTCAATGTACTTGCCATTCATGATTTTACCCATCTACTCAGTACTTGAGAAAATGGATAAATCACTAATTGAAGCATCAAAAGATTTAGGTGCAAATAATGTATCAACATTCATAAAAATAACACTACCCCTATCTCTAAGCGGAGTAGTTAGTGGAATCATTATGACGCTCTTACCTGCTATGACAGCATTTGCCTTACCAGAGCGCTTAAGTGGTGGGAACACACTATTAATTGGGAACATTATAGAAGACTATTTTGTAAAATCTGGAAACATCAATTTGGGAAGTTTAATTAGTATTATCTTAATGATTTTTATCATTGTATTGTTTATCATTGTTGTGCGGTTTGATAAAGAAGGAGAAACACTCATCTAATGAATCGCATATTAAAAATACTATTTACCACTTTCCAAATACTTATGACAGTCTTTGTGTTTCTAATCATTTACTTCCCGATTATGATTATTACCTTGTTATCATTTAATGATTCAAAAAAAGATTATACATTTACTGAGTTTAGCTTCAGATGGTATACAGAAATGCTCAGTGATGATCGCCTACTTACAGCAATAACAAACACACTTATGGTTGCGATCCTAAGCACGATTATTGCAACAATAGTAGGGACATTTACCGCAATTGGAATTAATAGTTTACGAAAAAGAAATCGTGTGCAAATGATGATTTTAAACAACATACCCGTCATCAATCCTGATATTGTAACTGGTGTAAGTTTGATGCTTGTACTTGGACTGTTTCCAATTTCATTTGGAATGAGCACCATGTTACTTGCCCATATCTTCTTTAGTATTCCGTTTGTTGTACTAACGGTTTTACCAAAACTAAAAGAACTTGATCCCAATTTATATGATGCAGCTCTTGATTTAGGGTGCAATCACTTCACAGCTACCTTCAAAGTAATTATTCCATCAATTAAAACTGGAATGATTGCAGGAGCATTGATTGCATTCACAATGAGTATCGATGATTTTGTCATAAGCTATTTTACTAGTGGACCTGGTTTCCAAAACGTAAGTATATGGCTTTATGCAAGACTAAGCAGAAAGACCTTTACACCAAGTGTCTATGCGTATAACACATTAGTTGTATTTATAACGATTGTATCGTTATTTATGATAAATAAAATGAATAATAGAAAAACAAAGGAGAACATAAAATGAAAAAAATAATGATGATGTTAGTAGCACTTATATTAGTAGTATCACTAAGTGCATGTGGCGGAAAAGAAAAATTATATGTATTAAACTGGGGTGAATATATGGACTCAGATTTAATCGCCGCTTTTGAAGATGAGTTTAATGTAGAAGTTGTGTACGAAGAACTAGGTTCAAATGAAGAAATGGAGATAAAAGTAAAGTCAGGACAAACACCTTACGATATTGTTATCCCTAGTGACTACATGATTGACAAACTGCGTCAACAAGACTTACTTCACGAGATTGACCATAGTAAATTATCAGCATTGAATGATGTATCATTCTTAGATGATGTATTGGGGTTATATGAAGACAAACCTTATGCAGAATACATGATTCCATATTTCTGGGGAACAATCGGTATTATGTATAATACAAACACTGTGTCAGCTGAGGATTTAACAGGATGGGATGTACTATTTGAATCAGGTGATGAACTGAATGTAGGAATGTATGACTCATCAAGAGATGCAGTTGCTGCAGCATTATTATACTTAGGATATGATGTAAATACTGCGGATGAGGCAAAATTAAACGAAGCGAAACAAGCGCTTATTGATGGGGCATTTGCTCAATATGGTGAAGATGGATTAAAAGGAAAAGTCATTGAAGAAAATCTAGATCTTGCCCTTGTATATAGCGGAGATTACTTTGATGAATTATATGTAGCTGAAGAAGAGGAAAGAGAGATCAACTTTGGATTCTTTGTACCTGAGACTACCAATGTATGGATTGACGCATTTGTTATTCCTACAACGAGTGAAAATACAGATATGGCATATGAATTTATCAATTTCTTCTTAACGGAAGAAAACGCAGAGCAAAACTCTGACTGGGTTGGATACGCATCTGTTTTAACTGAAGTATATGCAACATTGACTGATCCAGATGGTGATTATGGTTATGATTATGAAAACTACAACCCAATGCCGGAAGGTTCAGCAAGAGTTATGTATGAATTTGTTAGTGATGAGAGATACGATTTACTAAGTCAAATCTTAAACGCTGCAAAAGCTGCTGAGTAACAAATAAATCAAAGCAAAATCGACTGATTTTGCTTTTTATTTTGCCCTTTATATGATATATTACATATATAAAACATATAGAGGTAAAAACATGACCGAAAAACTAACAAGAAAAGAACAAAGAGAGTTCATCGTAAAGAAATTATACGAGATGGACATAAATAAAGAAAAATTAACACTTGATACTGACTATAGTTATGTAAACGAATCAGTAATAGGTGTTTTTGATAACCTTGCAAAAATTGATGAGATTATTAATAACAATTTAACCAGTTGGAAAATTAATCGATTAACATTTATTGATCGTGCCATCATTCGGTTTGCTGTGTATGAGCTATACTACACAGAAACACCATATGAAATCGTGATTAATGAAGCGTTAAACATCACTCGGAAATATTCCGATGAAGGTGACAACAAAATGGTTGGATTCACTAATAAGGTACTCGATAACATCAAAAAATATTTGAAGAAGTAGGGATACTATGACAGAAGAAAAGTACTTAACTGTCACAGCTTTAACGAAATATATCAAGTACAAATTTGATGTTGATAAACACCTTAAAAAAGTTTTGTTAAAAGGTGAAGTATCAAACTTCAAACGTCATTCAAGAGGACATTTCTATTTTACTTTGAAAGATGAAGGAGCTCAGATTAGCGCAATAATGTTTGCATCAAGCGCTAAGAAAGTCATCTTCACTCCAAGTGATGGAATGAGCGTCCTTGTGGAAGGATATGTTTCAGTATATGAAGCTAGTGGGAACTATCAAATCTATGTGAACAAGATGAGTGAAGATGGATTAGGGAATCTATATCTTGCTTACGAACAACTAAAAAAAGAGCTTTCTGAAAAAGGTCTTTTTGATGAGAAACATAAGAAACCAATCCCACGATTTCCAAACAAGATTGCCGTTTTAACAAGCCCAACAGGAGCCGCAGTACGTGACATAATCAACATTGTGAACCGTCGATTCCCTTTAAGTGGAATCATTGTGTATCCTACTCTTGTACAAGGAGAATATGCAAAAGATTCCATCGTCACGCAGCTTGAAAAAGCAAACAACGATCAGTTAGTTGATGTGATTATCCTAGGTAGAGGCGGCGGAAGTATTGAGGATTTATGGCCATTTAATGAAGAGGCTGTAGCACACGCCATCTATAATAGCGCAATCCCAATTATATCAAGCGTTGGACATGAAACAGACTTTACAATCAGTGATTTTGTCGCAGATTTAAGAGCACCAACTCCATCAGGAGGAGCGGAGCTTGCAGTGCCAAATCAAGCTGATTTACTCCAGTACTTAATGCAAATCAACAATCAGAACACACTCAGTTTAAAGCGACTCTTAAAACGCAAACAAGATCAGTTATCAAACCTACAAGATTCGTACGTACTAAGAGATCCGATGCGAATCACTGAAGGGAAGTCCCAAACACTTGATCACCTTATTGAGAAACTTGAACTGTTAAATCCAATTTCTCGTGTTAAAGAATCAAAAAAGGATTTATCTAAATTTACTGAAAACTTACAACTACATTTTAAAAATGTACTAACAAATAAAACAAATCAATACGTGTTAGGTATAAACAAACTAGAACTACTCAATCCACTAAGTATTATGAAAAAGGGATATAGTGTTGTTCAATCAGATGGAGTCATAATCAAATCAGTTGATGATATTGAAGTTGATTCCAACATTGATGTGTTGCTTCATGATGGTAAAATTGAAGCAAACGTCTTACGTAAGAAGAAAGGACGATAAACATGGAAAAGAAATCATTTGAAGAAGCATTAGTAGAATTAGAAGCACTAGTAAAAGAACTAGAAAACGGTGAAATAGAACTAGATGAAGCTGTAAAAAAATATAATGAAGGTATGAAATTAAGTAAATACTGTCATGATTTATTACAAAATGCTGAATCAGTAATCGTTGAAATGATGAAGGAAGACGGATTAGAACAATTTAATAAATAAGAGGCGATAGTATGATACGTTTACAAGATATTAAAGACCCTTCATTTTTGAAGGAGTTATCACAAAAAGAACTAGAAGAACTCGCTCATTCTATTCGCGAGTTTCTAATTGAATCAGTATCAAAAACAGGAGGACACTTATCCTCTAATTTAGGTGTGGTTGAACTTACAATTGCACTTCACAAAGTATTTGATTCTCCGAAAGACAAATTAATCTTTGATGTAGGGCATCAAGCATATGTACATAAAATTTTAACAGGTAGAGCATCGCAATTTGACAAGTTACGTAAATACAAAGGATTAAGCGGTTTTATCAAACGTAAAGAATCCATTCATGATGTCTATGAAGCTGGGCATTCATCTACGAGTATTGCCGCAGCAGCGGGAATTGAATTTAGTAAAAAGTATGTGGGTAACTCCCATAAAGTAGTGCCAATTATTGGAGATGGTGCTCTTACTGGTGGAATGGCATTTGAAGCGCTAAACTTTTTAGGTGGACAACCCGATCATCAACCAATTATCATCCTAAATGATAACGAGATGAGTATCAGTGAAAACATTGGGTATTTAGCCCGTATTTTAAACGATATTAGAAGTAGAAATACCTACCGAAAAATCAAAAGTAAAACGATTCGATTACTGCCTAAGTTTGTTCGTAAATTAAGTACAAAAGTAGAACGTGGAATCAAGGGGTTCTTATCGAATAACACCATTTTTGATGACCTTGGATTTAGTTACTACGGTCCAATTAATGGTCATAATTTTAAAGAACTAATCAAGTATTTAGAAATCGCAAAAAAATCAAATAAACCATGTGTTATTCATGTCTTAACACAAAAAGGAAAAGGATATACATTTAGTGAACAAGATACACTCGGCTCATGGCACGGTGTATCACCATTTGATCGTGATACAGGAAAAGCAATTGGAAAAGCAAAAGAAGATACCTATTCTTGGAGTGAAATCATTAGTAAATACATGATTCACTACGCAAACCATAATGACGCATTCCAAATCATTGTACCTGCGATGATCGGTGGAAGTAAATTACATGAATTTAAAACAACACATCCTGAAAAACTCATTGATGTTGGTATCGCAGAACAACTTGCTGTGACTATGGCAAGTGGCTTCGCAATAAGTGGTGTAGATGTATTTGCACCGATTTATTCAACATTTATCCAACGAGCATACGATCAAGTTAACCATGATGTTGCACGTCAAGATTTAAAAGTTGTATTTGGACTAGACCGCGCTGGTATTGTCGGTGCAGATGGCGAAACACACCAAGGAGTCTTTGATATTCCTTTACTAAGACATATTCCAAATATGGTAATCGCCCATCCTCGAAATCCTCAAAAAGCATTTGAACTATTAAACTATGCATTCAAAGAAAATACCCACCCATTCGTACTTCGTTATGAACGTGGGAATGCAACGTATGACTTTAACCAACCAATCACAACCAAAAAACAAGCACCTTCATGGGACGTATTACATGATGGCAGTCGTGCTGTATTCATTGGCTTTGGATCCATTTTAGATGAAGTCCAAGATGATCTAGCACAAAAAGATGTGATGGTTGTTGATGCAATGTATATAAAACCGCTAGATAAAAAAGTTTTAGAAGCAGTATTCAATAAAAACGTACCAATCATCATCTACGAAGAATCAACACTTCAAGGTGGATTTGGTAGCGCAATATTAGAATATGCAGCGCTTCATCACTACGATACAAGTTCCGTTCATTTAATGGGAATAACAGATGCATTCGTTGAACAAGGAACAAAATCTGAATTATTAAAAGAGTTAAATCTCGACAAAGCGAGTATTATGAAATTGGTAGATGATGTACTGAAGTAGGTGAGACAATGTTAAGTTACATTTCGGTAAAGAATTTCGCAATTATTGAAAACATTGAAGTATATTTTCATAATGGAATGACAGCTCTTACTGGAGAAACAGGAGCAGGAAAGAGTTTGCTTATTGATGCAATAGGCTTACTTTTAGGTGACCGTGCAACAAGTAATATTGTGCGTACTGGAAGTGAAAAAGCAATTGTGGAAGGCCTCTTCCACATTTCTAATGAAAACGTACTTTCACTCCTAGATGAACTAGAACTCCGTAATGACAATGAACTCCTAATACGCAGACAAATCACACAAACAAACAATAATATCATCAAAGTAAACAACCAAACAATTACACTAGCTCAGTTGCGAGAGATAACCAGCTTACTCGCAGATATCCATACCCAGTTTGATACCCATCGATTAATTAATCAAGATACTTACCTTTCGATTATCGATGGCTTTAAAGCAGAAGAAACAGAAACTCTGCTTACAATCTACAATGAAAAATTAACTCAGTACAAAGATGAAATACAGTTACTACATGACTTGAAAAAACGGAATGAAACACGATTAGAACGCCTAGATTTAATGAAGTTTCAACTTGCTGAAATTGAAGGATATGATCTAAATCTGACAGAAGAAGACGAGTTAAATGAACTTGTTGAAAAAATGCAGAACTTCGATAAAATCTTTACATCATTAAACGAAGCAAATAAATTCTTTACAGATACATCCAGCATTGACAATATCTACTCTGCTAAATCAAAACTTGGAGAAGCTAGCGAATATAGTGACGTCTATCAAGAACTAGAAAAACGCACTAGTGAAGCCTATTTTGAATTGCTAGATATTAATGAAACACTACAAGATGAACTGGCAAAACTAGATTTTAATCCAAACGAACTAGATGCACATCTAGAACGACTAAACGCACTTGAAACATTAAAGAGAAAGTATCGAAAAGAGATACCTGATATTATCGATTATTACGAAACGATCAAACATGAGATTGAGCATATTGATCATTTTGATGATGTCATTAAAGAACAAGAAGAACAAGTAAAAGATGTCTTTTTAGCAGTAACATCTATCGCCAATAAACTGACTGCTTTACGTAAAACAACAAGCCAGTATATTGAACATGAATTACTATCAATTTTAGATGATTTAGAACTAAAAAAGACCGTATTTAACATCACATTTACAAAACAAATCGACAATGATTTTCTACATAGTAACCAGTTTACACCAGTTGGTGTTGACGAAGTTGATTTCTTACTATCCACAAACATTGGTGAACCATTAAAACCACTATCAAAAAGCGCTAGTGGTGGTGAGATGAGTCGTATTATGCTGGGGCTTAAAAACTTACTAGTAAAAAGCCTGCAGTTATCACTCATCATATTTGATGAAATAGATACAGGAGTAAGTGGCTACGTCGCAAACCAAGTGGCAAAAAAGATGAAAAATATATCAGCAAACTCACAAGTAATCTGTATTACACATATTCCGCAGGTGGCAGCGCTTAGCGATCATCACCTGTACATTAGTAAACGTGTGGTTGATGACCGCACAATCGCAGAAATAAAAACCTTAGATGGAGAAAACCGTGTCTACGAGATTGCCTCAATGATTAGTGGAGAAAACGTTTCTAAGGCTAGTATTGTAAGTGCGAGGGAACTAATCAAATAAAAAAAGTAGCTCCTGGCTACTTTTGTTATTTATGGTTACTTCATAATTTGAATTGCGTTATAAACCAAACCGATCACAATACTTAATACGAATGCTGATGCAAGAAAAATGACAATTGCTTTACCCCACCATCTTTTCATAGGGTTACTTGATTTAATTTCTTGCACATCTTGTGTTTTTTTACGTTTTTTACTTTTTGGCATACTTTCACCTCAATTACTATATTATGGTATAATATTTATGTCTTTTTACATTATAGTATAAATAACTCAAAAAAGGAAGTTTTTTTATGGAAAAAAAGTATCGTGTTATCTTTCACATTGATTTAAATGCATTCTTCGCAAGTTGTGAAATTGCAGAAAATCCAGCTCTAAAAGATAAACCTGTTGCCATTGGAGGTTCTAGTGGAAGAGGTGTTTTAACAACGGCAAATTATGTTGCTAGAAAATTTGGTGTAAGAAGCGCAATGCCTGTCCAAGAAGCAAAACGTCTTTGTCCAAATCTACTCATACTTCCTGTTAATTTTGAGTTATATCATAAATACAGTAACATGTTTTTTGATTTACTTCATGAATATAGTAATGATGTTGAAAAAGGTAGTATTGATGAAGGTTATCTTGATTTGACAGACATGTCTGACGAAGTGCACCCTGTTGAAATCGCAAAAGAAATCCAGCAGCGACTATTAAAACGTAAGCTACCGGTATCAATTGGGATTGCACCCAACATGTTTTTAGCTAAGATGGCTTCTGATATGAAAAAACCACTAGGTATCACTGTTCTTAGAAAACGCGATGTAAAAGAGAAATTATGGCCTTTACCAGTTAAAGAAATGTATGGGATTGGCGCAAAAACCTGGCCAAATCTAAACTTAATAGGTATTGAGACTATTGGAGACATGGTAGAGTACAAAGATGAACGAAAATTACGCCTTGTACTTGGAAATAATTATCAACACTTTATCGATCGCGCAAACGGCATAGATCACAAACAAGTAGATCCCTATAGACATGTGGATATGAAAAGTATTGGGAATTCAAATACGTACGATAATGATCTATATGAATATCAAGATATTTTATCAAAACTAACCGCTTTGACTAGAAAAGTAGTGAACCGCTTGGTCAATGATGAAAGTGTGACTAAAACAATTAGTATTCAAGTTCGGTACAATGACTTCACCCAAATTACAAGAAGTAAGACGTTAGATTACTATACCGATAACTACTTTGAAATTTATCAAATTGTCGAAATGCTTTATGATGATAATCAAGGAGATAAGCCAATCAGATTGCTTGGTGTATCGGTATCTAATTTGAAAGATAAGGACACCAATTTTAGACAAATTACCCTATTTGAACGAGACAAATCACTAAGTGATGATGAGAATCTTAATAAAATCTTAAATCGTATTAATGATGAATACGGTAAGCCAATTATACAAAAAGGGGTAAACAAAGACAAAAAACAAGAAAAATAAGACAGTTATCTGCATTGTAATATACTTTTATCTATGATAAAATATAAAATTAGATATTAGCGCTTAAAGTGGCATTTAGAAAACACATTAAAACTAGGTGAAAAATGGAGGAATCAATATGAAAAAACTATTTATATTGTTAGGGATTTTAGTAATACGTTAGTTACCTTTGATTTAGATGCTGGTATCATTACTGGAGAAACAGTTTACAGTATTGATCAGATCAAATATTCAAACGGAGAAACGACTGAAATAACAGATATTTCTACTAACAATGAGTTCTTGTTATACGTATACAAAGATGAACCGGTTGCTGAACGTAATGACTATGCAATTAGTCAAACTGCCATTGAGGTTGATTTAACAATTGAAGACATTGATGAAGTTATTTTAGAAGGAACATTGCTAGCTCAACTATTCATTGGAGAAACATTGATTGAAGAAAAAGCTGTAGCTCTAGGTGAAACTGTCGTTTCATTTAGTGGCTTATTAACAAATAAAACATATGATGTAAAAGTAAAAGCTGATTTTGATTTGGATGATTTAAACAATGTACGTCATGACGTTGTACTTTACAGCGATCAATACACAACATTATCAAAATCAACGCCAAACGCGCAAATATCGAATATTGATGTATCAAGTAATAATGTTATGTTTGATGTCACTTTTGAGGATTCAGATGCAGTTCTTTTAACAGATGGATTAAGTGTTGCACTATACAAAGATGATGCATGTGTATTAGATGCATTTGATGAGTGCCTTGTAATTCCATTAACAGGAGATGATACTGGATTAACATTCACAGAATTATTAAATGATACTGATTATGTAATCAAAGTATTAGCTGATTATGATTTAGAAGATGGAAACGATCCTAAAATAGACGATGCTCTTGCAACTGGATACTTCACAACATTACCAAGAATTATCCCTCTGCCAGAGATACGTAATCTAAATGTAGAAGAAAACCGTGTATTCTTTGATGTTGAAATTGATGATTCACTTGGATTATTAGTTGAAGAATCATTGATGGCGAACATCTATATAGAAGGTGAACTAATTGAAACAACTGACGTAATCAACAATACCGTTGATTTCCAAATTGTCAATTTATTCGCTGATCATGAATTTACAATTGAAATTACAGGTTCATATGATTTAAATGACGGAGAAGGGTTACAAGAGAATGAAATCATATTTACCAAAACATATACAACGCTAATTAATGAAGTACCTGATGTACAAGTAGATGAAATCATCGTTGAACAAGGGTATGTCAGTTTGAATCTACTTATTTCAGATCCAAATGAAACATTAAAAGGAGATGTTGTTGCAAAACTATATGAAAACGACACAGTCGTAGCTACGAAGTACTTAACCGTGCAAGATACATCAGTAGTCTTTGAATACTTAGTACGCTATACAGAAGTATATAACATTGAATTTACAGCAGATTACAACCTGCGCGATGGTGTAGGTACGTTCTTCGAAGAAATACTCTTTAGTAGTATTATCGTAACCGTAGAGCAAAAAGCTCCTGCTGCAGAAATAAATGATATTATCACAAACAACGACGAGTTAACATTTACTGTTAACGTAATGGATGCGGATGAAACAATTGAAGCAGGAAGCGTAGTTGTCTACTTGCATCAAAACGGAGCAGAAGTGGATCAAATCGTTGTTCCAATTGGTGAAACCGTTGTAACGTTTACTGATTTAATGTCAAACAATGATTACAACATTGTTGTTGAAGCAGATTATAATTTAAATGATGGTACCGGTATTCAGTTCCAACAAGAATTGAATGATGTACTAACAACAACACTTGAAAAAGCGTTGCCTTCCGCAACACTTATCAATTTTGAAAGTTCTTCATCATCAATTACCGTTGACATTATCGTAGATGATGTAGATGATGTAATCCTAGTTGGAACGATACGAGCATTATTATATAAAGATGGACTTCCAACTGGCGATGAAGTAATTTTAACCCAAGGTGCAAACCCAGATGTGACCTTTACAAACCTATTAAGTAGTAACGCATATCAAATACATGTAGTTGCTAATTATGATGTAAATGATGGAAATGCCCAAGTAGATGATTATGAGTTAGCACAAGGTAGTATGGCGACCCTTGTTAATCAAAATCCAAGTGCAACCATTGAAATTATATCTGAATCAAAAGATGAAGTAGTGGTTGATATCACATTAAATGATATTGATAGTGTTATTACAGATGATCAAGTATTTGCTGTAATTAAAGTAAACGATATCGTACAAGGTGCACCAATACAACTATATCCAGGATTAAACTCAAATGTTACATTCAGCGGTATTTATAGTAATACACGATTTGTTGTAGAAGTAATCGCTGATTATGACTTAAATGATGGAATAAATGATTTTGATGATGTTACATTATCACTTCTAAGTGTACAAACACTTACTAATATTGCCCCAACCGCAGAAATTTCAGAGGTTGTCTTAGGTAAAACAACAATTACATTCGATGTATTAGTTACAGATGATGATGCAACAATTACAGATAACTTACAAGCTGTTTTATACAAAGACGGCGTAGCAACTGGGCAAACATTTGGATTACTAACAGGAACGAACCTAGATGTTGAGTTTACAGGTTTACAGGCAGATTCAACCTATGTTGTTCGTGTTGAAACAGACTATAGTATGAAAACGCAAGATCCTGATTTACTAGCGCAAGTATTAGACAGTTATCAAGCTGTTACAGAATCACTTGATTTACCATCTGCCGTAATAAGCATAACTGATACGTTCAATACAAAACTTGTATTTGACGTTACAGTAACGGATGTAGATAGTACAATCACATTGAACTTAAAAGCAGTACTATACGATGGAGACGCTATCGTAGATGAACTTGGACTTTTATCAGGAGATAATATTGGTGAAGAATTTGCTGGACTAGAATTTGGTAAAGAATACACAATCAAAATAGAAACAGATTATAACTTAAACGATGGACAAGCAGATATTACCGGATATGAAATGACGGAATCAATCACTTCAACCGCATCAATTATCTCGATTGATAACTTCAATGAAGAAAAACGTGATACAACAATTAATATACTGTATGATCCATCAGAAGTATTTGTGTTATTTGATGTAGTCATTGATGATGCTTATTCAATCTTAACTGGTACACCATTATCATTAACACTATACGATAGTGATGACCTACCTGTAGGAGATACATTATTCTTATATTCTGATTCGAATCTAGAAATTATTAATCTATTATTTGATAATACATATTACTATATTATTGAAGCAGAATACAATGTTGGAAATGGTGTTGTAACAACGGAAGTATATCGTGATGAATTTACGACACAATCCATTACAGTAGAAGACATTAATATTACTAATTTAGTAGTAACAGGTACAGAGATTACCTTTGATGTAAATAGTGTTGCCGATCCAGATGGTGTAATCACAACAGCATTTGAAGCAGTTCTAATTAGAGACGGAGTTGAAACATTATCACAAGCACTAGTGCTTGGAGATAACGCAGTAACATTTGCACAAGACGGAACAGATGGTGCAGTTTATACCATTATTGTCCGTTCAACTGTCGACTTTAGAGATGGTAACTTAGCACAAACAGAATATCAATTTGACGCAAAAACATTTGTATATTCTAACTAAAAATAAAAAGCACTTCATTACGAAGTGCTTTTTTTAAATAAATTGGTTGAATTAATCTTTGACCTGTTATCCCAAGTTGAAGGATCTTCTCTATCAAACTTCGATAGAAACTCAATCACTTCATTGGTTACCTGAGTCGGTGTTGACGCACCTGATGAGATACTTACTTTATTGTATGTTTTTAGTTTCTCAATATCAATATCTGAAACACGTTCAATCAGCGTAGAATCAATGTTTGCCTTCTCTTTACTTACCGCAGCTAATTTTATAGAATTATTAGACATCTGGTCTCCGACTATAAAACAATGATCAATTGATTCATCTTGTTTCATAATCCCTTCTTGCCTGATTCTAGTCGCATTACAAATTTCATCAATAAAGACAATATTTGGATAAAAATCCTTTGCTTTTTCTGCGATATTGTACACATCAAATATGCTCATAGTTGTTTGATTCGTAAGCGCAACTAAAGGATTGTCTATAACGACATCCTGTAATTCTTCAACGTCTGTAATAAGATGAACCCGTTCACTTATCTCACGTGAAGCTTCACTTTCAGGATGCCCTTTTTTACCGATGTAGATAATATCGTATCCTTGGCTAAGATAATCATTGACCACAGTTTGACTTTTGATCACATCTTTACACGTTGTATCAATAATATCAAGCCCTTTATCTTTTGCTTTTTGAACTACTTTTGGGCTGACACCATGTGCTGTAAAGACAACCGTACCCTCATCGATTAAGTCTAATAACTCAGAACGTGATTTCGATGGATCGTGCAACGTAATAACACCTTTTTCACGAAACGATTCAACGACCATCTTATTATGAATTACCATTCCTAAAATATAGATTGGTTTTTTGGTTGACTTTTGGTCTATTTTTGTTATTGTATTAATGGCGTTTACAACGCCATGACAATACCCTCTTGGGGTAATTTTAACTATTTCCATTTTATCACCTAAAACTATTATAACTTATAGTCGAATTATTTGGAAATAATATAAATATAATGTATAATTTTAGTAGGAGTGATTGTGATGAATATAAAAAGAGAATTTATTAAAAAAGCAGTAATAGAACTAGGGTTTAAGGAGTTTACAGAAGTACAAAACAAAGTAATTCCCAAAGCTTTAAAACAAGAAGATATCATCGGGTGTAGCCAAACTGGTAGTGGTAAAACACACGCTTTTTTAATACCGATATTTGAACATCTTAATCTAGAAAATAACGATGTCCAAGTCGTTATCACAGCACCTACTAGAGAACTAGCAGAACAAATATTCAAAAACGCCAGACAAATCGCATCGTTTAGTGAAACACCAATTGATGTTAGAAGATATACAGGTGGTAGTAATCGAGATAAAGAAATTGAGCGATTAAAAAAATCACAACCGATGATTGTGATTGGAACACCAGGTAAAATTCATGATTTAGCGATCAAAGAAAATATCTTACATGTCTTTAAAGCAAACGTATTTGTTATTGATGAGGCTGATATGGCATTAGATGCCGGATTCCTTGACAACATCGATCAAATCGCTGGATTGATGAATGACGATGTACAAATGATGGTGTTTAGTGCAACAATCCCAGAAAAAATCAGACCGTTCTTACGTAAATACATGAATCAACCAACTGAAATTTATATAAAACCAAAAGAACTATCTAGTTTAAACATCGAACACGTCTTTTTACCGATGAAGAGTAAAAACAGAGATCAAGTATTATTAAACCTATTAAAGGTAATCAACCCGTATGTAGGCTTGATTTTCTGTAATAAAAAAGGCACAGTAGAACACGTTGGTTCACTGCTTGTTGAAAACGGCTATAATATTGCCAAAATCCATGGTGATATTTCCGCTAGAGAGCGTAAACGAGTTATGGAACGAATCAATAGAGCAGAATATCAATACGTTGTTGCATCAGATATCGCATCACGTGGGATTGATATTGATGGCGTAAGTCATGTAATCAACTATGAACTTCCTTCTGATATGGAATTTTATGTTCATCGTACCGGAAGAACCGGAAGAGCAAGTTATGAAGGACAAGCAATTAGCTTGTACTTTAAAGAAGACGACCGTTACATCGACTTCCTCGAAAACAAAGGGATAAACATCGTCTACAAAGACATTAAAAACGATGAACTAGTAGAACGAAGAGAACGTAAAGAGCGAGACAAAAGAGCGCGCGTTACAGCTGGATTTGATAAAAATGCAGTTAATGTAAAACGTAAAAATAAAAAAGTAAAACCAGGATACAAAAAGAGATATCATGAAAATCTACAACGAGAAAAGAAAAAGGCATTACGAAGAAAGAAAAGGTGACAACATGTTTAAAATAGGTTCACACGTATCAATGAATGGAAAAGAGATGCTTGTTGGAAGTGTAAAAGAAACACTATCATATGGGGCAAATTGTTTTATGATTTATACAGGAGCTCCTCAAAATACTAGAAGAAAACCACTCGAAGCACTTCGTATTGAAGAAGCACACCAATTAATGAATGAACATGGATTATTGCTAGAAAACGTCATCATCCATGCACCATATATTATGAATTTGGCAAATCCTGATCCAGAAAAAAGAGAATTCGCAATCGAATTCTTCACAAAAGAGATTATTCGCACAGAAGCAATTGGTGCTTCACAAATTGTACTTCATCCAGGTGCTCACGTAAAACAAGGTGCCGATAAAGGAATCGCATTCATTATCGACAGTCTAAACAAAGTACTCGAAAACACAAAAGATTCAACCGTTAAAATTGCTTTAGAAACAATGGCTGGTAAAGGGACAGAATGCGGACGTACATTTAATGAGTTAAAACAAATTATAGATGGAGTCACTAATCCATCTCGCATATCGGTATGTTTTGATACATGTCATACCCATGATGCTGGTTATGAAACAAAAGAAGATTTCGACGCTGTAATAAACGAATTTGATACAATTATAGGCAAAGACAAAATAAGTGTATTTCACATCAATGATTCTAAAAATCAAAAAGGCGCTGCAAAAGACCGCCATGAAAATCTTGGATTTGGCTATATCGGCTTTAACGCACTTCATTACATTGTACATCACGAAGACTTTACCGATATCCCAAAAATATTAGAAACACCATATATTACTCCTAATGATGACTCTAAAGAACGTTTATATCCTCCATACAAAGAGGAAATTCTGATGTTGGAATCTGGAGAATTCGACCCAGAGATTATCGAGAAAATCAGACAAAAAAATAAATAGAGTCAAACGACTCTATTTTTTATTAATAAAATTATCTACCATCTCATGCATCTTTAACTCAAATTCTTTCGCTTTATCAATCGTATAAGTAGTTTTATTATTCACTTCAATACCAAGCACATAATCTGCGCTAACATCCATAAACTGACAAAACAGAGCAAGTTGCTCATGTGTCATCTTTTGATGACCGTTCTCGATTTTTGAATAATTAGAGCGATGTAACCCAAGCTCCACTGCGATTTGCTCTTGTGAAATTCGTTTTTCTTCCCGAATTTCTTTTAATCGATCTTTAAATGTTTTCATAACATCACCGCCCTTATTGTAGCAAATTACCACGTTAAATAGGGTAAATGTGAGAAATAGGCACAAAGTATTAAATGGTGTATAAAAATAGAACAACAAAGAGAGAATTCTTGTAGTATAATAAGTATAAAGGTGTTGATACCATGAAAAAAGACATAGTAGCGATATTACAAAAACATGTTGAAGTATATGGGTTTGTAAGTGTTGATGAATACATCGCGCGCAGAAATCAAAAAAAAGGTGAGATTCTCGATCACACTTTTTTAGATGGATACAAAACAATAATCACACTTGGGATTGCTTATCCAAAAGACGAAGTACGATTTAAAGGAAAAGGCTATGGATTATTATCGAGGTATTCGTATGGCGTTGATTACCACATTGTATTTCGTAACATCTTATCAAACATTGAAACAGAACTACAATCCCTAGGTATTACATCTACATCAGCTGTCGATATAACGCCCTTGAATGAACGTGATGCATCCTTCTATGCACATATGGGGTACTTAGGTAAAAACGATTTTTTAATTCATAAAACATACGGTAGTTACCTCTATTTAGCAACCATCTTTGTCGATACTGTAATTGAAAAAGACCTGCATGAATTAGATGATTGTGGTACATGCACAAAATGCATTGATGCATGTCCATCAAATGCTCTAAGAGGTGGATTTAACATGGAAAAATGTATTAGTTATACAACCCAAACAAAAAAAGAGTTTACAATCGAAGAAATACGGCTTTTAAAAGTCATGGTCTATGGCTGCGATATTTGTCAGAAGGTATGTCCTAAAAATACGGGTATAAACTATCATCTCTATAAGGAATTTGAACCGACAGGTATTGAAAACCTGGACTTAAAAAAGATGTTATCCTATACCAATAAAGAGTATATGGCACTATATAAAGACAACGCTTCAAGTTGGCGCGGGAGCTTAGTAATGAAACGAAACGCTCTATGTGTCTTATACAATCAACGTCAATTTGATACCATTGATTTAATAAAAGAAAGTTTACAAAAATATCAAGATGTTTTATGGTATAATAAAACAGCTCAAACAGTTATCAATTTAATGGAAAGTGAGTGATTTGATGAATCATATTGTATTATATCAACCAGAAATACCGCAAAATACAGGGAACATAATGAGAACATGTGCTGCGAGCGACTTTAAACTACATTTAATTGAACCACTTGGTTTTAGCTTGGATGTAAAACACGTGCGAAGAAGTGCAGCAAACTATTTAGAACATGTTGATTACTATGTCTATAAAGATTTTGAAGAGTTTGCGAAAAAGAATGATGGAGAATTCTATTTTTTAACTCGTTATGGACAAGTAACACCAGATAAAATGGATTTTACCGATCATAACAAAGAGATTTACTTAATCTTCGGTAGTGAAAGTAGTGGAATACCAAAAGAGATTCTTCGAGATCATTTAGAGCGTTGTGTACGGTTACCAATGACTGATAAAGTACGTAGTTTAAATCTAAGTAATACCGTGGCGATTCTCTCATATGAAGTCTTAAGGCAACAAGAATTTAATGATTTATTCAGTCATGAACCAGAGAGTTTAAAAGGAAAAGATTGGTTATTAAAATAACCCTTTTTTCTTGCCTGATTTTTGTTATAATAGATTATAAAGAGGGGTGATTTTATGTCTTCTAGCAAGTATCAAGATATTCAAATCCAATCCTATAAACACGATGGATCACTTCATCGTATATGGGAAAAAGCAACGGTTTTAGATGAAAACGATGACTATATTATCGTTGCAAATAAACGAACAAAAGTAATTGAATCAAATGGCCGTTTTTGGCATACAAGAGAGCCAAGTGTATCATGGTTTTTCAAACACCATTGGTTTAACATCATTGGCATTATTAAACGTGAAGGATTACATTTTTACTGTAATATCGCAAGTCCATATCTCGTTGATGAAGAAGCGTTAAAATACATTGATTACGATCTAGATATCAAAGTATTAGATGACTTTAGTTATACGATTTTAGACCGTAATGAGTACAACAAACACATGGAGCGTATGGATTACTCTGTCGAACTAAAAGAAATCTTAGAAAAAGAATTACTAACACTTAGAAATATGATTGAAAACCGCCTAGAACCATTTAGTGAAGAACTGGTTACTAGTTGGTATTCTGCATACAAAAACATAAAAAAATAAGTAGGAGGAAAAGATGACGGAATTACGTGAGTTATGTAACAAGGGAAAAGTGAATGTGTATCGCGATTACCTGTGGTTAATTATTTATGTCGGAATAGGAGTTGCTTTATTTATTGCAACAATAAATGAAGGAGCATTTGCCTATTTATCATTTGTATTACCTGCAGTAGGAATTTATTACGGATACACACAACAAAAAGAGTATGAAAGTATTAACAAAATGATTGAAGAAATAGGATCGAAAGTATTAGAAGATCCATCAGCATCAAAACCGTATTTAGAGGTAATCGTTTCACGGTTGAATCTTTCTATCATAGAACTGAAGAAAGAAGTCAAAAAAGTAATGTCCTCAAAAGCAGCAAGAAGAAGGAATTCCAACCAATTGCGACTACAAAAAATTAAACTTAAGGCAGTTGAACCAATTTTGGAGTATATATCAGAGCGATATTAAGAAGCATCTTATGATGCTTTTTCTTTTTGTATTCTTAAAAAATACACAACTCTGTGGTAAAATAGGTCTAAGGTGGGTGATAATATGAAACACAAAAAGTTTTGGATATTAATCGGATTGGGAGTAACATTGTTATTCTTCTTTATTTTTGTAAGCAACATCATTGCGGTTGGTGAACGACTACGCACAGTTCATGAGTATGTAGAATACGGGTTTTATGTACTAGCTGGTGTTTTAGTCTATGTTTTACTAATTAATCCAATAAGAGTCATCGTATTTGCACCTACATTCAGTGTAGATGCAGTGCTTGATGATGATAAAAAGAGACATAAAATTTACAAAGATGCCGCAAAAGTGTTAATCAAAAATGACAATATCACCGATGAGGATAAAATGTTATTACGAAATACCCTTGCGAATAAACAAGAACTTAAAGAAGCTCTGACTACCGTGTTTGATACAACGATAAAAGAACGAATTAACGAAAAAATAATCAATAACTCAAAAACCGTGCTTGTTTCAACAGCGCTAAGTCAAAATGGGAACTTAGATATGCTTAGTGTTATCGCGGTAAACTTAAAGATGATTAAAGAGATTGTGGAGATGAGTGGATTTAGACCAAGTTATCCGTACTTAGGAAAATTGAGTTTAAATGTTCTGATTACAAGTATCATTGCAGAAGGATTAGAAGATATTGAAGTAAGTGAATTACTACCAAATAAAATTAGCGAATCGCTAACAGACCTACCATTTGTTAAAACCATTAGCAGCAGTATCATGAGTGGGATTGCAAATGGATTACTTACATGCCGCATCGGTGTTGTAACAAGAACGTATCTATTTAATGACAATAAACTATTAACAAAAAAACAAATTCGTAGGTTAGCCTACAAAGAATCAATCAAAATGATGCCAATCATCGTTAAAGATGGACTTGCAGTCTTCCCTAAGGGAGTCGCAAAAGTCTTTAGTTATCCATTTAAGAAAAAAGCAAAAAAGGAAGAGGATAACGAATGAAAAAACTACTAATTATTGTCATTATTATTGGTATTTTGGGAGGGTCAGGATACTTTGGATATACCTACCTATCAACACCAAGTGGTTTTACTACGAAAGAAGAAGTGATACAAAGTTTTTTTGAGAATTTAAATGACCCAGACGTATGCCAAACACACTACGATACCTTTACCGCTGAAAACTGTGCTCACATTGTATCTTTGTTAAAGGATGATACTGTTGTTGTGACCAATACAAGTGTCATCGGTGGAGATATGAATCTATCTGTTACAATTAATGGAAATCCTGGAACATTTGTTGTGAACTTTGTTACAGAACCTGAAACTGGAATGAAAGCAAGATTCAACCCAGAATATTATAAAATCTATTACATGGAGTAATCCATTTACTAAGAAAGGTGATATCATGAGACAAAAAGAACTTGGATACCTTATAGAAGCAATCATATTTGTGATTCTGTTTGTGATTGGAATGTTAGATGAAAGTGGTTGGATCCTTACAACTGGAATCTTTTTAGGCATTTTTATTGTCGGGCTATTATCCTATGCTTCACGATCAGTATTTCGCACAAAATACTCGTATTTCTATCCGAATATTCTGTTCGTACTAATCGGAATTTTACTCCTTATATTTGGATCACTAGAGGAATCATGGGATGCATTGATATACATCATATTCGGATTATACTTTCTCGGTTCAGCTGTATTTGCAGCACCAGCGTTTCTTATTTTTAATGACAAGCAATCAATTAAAGAGCGAACAGGCCAGTAACCTGTTCTTTTTTATCTAATGTGTTCAAGAAAACTCCCTCTTCAAGGATATTGATAATGTCA
>CAZZAP010000011.1:0-47300 GCA_964652375.1 uncultured Candidatus Izemoplasmatales bacterium
CTTCTTAGAAAAAAAATAAAAATCCTTTTGGGATCTTTCACCGTCTAAAAAAATGGAGCAGGTGATGAGAATCGAACTCACACAATCAGCTTGGAAGGCTGAGGTTCTACCATTAAACTACACCTGCATTTTAATCAGCATAGATATATTATCATAAACAAGGTTTCAAGTCAATATGATAACCTTATTTTTTTTACAATTTTTTGATTGCTCGTAATTTTGCACTGTGTGCACGATTATTCACTTCTAACTCTTCTTCACTAGGTAAGATAACTTTGCGATGTAAAAGCTCATATTCAAGTAAACTTTTAGGATCGATTGGTACATTAATTGGTACATGGGCAGTTGTCATCTCTCGAAATACCGTCTTTGCGATACGATCTTCTAAACTGTGGAATGTAATTACAACAACTCTACCATCTTTATTTAACATCGTAAGAGCATCTTTCAGTGATGATTCAAACACCTGTAATTCATCATTTACTGCAATACGTAAAGCCTGGAATACTTTTTTTGCAGGATGACCTTTTTTACGAAGAACTTTTTGAGGCAATGCTGATTTAATGACGTCGACTAATTCAAATGTTGTTTTAATACGAGTTTCTTCTCGCGTTGATTCAATTTTTCTGGCAATTTGTTTGGCAAATGACTCTTCACCATATCTTCTGAAAATATGCATTAGATCATGAAAAGAGTACTCATTCACAATTACTTCAGCTGTTAGTTCTTGGTTTGTATTCATGCGCATATCAAGAGGTGCATCATGTCGATAGCTAAACCCTCGTTCAGGAATATCAAATTGAAATGAAGAAACACCTAAATCGTACAAAATACCATCTACTTTTTCAACTCCAAGATTCCCAAGTTTTTCTTTGATATGTTTAAAGTTACTACGAATGATGGTGTAGTTCTTTTTTAGTGAGTCTAATTTTTCAGTCGCTTTTTCAATCGCATAATCATCTTGATCAAAACAATAAAGATGTCCATGTTCCAATTTTTTTAGTATCTCAAAAGAATGACCTCCACCACCAAGTGTGCAGTCCACATAAATACCATCTTCTTTTATATTTAAATAATCTAGTGATTCATTTAATAGTACTGAAATATGTTTATACATAATACCACCCTTTAACTATCAAAATCATATCATATATCGAAAAAATTGTAAAAGAAAAACGCTGTTGTCAGCGCTTCTTTTCCGTAGAATTATTCTTCTACTTCTTGTTTTTCTTCGACAACTACTCTACCGTTGTATTGTCCACATTCTTTACATACTCTATGAGCTAGTTTCATTTCCCCACAATTAGGGCAAACTACCATACCAGGTACGTTTAATTTAAAATGTGTACGTCTTTTACGTTTTGCAGTTTTCGAAGTACGTCTAAATGGTACTGCCATTTTGTCAACTCCTACTTATTGTAATCTTTCAATTTGGCGAACGCACTATTGATGTTTTCATCCTCAATTTCAGTGTTTTCATAGTCATATTCTTCATAAGCATTTGGACTAATAACACGCATAGGTTTCTCCAATAATATATTAGACCACAAAACTGGGTATAAGTCAACAGTTATTCCCTCAATCTTAAAATTATTTTCATCTTCAAATGTACTAAAGACATCTTCTGAATCAAACTCAATCTTAATATCTACAGGTTTAAGTGTTAATGCGCATTCCATAGTGATTGTGCACTCTACATGTGAAAAGAATACAAATTCATCATGATCAATCACCTCAAACTCACCTTCAACATACACCTCTGAAATTGCGATAATATCAGTTTTCTCGATGAGTGTACTATAATCCAATTGTGCACTATATTCATTATTGTGATTTTGTAATTTAATTAACTCTTGAATAGTCCATTTCATGGCCATCACCTCCAAGTGTGAAAATTATACTTTTAATAGCGTAAAATGTCAATCTTACTGTATAATGAAATTGGTGATACTATGAAAACAGCAGGGATTATTGTAGAATACAATCCACTTCATAACGGGCATCTTCACCATATTGAAGAGACGAGAAAGAAAAGTGGATGTGACTGTTTAATCGCAGTAATGAGCGGGAACTTTACGCAACGTGGAGAACCTGCATTAATCGACAAATTCACACGAACAAAAATGGCACTAAAAAACAAAGTAGATTTGGTAATTGAATTACCATTTGTATTTTCGGTTCAAAGTGCTGATGTTTTTGCATACGCAAGTGTTTCACTCCTGCATCATCTTGGTGTTGATGAAATATATTTTGGTAGTGAAAGTGGGAACATAGAAGAGTTATATAAACTAGCTGATATTCTTGATTCTAAAGAATACAATCATGCAATAAAAAAATACTTAGACCAAGGATTAAGCTATCCTACAAGTAGTGATTATGCAATGAATGAAGTCTATCCAAATACCGAATATTCAAAGCCAAACAACATTTTAGGAATTCAATACATAAAAGCATTACGCAAACTAAAATCAACAACGAAAATCAACACCATAGACCGAGTAAACTCTGACTATTTCGACGAGATAAAGGATGGTTCAATTCAGAGCGCAAGCGCTATAAGAAAAGCGCTCTATACAAACGAGGATATCTCGAAATACGTCCCAAAAAGTGTTGTGTCTTTACTGGAAAATCGCAAACTGATTTATCTCAATGATTTTACAGAATACTTCAAGTATAATCTTAATCGATTATCGAGTAGTGATATAAAGCAAGTTGTTGGATTTGATGAAGGATTTGAAAATCGATTATTAAAGGTACAATCATTTGATAGTGTTGATGAATTAATTGATAAAAGTATTTCAAGAAGATACACAAATTCAAAAATTAAACGTGCCCTAATGCACCTGCTTGTAAATACAAGAAAAACTGATGTACTTGAGTTTTCAATACCATATATTCGAATACTTGGAATGAATGATACAGGAAAAGCGTATCTGAATCTAATTAAAAAGGATTTTGAACTGCCTATTATATCTAAAATAAAAGAAGGTATTCATCCTTACTTAGACATTGAATTACGTGCAAGTAAGATCTATAGTTTGGTTTCAGATATGGATATTTTTAAAGAGGAATTTAAACCGTTAATATATTTGCGTTTTAATTGATTTTATACAAGGAAACTATATAATAAATATGGGTGATAAAATGTATACAAAAGAGCAAGTTAGAGAACATATAGAAGCGTTAATTGATCCATCTGTGAATAAGACTTTTAAAGAAACAGGTGGTATTAAACATCTTGACGTAGATGAAGAGAAAAGTGTTGTTACGTTAATCATAGGATTAGAGAAATTAGAAGATGATTACAAAAAGTACGTAACAAGATCACTAGCTAAATTAATCAAGTTAGATCTTGGATTTAGTGGTATCAAAACAGAATATGAATTAAACAAAAAATCTAAAAGTATTTTAGGTAGAGAAGTAAAATACATCGGTATCGCATCTGGTAAGGGTGGCGTTGGTAAATCAACGGTTACTGCAAACTTAGCATACGCCCTAACAAGATTAGGAAAAAAAGTTGGTATTATTGATGCCGATATCTATGGTAGTAGTATTCCAACAATTCTTGATATGGAAATCAAGTTACCAAAAGGAACAGATGACGAGAAAATCATTCCATTTAATGTAGATGGGATTGAACTTATTTCAACTGAGTTTTTCTTAGCTCCAGATAAACCACTTATGTGGCGTGGACCGATGCTTGGAAAAATGTTAAACCACTTCTTCTACGATGTTGTATGGAGTGATGATATTGAATATATTTTAGTCGATTTACCTCCAGGTACAGGAGATGTTGCAATTGATATTCAAACGATTATTCCTCAATGTAAAATGATTATTGTTACAACACCACATAAATCAGCATCACACGTAGCAGTAAAAGCTGGATTTGCATCTGAACAATTAAAACACGAGTTACTAGGTGTTGTTGAAAACATGTCTCATTTAGATCACAAAGGTGAAAAAGTACAAATCTTTGGTGAAGGTGGAGGAGAGATTGTTGCTGATAAATTAAATACTAAAATCTTACAATCAATTCCAATCGGACAACCAAATAATCACATTTCAATCTTTGGAGCACAAGAAGAAATTGGTCTCGATTACTTAGGACTAGCAAATAAAGTACTAAAAGAATACTAAAAATAAAACTCAGCAAATCTGCTGAGTTTTTTTATGCGATTTTTAGTTCTAACACATTCATTTCATGTTTCAACATGAAGTAACTCATCGTACCAGCTAACACATCCGCAAAGATGAATGTATACCATAATCCATTCAACCCAAAGAAATGAGTAAAGATAAAAACAACTGGTAAGAAAAATATAATTTGCCTTGATGTACTAACAAACAGTGCTCGTAGTGGATAACCAAATGATTGGTAAATACTCCCCAAGATAATTTGATAACCGATAATAACAAAACCAATTGATATCGTTCTAAAGATACTAGCTCCTGTTGTTATAAAAAACTGATCATTTGATTTACTAAATAAGTCGAATATCTGTGGACTGAGGATTTGGATAAACAAGAATCCTCCGACAAAATAAAGTAAGAGTAAGAAGTTGGCAAATGTTACTACTTCTTTTACTCGTTTGTAGTTCTTTGCACCAAAATTATAACCACAAATTGGAGCTAATCCTTGAACTATTCCAAAAGCTGGCATGAAGACAAAGAAGATAATTCGGTTGATAACACCATATATACTAATATAAATCGCTGGTTCTAATATATAGTATCCAATCACATTGTAAATCAAGATTGCAAGTAGAGCTCCAACTGAATTACGTACAAACGTAGGTAACCCTACTAACACTATTTCTAGTAATGCATTTACATCGTAAGTAAATAACCCTTTTAAGTTTATATTCAGATTAGATTCTTTTGAGAAACTTTTCGTAAACAAGAAGATAAACGCAGTTATTTGTGAGATGACAGTCGCTAGTGCGGCACCACCAACACCTAACCCAAGTAGTGGGATATATATCTCTGTAAAAGGTATAGTAAACCCATCAAAAATAAAGATAGGATCTAGAATGATATTAAGTCCTGCACCAAGAATCATCGCTGTCATCGCAAGCATTGCGCGACCTTCTGCTCTTGTTAAATTGTTAAGCGCTACACTTAATGTAAGGGGAACAAACCCAATTAATACAACACTTAAGTAATCATATGCAAAGTCAAAATTGTCTGAATCTGCACCTATGACATAAAGGATGTCAGATATGAAAATACGAACAAGCAATGCAGTTACCAATGAGATAATGAATCCAATGCGAAGTGCAGTATTTACAGACTGCACCATCATGTTTTTATCCCCACGACCAAATGCTCTTGAGAAAACACTAGCTGCTCCTATTCCAATCATTAAGGCAATTGCCATCACAATTGATTGAACTGGAAACGCAATGGCTAGTGCACCTATTGCAAGTTCTCCTTCAGCAGCCGACACATACAGAGTATCCATTAAGTTATATAATGCATTTACCATCATGGCTAGTGTAGCTGGTATGCTTAATTTTATTAGTAAGCTTTTAATCTCATGCGAGTTAAGCATTTTACTTCGTTCGTTCATGTCAACATCACTCCTACTAACCGATTATACAGTAGTAAATTGTGATTTACAATACTATTGCTGATATATTAAACGAATCTTATTTTTTTCTTTTTGGTAACGCTTAAAGTGTTGCGTTGCTTCTTTATATCGTGAAGATTCAATACAGATATCCATTAGTTTTTCAGTATAAAATTGAAAGGAATTAAAGTCATGCATCTTCATTGAAAACGGAATGGCTACATCTCTTAAGTACTCTTTCATGTCTCCCTCAGCGTTTTGTTTTAAATAGTGATAGAAGATTTTGTATTTAATCTTGTGTTTTCCTAGTTTATACCCATCAATCAGTTTTTCTAATTTCAGTTTCATTTCGACATCCTTCTCAAGGATACATAATTCATACAAAATAACTAACTTTTCAAAATGATAAATTGAGGATTCCTTAATATGATTTAATGTTATAATACTTTCTTTGTACCTCCCTAGATCCTTAATAACTTTTGCTTTTGTTAACACAATTAGATCCTTTTCAGATTCTGATAATAAGGATTGATTTAGTTTCTTAATCTCATCAATTGTTTTCTGTGGATTTTCAAATGATAAAAACTCAATATATTTTACACGTAGTTTTGACATCCTTATATAATTATTGTATTTAGAATTGATTTTCATTGCTTCATTATAGTCGTAAAAAGAAGAATTATATATATGCAATTCTTGGCTCAGCTCAAATGTTAACTGATGAAGTAATGCATCTAAAAAATCATTTCTAATTTGAATAGTCTTAGCAAGTTCAATCAATTCAAGCGAACGCTTTGATTGGTTCTTACTAAATGCCATTAAAATTGAAAAGAGTAAATAAGTCTTTAATTCAAAATCGTCCATATTTTGAACAAGATTTTCTAACATCATTACGTATTGATTTGTATCTTCTAAAGAAAAATAGGCATAATATCCAAGTTTACAAATATTGATTGTCATATTGTGTTCAATTCCTTCTAAGTCATTAAAAATATCACTTACTACTTCCTGATCATAATAAAATATACCTTCAATCATATTTGATAAATACTTTCGATCATCAATTGTTTTCATATAACGTGATTCCTCAACGTCTAGTTTTGTCATAATCTCTCTAACAAAGTATTCATTTGGCATAATTTGATTGTTTTCAATTTTACTCAAATAACTAATACTACAGATGCCATTTGATATAGTTTCTTGAGTTAGCTTTAATTCTTTTCTTTTCTCCTTTATCAAACTTCCCACATCTTGATATTCATACTGCTGGTTTTGGTATTGGTTTCTTTTTCGAATTTTGTTCTTTATGCTTTTTGTATTCAAAATCAACACTCCTCTCTATATCTATTCTAAGATGAAAACCACTGATTGGGTGAAAATCAGTCTTGATAAAATTGAAAAATGTCAACACTTGTTCTGATTTTATACAATTGCTATTCCAGTGTTCTATATTACGATATATTTTTCAAATTTTCCATGTTTCATCTCCTATTTTTGTGACACATTTGTCCAAATAAAAAAAAAGAGCATTTCTACTCTTTATAATATCGACATAATTCAGTTAAATTACATTCTTGGCATTTGGGGTTTCGTGATGTGCAGTGATATCGTCCAAAAAAAATCATTTTGTGATGTGTATCACTCCATTTATCTTTTGGAATCTTTCTCATCAGTTTTTCTTCAACCTTCACAACCGAGTCGTTTTGATAGGCAAGCTTTAATCGCTTTGATACACGATCAACATGGGTATCAACTGCAATTCTCGGAACATGGAACCATACAGAAAGGACAACATTGGCTGTCTTCCTACCTACTCCAGGTAATCGTTCTAATTCTACCTGGCTACTTGGTACGTTCCCATTAAAATCATCGAGTATCATTTGTGATATTTTTTGAATGTTTTTCGCTTTGTTTTTGTACAATCCAATTCTTCGGATATCTTGCTCGAGTTCTGATATATCTACATCGAGGTAATCTTGTGGAGTTTTGTATTTTTGAAAGAGTGATTCTGTGATCTTATTTACTGATTTATCAGTAGTTTGAGCGCTAAGCATTACAGCTAAAAGCAGTTCAAATCCATTGGTATGATTCAGTTCACACTCTGCATTTGGATACATACGTTGTAGTTCAGAAAGGATGGTTTCTATTCTTCCCATATTTTACGCAAGTCGCTTACAACAGCACGACGTTTCCTCATTTGACCAGGATCAATTTCCTCTGATTTAAGTAAAATGCCATCCACATATTTTATCGATAATTTTCTTATTCGTATTGCTTCAAATAAGGCTTCTTTAATCTGATCAAATGAATAGTGATCATCATTCAACCATTTTGTTATGGTTTGTATATCTAGTACACTTAATGGCTTTTTCATTTCTTCTTCAAACAATTTTACAAGTTTTGCTTCAAGGCTTAAACCGTTTGATTTATTAAGCGTTTCTTGTTTCTCAATGTCATGAATGAGAATTCGTTCAATCAAATAATCTAAGTTAAATGATTCTGTTTCTTTTCCATTATTACCAGTAATTAATTCCATACGAATGAAACCTGATTCAATTAAGTTATTTAAACGTTTTGCAGTAGTCCTAGGAGAGATGGATAACATTTCTGATAGCTTCGCAGCACTAATAAATGTTATGTTTTTTCGTAGTAAATACTGTAGTTTGATTAAAATAACAGCATCTGTCTCATCTAAACCAATTTTATGGTAGTTCTCTAGAACTAGTTCAGAAAAATCAATGATGTTCTTATTAATCATATACTTCATGTTTGCTATATCCATTTTCTCACCTCACTTGGAATAATATTATAACACAAATCATTCAAAAAAAAGACTACTTTTTTGAAATAGTCTTTTAGAATTTCATTGACCTAATTGCAAGTTTTTTTAATGCAACTTCAGCTGCAGATTGTTCTGCTTCTTTTTTTGTTTTTCCAACACCTTCACCCATTAATATTTCATCCATATAGACACGAATTGTAAATACTTTATTGTGCGAAGGACCAGTTTCTTTGTGGAGTTTATATTCAAGCGTACGTTTATCAGATTGAACTAACTCTTGTAAATATGATTTATAATCTACAAAATTATCTTCGCGTTCTTCCTCAACTGAAGGAATAATAACTTTATCGAATATTTTGTACGTTTCCTCTATACCTTTATCAAGATAAACAGCTCCAATAAGAGCTTCAAAAGCGTCTGCTTGTAACGCCACTCTATTTCTTCCACCACTTTTTTCTTCTCCTCGACCAAGGCGAAGATATGCTTTTAAATTACAGATTTTTGCATACTCAACTAGTGCACTCTCACATACATTTTTTGCGCGTTTTTTTGTTAGGTCACCTTCATTGTATTTTGGAAATTTCTTGTAAAGATAATTCCCCATTAACAAATCTAGTACTGCATCACCAATAAACTCAAGACGTTCATTACTTTCACAATGATTTTCATTTGCATATGATGAATGGGTTAATGCCGTTTCAAGTAGCCCTTCATCGTTAAAGTTTAAGTCAAAAAATTGTTGTAGTTCTTTCATTTGTTTTCCTCAATGATTGTTTGAACTTTATTAAGCACATCATTTCGTACAATTAAGGCACATTGCTTAATTGCGTTATAGAACCCATATGCTTTTGATGAGCCTTGTGCTTTCACGACAACACCGCGAAGTCCATAAATCATTGCTCCTCCAATTTCTTGTGGATTTAAACGGTTTTTAAAGTTATGCAATCTACTTTTCAATATGAGTGAACCAATTTTCCCCATAAATCCTTTGGTGATTTCTTGCTTGAGTATGGTCCCTAATCCTTTGGCAGTTCCTTCTATTGTTTTCATCACAATATTCGCTGTGAATCCATCGCTGATAAGAACGTCACAAGGTGCATCTAACGCTTGTTTTGGTTCGATGTTTCCAACAAATTCAAAATTATTTGTTTGTGAAAACAAATCAAATACTTCTTTATCTAATGCACGTCCTTTACCTGGTTCTGTACCAATGTTGATTAATCCTACTTTTGGGTATTCTTTTCCAAGAACCTCTTTTGCATATACAGCAGCAAACGTAGCTTGTTGAAGCATAAATTCTGGTTTTGTCTCAAGATTACCACCTGCATCTAATAAGATGGTATTTCCACCATCTACACGTGGTATTAAAGGCGCAATTGCAGTACGTTTCATAGATTTCATACGTCCCACTAAAATATGCGCACCTGCGATTAATGCTTGTGTAGCTCCACTTGATACAATACCGTCATTCTCATTATTTCTGACACTTGATAACGCAAGTGCCATCGATGAATTACGATTGCTTCTGATTGCACGAATCGGATCTTTTTCTCCCATATCAATTGTTCCTTCACTTTGAACAATTGTAACTCGTTCATCACTTACTAAATACTTTCTAATTTCAGTTTCATCACCATACAATGTAATTTCAATGTCTTTTATATTCTTAATGGCTAGATTAACACCTTCTACTTGTTCTTTTGGTGCATAATCTCCACCCATTGCATCAATAGCGATTTTTATCATAGTCTTCACCTCAATTGTTATTGGTCTATCTTTTCTAACCAATTATTTATTATAACACAATTAATCTAGATTATCTTTTTTTAACTCCTTTTTTAAATATTTATATAGATATGTATAGTTCTGATTCTTATATGAAGAAGGATCTGTTAGAATCGCATATGCGTCTTCTCTAGCTACTTCTAAGATTTTAAAATCATTCACAATGGACGCTCTTTTAAACTTCATATCACCACTTTGTCGATAACCAAAAAAGTCTCCTGGACCTCTAAGTTTTAAATCTTCTTCACTTAATAAGAAGCCATCGTCAGTTTGTTCCATAATTTCAAGACGTGTCTTATTTTCGGTATCTTCATTATATACAAGCAAACAATAACTTTGGATAGCACTACGTCCTATTCTTCCTCGTAATTGATGTAATTGAGATAATCCAAAGCGTTCACTATCAAGTACAACCATCAATGTCGCATTCGGAACATCTACCCCTACTTCAATAACAGTTGTAGAGACCAAAAGGTTAATTTTATTTTGCTTAAAATCTTCCATTACTGTGTCTTTATCTTCACTGGATATTTTAGAATGTATTAAACCAACACGATACTCGTTGAATTTAGTTCTTAAATCACTATATACTTTTTGAGCGTTGGATAAATCCATTGTTTCACTCTCCAAAATGAGTGGACTTACAACGTATACTTGATGGCCTAATCGAAGCTGTTCATCAATTAACAGGTATACCAGGTCAATCTGTTTATTACTAAAAAGTTTTGTTTCAACTTTCATTCTATTCTTTGGTTTTTCACGGATTGATGTAATATCCATATCCCCAAATAAACTAATAGCTAATGTACGGGGAATTGGTGTCGCAGTCATATATAGTACATCTGGATTAAAGCCTTTTTCTCGAAGTTTTCTACGTTGATTTACTCCAAAACGATGTTGTTCATCTGTTATAACATATCCAAGGTTACTATAAATAACATCATCACTAAACAACGCGTGCGTTCCAACTACTAATATATTCTTATAGTAGCGAATTTTCTCGAGTTGAGCACTTCGTTCTTTTGCACCTAACTTTCCAGATAAGTAGACAACTTCATACGGTGTATATCGAAACATTTCTTTAAATGTTGAAAAATGCTGTTTTGCCAGTATTTCGGTTGGCGCCATAAATGCTACTTGATACCCAGCATTTAATACTGCAAACATAGTAATAGCAGCAACAACAGTCTTTCCACTACCAGTATCACCTTGCAAAAATCGATTCATTATATAGGGTGATTTAATATCTTTGATAATCGCATTTGTTGCATCTTTTTGGTCATTTGTTAGTTCATATGGTAAGGATTTAATAAACGTTTTTAACTCATCAATATTATAGGTTTTAGTTCCCGATTTTTTTGTTCTATTTATTAGTTTCACATATTGCATTTTAAATTGGAATTTAAATAACTCCTCATATTTTACACGACGATCAATTTTTTCTAAATCTTTCATAGAGTATGGGTTATGAACTATATTCAACACTTCATGATAAGACAGTAGTTTATATTTACGAATTAAATCTCTTGGTAAATCGTCTTGTATCAAATGAGCATATTCTTTAATCGAAGCTTTAACAAACTTATTAAATTGGCCATCAGAAATACCATCTAGATTATAAATTGGCTCAATAGCATTCTTGAAGTTCTTCTTCAATTTCATAGTTGAAGCAGTAAAGGAATGCTTCACACGGTCAATATTACCAGTAACGACAACCTCAGTCCCAATATCAAGTTTACTCTTGAGAAATTCTCTATTGAATATCGTCACTTTAAACTCACGTTCTTCAATCAACATTTTAAACGATAGTCTTGTAAAATTACGACGAATAAAACTCACAACTGCAGGTGAAATTACTTTTCCTTCTAATGTAGTTCGCTCATTATCAACTGTATCACGCAAATTCGAGAGATGGTAGATCTCGTATCTTGATGGGAAATAGCGCATAATATCAAAACAATCGTAAATATTATTACGATGTAGTTTTTCTTTCATTTTAGGACCAATTCCGCGTATTGTATCAAGACTACTCATAAAGCCACCTCCACCCTTTTATTATACAAAAAAAAGAGTATATTATCTATACTCTTTTATTCAACTGCTAGAATGTATGAATAAATGTCTTGATTTCCTTGAATCGTCTCAACCTCTAACTCAGGATAATGTGATTCAAGATATAACATTACATCTTCTAATTCTTCCGGTGATACATCATCACCATACATCACTGTGATGATTTCTGATGACTCATCTACTAATCCATCAAATAACTTGTTTACAGTTTCAACTCTTGATTCATTTGATGTGATGATTTCTCCATCAGCAATACCGATGAACTCATCTTTATTGATTTTAATACCTTTGTATTCAGTATCTCTAACTGCGTATGTAACTTCACCTGATTTTACTTGTGAAATTAATTCTTCCATCTCAGCTACATTTTCCTCTAACGTTTGGTTTGCATCAAACATTGTCAGTGATGCATACCCTTGAGCAATTGTCTTCGCTGGAACAACTGTTACACTTCGATCTTCAATATGCTTTGCAGCATGTTGTGCACTTAATAATACATTCCCATTGTTTGGAATGATAATGATGTGCTCAGATTCAAGTGATTCAACAGCAGAAATGAAGTCTTCAGTTGATGGATTCATTGTTTGTCCACCATCAATAATACAACTTACACCCATTTCCATGAATGTATTCTTTAATCCTCTACCGTTAACTACTGTGATAATCCCAAATTTCTTCATACTTGGTGTGTATTCTGCATGTTCATGTCCACAGTCATGTCCATTATCATGTGAATGCAACAATGTTTCAGAATGTTGTAATGTCATATTTTCAATTTTTAACGTTGCGAAGTTCCCATATTGTTGCCCAAAGTTTAAAACGTCTCCAGGAGTTTTTGTATGAATATGAACTTTACAAATTTCTTCATCACTTACAACTGCTAAACTATCACCAAATCTTGATAATCGTTTAACAAACTTATCTTTATTAAATTTACTTCCATCTTTTAATTGTACGATAAATTCTGTACAATATCCAAAATCAGTGTCACCTTCATATGAAGTTAACTCACTCGAAACGCTAGTGACAGTATTGAATTTTGAATCTTCTAAAATAGTACCTTCTAATGCTAAAATAATCCCTTCAATAATAACAATAAATCCAGCAGCTCCACTATCAACAACACCAGCTTCCTTTAAAACAGGTAACAAGTCTGGCGTTCTTTCTAATGATTCATAGGCTTCTGATATATATACTTTTAATACTTCTAATAATTCACTATCTTCGTTAGCATGTTCCTTTGCAACATCTGCAGCTTCTCTAGCAACTGTAAGAATCGTTCCTTCAACAGGATTGATTACTGCTCCGTATGCTTGTTTAACTCCTTGAATTAATCCCTCAACAAATTCAACTGAGTTAGCAGTTTCAAGACCTTTAAATGCCTTCGCAAAACCACTAAATAATTGTGATAAAATTACCCCACTATTTCCTCTAGCTCCCATTAGTAATCCTCTTGATAAAGACTTTGCAACTTTTTCAACAGTTTCATTTTCTAACGGATTTATCGAGTTAACACCCGACATCATAGTTGATTGCATATTGCTTCCAGTATCTCCATCAGGTACTGGGAATACATTCAACTCATTAATTCTTTGATGATCATTTCTTAAAGCAATCGTTCCGTTAGTAATTACTTGTTTCAAAAGGTTACCATCTATAATCGTTTGGCTCATATGGTTTCCTCACTCTTTCTATTTTTTTATATATAATAAATGTAGTTTATTTACTTTACTTAAAATACTTTACATATTTTATCACAAATACAGAAGTAATGCAAACCAAAAGAATTTAGCCTAATTAAGCGCTCGAACATATGACTGAACACTCATATTTTTATAACGTTTTAGCCAAGCCTTTTGCACCCTTTACTGCTACCCCATAAACGAAGATTTCCTTATTGAATTCTCTAAGTGTTTCAACTTCAAAACCAGACTGGACTAGTGCATTTATAAAGTCTCTGTCTAAATGACAATTTGATGCAATATGTTTCCAAAATGGTGTAAATAACTTGAAAACCCTCCTAAGTGGGTTTCTTTTTGGGATAACGTGTTCTATGAAGAGTAGCTTACCATCATCTCTTAGAACCCTTCTAATCTCACTCAGACCATTTCCTACGTTCTTAACAGAGCAGAAAACAAGTGTATGTATAACATAGTTAAATGATTGATCCTCAAACGGGAGTGATTCAACACTGCACACGTTAATTGTAGCCTTATTATAAAACCTCTTCTTAAGGTGTTTATTTAAAGATGTATCTGTAACAGTAAGAGAGATGTTAGAGTAATCATAAAAAGAACTATTTACACCCGTACCAGCCCCAACTTCTAACACATTACCTTCTACTATAGAAAGCAACTCTTTTCGTGCTTCTTTTATGCCACTTTTTTCCAAAGGGATCATAAGTATATCATACAAACTTTTCATAGAAACATCCTTTCATATATTATATATAGTATCCTAAAAGAGACTATTTTGTAACAAAAATACTTTTTTTGGATTTTTTAGTAAATATTACTTGATTTCTATTTTTTTTATGATAAAATAATATGTGCTGAAATGAGAGCATATCAAAAAAAGGAGTGATTACAATGGCAAGAGAATGTTACGTTACAGGTAAAAAAGGAATGAGTGGAAACAAACGCTCGCACGCTATGAATACATCAAAAAAACATTGGAAAGCAAACCTACAAAAAGTAAAAATCGTAGACGAAGATGGGACTGTTAAGAAAGTCTTAGTATCTACACGCGCTTTAAAAAGCGGATTAGTTAAAAGAGCTTAATACCAAATACTATTAGCCGATAGTATCGGCTTTTTTTATGAAATACCTTCAAAAATCTCCCCCTTTTCTTTAATGAAAAAGCAGGCAAATGCCTGCTTTTTTCATGTTTTATAATCTTATTCGTTTTGTTGTACTACAAGTAATAGTCCTTTTGAAAATGTAATTATCCCACTACCGTGATTGGAAATACATAAAGGGTTATCTATACTAAGATTAATTTCATCTACTTCGTATGTAAATCCACTGAGTGATAACTCTTCAACATCTTCAATGCTGAAGAAAGATATATAATCGTATTCGTTATCGATATGATATGTACCAGGATCAAGCATAAATGTTCTTGTACTATTATTTACAATGCTAATGTTTCCTAATTTTAATAGATTGAGATTTGCATAGGTGTGATCTAGTCTACCACCTATTGCCCCATATAAAATAATATCAGTTGCATTCATTTCTAGTGCCTTCTTTACAGCTAGAAATGAATCTGTGAAGTCTTTCATCTTATTGTGTGTTTCGACTTCTTTTGAATGCAGATGAATAGTTTGTAGTTCTTCTGCAGTTACGCTGTCAAAATCACCCAAAGCAAGATCAAGTGTAAAGCCCATTTCAATCGCAATAATTGCACCTTTGTCAACTCCAACAAGAAATTCATTATCATCTTTTTTGTACAACTTCTTTAAATCGTAGTTAGCTGGACCACAAAATATCTTGACTATCATTTTAAACTAGCTATTCTTTTACGTGGATTATCTGCATTAAAAATATAGGATCCAGCAATTAAAACATTCGCCCCAGCATCAGCACATTGTTTACCAGTAACATTATTAATCCCACCATCAACTGCTATTAAAACGTCGTTTGATAACGAACTTTTTAACTCACTTAACTCTTTAATTTTATGTAAACTATCCTCGATGAAAGCTTGTCCACCAAAACCTGGTTCAACGCTCATCACAAGAACTTGGTCAATGTATGGAAGTAGTTCCTTTATGGTATCTACTTTTGTATTTGGTTTGATCGAAATACCAACCTTAATATCGAATGAACGAATGTAGTTAATTAACTCAATAGGCTCAGTCGTTGCTTCGATATGAAAGGTAATTCGATCACTACCAGCCTGCACAAATTCCTTAACATACTTCCTTGGCTTTGATATCATCAAATGCACATCTAAAACTTGCTTTGTGTACTGACGAAATCCTTTTATTACTACGGGACCAATTGTTATATTTGGTACAAAGTGGCCATCCATTACATCAACATGCAACCATTCAGCAGTTTGTACTTGCTTAATCGATTCCTCTAAATTCCCAAAATCTGCACTTAAAATTGATGGAGCTATTATCATAATTTCACCTCTAATATTTGTTAATGTTTTGCTCTTGTATCTCTTGAATAATTAATTTATAGTTACGGTATCTAGTTGCTAATATTTTGCCACTATCAACTTGGTTCTTAACTTCACATTTTGGTTCGTTTAAATGTTTGCATCCACGAAACTTACAATCTTTACTTATTTCAAAGAAGTCAATAAAACAATCCGGTACATTTTCAGCTTTTATATTATAAAAATCCAGTTTACTGAATCCAGGTGTGTCTGCGACTAATCCGTCAAACAAATGAAGTAGTTCGCTATGCCTAGTTGTATGTTTCCCTCGACCTAGTGCTTTTGATATGATGTTTGTTTCTAAGTTGAAATCTGGGTTTAATGCATTTAATAAACTACTTTTCCCTGCACCTGTTTGTCCAGCAAAGACACTTATTTTGTCTTTAAATAATTTCTTAAATTCTTCTGTTCCTTCTTTTGTGACAGAGCTCACATAAAGAACATCGTAAAATGACTTGTAATACTCCATATCACTCTTTAATGTTTGTAATTCCTCTTCACTCATTAAATCAATCTTTGTAATAACAATAACTGGTGTTATATTCTCATGTTCAATTAACAAAATGAACCTATCCAGTAAATTAAAACTGAAATCTGGTTCTTTACAGCTATTGATTAGTATCGCTTGATCTATATTTGCAACTGGTGGTCTAATGAGGTTATTTTTTCGTTCTTCTAGTTCCATAATAAACTCATCATTGAACTTTACTAAATCCCCTACTTTAGGGCTTTGATTTTTATGACGAAACTTCCCACGAGCTTTAATCTCGTGAGAAATATTTTGTTCATCTAATACAGTGTATAATCCACCGATCAATTTTGTAATTCGTCCTTTCTTCAAAGAACCCCTCCTATACTTGATATAACTTCATTGCCTCTTGTAATGAAATTGTTTCAAGTTTTTTATTTGCGATATATGCACCAATTCTAAAGATAACTATGAACACTGATACACTGAGAATTGGATGCCACCAATAAAACTGTGTCGGGAATATCATATCATAATATTGAGCCAGTACCAACTGTATTCCATAAAATGATAAAATCGCGAATGGAATTACGAGAATAAACGCAATTAATCCATACATCATATACCCACCAAGGATCATTTTATTGATCTCTTTATCATTATAACCGATTACTTTGAATAAAGAAATGTTATAGAAATTATCTTCAATCGTTAAAACAGTTAAAATGTAAATAACAATTGCTCCAATCACACTAGAAACACCAATCAAAATCCATACCATTGCATTGAAGAATCCTTGCATTTTTTCGGATTGTTTCAATACATCATCATTACTAATCACCAGCATGAAATCTTCATCGTGTAGTTCTTGTTTACTATATACTGCATTATAGTAATCAGTGTCTTGTTCTAAGAATGTCGCTAGTTCTTCTCTGCTCATATAAAACCTGTTCCCTGAAAGCTCATTACTAACACCTGACACGGTAACTTCCTTCTCAAAGTTCCCTAATTTAAGTACGTAGGTTTCTCCTTCTTTTATTCCTTGTGTTAGAACTAGTGCTTTCGAGATAATAATACCCTCTTCAAGATCATCAGTGATTTCATCATCTTTCTTGTTGTATAACTTATGTAGCTTTGTATCCACTTCTAACCCCACTGCGGATACTTCGCCATCATCAAGCTGAATACTAGGCAGTTCTATCACTGCTTCACCACCATGGAGTTCACATGGTTCTACGTAATCACAATATCCGATATATTCAAACTCAGTTGAGTCATAATAATCGTACAGTACACGATCAAAAATGCCAATAAATGATAGTGATAGTAGTATTAAAAATGCAGCATAAAACATCCCAACCATAAAGACAACAAACTTCACTGTGTTACGGTATAGTAATAAATGCTTTAGTTTATTCGTTATGTGCAATTTACGTAAATATTTTCCAACAAATTTAGAAAAGAAGTTATTACGTTTCGCCACTTCTGGATTTAATAGTGCAACAGGTTTTTTACCAAGAATCCTCTTTATCACAAAGTAACTAATAATTAACAAGAAGAAAAATGGTAGTAAGACACTTGCTATAAATGTATTCGCATTAAATTCAATTGCTTCACTTGGAAGCAAGTAGATTTGTAAAAAGATGTCTTTCATTGATTCACTTGCTAAAAAGCCAAGGTAATATCCAAGGAAAATTGTCGGTAAACTCATCATTGCGATAAAGACAATATACGGCATTGTAATCTCTTTATTTGTATACCCCATTGATTTTAATATACCGATTGGACCTCGCTGTGAGTTTAATACTTTACTCACCATAATCGCTACTATTAACAACGCAATTGATGCGATTACTAGACTGAGCATAAGTCCCATAGCTTGCCCACCTTCAATCTCACCATAAATCGCTCCACTTCGCACATTATTTACAGTAAGAAGAATATTGGTTACATAGACAAACTCATCATTATCACGGTAGTGATCAATGACATCGTTTTTAAAACTCTTTTCAGTGACAGAATCACTGTAATCACCTGCATAACTAAACATCACAGTCTCGCTTAATCGCTCAAATTCTTGATCTGTCAAAGCTATGAGTGTCTGTGATTGATTGTCAAAGGTAATACTGGCCCCAAACATTGGAAGACTATAATCACTAAATAATACAAATCCACTGATTTCGTATTCCTTGTTATGTATGGTAATCGTGTCTCCAATATCAAATTGATTCGCAAGAGCATGCGCTTCACTCATCGCGATCTGATTATCATTTTTAGGAGCGTTTCCAACTACATAAAATGATTTATTTATTTCAAACGTTTCTTTCATTGCACGATATCGATATGATTCGCCTTGATAAGAAAAATAGATATCTTTATACTCTCGCAACTCTAGATTAAATCCATATTCATCTTCTAGTTGTTCTTCACGTCTTGATTGCAACTCGTAGTAACAAGCTGAATCTTGTGATTTCAAGTAACTTAGTGTAAACGGGATATCCGTTACACTGCAAGAAGACATCGCATATGTGATTTCTTCTTCTAATAGAAAATCAAACATTTCAACGGCGAATTCTTCCTGATTTGCTTCTTCAAAATACGCTTCAGTAGGTTCTAATACACTAATAATTGAATAATCAAACAAAGAGTAAATGAAACTACTTAACGTAATAATTACTCCAAGTAGAAATAGTTGAATATATTGTTTTTTTAATGTCCTAAGTACATTCTTAAATAACATGTTATCCCCAGCTAATATCACTCGCATTTAATTTTGTATCATTGGTAATGATCTCTACTATTTCACCGGAGTTTAATTTTATAATACGATCAGCCATAGCCCCAATACTTGGATTATGAGTGATTAATACAACCGTTGTGTTATAGACGTTATTTAGCTTCTGAATAACACCTAGAACTTCTTTTGCGTTTTCTTCATCTAACGCACCAGTGGGTTCATCGCAAAACATGATTTTTGGATTTTTAACTACTGCTCTTGCGATACTAACTCTTTGTTGTTCTCCACCACTTAACTGATGAGGATATTTGCGTATATTAGGAGTAAGCCCAACTTGCTCTGCAATCTCATCAATATCAAATGGTTTAATCCCCACTTCTTTCCCAACTTCAATATTTTCTCTAACATTTAATGTTTGAAGTAGATTATACTGCTGGAAAATGAAACCAAGATTATCTCTTCTAAACTTCGTTAACTGTTTGTTATTCATATCACTAATCACTTCATCATCAATCGTGATTGTACCGCTTGTCGGATTATCAAGTCCGCTGCAGACATTCAGCATGGTACTCTTACCACTACCAGATGGACCTAGCAATACGATAAATTCTCCATCCTTAATAGCAACACTCACATCTTTTAAAGCTACTGTTTGCACTTCGCTATCACCATAAATTTTTGTAACCTTATCTAATTTAATCATTCCTTAATCCTCCTTTATATAACCACTAAATAATATATGTAACTTATCTTTTATAGCCATTCTTGTTTGCTTTCTTGTCACTTCTTTCGCATAGAAGTACATAAAGAAATCATAGATTATTGCACCAAACACAAGTTCACTAAATTGCACTGGATCCACATCTCTCATTAACCCTTTTTCAATTAAGATTCGTACGTAATCCTCAATTTCCTTAATAATCTTAAAATCAATTTCCGCCATTTTTCTGAATTTCTCTGGTTTCTTTCTTGCTAATTTTAGTGCGGATTGAATAAAACTGGTCCCCATACCTTTTGGTACTCGCAAAGCCAATTTCATCACTTTATCAATCCGTTGAAATAGTTCCTCTGTTATGTGTTCTTTTACAATATTTGGATTGATAGTAAACGTATATGAGATTGCTTCTTTATAAATCACATCATACATAATTTCTTCTTTCGTTGAAAAGTAATTAAAGATTGTACCTTCTGCTATCCCTACTTCAGATGCGATTTGTTTTGTTGTTGTTTCATCGTACCCTAGTTCATTAAATAACCGCTCTGCTACGTCAATTATTGCTGTTCTTATTCGTTCTTTTTCTTCTTTACTTATTCGAGCCATAGGTCACCTCCATTAATATGAGTGCACTTATATAAGTATACTCATATTATAAAATGAATACTAATTTTAGTCAAATAAAAAAAGCGCGTCTTACGCGCTTTTTACTCATAGAAAAAATCATCTTCTTTGTTCTTTTTTGGTTGGTTCTCAAATGGGTCATAATGGTATTCTCGATGTACTCCTAAATACTCTTTTTTACGTTCTTGATAGTATACACTCATTGTTTGTGAAATATATGGCACAACATAGAATAGCAACAATCCTAATGTAAATGGTACAAGCAATATCCAGCCTATAAATGATAACAGTAACCAGAACAATTCAGCCTTATGACCTGACATCATTTTTTCACTTAATTTTAATGCTTCAAATCCGTCTTCTTTAAAGTCATCATCTTGTAGGATATATTCTGTTAATGCGTATGCCATAGATTTTATAATCCCAGGGATAATCAATAATAGCATCCATAACAACACCAAAATAATTCGTAATAATAATGCAACAAGATTCCCCAAATAATTATTTGAGAATCCAACAATTAAGTCCTCAATCTTTTCTGGATCTTTTTTCGTTATGTTTGTATGTAATCTAGCATACCCGACGTTAATTGGTAATATCAATATCGATAAGAAATTTGATGCTGATTCTGCAGCAAACAAAATAATCATCCCAACGATTGAGATACCCCATTTGTTTTGCAAATTCTGTTTTGCAGTAGTTTTATAGTTCATTGTATTCCTCCTATTTATTCTTGTGTCTTAGTTGTCCACATGCAGCGTCTATATCGCCACCTTGTTCTCTTCGCAATGTTGTATTAATCCCACGTTTCTTTAACTGTTTATAAAAGGCATCCGCTCTATCTTCATTACTTCCTCTGTAGTAAAACTCGGTCACTGTATTGTATCTTATTAAATTTACATAACAGTTAATTCCTCTTAGCAAATCACTTAACTGATTCGCATGTTCTATTTCATCGTTTACATTTTCTAGTAAGATATACTCAAATGTAATTCGTCTACTTGTTTGTTTCACATAGAATTTTGCAGCGTCAATTAAATCTTGAATTGGATATGCAATATTAATTTTCATTATCTTACTGCGCAATTCATCGTTTGGCGCATGTAAACTTATCGCTAAATTTACCTGTTTTTCACGTTTTGCAAAATCGTATATTTTGGGAATAATTCCACTTGTTGAAACAGTAATATGTCTTGCCCCAATTTCTAGTCCGTATGGGTTATTCACAACATCGATAAACTTCATCGTTGTATCATAATTATCAAATGGCTCTCCAATCCCCATAACAACGATATGACTTACTCGCTCTTTTGTATGTTTCTCAATTTCTAAAATCTGTAAAACAATTTCCTCTACACGTAAATCACGTTTCTTCTGTAATAATCCTGATGCACAAAATGAACATCCAATATTACACCCTAACTGCGTGGTAACACATACACTATTTCCATAGTTGTGTCTCATCAAAACAGTTTCAATCAAATTCCCATCATCTAGTTTAAACAAAAACTTCTCTGTCCCATCGCTAGATACTTGATGAGTATGCACTTCTAAACTACCTATATAATAAAATTCAGCTAGATAGGTTCTCATCTTCTTTGAGATATTTGTCATCTCATCGAAACTAGATACTTTTTTCTTGTAAATCCATTCGTACACTTGTCTAGCGTTAAACCTCTTAAACCCCTTAGCGATAAATCGAAGTTCTAACTCTTCAAGTGTATACTGGCATAAATCTCTCATTTAATCACACTTTCTATTTCAATTGTTCAAATGAAGTTCTTTTATGAAATGGACTTATCATAAATCTCCATATAGTTTTTCTCGTTGTTAACCAATAGATATGTTGCTTTCCTTTTACCATGTTCTTTACAAGAAATGGTGTTACACGCTCAACTGTATCAGCTAAAATACACGTAATTTTCAAACTTTCTTCAGTCGCATTTTTAAGTAGCAAGTCTGTGTACACCATGCCTGGTGATATCGTTCCAACAAAAACATCCTTATAGTCCTTTAACTCTTTATTACACGCTTTCGAAAAGTACGTAAGCAATCGCTTTGTCGAACCATAAATGATAGTCTTGGGAATTTTCATATTATTACTACCTAACCCCTCCATATTATAAACTCTTCCAAACGTTTGTTGTTTCATCAATTGCAATGCAATACTTGTACCAAACATCATACCAGTTACATTAATATCAATCACATCTCTAATATTACTAGACTTGAGTTCACTAACGCACTCTCGTTCCTGATCAATACCAGCATTATTAATCCATATATCAATTGAGTTGAATTGTTTTAAGGCACTATCCTTAGCCATAACAATCTCATCATACTTTCTCACATCACAAACTATACCATAAAAACGACCACTTAAATCGCTAGACGCTCGTTCAATACTCTCTTTACTAGTTCCAGTAAAAGACACTTCATGTCCTAGTGATAAAAACTCACGAACCATTCCTTTACCAATTCCTCTAGTACCGCCAGTTATAAAAATATGCATAGAACCACCTTCTCCCCTAAATTATAACATAGTTATAAGAAATAAAAAAAGCAGAATTACTCTGCTTTTTATGCTTGTTTTAGTTGTGGTAAAAACGGTACAATCACAAGAGCTAAAAACCCAATTAGTATCTGTGTTAAGTTACCAGGTACACCACTAATCGCAGCCCATCCTACACCTAGAATAACCGCTTCAAATATAAAGTATCCTACTAGCATTACAACAGAACCTAATAAAATAGCAACAACATTTCTCACCATGTTAGCCCCTTGGCCAGCTTTATCTTTTGCTACTAATCCAATCACATACCCCATTGCAAAACGAACAACAAGTGTTCCAGGAGCCCAAGCAAACCATGCACTAAAGATATCAAATAATGCCATACCTACTCCACCAGAAATTGCACCATAGTATTTACCATATTTCACTGCAATAGCAAACATCACTATATTTCCTAAATGAATTAATCCACCACTAATACCTGTGGTTGGTATTTGAATAAAATACGTTGCTACAAATACAATCGCAATAAACGCTGCGCTATATACGATTCGTTCTGTTTCATAATTTCTCATACAAAATCCTCCTTTAAATTATCATTCACATGTATTATAATGGAGGTGTGCTTATTTTTAAACATACAAATCTAATAATTTTGAGGTGGTCAGATGTCAAGAATCAGTATTCCCTTATACAAGCGTCTATATGAGGATATTAAACTTAAAATCCTTCGTAATGAATATCGGAAAAATACGAAATTGGAATCTGTAAGAAATCTAGCAAACAGACTCGGCATTAGTACAACTACTGTTGAAAAGGCATATAATCAGTTACTGATTGAGGGCTATATTACATCAAAACCAAGAAGCGGATATATCGTATTAAGTATCCCTTCTATTGAAAAAGATACTACTCATAAGTTAATAGACCCAATCGAACATCCAGAATATGAAAACAATCGCTTAACAAGTGATTTATTTGATATCAAGACATATAAATCGATGGTAAACAAAGTAATAAACTATGATTCAGAAAAGTTATTTCAAGAATGTGACCCTCGTGGAGAAATTGAATTACGAGAAGAAATTCGAAAATACGTACTAAAAGAGCGAAATATTACCTGTGATGTCAATCAAATCGTAGTTGGACCAGGGATTCAATACTTACTTACAGTATTACATAATATCAACCCCGGTAAATCAATTACATATCTAAAGCCTGAGTTTAAAAAAGCAATGGATGTATTTAAATCCCACAATTATACTTTAAAACCAAGAAGTAAAATTGATGAAATTGTTCGACTTGTTTCAGATTACTTATATATTTCACCTTCTAATATGTATCCATCTGGTGATGTTGTAAAAGTAAAGGATCGAACTAAATTAGTAAAATGGGCAAAAGAGAGTGGTTCATATATCATTGAAGATGATTACAACTTCTTTATCCGTTATAACAGTTATACAGTGCCATCTATATACAGTCACACTAATGGTGAAAACGTCATCTATTTCGGTACTTTTAGTAAAATTATTATCCCTTCAATTCGTATTAGTTATATGATATTACCATTTGATCTTTACACCATCTACAAAGATATGTACCATCAGTTTGCTCAAGGTGTATCGAAATTAGATCAACTGTCCCTAGCACTATTCATGAAAGAAGGACTTTTCCAAAGACACGTTAAGAAACTATACAACAAATACAAAGAGAAGAACGAAGCGATTTTAAAAGCGTTAGAAAAACAACACAAAAGAAAGGCATTTGATGTATTAGGTTCAGATTCAAACTTGCATGTAATTATCAACTTCAAACGACTTCCTGATTTAAAATCCTTTGTCAGAAATTGTGAGCGATACCAATTAAAATATGACACAATACCAAACTCAAATAAAATTATATTCCCGTATTCAGGAATCGAGTTAAAGGATATCCCAAAACTTATAAAAGATTTATTCTATTCACTGTAACTAACACATATAGAAAATAAAAACGCCTATTCTAAGGCGTTTTTTATAATTTAATTTTGTACTTAACACTTTTTCTATTAATTACTTTCATAAAGTAATCGAGTAACTTTGGATCAAATTTTGTATTTCGTAACCCTTTCATTATACCGACAGTTTCCTGAAAACTAAACTCATCTTTATATGGTCTTTTACTAACTAATGCATCAAACACATCAACAATTGCGACAATTCTTGCGGATAGCGGAATATCATACTTACTAATACTATCAGGATACCCACTTCCGTCCCAATTCTCATGGTGACTTCTTGCTATCTCGATTCCCATATCGATTAATTTATTGCCAGGAAATTTTTTGTGAATTCTACGTAATGTATCATAGCCTATAACCGTATGTTTTTCCATCTTCTTGCGCTCTCCATCAGTTAATGGTCCTGGTTTATATAAAATTGAAGGAGAAACACCAATTTTTCCAATGTCATGAAGTAAACTAGCCAGTTCTATGTTTTTTGCATACTCATTCTTTGTATATTTCTCATCATAGTAATAACTAACTGGTAATGCTTCGGCAATGGATTTACATAAAAACCCAACTCTCTCTAAGTGATCACTTGTGTTTTTATCTTTTGATTCCGCCAAACTAGCTAGCGATTCAATTGTAATTCTTTGTGTTGTATCAACTTCTGTTAAGGCGTTTGCAATCTCTGATTCTAAATCTAAATTCCGCCTTTCAAAATTCGTTTCAGTTTTGTAGGTTGCATAGAAGTGTAATTCGTTTCGATAATTTGAAAGCAACACAAGAAATGCTAGTACAAAATAGATTAAAGTTATCAATCCAGCTGTTTCATTTTCTTCAAAAAGGTAATATGAAACAGAATATTGATACACACCAATCGATATCATAGATGAAACCAAAGAATAAATGACGTTCATTTCAAAAAACAGAACAAACACGATGATTGTAACTCCGAAAATCGCATAGAAATGATATGCATCTGGAAAGAGCATAATGAATATAATTAATATAACAGAAGTCAAGGTGAAAACAAGTGAAATTAGAAGTTGATAATACTTTGCCACTTTTTCAACCCATGTCGATAAAAACAATAATATGTACAGTGGTAAAAGCACAGCAAACCTTAGTATTATAAGTGCATTCTGATTTTGAGTAATCGCAAATACATCATAGATAGAAGACAACATCAAAAAGATAAAAAAAGAGAATATCGCAACACGAACATGACCGATTCGCTGAGCTAATCGATACTCATTGTATTCTCTATCAACAAACATTTTTAACTTCATGATATCCCTCCTCACTTCAGTATTCCTTACTTCTATTTTAGTCTAACAAGTGTTTGTTTGCAAACAAAGAAAAAAGAACAAGGATTTCTCCTTATTCTTCAAAAACATCATTATATTGTTTTGCTACTCGAATAAACGTCGTACATTTTGATAGTTCTTTCAGTTTTCTAGCTCCTACATAAGTACAAGTGCTTCGCACTCCACCTAAGATATTTAATACAGAACTATCCACAGGACCACGATACGGAATACGAACTGTTCTACCTTCACTACTTCTATATTCTGCTACTCCACCTGCATGTTTTTCCATCGCAGTTTCACTACTCATACCATAAAACTGTACAAACTTTCTTTGTTCATAAACAGGTTCTTTTGTTTCATTATCAACACGATTTGTAGCGTATGTTTCAACAATAATTTCTCCGCCACCTTCATCGTGACCTGCAAACATACCACCAAGCATTACAAAATCTGCACCAGCACCAAATGCTTTTGATACATCACCAGGAGATGTACACCCTCCATCTGCGATGATATGTGCACCTAATCCATGTGCTGCATCAGCACATTCCATTATTGCACTTAACTGAGGATATCCTACACCTGTTTGAATGCGTGTTGTACAAACACTACCAGGCCCAATCCCCACTTTAACAATATCAGCACCTCTAAGAATTAACTCTTGCGTCATATCAGCAGTTACAACATTTCCTGCAATAATTGTTTTTGATGGATACAACTCTCTAACTTTTTGCACAAAGTCACCAAACGCTTCACTATACCCATTCGCTACATCTATACATATAAATTCCACTTGTGGATGATTTGATAAATTATCTTTTAATCGCACTAAATCACTTTTACCGATACCTGTACTAATAGCAAAGTGATTCGGATCAAGTTGATTATCTATATCTCCATTTACATAACTTTTTACTAAACAAGTAAACAATTTATGTTTCTGAAGTTTTCTAGCAATATCAATTGTTCCAACCCCATCCATATTCGCAGCCATAATAGGAATTCCTTCCCACTCTTTCTTGCTATGCATGAATGTATATTTACGCAACAAGGATACTTGTTTTCTACTTGTCAAATAACTTCTTTTTGGTCGAATTAACACATCTTTAAAATCTAATTTCTTATCATATTCTGTTCTCATTATTTCACCTCGAATAATATAATAATATCTCCAATAATACTATACCATAATTTTAAAAAAGCAACACTAAATTTTCAAATAAAAATACACTATTTCTAGCACCCTCTTCATGTCAAATTCAAAGAGATAATAAATGAAATCCTTTAATACGGCTTGTATAGACTATTGAACGTCTGTTGCCCGATTTATTTTTTGGTCAATATATGGTATAATATTATGATACACACATAATATTTGAACATAAAATGTAAGCGCTAACAACTTTATATCCCTTTATTTAGCCATTTTTATAAATAATGAGTGTGTTACTTCAAAAACCAAAAAATAAAGCAGGTGATGACTTTGATTGACACAATCATTTTAGCAGCAGGTACATCTAAACGATTTAAAAGAAACAAGTTAAAAGAGATTTACAATCAAAAACCAATTCTTGTACATACGATTAATACATTTTTAGATTTTTCGGAAAATGTTACTATTGTAACAGGTCATCACAACCTTAATTTTCTTACTGAATATATACAGGATAATCGTATAAGATTTGTTCCTAATAATCAGTATGAACTTGGAATGTTTTCTTCTGTTATGACTGGAGTTATGGTTACCAAAAATGACTTTTTCTTAATTCCAGGTGATATGCCATTGGTCAAGAAGAGTACCATTGATACTCTTCTCTCAACAAAAGGGGTGATTAGAGTACCAACATATAAAGGTCGTAAAGGACATCCTATTTTTATAGCCAAGGAGCTAATACCTTTGTTGAAATCAGAACCAATTGATTCCAATTTAAAACAATTTAGAGATCGTTACAACGTTACTTATATTGACGTTACTGACGAGGGAATACTACTCGATGTTGATTACCAAGAAGATATGATCAAACTAGACACAGAAAGGAATGAATAACATGTTATTGAAACATTATTGTAAACCAAAGGATTTAAACGAAGCGTATCTAGTTCTTATTGAAGATGAAAAAAACTTCATCTTAGGTGGGGGAGCATGGCTGAAACTTACCCACAAAGAATTGAACACTGCAATCGATTTATCAGCTATTGGTCTAAATGAAATCATTGAAACACCTTCGACAATCGAGATTGGGGCAATGTCTTCACTCAGGCAAATAGAAACTAGCAACATCATCAAGAATTACTGTGGGGGAATTTTACATGATGCAATGCATCACATTATGGGAATGAACATCCGTAATTTAGCTACTATTGGAGGTAGCATAATGGGAAAATACTCATTTAGCGATATTTTCACTCCACTCCTTGTAATGGATGTTTCACTTATCTTCCATCACCTTGGACAAATGCCACTACATGATTTTATGGCGTATCGAGGTGTACCTAAAGATATCCTAACAAAAATTATCATTCACAAAGAAAATTCGAAAGGATATTTCAAAACAGTTAAAAAAACAGCATTAGATTTTGCTGTATTGAATATAGCAGTTAGTAAATCAGATAACATCAAAATTGCAATTGGTGCAAGACCAGGTATTGCATTACGTGCAGAAAAAGCGGAAGCATATATTAACAACCAAGACATCACTGATAATGTAATTGACGAAGCTGCAAAAATAGCTCAAGAAGAAATAAAAGTTAGCTCTAACTCAAGAGCAGGAAAAGAATATAGACATAAATTACTAAACATATATGTAAAACGAGGATTAATGGAGGTGTTACACCATGAAAGTTAATTTTACACTAAACAATCAACCTGAATCATGGGAAGTGAATCCAAATGAATACCTATTAGAATCACTTAGAAGTCACGATATTTTAAGTGTTAAAAGTGGTTGTGATACAACAAGCTGTGGTGTGTGCACTATCTTATTGAATGGAAAACCAGTTCCTTCTTGTAGTGTTCTATCTATCACACTTGAAGGAGCACATATTACGACTATAGAAGGAATTACAGAAGATGCAAAAAAACTTGCTGAGCATATGGGACATCATGGAGCAGATCAATGTGGGTATTGCAATCCATCTTTAGCATTATCGGTATATGCACTGAAACATGAAATTAAAAACCCAACTGAGCAAGACATTAGTTCTTATCTTGTTGGTAATTTATGTAGATGTACTGGATACAAAGGACAAGAGGAAGCAATCAAACTTTATTTGGAGGAAGAATAATGAACGTAATTAATAAAGCAATTCCATCTGTAGATGGTAAAGGGTTAATGCTTGGTAGACCAGCATATACCAATGATTTAGCTGAAAAAAATTCATTAATTGTCAAAGTCCTTCGCTCTCCTCACGCATATGCAAAAATTGTGAACATCGATACAACAGAAGCAGAAAAAGCTCCTGGAGTAGAGATTGTTTTAACCCATAAAGATTTTACCAGAAAACCATTCACAAGAGCAGGACAAGGATATCCAGAACCTAGTCCACACGACAAATTTGTACTAGATGAATACGTTAGACACATTGGTGACGAAGTTGCTTGCGTTGCTGCAAGAACGAATGAGCAATGTATTCAAGCATTAAAATTAATCAAAGTAGAGTACGAAGTATTAGAACCTGTACTTGATTTTGAACAAGCAATAGATAATCCAATTGTGATCCATCCAGAAGAAGAAATCCATGAAATGTTCCCAATTGGTTTTGAACCAAAACGTAACATTGCAGCTAGTTATCATATGGAAGTCGGTAATGTTGAGGAAGTACTAAAAACCTGTGAAGTAATTGTAAAAGAAACATTTTATACACAAGCACAAGCACACGCAATGCTAGAACCACACACCGTAAATGCTCGATTAGATTATCAAGATCGCCTTGTGCTATATAGTGCTACACAAACACCAATACATGTTCGTAGAATCTTATCGCAGACATTGGATATTCCACTAAGTAAAATCCGCGTTATTAAACCCCGTGTTGGTGGAGGATTCGGTGGAAAACAAGCATTACATGGAGAAATGCTCGTTAGCGCAGTAACACTACGAACTGGTAAACCTTCCAAAATGGTATACACACGAAAAGAAGTATTTGAATCGTCTTGTTCTAGACATCCAATGCGTTTTGATGTCACACTTGGTGCATCAAAAGATGGTGTTCTTGAAGCAATTGATTGTAAAGTACTAAGTGATACTGGTGCATATGGTGAACATGCTTTAACGGTATTTATGGTTGCTGGTAGTAAAGTGCTACCTCTTTACAACAAAGTTAAAAGTGTTCGTTTCTTCGGCGATGTAGTATATACAAACCATACATCTGCTGGAGCATTTAGAGGATACGGTGCCATTCAAGGAAACTTCGCATTAGAAAGTACAATCGATATCCTTTGTGAAACACTTGGTGTTGATCCAATTGAATTCAGAGATAAAAACATGATAAAAGAAAACGAAACATCACCAATTTTCGAAATCATGGGAGAAGGAACAGAAGGAACAGCAATGAATATGGAGACATGTAAATTAGAATTCTGTCTTCATAAAGGAAAAGAATTAAGTGGTTGGGATTCTGTTTATCCATACAAACAAGTTTCTCCAACAAAACGTAGAGCACTTGGCGCTGCCATTGCCATGCAAGGTAGTGGGATACCATATATTGATATGGGAAGTGCAACAATAAAACTAAACGACGATGGTTTTTACAACCTACTTGTTGGTGCTACAGACATTGGCCAAGGAAGCGACACTGTCCTAGCGCAAATAGCAGCTGAAACTTTAGGATGCAAGATGGAGCAAATGATTGTGTATTCTTCTGATAGCGATTTAACTCCTTTTGATACAGGTGCATATGCTTCTAGTACTACGTACGTTAGTGGTAACGCAGTATATAAAGCAGCTGTAAAAATGAAAAACATGCTCATTGAAGAAGCTGCAAGAGCATTAAACATCAACAAAGACGACATTAATTTTGATGGAATTACCTTTACGTCTGAGGAAAAAGAAATAACACTAAAAAATCTATCTAATCGTCTATATTACAACGAAGATCAAAAACAACTCACCGCAACAAGTAGTTATGTTGGGACAAAATCCCCACCACCTTTCATGGTTGGTTACGCAGACATTACAGTAGACACTGAAACTGGCGAGTTTGACATCAACAACTACACAAGTGTTGTGGACTGTGGTACACCGCTAAACACGATGCTTGCTAGAGGGCAAGTTGAGGGTGGTATTGTACAAGGAATTGGAATGGCAGTATATGAAGATGTCATCCATACACCAAAAGGAAAAATGGTAACAAGCGACTTCATGAACTACCTAATTCCAACACGAAATGAAATTAAAAAATTAACAACATTATTCGCAGAAAGTTATGAAGAAAGTGGTCCATACGGAGCAAAAAGTGTTGGTGAAATTGGAATTGATACTCCTCCTGCAGCAATCGCAAATGCAATCTATAATGCACTTGGAGTTCGTATTACATCACTACCAATAACACCTGAAAAAATACTAATGGCTCTAGAAAAGAAATCCTAAGGAGTGATTGAATGAACATCTTTGAACTTACAAACAAGTACCTCAATCAAGGCAAACAAATGGTCATTGTTTCGGTTGTTAGTAAAGAAGGAAATGGTCCTGCTACTGTTGGACAAAAAATGCTTATCCTACCCGGTAATGAAGGGTATGGCACAGTAGGTGGTGGAGCATTAGAATTCACTGCTAGAGAGTATTGTAAAAACATTTTAGATACGAAAAAGAGTGAAACAAAAACCTATTTGTTAAACGAAAATAAAGTGTTAAAAGACACCACCTCATTGCCAATGGCATGTGGTGGTAAGGTAACACTCTTTTATGAATACCTAGGACCAAAAGAGTTTATTTATATCTTTGGGGCAGGACACGTTGGGCAAGCACTTGTCAATGTCCTTTCCACTCTGAATTATCACATCACAGTAATTGATGAAAGACAAGAAATCATCGATCAATTTATTGGCGGTGATGAAGTTGTATGTATACCGTTTAAAGACTATATCACAAAATACGGAATCAAAGAAGACAGCTATGTAATTGCATGCACACCATCTCATACATATGACTATGTGGTAATGGATCAGATACTAGAAAAAGAGTTGCGTCCTAAATACTTTGGAATGCTCTGTTCTAAGAAAAAACTAAAAGAGTACATAGATAAAGTCTATGAAACACACGGAAAAGACATTAATCTAGAGAATTTTTACGCACCAGTTGGTTTGAATATCGGTGGTGGTTCACCTGAAGAAATCGCAATTAGTATCACTGCTGAAATACTTGCTCACTCATACAACAAACCAAATCAATCTCATATGAGACACACGAATTACGAAACGCATCACTATTTTAAAAAGGGGTGATTAGATGTATGATCTTGCAATTGTAAATGGGAAAGTTTATAGCAACGGAGTTTTTGAAGATGTCCATATCTACATAACAGATGAAAAAATAACAACCATTTCGTCTGCTCTTTTGGATGCCAAAACGACATACGACGCAAAGGGTCACTTAGTACTACCAGGAATCATCGATCCTCATACGCATTTTGAACTTGATTTAGGATTTATTAAAAGTAAAGATGACTTTGAATCAGGTAGTAAAGCAGCAGCTTATGGTGGTGTAACTACTATTATTGATTTTTTAGATCCAGTAAATACTCCTGATGACTTAGAAAAGGCATATCTCAAACGAAACAAACAAGCAGCAAAAAGTGTGATTGATTACAAATTTCACGCTTGCCTAAAAAATCCAAAAAACATGGTAATTCCAATCACAAAAAAAATGAAAGAACTCGGTCTAAATACTGTAAAGGTCTTCACGACGTATTCAGATTCAAACCGTCGGACACACGATGCGGAGCTTCTACAGTTATTAGAGCAAAGTCATAAGCAAGATTTTTTAGTTACTGCTCATATTGAAAACGATGATTTAATCGTTACAAATCAAACCGATACATACGATAAATTGCCTGGAAATAGACCAACTATCAGTGAAATCACTGAAGCAATCAAACTAGCAAACTACGTAAAAGAAACACATGGACATTTATACATGGTTCACCTTTCAAGTGGAGATACACTAAGGGTACTAAAGAAACGTTACCCAGAAATTATCAACAAACACTTTTATATTGAAAGTTGTCCCCACTATTTTGTGTTCAACAATAAAGTCATCAACAATGATGACGGTTTTCTCTATACAATGGCTCCACCACTTCGAAGCGAAATGGAACGAAAAATGTTATCGATTCTAATTGATGATGTATATACAATTGGTACGGATCATTGTTCATTTAACAAAGCAGACAAAAAGCAACAAACACTCGCTGCTACACCACTTGGTATTGGTGGAATTGAACAATCATTTCCAATTATGTATACGCTCTTCGGCGATAAAATAATCGATAAAATGACCTCTAATGTTGCTAAAGTACACAAACTATATCCACAAAAAGGTGTCATTCAAATTGGGAGTGATGCAGATCTATTTATTTATAAGCTAGCTCGAAGAAAACTAACTGAGTTCCATGGTGGTTCTGATTATTCAGTATACCAAGATTTGGATGTGAATGGGGAAGTACTAACAACCATATCGCGAGGTAAATTCATCGTTAAAGACAAACATTTTGTCGGTGGAAAAGGAACCAACTTACATATGGGAGGTAACGAAAATGAAAGTACTTAAGAACGTTCGAATCTATGACTTTAAAACATATATTAATAATGGTTACGTTGTTTTTGATAAAGAAATTCATGAAGTTGGAGACATGAAGGACTACCAAAACAATAAATACATTGAAATAGATGGAAACAATCAATTACTTATGCCAGGTCTTGTGAATGGACACTCTCATATCTATAGCACATTTGGCAGAGGTATATCAGTAGATTTCAATCCAACAAACTTTAAAGAACTACTCGAGCAATTATGGTGGAAGTTAGATCGTTATTTAGATAACAAAATGACGTACTATAGTTCTCTCGTCAGTGGTATACTTTATGCTAAAAACGGTGTGACAACCATTATTGATCACCATGCTAGTGGTGAAATCTTAGGATCCCTTGAAGCACTAGATAAAGGTCTAAATGACGTTGGTTTACGTAGGATTTTATGTTTTGAAACGAGTGATCGTTTCAATATAGACCACTGTATAAAAGAAAACAAAGACTTTATCGACAATCACACTTCAACCTTTTCTCAAGGACTATTTGGATTGCATGCTGCATTCACCTTATCAGATTCAACATTAAAGCATGTGCAAAATAAAAAGGGTAATACTCCAATACATATCCATGTAGCAGAAAGCAAATTAGATCAAGATGACTCACTATCAAAGCATGGTATACGAGTAATAAATCGATTACATAATTTTAATTTAATCAACAAAGACTCAATCATTACACATGGATTATACCTTTCAGATGAAGAACTTCAAATCATAAAAGAACAAGAAGCAGTTATAGCGCTAAATGTAACATCGAACATGAACAACGGAGTTGGACTCCCACATGTAAAGAAAATGAAAGAACATGGTATCAACATCATTATTGGAAATGATGGAATTAGTCAGAAGATGACAACTGAATACCAAAACCTCTACTTCTCTATGCATTTAAAAGATCAATCTCCAACTGATTTTACGTATGATGATCTTATAAGCATCATCAACAACACCTACGACTATGCATCAAGAAGACTAAACGTAAAACTAGGAAAAATACAACCAGGATATCAAGCAGATTTCATTCTATTAAACTACGAAGAACCAACGCCAATTACGTCACAGAACATCTTTGGCCATCTTCTATTTGGTCTCTTCAATGATTTTAAACCAACATCAGTTTACATTAAAGGTACAACTATCGTAAAAAATCACAACGTTAGTGAAACATTAATGAAGCAATATAAACATGCAAAACAATCTGCCCAATCACACTGGGATAAGGTTGAGAAAGAAGGTGCTTTATGAGTTTAAAAGTCACATTTGATGGAATTACATTAGACAATCCGTTAATGCCTGCATCAGGACCAATCGTTGGTGATAGTGAGAAATTACTTTTCCTGCAAGATGAAGGAATCGGTGGATTAGTGACAAAAACCATTTCTGTCAAAAAACCCCATATTCCAAGACCGTGTATCTATGGCGATAAACAATATGTTATGAATTCAGAACTATGGAGTGAACACAGCTATGAGCGCTGGATATCAGAATTTTTACCAGAACTAACGAAGAAAAAAACTCGTCCTTTAATTATTAGTGTAGGCTACAGTAAAGAGGATATGGAATTTCTAATTCCTAAACTTGATCCATTTGCAGATGCATTTGAAGTATCAACTCACTACGTTGGTACAGATTTAAGTGTAATCTCAAACACTGTAGCAACCATTCGAAAACATACAAAAAAACCAGTATACATGAAAATATCTCCACACATCCCAAACCCTGTTGGATTTGCAAAAGCGGTACGAGAAGCTGGTGCAAGTGGATTAGTCGCAATCAATTCACTTGGGCCAACAATGAAAATTGATGCAAAAAGTAGAGAGATAAAGTATGCACCAGAAAGTGGTTTTGTATGGATGAGTGGTCCTGTCATTAAGAACATCGCCTTAGCAACTGTTTACACCGTCAAGCAAGAAATGCCTGATTTTACCGTAATCGGTGTAGGTGGCATTCAAAACGCAGAAGATATCATTGAATTTCTACTTGCTGGCGCAGATGCAGTACAAATGCTAAGTGGAGCGTTAATTAAAGGAAAAGATTTATATAAACGAATCATTACATCATTACCAAAAACACTTGAAAATCTAGGATTTAGCAGCATCGAAGAAGTAAAAAACACCCGATTACAAAATCCTGTTACTTATGAACCAAGAGTACCTATATTACAGGAAGAGACTTGTACAAAATGTAATTTATGTGTACGTGTCTGTCCATATTTTGCAATTGAAATGAAAAATAAAATCACCTTTGATCATGCGAAATGTTTCGGTTGTGGATTATGTATATCTAAGTGCCCAGTGCAGGCACTAGAGTGAGGTGAAAAAAATGAGTGATATTAGTAAACCTATCAAAAAAGTAGACAGCACAAGTAAAGCAACTGGTCTAGCGAAATATGTAAACGATATTAAACTAGAGAATATTTATCACGCCAAAACAGTGCGAAGTACTTACTCAAAAGCAAAAATACTAAACCGAAAATATCCTGAACTACCAGATGACTATTTCATCATAGATCACACGGATATTCCTGGCGGTAACTTCATTAAAATTATTTTTGATGATTGGAAAATCTTTGCCGTAGATGAGGTTTCTCACTATTTAGAACCAATCGCCCTTGTTATTGGTAAAGACAAACAAGTAATTGAAGATATCATATCAAAAATTGAGATTACATATGAAGAATTAAAGCCTGAGTATGAATATACAAATAGCGCTATTAATTACCACTTCAACAAAGGGAATATGGAGCTTGTAAAAGAAGACTATGATAAGGAAATTGAAATGACATACCATACACCATACCAAGAACAACTATACATTGAACCACAAGGTATGATTGGGTATTTTGAAAACAATCAAGTAACGCTTGTAGGTAGTCTTCAATGCCCGTATTATGTAAGAAACGCGGTTATATCCATTTTAGATAGTAAAGAGGATTATGTACGAATTAAACAAGCTACAGTGGGTGGTGCCTTTGGTGGTAAAGAAGAATTTCCATCATTACTTGCATGTCATTTAGCGGTAGCAATTCACAAACTAAAAATACCAATTAGTTTAATTTATGAACGTGAAGAAGATATGCAAACAACTACAAAAAGACATCCTGCCAAAATAACGTTAAAAGCATATGTAAAAGATAACAAGATCAAAGGGCTAAAAAGCCAAGTAGGAATTGATGGAGGAGCGTATATTGGTCTTAGTAGCGTTGTTCTTTCAAGAGCGCTAATTGCATCTACTGGTGTATATACAATTGATCATCTAGATGTAACTGGTGATGTGTTTCTAACTAACACTGTCCCAAACGGTGCATTCAGAGGATTTGGAGCACCTCAAATGCTATTTGCAATTGAGATGTTTATTCATCATGTTGCGAAAGATCTTAACATTGATCCTCTAGAATTCCGTAAAAGCATGTTAGCTGTGCAAGGAGACAAAACATCAACAAATGGAACATTTAGGGATCCAATCATTATGCCAGATATGATTCAAAAAGTTCTAAAGGAATCAGACTATAACAGCAAAGTAAAAGAATACAATAAACCACATTCATATAAAGGTATCGGTATGAGTTGGTTTTTACATGGATGTGGATTCACAGGTAGTGGTGAAGCAACTCATATAAAAGCATTAGTTGAACTAGAAAAAGATACAAATGATCAAGTAACCATTTTAATTGCTGCGGTCGATATGGGACAAGGAATTCAAACAACTATGAGAAAGTTAGTAGCAACCATTTTAGAAATTCCAATTGAGCAAGTAATCTACAATAACCCAGATACAAACATCGTACCTGATTCAGGACCAACAGTAGCATCTAGAACGATGATGATTGTTGGTGGATTAATTGCTCGAGCAGCCAAAAAACTAAAAGATCAATGGCAAAAAGGAGCATACCAAAAAACGAGTGAACGATTTAAACAACCTGAGTACATAAAATGGGATGAAACGACATTCCAAGGAGATGCATATCCTGCTTATTCATGGGGTATTAATATCGTAGAAGTTGAAGTAAACCCACTTACATATGAGGTAACAGTAAAAGAAGAGTGGAGTGTCTATGATGTAGGCAAGGCCATTGATGAACAAGTAATTTTAGGACAAGCAGACGGAGGACAACTTCAAGGTATTGGATATGGATACTTAGAAAAAATGACTCGTAAAAACGGGAAAATCCAACACAAAAACGTCACTGATTATATTATCGCAACGACAGTCGATACACCAAAAATGAATAATTATTTAATGGATAATCCTTACCCTCTTGGTCCATATGGAGCAAAAGGAGCAGGTGAACTTACATTGGTTGGTGGTGCACCCGCTGTTGCACTTGCAATTGAACAAGCAATCAAGAAACGAGTTACTAAAATCCCTGTAACTCCTGAATACATAATGGAGTTGATGAACAATGAATAAAATCACATTTAGATTAAACAATAAAGACGTCGAAGTGTTTGCAAGTCCTACAAAAAGAGTATTAGATATATTACGAAATCAATTTGATTTATTTGGCACAAAAGAAGGTTGTGGCGAAGGGGAATGTGGTGCTTGCAGCATCCTTGTAAACAACAAACTGATTAACTCCTGTTTGCTACCCCTTGGCAGTATTGAAGGAAAACATGTGATGACCATCGAAGGATTATCAGCAACAAAACAAGGCATTATGCTCCGTGATGCATTTGCACTTGAGGGAGCTGTACAATGCGGAATTTGTACACCAGGCATGATGATGGCTTCTCATGCACTTCTTTCCATTAATCCGACCCCAACAATTGATGAAATTAAAATCGGTTTATCAGGAAACTTGTGCAGATGTACTGGTTACAACATGATTATTAATGGGGTATTACGAGCTGCAAAGGATGGTGATGGATTATGGTAAAACATTTTATTCCTACCACATTGAATGAAGCTTTATCTATACTACATGAACATAAATGCGACATCATCGCAGGTGGTACAGATATCATGGTTCAGCGTAGAACATGGGCTGATTTACCACGCGAATTTGATGGAACTATCAATATCATAAACATCCCTGAATTACAGCGTATAAGCGAAGACGAAAACAATGTATACATCGGTGCTACTGCTTCCTTAACAGATGTATGCAATCATAAAAGCACACCTGAACTACTAAAAAAATCAATCTTTGAAATTGCATCACCAGCACTTCGAAATATCGGTACAATTGCAGGTAATATTGCGAATGCATCTCCTGCAGGAGATACAATTCCAATTTTATATTTACTCGATGCAATGATTGAAATCAAAAGTTTATCAACATCTAAACAAGTTCCAATAAAAGATGTAATAATAGGTCATCGAAAAACAAGTTTACATCATGATGAACTAATAACTACAATTATTATCCCTAAAAAGGAATTCACTTCTACTTCGTTTGTGAAAGTAGGAGGAAGAAAAGCTGATGCTATTAGCAAGCTTTCTTTTACAGGAGCATATATAAAACAAAATGACAAAATCACTGATATTAGAATGGTATTTGGAGCTGTTGCTCCAGTAATGGTGCGTGATGAAATATTTGAAGCATCACTTCACCAAAAAACACCAAAAGAAATCAATGATGAACTCAATGATATTATCGCGCATTATACTACCTTAATAAAACCAATTGACGATCAACGAAGTAATAAACAATATCGAAAACAAGTATCGTTAAACTTATTAAAAGACTTTATTCATTCTTTGTGAAAGGAGGAATACAATGGATAACAAACATTTGAGCGATATCGCAAGAGGTATAAAAAAGGCGGATTTAGTGTTAAAAAACTGCTCGATCATCAATGTCTTTTCTCATGAAATAGAGCATAGTGATATCGCAATCCAAAATGGCTTAATTGTAGGAATCGGTTCATATCAAGGTGAAACAGAAATAGATGTGAATGGTAAATACGTTGCTCCTGGTCTTATTGATGGTCATGTTCATATTGAGTCTAGTATGTTAACGCCATCAGAATTTTCAAAACTAATCATTCCATTTGGTACAACAAGAATAATCGCAGATCCACATGAAATTGCCAATGTTAAGGGTGTTAAAGGCTTAGGATTCATGTTGAAATCAAGCATGGATACGCCACTGAAAGTTCACATTATGATTCCATCTTGTGTTCCTGCTACTGCATATGAGACGTCTGGATCAACAATTGATAGTGAAGACATATACAGTCTTAAAAAACGTGAAGGAATACTTGGCCTTGGTGAAGTAATGGACTACCCAAGTGTAATTCATGCTGAGAAAGCTATGCTGGATAAATTATCGATTATGGAAACGGCTAATATTGACGGGCATTCTCCAGGTGTGACAGGTAATGACTTAAACGCTTATTTGCTTCACCATATAAAAACAGACCACGAATGCACAACGATTGAAGAACTAAACGAAAAAGTAAATCGTGGTATGTATATTCATTTACGCGAAGGTTCTGCAACAAGAAACGTAAAATCTTTAGCAAAAGGGGTCACAGCATTTAACTCACATAGATTGTTGTTTTGCACTGATGATAAACACCCAATGGACATTGTCTCTGAAGGGCATATAAACTACAACATCAATATTGCAATTAACGAAGGTGTGGATCCCATCACTGCAATCCAGATGGCAACCATCAATATTGCAACATGTTATCAACTAAAACAAGTAGGAGCAATTGCCCCTGGTTACGTTGCAGATATCATCATTTTTGATGATTTACAGCAGATCGATCCAACACATGTGTTTATTGACGGATTACTCGTCGCAAAACAAAAACAAGTATTGTTTGAAACACATAAATTTAAAAATATCCATGTAACAAATTCCGTTAATTTTAACATTGAAAACGTAAAACTTGATTTGCCTTTACAATCTGATTATGTGAAGGTGATTCAGTTAATTGAAAATAATGTAACAACCAAAGAAGTTCACCGCCATGTCACAGTAGAAAATGGAGTATACGTTAATAACACAAACGATGATATCTTAAAAATTGCCGTTATTGAACGTCATCACTACACAAAAAATGTTGGTGTTGGATTACTGGAAGGATACGGACTAAAAAATGGTGCTATTGCGATGACAATTGCGCATGATTCTCATAACTTAGTTGTTGTCGGTGATAACGATAAGGACATGTTAGTTGCCATCAAAGAACTCCATAATATCCAAGGTGGTATTACAATTGTTAGTGATGGCAAAGTAATTGAAAGTCTTCAACTAGAGATTGCTGGATTAATGACAAACGAAGACTATAGCATTGTCGAAGAGAAGCTAATCTCAATGGAGAAAGAAGCTTTAAAATTAGGTGTAAACCACGAAGTAGATGATCCATTCATCTCACTTGCATTTATGAGTTTACCTGTTATCCCATCATTAAAAATAACGGATCGAGGTCTATTTGATGTTACGTCATTTAAACCTACAAAAATCGAGGTGACATAATGGAATTTGTCTCACATTACGAATGCACACTTTGTCATCAAACGTATCCAAAAGACATCGATTTTTTAACCTGTAAGACATGTGGTGAAACAGGAATTCTTGATATCATGTACGACTATGAGAAAATGAGCGCAGTAGTTACTAGGGATTATTTCAATAATTGCAACGATAAATCAATTCTTCGATATCAACCTTTAATGAGTATTAATCCTACGAACAAAGAAACCCTATTAGTTGGAAATACACCGTTATATAAATCAACTACATTAGCAAAAAAGATGGGTTTATCTTCTTTATACATAAAAGATGATTCACTTAATCCTACTGCATCGCTAAAAGACCGCGCTAGTTTAGTCGCTTGCTTAAAAGCGATTGAAGCAGGACAAGATACAATCTGTTGCAGTAGTACTGGAAATGCAGCATCATCACTTGCTGGCAACGCCGCAAAACTTGGGTTAAATACCTTAATATTTGTTCCTGAAAGAGCACCAATTGGTAAGCTGACACAAATGGTACTATATGGAAGCAATGTGGTGAAAGTAAAAGGCGATTACAAAGCAGCTTTTAATGCGTCAAAGAAAGCAATAGATGCATACCATCTTTACAATCGAAACGCTGCAATTAATCCACATCTAGTGGAAGGTAAAAAAACCGTTGTATATGAAATTTGCGAACAACTCGATTTCAAAGCAGTTGATTATTGTATCGTTTCTGTTGGTGATGGTTGTACCATCGCTGGTGTATACAAAGGATTCTATGATTTAAAACAGCTTGGATTAATCCCAAAAATCCCGATGATTATCGGTGTTCAAAGTGCTGGTTGTAATCCATTTGTAAAAGCATTTAAGACCAATTCTCCTTTACAAGAAACCGAGGAAAATACAATCGCTGATAGTATCGCAGTTGGTCTTCCGAGAAATCCAGTGAAAGGCATGAATGCAGTCCGTAAATCAAACGGATTCTATATGGATGTACGTGATCAAGAAATACTCGATGCAATCAACATGCTTGCACAAAATGAAGGAGTATTTGCAGAACCAGCAGGAGCTACTGCTTTCGCTGGACTGTATAAATTAATGAAAGAAAGTCCACTACCAGCATCAAGTACTATTGTGGTGCTTGTAACTGGAAATGGACTTAAAGATACAAACAGTGTCTCTACTATAGTGGAGTCACAGCTAATAACGTTTGATAGTAGTAAGAACCACCATGTATTTAATCAAAATTCAGTAGATGAATTTATGACAGAAATCAAAAAAAGAGGTGAATCACATGAGTAAAATACCATTTGGACCAACATACGAAGAAATGCTTGATCCAACGAAATTGGACCCCAAAATTAGAAAGGAAGCTCTTGCTAAAAAAAGTGATGAGTTAGATCCTATTAATCTGTTCAATATCACGTGGAAAAATGAAAACAATGAAGTAAATAAGATTGTTCTACCAAAAGAACTTACTGGGGTAGATGCCAATATTGTTGTGATGCTTGGGAAATACTTTCCATCTGGAAGTCATAAAGTTGGCCCAGCATACGTGAATTTAATGGAAGGATGCGTTGATAAATCCATCACACCAGGTGAACACGTCATACTTGGTCCCTCAACAGGAAACTTTGGGATTGGTGTCTCGTATATCACGAATCTAATGGGACTCGAATCAATTGTGATTATGCCTGACAATATGTCAAAAGAACGTTACGAACGAATAAAAAAATATGGTGCTAAACTCGATTTAACACCAGGTACTGAAAGTGATGTAATCCTAACTCTTGAACGAACATTTGAACTGAAAAAGAATCCCAAAAACAGAGCTCTTGCTCAGTTTGAATTACTGCCAAATTACCGTTTCCATCGTCACGTAACTGGTTCAAGTTTTATAGAAGCTGTTAAAGGAATTGGGAACGAACGAATCGCTGCCTTTACAAGTGCGGTTGGGAGCGCAGGAACCATTGCTGCAGGTGATCAAATTAAAGCAGCATTCCCTGAGGCAAAAACTGTGGCATTGGAGCCTTACGAGTGTTCTACTCTCACTGACGGCGGTGTTGGACAACATCGTATTGAAGGAATTGGTGATAAAATGTGTACGTTAATTCACAATGTCCTTCAAACTGATTTTATAACACTTATCAACGATGATGACACGATTAAGGGTCTAAAAATCCTACATGACGGTATCGATATATTAAAAGAAAATGGTATTGATGAAAAAACAGCCATCATGCTCAAAGATTCATTTGGACCATCAGGATTATGTAATGTAATTGGTGCTATAAAAATCGCTAAATACTTAAAATTGGGTCCAGAAGATAATGTTGTCACAGTTGCAACAGATGGATTTGATCGTTATGAAAGTGTTCTAGAAGACCTTGAAAAACGTTATCTTGAAACAGAAGATTTTGTGTTACGAAGATGGTATCGTGATATCTTCCTTCGAGCAGATGAATCAGAAATATATGATTTTAGAAGTGAACAACGAAAAGAACAACTCTTTATCCAAAAAGAAAAAGATTGGTTAAAGTTTGGATATACTAAGAAATTACTTGATGATATGAGGACACAAGCATTTTGGGATCATGAGTACGAACTCTATAAAGAATACGATAAAAAAATTAAGGCGATGAGAGGTAAAGAACTATGATTCCCTATAAAAAAATAATCGAACGAGCAGAATATTACAAGCAAGATATCGCTTCTTTTCTCCGTGATATGATCAAAATTCCAAGTGAATCATGTGATGAAGAAAAAGTTATTCTTCGTATAAAAGAAGAGATGGAACAAATTGGATTTGATAAAGTTGAGATTGATCCAATGGGAAATATCCTTGGCTACCTTGGCTCAGGAAAACATCTGATCGCGATGGATGCTCACATTGATACAGTTGGTGTTGGAGAAATAAAAAACTGGAATGTAGATCCATATGAAGGATATGAAGACGATGAAGTAATTATTGGACGTGGCGGAAGTGACCAAGAAGGTGGAATGGCATCAATGGTATATGCTGCGAAGATAATCAAAGACCTCGATTTACACGGAGACTATACGTTACTTGTAACAGGCACAGTTCAAGAAGAGGACTGTGATGGATTATGTTGGCAATATATGATTGAGCAATCAAAGATTAAGCCAGAATTTGTAGTTATTACAGAACCAACTAGTTTAAACATCTATCGAGGACATCGAGGAAGAATGGAAATCAGAGTAAATGTTAGTGGTGTAAGTTGTCACGGTAGCGCTCCAGAGCGTGGTGAAAATGCAATCTTTAAAATGGCACCAATACTATTGGAACTTGAACAATTACATCCTACCTTGAAAAACAATGAATTTTTAGGTAAAGGAAGCCTAACAGTATCTGAAATCTTCTACTCTTCACCTAGTAGGTGTGCTGTTGCGGATGGATGTAGTATTTCAATTGATCGCAGATTAACTGATGGTGAAACATACCAATCAGCGCTAGATGAAATTAAGAACCTTGATTCAGTAAAAAAAGCAAATGCAGAAGTAATTATGTATGATTATGATCGTCCTTCCTATACTGGACTAACCTATCCAACAAAAGCGTACTTCCCTACATGGGTACTTCCTGAGGATCATATCGTTTGTAGAAGTACCATCGAGGCTTATCATCAGTTATTCAACACAAAACCTCATGTAGACAAGTGGACATTTTCTACAAATGCAGTAAGCATTATGGGTAGATTTAACATACCATGTATTGGTTTTGGTCCTGGGCACGAGGAAGAAGCTCATGCGCCTAATGAAAAGACATTTAAAAGTGAATTAGTGAAAGCTAGTGCTATGTATGCTGCACTACCATTACAATATTTAACAACACTAAAAGAGGAGAAATAAATATGAAACCACTATTTAAAGGAAAACATTTTATTACGTTAGAAGATTGGAAGAAAAACGAAATAGATACATTACTTGATGTTTCATTTGATTTAAAGAAAAAATTCTATGCAAATGAAGATACGGGATTCCTTCGTAACAAAACATCATTCTTAATGTTTTTTGAACAATCAACAAGAACAAGAAACTCAATGGAAGCTGGGATTGCACAACTAGGTGGACATGCTAACTTTCTAGATACTTCTACGATGCAGATTTCACATGGTGAAAGTGCAAAAGACACCGCAGTGATTCTGTCTTCATACGGTCATGGAATTGCATGTCGTAATTGCTTTTGGGAGATAGGAAATAAGTTTCTTAATGATATGGCAACACATTCTACTGTGCCAATCATGAACTTACAGTGTGACTTATATCATCCTATGCAAGGTTTAGCCGATTTAATGACAATCAAAGAATTCCACAAGGATACAAAGCGACTAAAAGTGTCTGTCATATGGGCGTACGCAACATCTCATAAAAAACCAATTAGTGTTCCTTTAACACAAATTCTTTTGTTCCCACGATACGCAATGGATGTAACGCTTGCCTATCCAGATGGATATGACATGCCAGATTGGGCAATCAAGAAAGCTAAGAAAAATGCTGAGGAAAATGGTGGTTCGTTTAGAATTACTCATAATATGGAGGAAGCATACAAAGATGCAGATGTCGTAATCCCTAAAAACTGGGGTAGTTGGGTAACCAACCAATCTGATGAAGTGGTTGATGATTTACTAGAATCATACAAATCATGGAAGTGTACTGAAGAGATGATATCACTTGCGAGTGATAACGTACTGTACATGCATGCATTACCTGCAGATAGAGGCAATGAAGTAACTGATAGTGTAATTGATGGTAACCACTCTATTGTCTATCAAGAAGCAGAAAACAGATTACATACAGCAAAAGCAGTAATGGTGATGACAATGGGTGACAAATAGAAAGGGGTTAATTATGAATATATTTATGAAAATGGCAATTGAAGAAGCATTTGAAGGAATGAGAAAAGGTGATGGAGGTCCATTTGGTGCGGTTATCGTAAAAGATGGAAAAGTGATTGCAAGAGCGCATAATGAGGTATTAGTAACAAACGACCCTACAATGCATGCTGAAGTAAACGCAATCCGAAAAGCAACGAAATTACTTGGAAGATTCGACTTATCAGATTGCGAGATTTATTCATCATGCGAACCTTGTCCGATGTGTTTTGCTGCTATTCACTGGGCTAAAATGAAAAAACTCTATGTTGGAGCATCACGTTATGATGCTGCAGCTATTGGGTTTGATGATCAGTACATTTACGATGTAATCAACAAAACAGCTGATGTAGAACAAGTAGAGATTGAACTAGTTGATTGCGAAGAATGTAAAAAACCATTAAGTGAATGGGGCGAATTAGAAAGCAAAACAGAATACTAAAAAAGAAGTGAATTCAC
>CAZZAP010000012.1:0-41421 GCA_964652375.1 uncultured Candidatus Izemoplasmatales bacterium
CCTCACATCTAGTGTGAGAAGATCTCTCTTTAATTTCTTAACTTAATGACATTGAATGATTTCATTGTCTTTTTATTTAAATTGTTTTGCCAGTTCTCCACCAAATAACGGAATGAATCCTAATACAAATGCTACTAGTAGGTTTAGAAGTGTTACTCCTTCTGCGATATGGAATAAATCATTTATACCTGGTACAAATACGACTATTAGTAGTAGCGCTAATCCAAAGATAACAGAGTAATTTACTAATTTATTATCAAAGAGTTTCATCTTGAAGATTGTTCTTGTTTCACTACGCGCAGAATAACTACGTAATAATTCACCAGTAATAATTGTAATAAAGGCGAATGTCTGTCCCATGTATTCTCCACCTACAGTGTTGTGTCCAATATAATATGAGATTAAAACAGCAAGTGCTAAAAAGATACTTTGGAATCCAATAGCAACTCCCATTTGTCTGTCAACAATAGATGCCTCTGGATCAACAGGATCACGGTCCATAATACCATTTTCTTTCTTCTCTAGACCAAGTGCAAATGCAGGGAATGAGTCAGTAACTAAATTAATCCAAAGAATCTGAATTGGTAGTAGTGGACTCCCCCACCCTAGTAACATGGCAGTAAAGATTAGTAATACTTCACCAACATTACAGCTTACTAAGTACCCCACAAATTTACGGATATTTGAATAGATAACTCTTCCTTCTTCAACTGCATCTACAATCGTCGTAAAGTTATCATCCATCAGGACCATGTTGGCTGCTTCTTTTGATACATCCGTACCAGTAATACCCATCGCAACCCCAATGTTTGCCTGTTTTAATGCTGGTGCATCATTAACACCATCACCAGTCATACTACTGATCTCGCCAGTTTCTTGTAATGCTTTTACAATCATTACTTTGTGATTTGGTGATACACGTGCAAAGACGTTTGTTGTTTTTACCATATCAAGAAACTCAGGATATGATAATGCATCTATTTCTTCACCACTTAAAGCAGTATTTCCTTCTTGCAATATTCCTAATTCTGTCCCTATCGCGCTTGCGGTAATTTTATGGTCACCAGTGATCATCACTACCCTCATACCAGCGTTATGACAAATTTTAATTGCTTCTTTAACTTCCTCTCTAGGTGGATCGATAATCCCCACTAACCCAGTAAAGATTAAGTCTTTTTCTTCTTCTACTATATCTGTATACTCATCTAGCTCTTTGTATGCAAATCCAAGGACTCTAAGGGCACTTCTAGCCATACCTTGATTTGCTAAGTTCACGGTTTCAATGAATTTTTTTGTAATGTTCTTTACTTCACCTTGATGTAAGTAATATTTACATGCCTTAAGTAATTGATCTGGAGCACCTTTAGTATATAAGTAGTTCGTTTTATCAATTGTATGTAACGTGCTCATAAGTTTACGATCACTATCAAATGGAAACTCATCGATACGTGGTTTTTGTTTCTTAATATCTAGATGTTTGATTCCTTTTTTACCAAGCAATGTCACAAGTGCAAGTTCTGTAGGGTCTCCAATCAACGTTTCACCATTGATAGAAGAATCATTACATAATCCCCCAATTTCAATTAACCTAGCGATGTTTTCATTATCACCTTTAACCTCGCCTTTAAAACTATATCCTTGTCCTGTTACTTCAATCATTTCATGATTATCAAAGATTCTAGTAACAACCATTTTATTTTGAGTAAGTGTTCCCGTTTTATCACTAGAAATTACCGTTGTGCTTCCAAGCGTTTCAACTGCGCTAAGTTCCTTGACAATTGCGTTTTTACTTGCCATCTTTCTCATACCAAGCGCTAGTACAACTGTAATTACTGTTGGTAATCCTTCTGGTATCGCAGCAACAGCAAGTGACACAGATACCAAGAACAAATCAACCCAGTTAAACTCGCCAGTGATACCTAGATAACTATACAACCATCCAATAAAGAAGATAATAATTACCACGATAATACTAATTATTCCTAGAAGTTTCCCTAATCGATCTATTTTCTTTTGAAGAGGGGTCATTTCATCTTCCACTTCATTCAATAAGTTGGCGATGTTTCCGATTTCAGTTTTCATTCCAGTATGAACAACAACACCGAGTCCACGACCATAGGTTACGATTGTCGACATGTACCCCATATTAATTCGATCACCAATTGGAGTTGGATTTTTCAAAAGTACATCTGCATCTTTTTCAACAGGTACACTTTCTCCCGTTAAAGCAGATTCATCTACTTTTAAATTAATACTTTCGATAAGTCTAATGTCTGCTGGGATGTAATCTCCCGCTTCAATAATAACGATATCCCCAGGCACTAATTCGTGTGAATCAATACTATCAATATCTCCATCCCTTACCACTTTCGCTAGTGGAGCACTAAGAGATTTTAATGCACTAACGGCATTGGTTGCTTTTCGTTCTTGAAAAACACTTAAGCTTATATTCAATATAACGATTGCGATAATAAAGAAGCCATCCGTTAAATGACCCGATGCAATCATACTTATAATTGCTGCTGCAATCAATAATAAATTTAGAAACTGAGTCAGTTCATGAATAATCATATGAAGAATTGTTTTTGTACCTTTTTCTTTTAATTTGTTTTCTCCATATACTGCGCGTTGTTTTAAAACTTCCACTTCAGTAAGCCCTTTTTCTTTATTCACATTGTTCTCAGTTAAAATATTTTCTACTGTTTTTTCATATACTTTCATATTATCACCTTCTCCTATTATAACATAAAAAGGTGTAGTTAAAACTACACCTTTTGTACGTTTTTAAATAATGTAAGTCGTAATAATGAGTGATACTCCTATCATGAGTATTGCTACCGCCATAGCAGGTACACCAAGTGTTGCTTCACCTACTTCACCTTGCTCTTTGGCTAGTTTGTAATCATAAAAGGATTGTGACATTGGTTTCCTTCTAAACATTACTTTAAAAGTATACCCAAAGCTCGTAAATATTTTTGTAGCATCCGTCATCATGATAAGTCCCATAAAGAACATAATTATCCCGGTAACGAACAGCGCATCTGCAACAAATGCATATTCATACCTTCCTTCGAAAGCTCGTTCGACTATCGCGTATGTACCTAGCGCTCCTATACTTAACGCTACAAAAAATCTTCTAATCATTATTTTAAGTTCGCTTTGTATTTATCTAACTCAGCAGTATTTGCTAGTACGAAGTGTCCTGGAGTAATTTCCGTTAATTTTGGAGCTTCTACTGAATAGTCATGATCTACTCTTGGGTTGTACTTAATACGTTTTCTGTTTTTCTCATAACGCGGATCCGGTAATGGAACTGCCGATAATAAACTTCTTGTATATGGATGCAATGGATTTTTGAATAGCTCTTCTGTGTTTGCTAATTCAACCATTTTACCATAGTACATTACACCAATACGATCACTGAAGTATTTTACTACAGATAAATCATGTGCGATAAACATAATTGTTATACCAAATTCATCACGTAAGTCATTTAATAAGTTAATAACCTGTGCTTGAATTGATACGTCAAGAGCACTGATAGGCTCATCTGCGATAATGAATGCAGGAGCAACGATTAACGCTCTAGCAATACCGATACGTTGACGTTGTCCACCACTAAATTCATGAGGATAACGTGACGCATGTTCTGGAAGTAATCCTACTGTTTTTAATACAGCATTTACTTTTGCGTTTGCATCATTTTCTCTTCTTGTTGCTAATTCTTGTTTAAGCTCTTCAATTTTTGCAGTGTCACCTTTTTGTTTCGCTTCACTTAATTGACGCTTAATATCAACATTACTACGAACTTCTAGTTCTTTTTGAAGAGGAGTTAATAGTTCTTCTCTGTGTGATTCAATTTGACGTAATTTCTTCTCGAACTCACGAGTTAATTGTGTTGTATCACTACCACTAAACTCAGCTTCTTTTAAGTCTAACTTAAACTCTCTTTTTAATGCATTAATTTCTACTTTACTAGTAGCTTTAATGTTTCTCATTTTCTTGTAAATACTAGAGTTACCAGCATTAATTCGTAATCCCTCTGCAATAATTTCTTTTACAGTCATACGAGGGTTTAATGATGCGATAGGATCCTGGAAGATCATCTGCATATTTTTCATTAACTCACGATCAAAATCATGTGTATCTGATTTACGAAGTGCGATTTCTGTTCTAGACTCACTAATGAAACGAGCACGTTCAAGTCTTAATTTTTGTGATGCTTCTTGGTATTTTGCTTTCGCGTTAGCCGCTTGAGTTTGATTCCTAGAAGCTTTTTCTAGTTCTTCTTTTAATACAGTTTTTAATTCAGCTGTTCTGAATTTATATTCTTCATTTCTATCACGAATAGCATCCTTTAAACCATCAATACCACCACTGATACGTGTACCCATAAAGAATACTTCACCATCAGTTGGTTCATATAATTTGATTATGCTTCGTCCAGTTGTAGTTTTTCCACATCCAGACTCACCTACTAATCCAAATACTTCACCTTTATAGATATCGAAATCGATACCATCTACAGCCTTAACAACTAATTTGTTTTTTCCAAATCCACTCTTAAAGTGTTGCTTTAAATTACGAACACTTAATACAGGTTGCTTATTATCCATCAATCTTCACCTCTTCTGCAAATTCACGCATTCTTTCAATACGATCAGTAATTACATGTGGTACATCAACTTTTGGTGCATCTTTGTGTAGTAACCACGTAGCTGCATAGTGTGTATCACTAACTTTGAACATTGGAGGTTGTTGCTCGAAATCAATCTTCATTGCGTAATTACTACGGTCTGCAAATGCGTCACCTTTTGGAGGGAACAACATATTTGGTGGAGTACCTTGGATAGAATCTAAACGTTCTTTACTTGTTAAGTCAGGCATACTTGATAGTAACGCCCATGTGTAAGGATGTCTTGGATCATAGAATACATCTTCATTTGTACCAATCTCAACAATCTTACCTGCATACATAACACCAATTCTATCTGCCATGTTCGCAACTACACCTAAATCATGTGTAATAAAGATTACTGATAAGTTTCTTAATTTCTTTAAATCATTAATTAATTCTAGAATTTGAGCTTGAATTGTAACATCTAAAGCCGTAGTTGGCTCATCACAAATCAATACTTCAGGACTAGCTGTAAGGGCAATCGCAATAACGATTCTTTGTCTCATCCCACCAGAAAACTGGAATGGGTATTGTCTGAAACGTTTTTCAGGATGATCAATCCCTACCTCTTTCATTACAGCAACAGCTCTTTCAAACGCTTCTAATTTCGTAACTTTCTTAAATCTACGTAGACGTTCTTTTAATGCTTCAATCTTCATGTTGTAGTGATTTTTAGCATCTTTCACTGCTTTGCGCTGAACTCTAATTTTTTCTTTGAATTCTTGTTTTGCGAAGAAACGTTGTTCTGCATTCAAACTTGGTAGTTTTTCAACTTTAAATGTTGTAAACTCAGCTAAGATTTCAGCTAATTTTGCTTCTTCTTTTGCAACTAGTTGTTCTACAACTCTTGGATCGATTTTAGCTCTCACACTCTCGATGTCTTTCATCGTTTTTGCTTTTTCATCTGCCCATTCTTTATTAACAACAACTCTTGCTTTTGCTTTTGCTTGTTTATAAGTAATTTTTGCATTTGCAATACGTGCTTTATTTTTACTTAATGCTTCTTTTGCAACTGCTTTTAAACGATCAGGTTGTTCATTTAGTTCACCAGATTTGACTAGTGCTAAATCTTCATGTAATTTACGTTTGATGTCTTTCGCTTCTTTTTCTGCATTTTTTACTTCCATTCTTTCTAAATGGAATAATTTTTTGTATTTATTTTCAAGTCGTTTACCATTTAAAATCATACCTTCAGTAATTTGTTTACCGATTCTCATGATTGGATTTAAACTTGACATTGGATCTTGGAAGATCATTCCAATACGGTTACCACGTAACTCATGGAAATGTTCTTCATCGATTTTTGTTAAATCTTGATCTTCATAAATAATTTGTCCATCATCAATAACACCATTACCAGCTAAGATACCCATAATTGCGCGGCTTGATACTGATTTACCACTTCCTGATTCACCTACAATTGCAAGTGTTTCACCTTCGTATAAATCAAAACTTACACCACGAACGGCTCTTACCATCCCTTGAGTTGTCTTAAAACTAACTGTAAGGTTATCAACGTGTAATTTTACGTTCTTTTCCATTATTCAGACCCCCTTAAAGATGGATTGAATGCATCTCTTAACGCATTACCGAACATGTTGAATGTAATCATTAAGATTGAAATAACAATCGCAGGGAATAACGTTAAGTATGGTTTTGTTAATAAGTATGTACGAGCTTCTGCAAGTAATACCCCAATTGATACACCACTAAATGTGATTCCAAATAACTTAAATTCTTGACCGTGACCAATACCGAATCCTAAGTAAGAAATTGTAGATTCTGCAAAGATTACACCAGGAATAGATAAGATACTTGACGTAATGATTGTACCAATACCATTTGGTAAGATGTGACGGAAGATTAATCTTGCATCACGTGCACCAAGAGTTCTTGATGCAAGAACGTATTCACGTCCTTTATATCTGTAGAACTGTGTTCTGGTTATCGCGGCGACTCCAATCCATCCTGCAAAAATCAGGATATAAATCAAGGTCATGATACCAGGTCCAAAGATTGATACGAAAATTGATAACGTAACAATCCATGGTACACGTCCAACTACTTCACTGAAACGTTGCATAATTAAATCGACTAAACCTCCATAGTAACCAGAGATTGAACCGTAAATAATACCCACTGTAATATTAATAGATGCTACGATAACACCAATTAATAATGATGTTCTAGTCGCTACCCAGATTAACGTGAATAAGTCACGTCCAGCAGCTGTTGTACCAAATAAGAAGTAAGGAATATCATCATATCCAGTTAGGATTGCATAATCAACATCTACATTATAACTATACGTTTCTAATGCACAATATTGTTCTTCATCTTTATCTTGATACACATACCCATTTTCCTCACAGATTTCTTCTGTAACTACATCAGGTAATGGCTCATCATTTGCATCGTTTGTTTGTGGTACAAAGACTGATTCAGTACGATCGTATACACGTACTACAGGGCAACCTTTTTCAAATTCCCAACCAGTTAATGTTTCTCCTAATTCTTCATCAGGCATAATACATACATCGGGATGAGCTTCTACTGCTTCTAAGAATTTACTCTTAGCAAATGCAGGTTCGTTTTTATCAGCAAATCTTGCATTGTAATCTTCATAACGGAAATCAATAAAGTAATAAATACCATTTTGTCTTGTATATGATCCAGCACCAGGAAGTACTGTAACATCTTCAGTTCCATTATTATATATAAATGCATCACTTAAGATTTCATATTTTGATAAGTTATATCCACTAACACTTACATAATCAAACTCTCCATCAACTCTTGTGTCATATACACGTAGAGAATCAAAAACAGCTTTACTATGAGCAACTGGTGACTCAATTTCAATTACAATTGCAGCATCTTGGAACATTACAGGTCTATTACCTAATACATCAACCAACGCAATTTCCAATAATCCAGTTTCTGTTGTTGAGGCAATTCTTTCATAATAATGTTGAGCTAATTGATTTTCATCTGTTATATCAACACATTCTTCACCATCAAATGCTTGTCCATTTAATACATATTCTTCTGGACATGTTTTAGTTGCTTCTTTACATTCGCCATCTTCATAATAGTAGTCTTCCTCACATGTTGCAATTGCTGGAATTCTCACACAATTACCATCCACTGATAATTGATTGTCTTTACAAATTGGGCTTTCTTCAACTACAACACATTCTCCATCCACACTTAATTCACCATCAGGACATGTATCTTGAACTACTTTGTCGTAACATTGTCCTAAATGTAGAACTTCATCACCACTACATGATGTCTTTTCATACGGTTCATTTGGAATCCAATCTGAATTTTTGTAACGGATGTATAAGTTCACTACTGTATCTTCATCAATATGGTTAATATTAAACTCAACCATTGGATTAAAGAACGAGTTTACTAACAGACCAGAAAAATTCGGAGAGAAAATTGCAACGTTATCAGTTTCATTTTCAATCTTTAAACTGTTTTCTCCACCAATACATTCTTTTTCTTTATCTGTACAACCTTGTGTATAAATTGTACTTGTATCAGGAATAATAAATTCCTCTTCATAACCTACTGGAAGACCAGTATTATCTCTTATATCATATGTCTCTAAATCAACTGTTTGACGTACTTTCTTACTTGTACCATCCATAAATCCTAAGTTCTCAATTAGCGGAACTCTAGGAGGTAAATGTGACAGTTGTTCTTCTAATGCTGTATAGTTTTTAGTACTAAAGATTGGCACAAAAATCGCAAGAGAAATAATAAATCCTAAGATAATTGTAGCAACCATGTTCGTTTTGTTTTTCCCAAAACGACTCATTGCATCTCTAAAGTACCCTACTGGTTTTGTTTCAAACTTCTTGTCAAAGATTTTTTCTCCTCTTTGGACAAACTCAAATTGATCCTTGGGGATATTTACGTTTCTTTTATCTTCGTTCATTATCTTCTAGCCCCCATTCTAATTCTAGGGTCAACAAGTCCATAAGATAAATCCACAAGTAATACGGCAAATAAACTAATTGTCGTATAGAATGCTGTTGTTCCTAAAATTAAGTTGTAATCAAAACTATTTAATGTCATCGCACGTAAGAATACACGTCCTGTACCAGGTACAGAGTAAATTCTTTCGATGATGATAGACCCTGAAAGTAACCCTACAAATGAGAAGATTATACCAGGTACTAATGGTACCATTGAGTTTCTCATCGCATGTCTAATAACAGCTTGTCCTCTTGTTAAACCTTTTGTTCTTGCTAGTAACAAGAACTCACTAGTTAAAACTTCCGTTAACTCAGCACGAGTTACCCTAGTTAAACCAGCAATAGCCCCAAATGATAACCCAAGTACAGGAAGGATTAATCCAGTAAACTGAATAACTCCATCAATATCCCCTGAAGGGAACTGTGTTGGCAACCACTCAAGTTGATACCCAAATGTCATTACGAGCATTGTCATAACAACAAAGCTAGGTACTGATATAAATACCATTACACCTAGTGAAATGATATTATCCACTAATGTATTTTTTCGAAGCGCTGCAATAATTCCAAGTGTAAATCCAATTGGAATGTAGAAAAATAGCGCTATTAAGTTCAATTTCATTGTTACTGGGATTCTTTCTTTTAATACATCAAATACAGGCGTATTTACTGCTACTCTTGTACTTAATCCCCAGTCCCATTCTGTTACAATATTTTTTAACCAATTAAAATACTGCGTGCTTACTGGCACAGGTCTGTATATCCTTACTTCCTCCGCATCATTATCATCATCGAAGAAATATGCACACTTATGGCATCGTTGATATACTTCCGTGTCGTTATCTTGGATTGCATCGATTAAATCAATTGCACTACCTTCATAATCACCGTAAACGATTTGCCCATCATCATCATCTAAAATGTCAATCGTCATATACCCATCGGCTACTTGTCTTGCATAAAATACTTTTCTTGCTTCTTCCTCTGTTGGAGGGTATTCAGGCGCAAGTTTCAGCAGCGTAAAGTTCAGTGTTAAGATAGTGATCAATATAATGAAAATCCATATTGTTCTTACTATAATATACCTCAACATACTTATAGTCGTATAGTAGTTACATTAACCACCATACTCTCCTTTCTAAAATTTAAATCTATTATCTATTTTTTCTCCCATAACTAATTTTATAGCATTTGACATTATTCATTTGAATAACCTCTCTGTGTCATACACTAGAAGATTACCTAAGGAGTTATTTAACTTAATTAATGTAAAAACACTCTTATTAAATCTCTAATTCGTTACAAAAACTCCATACATATCTGCACGAAGTGATAATATATACACTAAAACACACATAAAATACTACTTCTCTAAAACACATTATCCCGCTAATGTTTAACTCCTCAAGATACAGTCCTATATTGCGTGTAAACGCTTTAGCACTTTACCTCTCTAAACTTGTAAATCAAATTTTTATAAACAACAAGCAAACCATCTATATGTAGCAAGATGGTTTGCTGTGTTTATTATTTACCTAATGCTTATTAATTTAATTGATCTTAAATTATGAAGCAGGTGTAGTAATTGCTACAACAGCGATGTTTCCATCAGCCATTGTAAACTCTACGAAGTAAGTTGTATCAGCAGCTAATCCTGTAACAGCAACTGCAGCTAAGTCAGCGAAGTCTACAGCAGCACCAGCTACGTCTACACCATCACCGTCTACTACTTTAGCAGCAGTAACGCCAGTTTGACCTTCACCTAATGTAACAACGATAGTTGCGCTATCAACAGCAGCAGTAACTTCACCAGTTAAAGCAGCAGGTTGTAACCACCATGGAGCTATATAAGATCCAGTTTTGTCTTCAACAGCTGTGTAATCGAAGTTTAAGTGCACTTCATAATCACCTAAGTAGTTGTAGTATGTAGAAGGTTCGAATCCAGGAAGTAATCCATCGATTGTAACCATTGCATCAGTAATAGCAACGTCTACATGTCCAGCAACCTCAACATAACCAGCAGCTAAGTCATAAGTGTATAAAGTATATGTGAAGTTTGCGTAATCAGAACTATCGAATTTAGTAACTTCGAATGATACACTTGTTGGAGTGTATGTGAAGTTTTCAAGACTTGGTCCTTCTGCTTCTTCACCAGCAGAGATGTATTTCTCACCATTTAATACAGAACAAATTGCATCAAATGACCACATTTCTCTATGTCTTACACCATCTAAATCGTAGTAGTTAACTTCGATTTCAGCTACAGATGTATCGATACCCCAGTTTAGAGTAAATCCAGAACGGTTATCTGAACTATAAGTATCTAAGAAACTTGCAGCGTCTAAAGTAGATCCACTAATACCACCGATTGATAAATCGAATTCACCGATCATCATATAATCGTAATAGATACCTGGGAAGTCTTTAGCTAAGATATGTAAGTCAACTTTAATGTTATGAGTTTCACTTTGGAATGCATCTTCAAATGCAGTTTCTAAGTAAGCACCCATTAATTCTTGTGATTCAGATCCACTAAAGATGTGGAAGTCTAAGTCAATAATTGTTGGGTTCTCAGCAGTACCTGCAGCATAAGTTCCAGCAGCCACTAACTCATCTAATGCTAACTCGAAGTATGCTTGTGCAGCATCAAAGTTATATCCGTGAGTTGATGGAGATAATCCTTCACCTACAGATTGACCTTGTGGAGTTTGACGATAAGGAATACCTAATTCAGCATCTACTAAGTATGCATTTGAGAATAAGAACATGTTAGTAGTTGAAGTTTTAAGTACTTCTTCAGCTAATTTTTGACGATCAATAGCATGATACATTGCTTGTTTGAAGTCTTGGTTAGCTAAGATTGGCTCAGGTACGAATGTTGAACCATCAAATTGTGCTTGTTGACCTTCAACAGTTTCTAAACCATTAATCATAATTCTAAATGTAGTTGCACCAGGGATTTGTCTTAGACCTGGATAGTTTTTGTAGTTTTCATATTCAGTAGTTGGTAAAGTAGTTGCTTCAATTTTACCAGCTAAGAATTCTTGGAATCTGATTTCAGCATCTTCGATTACTGCATAAGTATATCCAGTATAGAAGTACTCATCAGGAGTATGATAATTAGGGTTTTTGTAATAACGTAAAATCTTGTCAGCTTCATAGTAATCTACATAGTAAGCACCATGATAAGCGATAGTTTCTTCATCAGTACCATAACTGTCACCTAATACATCATATAATTCTAAGTTGATAGGAGTCATAACGAATGAAGATAACCAGTATCTTACATTCCAGTCTGATTGATCATCAACGAATGTAAATTCGAATGTTAAATCATCAATTTTCTTGATTCCTACGTCAGCCCAGTCAACATCACCGTCAACATACTCTTGCATGTTAGCGATTTTAGTTGAAGAGTTAATGAAGTCTCCACCACCAGAAATAGCACGGAACCACTCATTATCTACAGCTAGTTTGAACGTTTCAACGAAGTCATTTGCATCGATAGCTTCATGACCTACTGCTAAACCAGAGATATCAGTATTTGGATGGTAGAACCACTCTAAGTCATCTCTTAACGTAATTTGCCAAGTTTTAGAAACCTCTTTACCAGTTTCAGTAATGTGAGACTCAACAGGCATTGGGTTAGAAGCTGCCATTGAAGGAACTACTTCGTAACCAGTTTTGTCTGCATTAAATACGTATACGTATAATGCATCCATGTATCCACCCATTAAAGTAGAGTCAGTTGAAGTATCATATAACCATTGGTTAAATGTACCAGGGTTAGTAGAGATAGTAGTACGGTAAGTGTACTCACCAGCATTACCTGGATTACCATCATCCATTAATACAGCACTATCATCAGCACTCATAGAACCGAATGCAGTACCATATCCCATAACTGCTACATACTCATCAACTGGTAATTGTAATCTCCAGCTATATAATGCGAATGAACCATTTGCAAATAATGGAACACCTGCGTATTGGTTATTTAATAAGTATTTTTCAGCTGCAGCCATGAACGTATGTCTTAACTCAGTATTTGCAAACTTGTAGTTAAAGAATCCAGTTGGATAAACGATTTCAATATCTTCTACTGAAACAGTACGAGTTACCTCAACCATTGCACCTTCAGAATCTGTAACTTTATAAGTAAGAACATATTCACCTTCAGTATTAACGTCTACAGTACCTTCAACAACGATATCAGCAGTGATATCTCCGTCTTCAGTATCGCTAGCAGTAATACCTACAAGTGGATCAAATGCTTCACCAACACTTAAGAATACATCAGCAGTACCAGCGATAGTTGGCTCTTCGTTTACCGCTTCTGCTTCACATTCACCAGTTGTCATATTTAATTCTTGACCTTCTGGACATGTTTTAGTTTCACATTCACCTTCAACGAGTTCTTCATAAACCTCGCATTCTGGATCAACAGTGTCTTCAACACATTCACCATCAACTTCTGAGTAACCTTCGTCACACTCAAGTGTTTCTTCAGGATCTCCACATGCTGTTAAAGCAAATGCAAATGTGAAAACAGTTAGTAATAATAATAACTTTTTCAAAATAAAATCTCCTCTCTTTATCTTTAATTTTTATTTAGAAACATAGTAATATATAAATTTTACAAGGTCTCGAATTTTCGATTGCACCGTGTAAAAATTCATAACGTGTAGGGGTTACAACATACAAATTGAATCCATTACAAAAACAATCTGTATATTAACTGTTGCATAATTATATCACATTAATGAAACTAAGTAAAGTATGAAAGCGCTAATATAAGCGCTGAAAATACTTTGGGAAATTTTTTCATAAATATTTTCTGCAAGTATTTCATCTGCAAATCTTTACTAGTAAATCATATGACACAATATCACAATTTTTTTTGCCTAAACTTGTAAAGCTAATAAATGAGCGAATATTCATATGTTTTAACTTCAAAGTATACGATATATATAATATATGAAAGTCAAATTTAAGCAAAAAGAGACAAGCTCGAAATTAACCCGAACCTATCCCCAAAATATCAAAATAAAATTTTTATATTTTTCACAAAATCTAAGAATTCTGTGTAGTTACCTTTGTAATCTGTTTGAATCGTCTGATTATGTCTATTTAACATATGATCAGTTATTAAGTATGTCTTAATACCAAGCTTCCTTGCGGCTAAGTCATCAAAGACATCATTACCTACCATTAAACATTCTTCTGGCTTTTTCCCTATCGATTGTAACACCTCATTATAATACTCAATATGTGGTTTACAATAATGGTTATTTTCAAACGATGAGATATACGAAAACTCATCAGGCTCAAATCCAGCCCATCTAATTCTATGATGATTTGCCACCATCGGAAACAGTGGATTAGTTGCTAAAACAACTTCGTATCCTTTTTCCTTAAGGAGATCAACACTCTCTCTCATCATGGTACTTCTATATGTTGATGCACGTACATTATCAAATAGTGAATTATAATATTCTAGAAACATCTTCTTATATTCTTCAATATCATCATTAACAAGTGATGCGAAATGGTTCATGAATGAATCTTCATTTGAATCTCCATTAGTCGTCTTAATCATCACTTCTGTACTAGCCATTATATACTTTGCCAATGTATTTCCATCAATTTTTTCTTTAAAGTAAATTCCCATATTATAAAAATAAAGTTCCATGAATTTATCAAAATCCATCGGAAGTACTGTACCATCCAAATCGAACAGAATTGTGTTAATCATTTCATCACCCAAGTCCATTTCCCAAAATTTACATTTTGCACGATATATAATACATCACATATAATATTTTACCAAAATAAAGTACCAAAGTAAAGAAAAGGTGACTTTTATTAAAACCCTTTCATTTAGCACTTTAAAGTGAGTTTATTTTGGTAATTTTAGCCCTTCTTCTTAACTTCAATTTCTGCAAACAATGTGATTATCTTGAAAAAAAGTTATAAAAAGAAAAGGATACCCTAATAGTTAGGTTATCCTTAAGTATTTTTAGACTGTGTTTCCATCCCACATCGCTATTCCATTTTTAAGGTTAAATACTGATTCAAACCCAACTTCGATTAATGCATTCGCAACTACTCTACTTCTCACTCCTGTTGCACACATTAGTACAACTGGTTTTTCTTTATCTAAATCTTCTATCAATGCAAAATCATGAACCATTTGATAGTAATCTATATTAATCCCGAACCCTTTAATGGTTCTTTGCTTAAATTCGTTAAATGTTCTAACATCCACAAACTGATTCTCTTGATTTTGAAGCATATGTTTTAACTCATCATTGTTAATATCTGTAAATTGAACTGTATTTGTTTTCATTCTATCACCAGAAATAATTATAATAAAAAAATGGTTTGAATGCAAACCATTTGATTTATTTTCGCCATCTAGGGACCAATCTAGGTACTGTGTTAATAATCTCCTGATAGTTGGATTTTCCTCTTAATTGCTTCTGCTCCATTTTAGGTACTGAGTACAAATTGAATAGTAGAACCATTCCAATAAATCCAATATAATTCATAAAATGGAACCCGTATCCAATGCTCACAATCAATGCTCCAAACCAAAACAGTAACTCCCCAAAGTAATTGGGGTGTCTACTCATCGACCAGAGCCCTTTATTTAGTGCTATTTTTTTATTGTTTGGATCTGATTTATGCACTCGTACTTGCCCATCTGATATGTACTGTAAAGTTGCCGCAACAATCATGATAATAACCCCTACAAATACAAAGATTGGCAAGCTAACTGTATTTCCAATCGCATAATAGATTGGATACATTGAAAGGATTACTATTACTGTCGGGAATAAGTGAACTCCTAAAAAAGATATAATCCAATAATACTGTTTAAATTTGTTTCGAAATTCCACATAACGAAAGTCTTCATGTCTCATACCTTTATAATCTCTTGCCCAGTTATATGTTAAGCGCATACTCCAAACTAGTACTCCAAATAAAATAATCCAGTTGTATATATTGTACGCATCAAATGCATACATCCATAAGAGGATCAATATTGGTGGAATGATACTCCAATAAGGATCATAGATACTAGAATTATCATGAACAATACTAAAAACAAAGATGATGACAGTCATCATAACATCTACATATAGCAACGCAATAAAGAAATTGACACTACCAATATTAAACATAAAGACGTATATTCCCACTAGTATTGCAATTAGATACTCAATTGAAATAATAAACAATGCTTTTTGTTTTGACATTTTACTCTCCTCTATCGTTCTAATTGATATTATATCAAATCTTCCCAAAATAAAAAAGGTAACCTGGTGTTACCTTTTTATTTCTAATAATCTATTCCCGCTGCTTGCACACTATTTGGATCGTGTGAATGACATGGAGTAACTCCATATACCATATTGCAACTTGGACATGAATCTTCAAAGTATTCCATTTCAAAAGTTGTTCCACACTCACATTTAATTGGAAGTGGTAGTGGCAGTGCACCGTCACTAAACCCCATCATTCTAACTTTATCTACTACTTGTTTTCCGCTTGTAAACGAAGCGCTACATCCGTCATGCATTATAATTCCTCCTTAAATGATAATTTTTTACCGTATCTTAATTTATTTCTCATACCCATTAACGTGCGATCTAGTTCTTCTAACTCACCTAAAATACTACGTTCATCATCAGAGGTTATAATGACTTGATCTATTCCACCATTATGTATGACAATACGTTTGTCACCCATTAATGCTAGGATTGGGTCATGCGTACTCATTAACACAATTTTTTCTTCACTAACTAATAAATCCAACGCTTTCTTACGATCAATACCAGCATTTTCAATTTCATCAATCAAGATAATTGGTGACTTACTAAGAATTGCTGTATCGGCAATCATCAATGCTCTTGATTGTCCTCCAGATAACTCTGTTATTGGAGTATCAATTGTAAAGCTCTCACCTGCTAATTCATTCGCTTTTTCATATATCTTCACAATTACTTCTTCTTTGGCCTCAACCATTCGACTCGTTGCATGTAAATCCAAAAACTCTCCGACACTTAAATCCATTACAAAATTCATATTCTGTGATAACTGTGCCACTAACTTGTTGGATGCACTAAATCGTTCATGAGGTTCTAAAACTCTATCATTAATCAATACTTTTCTTTTTGTAGGAGTATCTTCGTTCGCAGCCCATTCAATATCCGCAAGTAATCTACTCTTCCCACTACCTGTAGGTCCAACAATACTAATGATTTCTCCTTTATTAATCTCAATAAAATCAAACTTCTCAGGAGTTCCATTCTTATGAAATCCAGGATAAATCGTCACTTTATTATCAATCACTTGGTTGGTATTAAAGTATGAATCCATTAAAGTAATGTACTCATCTAACGATGTAATTAACAAATCCTTATTGATAGCATTTTCCTCTAATACCTCTTCATCAAGAACACCTAATAACTCATAAATCGTTAAATTCTCATGCCCTTTGAATGGCACTAAATGATCTACTAAAAATTCCTGAATATACGACTTTTCTCTAAACAAATCACTTAGAGTTGTATGTTGTAATACCCTAGACATTTGAATCACCCAAATCTATCTTTCTTACATTACCCATTTGATGTGCTTTTCCTATTCGAGTCTCTCCTAAGCAATAACTACAAAGTGCAGCCGGCATCGGATATCGCAACTTGGCACCTTCTAAAGTCTCTACGTGTTTTGCTTTATCATAGATGAATGTAGAAAGCTCAAAAGCACCTTGACCACTAAGACCATTAACATGCATAATAATAGCCTTAGGATTTACTGATTGTACTTTCATTGTAAATACTTCTCGCTCTGCTTGAGAAACGATATCACCTTTTGTAATTACAACGATATCTGCACTTTTCAGCATTGGACCAATCTTCTTTGGCGTGTTGATTCCACTCAAGTTATCAATTACACAAACTGCTTTAATATCTTGTATATAAGGGCTACAACGATTACATAGTCCTGCGCTTTCTGTAATTAAAACATCCAATTCTTTCTTGTTACCCCATTCAACTACTTCTTCAATATTCGAAACAAAGTAGTGGTCCGGACATAAACTTCCACTCAATCCTTTTTTTACTGGGATTCCAAGTTTTTCATAGTATATATCATCATCAGTAAACAAACAATCAAACTTGACTACCCCAACTTTTATGTTTCGTTTAAGGAAGTTTTCAATTGTACGGATTATGACACTAGTCTTCCCACTAGAAGGTGGACCTGATACTGTAATTAAATCCATATTATTTCATTCCTTCCTCAAATTTATTCATACACTCTTTTAAGATTGCACCAATATCATTACCATTGATGTAATCCCATCCAATCCACTTAAATTTCTTTCCATTTAGGTTATTATTTACTGCTGGATGGATTGAAGGAAATAACCCTTTATGAGATAAAATTTCACCCGTTTTTTCTGACATAAACATATCTCCAATTTCCATTAATTCCTTCTTCTTTGATTTTTTTGTCAACATAAATATCGGTGATATTATAGCCCCATCTTCAGGCCAAACAGCTTCCATTACACTACCTGGTAAAGCCATTTTAGTGAAAAAGTACGGCATAATTGATATCGCTGGTTTTACTCTTGAACGACGATCACTCTTTACCATTTCAGCTGGATGCATACTCTTTACCAAACTTTTTCCTAGTTTAAATGCAGCATCTTCCCCAAACTCTTTGTATAGGTGAATTAAAATCGCATTAAATAAATCAAAGTCACTAACAGGAAGACTGATACTTCCTTCATAAATTGGATTGAATAAATCACTCCATGTCTTAGGCATTGGTCTATCTCCAAGTACCAATGTATTAACTAAGAACACCGCTGGCACTACACCAAGCATTGAGTAATCACCACTTGGATCCTTTAATGAAACTAGTTCATTATTAAAATCAGTGTTATATTCAATATCTTTATAAAAGTCTTCAAAGACTTTTTGATCTTTGAATTTTTTCATTAGATCATCCTCAAAAAACAAATCAAATCCAGCACTTATATAAATATCAGCTAAGTCAGATTCATCATGTGCATTTGAGACATCTTCTTTTAACCAATCAAGACCTTCAGACGCAGCCTTTAAGTCATGATTGATATTTTCGAGATTGCTTAAATCAGCAAACTGTTCTAATAAAGGTATTCGCACAGGACAAGGTAATAACCCAATCACATCGATGCCATTATCTTTTTTTGTGTTTGTCATCAATGTAACATCTGTTTGTTTCTCATTCACATGTTCATTTAACATACTAACAAAAATCTCTACATTGAGAGATTTATTATTACATAACGTCTCTAAAGATAATCCCCCGATTTGGTTCATAATTAACTTATTATCTAATCCTTTAAATCCTTTAATTTCAAATACATCTATCAATTGTGGGTGCGTATCTAAAACATTTTGTAACGTATTTGTTTTTTCAATCATTATACTTGCTCTATCCCAATAACTTCAGGCACTTCTGCTAATAAGATACTTTCGATCCCATCGTATAATGTTACATTAATTGCACCACAACCTACGCATGCACCTTGCATTCTTACATACACAATACCATCTTTAAAATCAACAAATTCAATGTCCCCACCATCTTGCTGTAAGAAGACTCTTGTTTTTTCTAAAACACCTTTTATTTTATCAATTGTTTCCATCATTTCACTCCTTTGACTTATACGTGTATTATATAAGGTATTTGATAGAAGAGATAATGATATAAGAATATTTCTAAATAGTACAAAAAGCTTATTTAGAAAGCCATATTCAAATAAAAAAGCACACCGTGTGTGCTTTTATTTACGTTGATAGCAAGTACATTAAATCAAGTAGTTGTTTCTCAGTAATATTTTTCCCAACTGGAAAGCTAAATCGACTTCTTTGCAGTGGCGCTGTATCATCTGAATCGACAAGTACCTTTAGATGTCTGCTTTTAGTAAAACAGAACAGTAATCCGATTAAAAATACACCTACCGCAATCAAACTAATTAGCGTTGGATTAGGAACATATCCTAAAATCTGAGTATCATAAAACCAATGCGCTGCTCCACCCAAGGCTGACAGGAACAGAACTACTATTAAGCGTTTAAAACTAAAGAACTTGTAGGTAGCCAACTCAGCACCAATGATCTTATCATTTCGCAGGTATAGCACTTTTTCTACTTTCTTCTCTTCGTTGTTTAAATGGAAAATCGTAACACGTGATTCAACTTCAACTTTTATAAATTCATTTAATTGGACTTCCATATTTTTGCACCCCACATTTCTATTTTCTCTTTAATTATTATAACACACTCTCACTGTATTCAAAATACTTTCTACTACTAGAAATCTTCACCTAAAAATTCAGTGTATGATTTTAGTTTTTTTGCACGTATATTTTTCTTATCAATAAGATAAATACTTTTTGCTAAATGCTTGTCAACATTATAATGTTCAAGAAACATAATCCACTTATAATTAATTAAATCATTTAGTAAAACACTATATTTTTGAATAATCTCAATATGTTCTTGTTTCAAACGAATCTGCTTGTTTTGAAGATCGAGTACATACAATTTCATTTTCTTTCTTCCAGCATTCAAAAATCGGTAAGCAACATTCTTGTTCATAGTAATCATTAATCGCCTAATAATACGCTCAAACATAAGTTGATTGCCCTTTAAATAGGTTTCGATTACATTGTACCAAACACGTGTTTTTTTACTTCTCTTTTTGTATTGTTTATGGATCTCATCAACAACTTTTTCAACTACTAAATAATCTCCTTGGTTTACACCAAAAAAGATATTCATGTTCCAATAGTATTTTAAGACCTTTTGGACAATGAAATACTCTTCAATTATGACGTAATCTTCTCGCACTTCAAACTCACCTTTTAACACGCACTCTATAATTGCTTTACCCCATGATGCCTTATACGTATTATCATTCTTAATGCTTTCAATTACAGTAATCCAGTCGTTGAGATACTTTTCCATATTACCACCTAGTGTTATTATAACATAAAATAAAAAAGGAGAGTATGGCTCTCCTTAAATTATCTGTAGTTTTTTTCCAACCTCTTCAAACTTACCAACTGCATAGTCTAAGTCTTCTAGCGTATGCGATGCACTTATCATAACTCTTAGACGCCCTGTTCCTTTTGGTACAGTAGGGAATACAATTCCACTAACATAAACACCTTCATCTAATAATGCCTTACTAAATTCCATTGTTTTTGCTTCACTTCCAATTATTACTGGGGTGATTGGTGTCTCACTTTTTCCAGTATCAAACCCAAGTGTTCCAAGTTTTTCTTTGAAGTATTTTGCATTGCTCCATAACTTGTCAGTAAATTCTGTGCTTTCCATTAGCATTTTCACTGATTCATTTGCGGCAGCTGTTGCAGCTGGTGGTAATGCAGTAGAAAACAGTAACGGTCTTGCTCTATGTGATAACCATGTTTTTGTTTCATTTTTTGAAGCAACATACCCACCAACAACACCAATCGCTTTTGATAATGTGCCTATAATAAAATCAACTCTTCCATGTAATCCAAAATGGTCAACAGTACCTCTTCCAGATTCACCTAGAACTCCACTACCATGCGCATCATCAACGTATGTCATAGCATTATATTCTTCCGCAAGTTCTACTATTTTTGGTAATTTTGCTAAATCACCATCCATCGAGAATACACCGTCAGTGATAATTAGTACATTTCGGTATTGCTCTCGTTTTTCTTTTAAGATTTCTTCTAAATGATCCATGTCACTATGACGGAAGATTGCCTTATCAGCTCTGCTTAATCTTACACCATCAATAATAGATGCATGATTTAGTTCATCACTAACTATTAAGTCTCCTCGTTCTACAATTGCCTGAATTGTTCCAATGTTACAGTTTAATCCACTTTGAAAACACATAACCGCTTCTTCATGTTTAAATTCAGCTAATGTATTTTCAAGTTCACCAATAATATCTTGATTACCAACAATTGTTCTTACAGCACCTGCTCCTGCACCATATTTCGTTACAGCATCAATCGCAGCTTGCTTCACTCTTGGATGATTTGCAAGCCCCAAATAATTATTACTTGAAAGGTTTACAACTTCTTCCCCATTTAGGATGATTCTATTGTCACAAGGTCCATAGTTAACTGGTAGTTCTCTATAAACACCTTCTTTTTTTAAATCTTTTATTTTTTCTTTCAAATAAGTTAATTCATGATTTTTCATAGTATCACTCCCCTGGTATTAAGACAATTTTACCACTGTTACCACTAGCCATAATTTCCATTGCCTTATCTATCTCACTCATCTTCATAACATGAGTAATTACTTTATCAAGATCCAATAACTCATTGTCTATCAACTCTTTTACTTGATACCATGTATCATATATTCTGCGCCCAACTACGCCGTATATTTCAATTCCTTTAAATACAATATCATTTGCTAAATCAACATCGATATCTTTATTTGGTATACCAAGCAAACTTAGCCCTCCACCGGCTTTTAAATACTTAAATGCTTGTTCAATAGCAGTTTTATTTCCACTAAATTCACCAATTACATCTGCACCTTTTCCATTTGTTTCTTCAAGCACTCTTGCAATTACATCTTCTTTCAGTGGATTTATAATTACATCTGCACCAAGTTCCTTAGCCAGGTTTAATCGATATTCATTCACTTCAATCGCAATGATTTTTCTTGCCCCATATGCTTTAGACACATTCACTCCCATTAATCCAATTGGTCCGCATCCTACTACAACAATATCTTTTCCAATGACTGGAAAATGTGTCATTGTATGAACAGCATTACCAAGTGGTTCTTGAACACTAAGATGTAATGGATTTGCATCCTTACTATTTATAAAGCAATTCATTGCGGGTATTTTTACATACTCTGCAAAACAACCATCTGTATCAACACCAATAATAAGCGTCTTCTCACATATATGACCATTACCGCTTAAACACAGTTCACATTCGTTACAAATTATGTGTGTTTCAGCACTTACAATATCACCAACACTAACACGCTCTACTTCACTACCAATCTTCACAATTTCTCCACTGAACTCATGCCCTGCAGTTAATGGTAGTTTCAAACGTTTTTGTGACCATTCATCATACTTGTAAATATGATAATCTGTACCACAAACACTCGCATAATGTACTTTAACCAAAACCTCATCCGGTGCTAAATCATGCGGTATAGGTTTCTCTGTTAACGTTAATCCTTTTTCTGGTTTATCCTTCACAACAACCTTCATCAAGGTTTCATATTTATCTTCCATTTGTATCTCCTTTAACATAAAATTACAAACGCTTACATCAACACACCTATTATAACATAATAGATTCTTTTGTATAGTCTTTTAATAAAGAATTTCAAAATAAAAAAACGTCTAAATTTAGGTAAATAAAAAACAGGAAAATTATGCGGGAATATTCCTGTTTTTTATCATATTATATCAATACAAAAGGGTGTGCTTTACTTAAAACTGTTATGGGAATAACTCGTTTTAAGTATAGAGACGTGAAAAATGAAATAATTTCATCCACAATTTACACTGTAACAAATCAACAAATTAATGTCTATTTAAGAAAGTTAAAAAAGTTTAGAAATCAATCTACTTTGCAAGAATTTTTATACGAAATGATTCAGGAGACTTGATCACAGATAGAATAATACTTGAAAGTAGTAAACTTACAACACAAAACACAAACAGATTTATCGGGTTTTCTGTATATATGTGTCCACCGATTATAGGACCTAATAACATTCCTAGGCAAGTAAAGGATTGTCTTAGACCCATAAAGCGTCCTAAGTCAGAATTTTCAACTTGATTTGATAAATACAATTGCTCTGACACTGTAAAAATTGCTCGTAGTACTACATACCCTAAAAATATTGTATAAAGCAGAATAATTAATTGATTATCTTGAAATGTAACAAGAACGATTATTGCCATCAATAATTCTGTTGTCTGTAAAATATATACATTCCCAAGAAAAGTACGAAGTTTTGGAATGATGTAAAAATTCGCCATAATTGTTACAATTCCAAAAATCGTTTTTAGATTCCCTAGTTCTAAAGGACTTAACCCTTGATCGATGACATACAAATCAATAAATCTATCAATCGTCACAAATGTCATAGTTGTTAGAGTGATAGAAAACAAAAACATTGTGTTCCTTATATTCAATAATCTAAATTCTTTTAAACTATTAAACAAATTGTACTGCTTTGGCAACACACAATGAGGTGAATCATCATTTTTAACAATAATAACGACCATTAGAATTAGAACTGATGTTAATAGTGACTGCATGAGAAATAGTTCATTCTGCATATGCGTTGACAATTCTCCGGCTACTTTATAGCTTAAAGTGGCTCCAATAGTTAAAAACGCCATCCTTTTTGCCAATCCAATTTCCACCTTTTTACTAGTGCTAATCAGGTAAGAAAACAGCAAAGTTACTGGTGCTCCAACACCTACTCCTGACAATACTCGAAAGAAAATCAGTATCGATATAGAGTCACTATAGTAAAACACAGCTTGTGAAAATCCATAAATTAAGAGTCCAATTATCACAAATCGTTTTTTACCATACAAGTCACCAAGTGTTCCCCAAATAGGACTACTTACTAACATACCAAAACTCCATAAAGCAAAGAAATATCCAAAGTAATATTTCTCTAACCCAAGGTCAGATAAATATGCTGGAGTGATTACATTTGAAAGATTAAATACAAACGCTTGAAGCATGAAGATTACATACAAACATTTTTGTTTCAATTTACCACCTCCCTACCATAGTATAATCCAAGGTCTTTATTTATAATATTTAACAAACTATTACAAATAAGAGAATAAAAAAAAGTTTGGAAATCAAAATTATGTCCAAACTTTCTTTATTTATTTTATATAGTATTTATACTTAGGTCTTCCAACAGTACCATAATCTATTCGTTTATCAATAGCATTTAGTTCAACTAAGTAGTCAAGGTATTTTCGTAGTGATACTTTACTTAAATTTGTGAACTCGGAAATCTCGTCAATATCAATAAATTTACCTTTGTGAGATTTAAGCTTTTCAACGATATAGTTTAAAGTATTTTCCTGTAAACCTTTTGGTAAATCATTTGAATTCTTAGTTGAGAATATACGATCAATATCACTTTGAGATAACTTCTCATGTGATGAGAACATTTTATACTTTAACTCACACTTATAAACAGCTTGATTAAATCTTTCCTGACTAAATGGTTTTACCAAATAATCAATCAAACCTAAATTTAGAAACTCACTAATGGTGTTGTTATCATTAATAGCTGTGATTGGAATAACACTAATTTCATTATTCTCTTCTCTTAGCAGTTTAAGCATCTCTAACCCAGTTAGTTTTGGCATGTGTACATCCAATATAACAAGGTCAATCTCACTGGAATGTTCTCGTATATATTCAAATGCATCTAGTCCGTTGTCAATCACATCTAATATTTCAAAATTCTTTAATTCATCTAAATATAATTTATGGATGTGCGCTACCATTGGATCGTCTTCAACGATTAATATTTTTAGTTTCATATCTTCACCTTGCTTAATACAATTTCGATTTTTGTTTCTTCTTTAGTTGATTCTACATTTCTTGTTCCATTATATAACTTTACAATCTCTCTAACAAGACTTAGTCCAGTACCTCTACCTGCAGAACCTTTTGTGCTAACTCCCCTATTAAACATTGTATCTACAATAGATGGGTCAACACCTCCAGCATTATCAATAACTTGTAAATTAATCTCATTATCTGTTTCAATTATCGATACTTCAATCTTTTTGTTATCCATATCTTTACGCCCATACGCTTCTAGTGAATTATCAATCAAATTTCCGATAATTATAATTAAATCATCACTATTGATTGGACGGTGTTTTTTCGTTAGTGTTGAATCGCTAGACAGCAATATTTGAACATCGAATTCTTTACTCTGAATCTCCTTACCAACAAATAATGCACTGATTTTATCATCTAATAATCTTGATGAATAGTGATCACTTGTTAAGTTCGTTGTATATACGTTTTGCATAATATAATTTTCAGCTGTTTCAGTATCCTTCATCTTAATTAGTCCTAAAATGACATGTAACTTATTTTGAAATTCATGTTTTTGTTCACGAAGTGCCTTTGATATCTTTTGATATCCACTTATTTGATCCAGTAACATTTCTACTTCTAATCTACTTCTAAAGATTGTAGTAGCACCAATTACCGTATTCCCTGAATAAAGAGGGAAGTAACTGATAAGAAGTGTCTCTCCGTTAATCTCAATCAAACGGTTATTTCGATGTTTTCTCTCATTTAATATCGTTTTAAAATCAACATGTGGAAACACATCATATACATTCTTTCCTACTACTTCATCAGTTAAACCAAACAGTTCATCACTCTTTTTATTTACTGTGGTGATATTATAATCAATATCAATAGAAATGATTGCTTCATTGATCTGCTCTATAATTGATTTATTCTCAGAGTATAACATAGCGATTTCTTTTCTAGAAAAACCCCTTGATTCTTTATTTGACAAGGCTCTGATTATCATTGATACAAACAAGAACACAATGATTGTTTGTAGTACTGCAAATAGAAAGGTATATCCATGATTTGCGCCAGCAGAATTAAAGGTAATGAAAAGTAAAAAAATAGCAACTTCAATTACAGTTACAATTCCCAGAATCTTTATTGTCTTAGAAAAGCACATCATATCACCACCATTCTATTACTATCTTATTTCTAATCAATTGTAAAAGCAAGAGATTTAATTAGAAAAAGCCCTTTCAATTTATAAATAAAAAATGCATAATAAAGATGTAAGCACTTGTATAATTTACTCGTTTTTTATTTTCTAAATATGCATAAATAAAAAAAATAAAAAAAGTGAAGTTATTACAGTGTTTTTCCCTTATTTAAAGCCGTTTATAGCTTTTTATAATTTATCTAATCTAAACTTCATGAATCGCCTTGTAATGGCGCTACTATTTTGTTAGTATATGTTTGCAAAAAAGATAATTTTTATTGAAAGCAAAAATATCAAGCATTGAAAGGAGATTTTTATGGCAAAAATCAATCTAAAATTCGATGATTTAGACACTGCAAAATTAGCAGAATTGGACTCGTATATTGAAACATTAATCGATCCTTCTGGGAACCTAATAAATGTCTTACATCGAGCACAACATCTTTTCGGTTATATCCCAGCAAACTTGCAATTATACATTGCTAGAAAGTTAGACACAAATGCTGCAAAAGTAAATGGTGTTGTAAGTTTCTACTCATACTTTACAGAAGAAAAAACTGGTAAACACGTTATTAGTGTTTGTATGGGAACAGCATGTTATGTAAAAGGTGCTGAGAAAGTACTTAACAAATGTCTAAAGGAGCTAGGTGTTGAAAAGAACCAAGTTACAGAAGACAAGTTATTCACAGTAAAAGATGTACGTTGCATTGGGGCATGTGGTCTTGCTCCTGTATTAACTATTGGTGAAAAAGTGTACGGACATGTAAGTGAAGACATGGTAAAAGGTATTTTAGATGAATATCGAGGTGAGAAGAATGGCAATTAAATCGTTAGAAGAATTAAAAAAATTAAGAGCTTCTATGCAAAAGAGCATTGATCTTCGTAAAAAAGGTGAAAGCGATGATAATGCTGTAGAAGTTTTAGTTGGTATGGGTACTTGCGGAATTGCTGCAGGTGCAAGAGAAACGTTTAACGAAATTCTGACTATCGTTGAAGATAAGAATTTAGATAACGTTAAGGTTATTAGTGTTGGTTGTATCGGGCATTGTTCAATGGAACCAGTAGTACAAATCAACATGCCAAATAGAGAATCTTTAATCTATGGGAAAATTACAAAAGAAAATGCTGAAAATTTAATTCAAACTGTTATTGTGGAGGAAGGTTATATTGAAGAAAACCTTCTAATCGAATCATTTGTAAAGGCGGCACTATAATATGAAAAATAGAATGTCGTTATTAGTATGTGGTGGTACTGGTTGTATTGCATCACAATCAAATGAAATGATTGATTTATTACGCACAAAACTGGCTGAACTTAATATGTCAGATGAAATTACAGTTATCAAAACTGGTTGTTTTGGTTTTTGTGGACAAGGTCCAATTATCAAAGTTCAACCTGACAATGTTTTTTATGTAAAAGTTAAACTTGAGGATATCGAAGAAATCGTTAATGAGCACATCGTTAAAGGACGTACAGTTGACAGATTACTATTTGAAGACCCAAAAGAAAAAGAACGTGTTAAAGAACACAAAGAAATGGATTTCTATAAGAAACAATATCGTATTGCTTTACGTAATTGTGGATTTATTAATCCCGAAGATATTAGTGAATATATTGCCGTTCGTGGTTATGAAGCACTAGCGACTATTTTACAAGAAAATACTCCAAACGAAGTGATTGATATCATGAAACAATCTAAACTTCGTGGTCGTGGTGGAGGAGGATTCCCAACAGGTTTAAAATGGGAATTAACTGCTAAGCAACCTAAAGGACAAAAATACATTATCTGTAACGCTGACGAAGGAGATCCAGGTGCATTTATGGACCGTAGTATCTTAGAGGGTGATCCTCATAGCGTATTAGAAGCAATGGCTGTTGGTGGTTATGCAACAGGTGCAAGTATTGGACTTGTGTATATTCGTGCAGAATACCCACTTGCTATTCATCGTTTAGAAACAGCAATTAAACAAGCTAGAGAGTTTGGTTTCCTTGGAAAAGACATCTTTGGTAGTGGTTTTGATTTTGATATCGAAATTCGCCTTGGTGCCGGAGCATTTGTCTGCGGTGAAGAAACTGCATTAATCAATTCAATCGAAGGATTACGTGGTGAACCAAATAAAAAACCACCATTCCCAAGTGAAAAAGGATACAAAGATCGCCCTACAAGTGTGAACAATGTAGAAACATTCGCAAATATCCCTCCAATCATTTTAAATGGACCAGAGTGGTTTAGTTCAATCGGAACAGAAAACTCAAAAGGAACAAAAGTATTTGCATTAGCTGGTAAAATCAATAACATCGGTTTAGTTGAGGTTCCAATGGGAACAACACTTCGTGAAATCATTTATGATATTGGTGGTGGAATTATCGATGGTAAAGATTTTAAAGCAGTTCAAACCGGAGGTCCAAGTGGTGGAGTTATCACCAAAGAACACATTGATACGCCAATTGATTATGAGTCATTAAAATCAATCGGTAGTATGATGGGTAGTGGTGGTATGATCGTACTAGATGAAGATGATGATATGGTAGAAATCTCAAAATTCTACTTAGACTTCACACAAGATGAATCATGTGGTAAATGTACTCCTTGCCGTATTGGTACAAAGCGTATGTATGAAATATTAGACAAACTAACAAGTATGGAAGGTGATCCTGAAGATCTAGAAATACTTGAAGATTTAGCAGTGAACATTAAACACTCATCACTATGTGGTTTAGGACAATCTGCACCTAACCCTGTGTTAAGTACATTAGATTTCTTTAGAGAAGAATACGAAGCATATGCATACAGAACCAAAAAACAATTTTATAAAATTATTCCTGATAAATGTATTGGATGTACAAAATGTTCTAGAGTATGTCCTGTAGACTGTATTACGGGTAAAGTAAAAGAAGTACATATCATTGATGAGGATGCTTGTATTGCTTGTGGTGCATGTTTTGACGCATGTCGCTTTGAAGCAATCGAGAAACCTTAGGAGGTATAATCATGGTAAATATAAAAATAAATGGTATGGAACTCAAAGTACCAAAAGGAACTACAGTATTAGAAGCATCAAAAAAAGTTGGTGTTCATATTCCAACATTATGTCACTTAGAGTTACATGATTTTGGAGTTGTAAATAAAGTAGCTAGTTGCCGTGTTTGTGTAGTTGAGGTTGAAGGTAGAAATACTCTTGCCCCTTCTTGCGCCGAAGTAGTATACGAAGGTATGGAAATAAGAACAGACAGCTTAAAAGCACTTTCTGCTCGTAGAAATAACCTAGAGTTATTATTATCAAATCATCCATTCGAATGTTTAACTTGTACAAAGAATCTTGATTGTGAGCTACAAGGATTAGCAGAAGAATTAAACATCAGAGAAATTCATGCAAAGGGTGAAAAAATGTGTTACCCACTTGATTTCTCAAGTAATGCAATCGTAAAAGATCCAAACAAATGTGTAATGTGTAGACGTTGTGAAACAATGTGTAACGAAGTACAAACAGTTGGTGTTCTAAGTGCAATTAACCGTGGATTTGACGTAGTAGTTGCTCCTGCATTTAACTTAGATATGATTGATACATCATGTACATACTGCGGACAATGTGTTGCGGTATGTCCAACAGCTGCATTAACTGAAAGAAACGACATCCAAAAAGTATGGAGAGCACTATCAAACCCTAGAAGACATACGGTTGTGCAAGTTGCACCGGCAGTACGTGTTGCAATTGGTGAAATGTTCGGTATGGAACCTGGTACCATTTCAACAGGTAAATTAGTTACCGCATTAAAACGTCTTGGATTTGACGCTGTATTTGATACAAACTTTGGTGCCGATTTAACCATTATGGAAGAAGCAAGAGAGTTAGTTCACCGTTTAGAACATGGTGGAACACTCCCAATGTTAACATCTTGTTGCCCAGCATGGGTTAAATTCTTCGAACACCAATTCCCTGAAATGCTTGATATTCCATCAAGCTGTAAATCTCCTCAAACAATGCTTGGAGCAATTGCGAAGAGTTATTATGCTGAGAAAATGGACCTAACTAAAAGACGTGTAAGAGTAGTTTCAATCATGCCTTGTGTAGCAAAAAAAGCTGAAAGCGCAAGACCTGAATTATCAAAAGAAGAAAACCTACATGTTGATTATGTATTATCAACTCGTGAATTTGGTCATATGATCAAAGAAGCTGGTATAGACTTTGCAGCACTTGAAGAAAATGAATTCGACTCAATTATGGGTGAATCTACAGGTGCAGCTGCCATCTTTGGAACAACTGGTGGTGTTATTGAAGCAGCTACAAGAACAGCCTATGAACTAGTAACTGGAGAGACGCTAGAACGCATTGATTTTGATCAATTACGCGGGTTAGAAGGTATTCGTGAAGCTACTGTGAAAATCGGTGATATTGATTTAAAAATCGGTATTGCACACGGTCTTGGTAACGCTCGTAAATTACTAGAAGACATCAAATCAGGAAAGCAATTCTTCCATGCAATTGAAATTATGGCATGCCCTGGTGGATGTATCGGTGGTGGAGGACAACCATACCATCACGGTGATGAAACAGTTATTAAAAAGCGTCAAGCTGCAATATATGAAATTGACAAAAATAGTCCAAGAAGAAAATCGCATGAAAATCAAATGATTCTTAAACTTTATGAAGATTATCTTGGAGAACCATACGGTAAAAAAGCACATGAATTATTACATACATGCTATACTCCAGGAGAGAAAATATAACAAACAAAAAAACGATGGTCACGCCATCGTTTTTATTTTGTTTGGATAGGGATGTGCCCCCACCATAAGAATTTTTCTTTCCGTTCAAATCTCGATGTAAATCGAATCTATTCCCATGCCCTAATCCGCTAAACTATCCATCTATATTTTACTATACTATACAGGGTACTGCAACATAATTGTGTTATTTTACAAACACTGTTTTTTATCGGTTTAGTATGATAAAAAGATAGCTTGTAAACTCATTCGTGTTTCAAACTATCATTTTTTATGTTTTAAAAGCCCAATTTTCTTTTCTTGTAAAAATTCTTCTGCCACTTCTAAAGCTCTTTTATATCGTTTTTTCTCTTTGTAAAATAAAATCAATAAATTATGGGTAAGTGCAATGTTTTCTTGGTCCTTAATTTTAACAGATAATTCTTTTAACTCAGTCAAACATTCAAGGTATGATTCATCGTCTCTTACCTCTGTATTTTTCCACATCATCAAGACCCTGATTAACAAGTATTTTTTTCTTGTTAATGTGTTTTCTTTTGTTTCCATAATCATCTTATAATATGATGTTAATCGTTCATCTTTACTCATTAGGTATAATCGAAATCTTGGTAGAATTAAACTATCTGAACTTGGATTTGTACAACTATCTAACAACTTAACCGCTTCTTGATACTCCTCTTGTAAGTAATACATCCATGAGCGTAGCACTTTACATTCGTCCGTTAGAACTGTCACATTAAATTTTTCAGCAAATAGTTCTACGTACTGAACTAACTCACTTACCTTATCAAAGTTCATAATTTGCAGGTATACTCTTGTGATAAGTAATCGGCATTTCATGGCTCTTAAATAGATGGTTCTCTTTTCTAAATCTTCAATCGCCTCTCTTGCTTGAGCATTCGCATCTGTAAACTTATATTGCCTAATAAGCGAGCGAACATTATATTCTTTGATAATTGAGTCCCAATCACTATTCCCAAGTGTAATTGCTTCATCAAAGTATTGGGTGGCTTGTACGTAATGGTCTTCATTCAACAAATCAATCCCTCTAATAAAACAAAACATCTGCTTTTGCTCATCTGTTAGGAACTCATACACTTGTTCATACTGAACAATAAGTTCATCTCGGTCCTCTACATACATATCATTTAGTGAATAATAAAGTAATTTCACTATCAGGTATGATAATAATTCAGGACTATTGGTGTACACATCCTCTTTTTCGACCATTTTCTGAACTAATTCGCTAGCTTGTTCATAATCATGATTGATGATATTCGTCATAATCGTTTTGTAATAATATGACATTTCACTACTAAGCTCTGGATCCTCAAAATACGACAAATCAAGGGCACTAAAAATATCAGAAAGCGTTGCTTCTGATGGTGTTTGTTTTCCCTTTTCAATATTCGAGATTAAGGTGTGTGAAATGTTTGTGATTTCAGCCAAATCTCGAAGGGAGTACCCTTTTTGAATTCTAGTTGTACGGATTAATATGCCCAGTACATTTAAATGATTCTTACTTTGTTTTGGTTTATCTATCATCATATCACCTAGTAGTATTTTACTATATTTTTTAACAAATAGAAACATCGAGATACAGAAAAAAAGTCATCATTGAGATGACTTTTATAACATTTCACTAATTGTTTTTGCCTGCATATGTAATTGTAGGTAATCTGGTCCACCAGCTTTACTATCAGTACCACTCATATTGAAGCCACCAAAAGGTTGATATCCAACAATTGCACCAGTACATTTACGATTTAAATACAAGTTCCCTACATGGAAGCTATCTCTGGCTTTTTCTAAGTTGAAACGGTTATTTGATATAACAGCTCCCGTTAGTCCGTACTCGGTATTGTTTGCAACTGCTAAGCCTTCATCAAAGTCTTTTACTTTCGTAATTGCTAAGACAGGACCAAAAATTTCTTCTAACATAATTGTCGCTTTATGTCCAACATCACCAAAGATTGTTGGTTCCACAAACCATCCTTTTTCCTCGTGTCCTACACCACCAGTTAGAAGTGTTCCTTCTTTCTTACCAATCTCAATATACTTCATGACTTTATTAAATGCATTGTCATCGTTTAATGGTCCCATGAAGTTCTTTAAGTCTGATGGATCACCATATGTAAGTAGTTTTGTTTTTTTAACCACATTTGCCACTACTTCATCATATACATCCTGATGAATAATCGCTCTACTACATGCACTACATTTTTGTCCACTAAATCCAAATGCACTCTTCACAATTGATTCAGCTGCTAATTCTAAGTCTGCATTGTCATCAACTAAAATGGCATCTTTACCACCCATTTCAGCGATTACTCGCTTAAGCCATAATTGTCCGTCATACACTTTTGCTGCATTTTCATAAATTAGTTTTCCTACTTTTTTACTACCTGTAAATGAAACAAAACGTGTCTTTGGATGTTTTACAATATAATCACCAACACCAGGACCTGTACCAGGTAAAAAGTTTACAACTCCTTTAGGTAATCCTGCTTCTTCTAGTACTTCAAAGAACTTATACGCAATCACTTGTGTTGTCACAGCAGGTTTTAATACTACTGTGTTTCCCGCAACAACCGCAGCGGTTGTCATACCAGCCAAAATTGCTAGTGGAAAATTCCAAGGTGTAATAACAGCAGCAACACCTAGCGGTATATACTTAAACTCATTACGTTCCATGTTTCTTCTAGATAGTATTTTCCTATCAATGGTTTCTAATTCAAGCATCTGTCTACCATAGTATTCTAAGAAATCAATTGCCTCCGCAGTATCCGCATCTGCTTCAGGCCATGGTTTTCCTGCTTCTTTCGTCATTAATGCGCTAAATTCATACTTTCTTCTACGGATAATTGCAGCCGCTTTAAACAGTACGTCAGCACGTGTACTAGCTTTTACTTTTTTCCATGATTCAAATGCAGCAACTGCTGCTTCCATCGCTACTTCAGCTTCCTTTAACGATGCTTGATGAATCTTCCCAATAACCACATTATGATCTGCAGGATTTTTTGAAACTAATATATCATTTGTCTCAATTCTCTCACCGTTTATAATCAGTGGATATGTCTTTCCTAAATATCCCTCAACCGTTTTTAAACCTGCTTCATATTTTTTTATTACTTCTGGATCCTGAAAATTTAGTAATGGTTCTGTTTTATAAGAATACGTTGCCATTTTATATCTCCTTTCTATACAACAGATGTTTCGTAATCTGTTTCATCCATATTATCAAATCGATCGATGCTTAAATACTGTCTATCGATATCTGTTGGTAAATCTAAAATAATACTACTTAAAAAGTCACCAGTTATCGGAGCAAACATAAATCCATGCCCACTAAATCCACATGCCATGAAATATCCAGGTAACGCTGAATCACTAATGATTGGTTGCCTATCAGGACTTACATTGTAACTACCACCCCACGCTCTTACAACACGCAGTTCCGCAAGTGGAGGTAATAACCCTACTGCTGTTTTTACCATCTCATCAAGAAAATCATGCGTGCTTGAGATATCGTGATTATGCTCCGCATTTGGATCACTTCGTCCCATTAGGAATGCTCCGTGAGGAACTTGCTGGCAATATATATTTTTACTAAATGAGATTACCATTGGTCCTTGAATCTTTTCAACAGGTTCAGTTACCAATATTTGGTGATTCTCACTGTATACAGGAATGTCTACGCCTGCTAACTGCCCTACTTCATATGCATAACCACCCGCAGCATTAACAATCTTATCTGTCTGTACTCTTCGTTTATTAGTGATAACCTCCTTTATACGGTTATCCTTCACAACAATGTCCAGTACTTTTTCTTGGTAGTAGAATGTAACACCAAGTTTTTTTGCTGCTGTAAAGTATGCATCTGTCATTAAGAATGGATTCAAATGTCCATCCGTATTACAAAACGTTGCACTGACAACTTCATCTAGATTCAGATGAGGTACAATCTCCTGTGCTTCTTTTGGTGTCAACTTTCGAGAAGGAATACCAATACTATTTTGCATTTTTACGTTTTTAGTAAATTGCTCATCTTCTTCTTTCGTTGTAGCTACAACTAGATACCCTTCTTGTTTAAACTCTATGTCTCTATGATACCCTAATTCTTCTTGCGCTTTTTCAAAAAAATCAATACTTTTTTTCGCAAGAATACAGTTCATTTTACTCTTCCATTGTTGTCTTACACCTGCTCCACAGCGTCCGGTTGCACCACCTGTCATATAGTTATCATCAAAGACAACAATATCTTTCATTCCTTTTTTTGCTAAGTTATACGCGATACTTACACCACTAATTCCTCCACCGATAATTACGATATTAGCTTTCATCTTCATACCTCTTTAAAATCGACTTCATTTTTACTCCTGTGATTAGTGGTCTTACTTTATGTGTTTTCACTTTGGTCATTGGTACTCCTACATACTTCGCAATTTCTCGTTGTACTAATAATCCACAAGTGGTAGCTTGGCAACTACCCATTCCGACACGTAAAATTCGTTTAATCGTCTCAAAATCTGTATATCCTTCATCCATGATATTGTGTAAATCTTCTAATGATACATCTTCACAGCGACAAATAATTACATCTTTTGATTTCATAATTGTTCTCCTATTGTGATAAATTCATGGATATATTCCTTCGGAACTGAGACAGTTAATAAAGCTGTTTTATCTTGTGTTTTTGATAACTGCACTTTCTCTACTTTTACAGTGCAAATATTTTCGCCATAGCGATTTAATCCCTCATACTTTTTCCCTGCATCAGGGTATGGCACGAACTCATATGGGATTTTAAAGATTGCTGAATTATCTTTAACAGAAACGGTAAAAATTGCTAGTCCAGGGCAATTATATACACATATGCCACATCCAGTGCATTTCTCAAAATCAACAACTGGTGGCGTATTGATGTCCTCACCTATTGTAATTGCGTCAAACGGACAAGAAGTACTACATGGATTACACGGTATTTCTTCATAACATTCAGTGATCGCTTTTGCTCGTATAAATTGCTTCTCTTCTTTTGGAAATCTTGATAAAACTAGTTCCTTACTTGGAACACCTAGTTGATTCAGTAATTTCATCGCATAATCTCCTCTAATCCAAGACGTGTTGTTTCACCAAAAGGACCACTACGTAAATTATGTAACTGCGCTTTATAATCAGCGTATAATTCATCATGTTTCGGGTGTTTCTTTCCTAACCGCTCACTTACTATTAATCCAGTATAATACCCCTCTACAATCGCACTACTTGCCTCTTCAACACCACATACGTCTCCCGCAACGAAAATGTTTCGCACGGATGTTTCGTGATGATGATTGATATATGGCACTAGTCCTCCGAGGTATGGTACATACTTCATCTCACACCCTGCCATACTTAAGATACTAGACAGCGGACTTAACCCAACACTAATGCATACGGCATCTGTGATGATTTCTTCTTCTGTCCCCTCAATGTAATCCCAGTTTTGATCTAACTTTGCAATTTCAATTTTCTCTAAAAACTCTTTACCAATAGCCTTTTTAATAGAATAACCAGTCTTTATATCAACACCTAATCGTCGTAATTTTGATGCATGGACTTTATATCCACCAATCATTTGTGCTGCTTCAATCACACACTTAACTTTTACACCAGCCTGCAATAATTGATAGCTAACAATTAACCCAATATTCCCACTACCAACCATCACAACGCTTTGTCCTGGCAATACACCATGAACATTCATTAACGTTTGAACGGCTCCAGCACCATAAATACCAGGTAAATCATTGTTCTCAAATGCTAGAAATTTCTCACTAGCTCCAGTAGCAACAATGATTGCATTTGCTTTCATTTTGATATATGTTTCATCCCGTAGCAAAGTGAGAATATTATCATCATATATTCCAACTACAGTCGTATTTGTCATTATTTGAATTTGATCTGGATACTCCAAAACATCGTTAATTAAGATCCCTGCAATATCTATTCCTCTGGTTTTTGCATATTGTTTCTCACTACCAAAGAACATATGTGTTTGTTTTACTAGTTGGCCTCCCACTTTATTATCTCGTTCGATAATTAAGGAATGTAGTCCTGCCTCAGCAGCTACTTTTGCAGCACTTAACCCAGCAGGTCCTCCACCTATAATTACTAAGTCATGAGTTCTCATAATATATTACCTTTTCCTTCTTGTGTTTTGACAACCATACCTTCTTTTAATAACGTTACACATGTTCGTATATTTGGGACTCCATCCACAATCATATTGCACGATGCACAGTTTCCAATCGCACAATAAAAGCCCCTTGGTCTATTTTTCTCTAGACTGTGGCTTAATTTTTTTACGCCAAGAGCATGAAGTGCAGATGCAATCGTATCACCAACATACCCATGAACTTCTTTTCCGTTGTAGTAAAAACGTATTTCATCATTGTAATCAAATGACAAAATGGGGTGCTCTTTAATTCGCATATTTATTCTCACCTCTCCATGAGTAAATTATATCATAGAAAGCGCTATCATAAAGAAAAAAATGACGAACCTAAAAAAAAGGAGAATATATTCTCCTATTTTTATTCAGTAATATCTTTTTTCAACTTGTTATAGAGTAGTGCCAGCTTTAAAAGAGCATATGAATGCAGTGCTAAAACAACATAAACAAATGGCTTAAAGAACTGATAAAATCCACGAATTGAACTCACTTCCATATTCGGAAAGAAAATGATTACTTGGTAGTATAAAGGGAACCCAGTAAGAAGTAGGAATCCAAGTAAGCGTCTTAGCATCTCTCTCTTTGATTCAACATTGCTAAAGATCTGATGCTCTTCCCCTTCAACTCGTTCTTTTCTAAAATAATACCAACTACTAAATCTACCGACATATTCCCACTCTTCATACAGTGATAAATATTCCTTTTCATCTTTCCTATGAAGTGGTCTAAAATCAAACTGAAATACAACATCTCTTGCATCTGATTTCTCAAAATAATAGGTTCCAAAACCAATTTTTTTTAAGGTAAATCCATCCCTAGATTTTTGCTCCAAATATGCTTTTTCTTTTTCCAATTGCCAGGCAAAAAATAGCTTGCGTTCTTTTATCATTTTAACACCCCCTTTGCATTACGTGCTAACTCCTTAATACGCTCAAACTCGTATTGTAATAGTTCCCTCCCGAAGGCTGTAATACGATAGGTCTTTTTCTTTTTTGAGCCCTCCACAGTATCTAATTCAATAAGTTCATTCTTTAAAAACGTTGTTATTACGCCGTAAAGTGTCCCTGGAGCTAATTTTACTCTTTCCTTTGTCATTTCCGCTACTTCTTTTATAATTCCATAGCCGTGATTTGGTTTGTATAATGCAAGCAAAACATAGAAGCTTGCCTCGGTTAATGGACTGAATTTCTTAATCTTTTTACTCATAATCTGTCACCTCGATTTTATATCGTCTATCGATATATCGTATATCTATATATTATCATGTCTTATTAGATATGTCAAACGATCAAAAAAAAGAGCATTTCTGCTCTTTACTTTTTATGAACGACTTTACCATCAATCATTACTAGTTCTGGTCTCGTCATAATATCGAAGATTGGTCCATCCCATACAACTACATCTGCGTCCTTCCCTACTTCTAAACTACCTACTCTGTCTTCAATACCGTTTAAAATTGCTGCGTTAATTGTAAGTGCTTTAAGTGCGGTTAATTCACTTAACCCTTCTTTAATGAATAATGCTGCTTGAACGAGGGTAGTATCTAGCGTTATAACAGGATGGTCTGTCATAATACTGAATTCTATATCGTTATCCTCTAACACTTTTGCCGATTTAAAAGATTTGTTTACCAATTCGTATTTCGATGCCATTCCTAATGTAGGACCGACAATTAAGCGTACATTATCCGCTTTTAATTGTTTTGGTATTAAGTACGCTTCAGTAGCATGATCAATTGTATAGTTTAAATTGAACTCTTTTGAAATTCGTACAGCTGTCATGATATCATCTGCTCTGTGCGCATGTATCTTAACAAGCATACCATCAAATACTCTCATAAGCGAATGCAACTTCATATCAAATGGAGGTTCTTTTGCATCTTCTTCTTTTTGTAACCAAGCGTGATACTTTGTATGGTATTCTTTTGCCTTAAATAACCATTCTCTCATTAATGCTGCACTAGCCATTCTTGTACCTGGATTTTTATTGTTTGTTCCATAGACACGTTTTGGGTTTTCACCAAGTGCCATTTTCATGCATGTCTCTTCTTTGATAATCATCTCTTCAACAGTCTCGCCAAACGTCTTCATTGCGCAGAATGTTCCACCAATCACATTGGCACTCCCTGGTCCTGTGTTTACTGTTGTAACACCTGATTTATAAGTGTATTCAAACGCCATATCACGCACGTAGACGCTATCAATCCCTCGTAATTCAGGATATATAGGACCACTCATTTCATTTGTATCGTCCCCTTCAAAGCGAATCCCTTCTTCCATCACACCAATATGACAATGAGGATCAACTAACCCAGGAGTAACAAATTTCCCTTTGGCATCGATAACCTCCGCATCTTTATAAGCACTGATTTCAACATTACTACCAACTTCAACAATTTTATTACCTTCAACCACTACACTTCCATTTACGTAGTTCTCTTTTCCCATAGTAATCAAATTTGCATTTTTAATAATAATCACTTGTATCGCTCCTCTCATATCTATTATACACTGATACACTTCATTTCATGATACAAAATGTATTATGTTATAATAAGTCATAAGAGGTGGTACGATGAAATTATCAGCAATTATATTAGCTGGAGGAAAATCCAGCAGGATGAAGTATAACAAAGAACTAATCAAAATCAAAGATCAGTTTCTTGTTCATATGCAAATCAATCAATTGAAAGACCTATTTAATGAGATTATTATCGTATCAAATAATGCTTCTCACTACCAAGGACTAAACGTGAAAGTAGTACAAGATATCCTCATTGGTAATTCCCCGATTATAGGATTACATGCGGGACTAAGTAGCTCTAATAATTTGCATAATTATGTAAATGCCTGTGATATGCCTAATATCAACAAAAAGTACATACATTATCTAATCAATACATGTCAAGATTCTGCTGCTTACGTTGCAAAACAAAATAACTACATTGAACCGTTTAACGCAATATACAGCAAGAAAATCATTCCGAATATTGAAGCATTCGTGAACGAGAACCAATTTGGGTTTCAACGTTTAGTGCGCTCTTTAGATACGCATTATATTTCGGAGGAAGAAGTCGCAAAATTTAACACATCTAATATGTTTATGAATATTAACAATGAAGAAGATCTTCTAGATAGAACAAGGGAATATGCACCAATTATGCAATCATTCAATATCAAAAGAGTCGAAGATAAAACTACATACAACAAGATAGACAACGTGATAACTGAGTTCCCACTTTCTCTCTTCATAAACAATCAATTTTACTCGATTATTATGATTACCCCTAAAGATATTGAGTTTATGGTAATAGGATACTTACACAGCAATATGCTTATAAATGATATTGCGGACATTAAGGAAATAGACATTCTGCTAAAAGAAAAAGAATGTCACATAACACTACATCATACAATACCCAATAAAAGACAAGACAGATTAGATATCATTTCGAGTGCTTGCGCAAGTAATACAAAAGTCATTAACGAAGATATATTACCTGTAATCACAAAGAATAATCAGTTTGATTTAAACACAATCTTTGATCAAGTATCCCACTTCAATAAAGAATCAATTTTATTTAAAGAAACTGGTGGCGTTCACAGTGTCCTACTCTACTATGGAGAAGACAGTATGTTATTTGAGGATATCGGAAGACATAACGCCGTTGATAAAGCCGTTGGATTTATCCTTAAGAATCAATTAAAAGATGAAAAGACATATTTACTAACAAGTGGACGAATTTCATCTGACATCCTAATTAAAAGCGCATTGATGAATATTGAACTAATCATTTCAAGAAGCGCACCTACTGCACTTGCAGTAAGGTTAGGAAGAAAACTTGGAGTGAAAATTTATGGATTTGCCCGAGGAAGAAAACTAAATATCTACAATTAAAAAGCAGACCATCTAAAGTGTTACAATAAAAACGGACAGTAAAAAAGAGACTATGATAAAATAATATT
>CAZZAP010000013.1:0-41033 GCA_964652375.1 uncultured Candidatus Izemoplasmatales bacterium
TATCAATTCAATTCATAGTCTTTTATTTCGTGTCCGTTTTTCTTGACACAGTTCACTAAGAGTCTTTTTTAATTACAAAAAGAATAAGAACATCTTTCGATGTTCTTATAGTGTATCTTCATCTAAAGGGGGATTAGATTCTTCTTGTGATTCACTACCATTCTTATAACCATGACGGTATCCATGTTTGAATCCTTTTCTGAATCCTTCGTTGTATCCTTCAGGTTTAGGAGGCAATTCAATTCCATTTTCTTCAAAGAATAATTTTAGATCTTCTTTGATTTCTTGCATTGCGTCAAGAATTTCTTCATCTGTCATAGCTGAGAAGTCATATGTTGCGTTGATTTCTTCTACTTTTTCAGTTACTGCGATTTGTTGTTCTTCTGTTAAGTTCTCAAATAATTTTTCTTGATGTTTTAATTCAAACCCATTTTCACGAATATCTTCAATAAATGCAGCTTTTCTTTCTTCAAATTTTTCTCTCATATGATCTTTTACGTTTTCACGTATACGACCTCTAATTTCTTCTTTTGTAGGTCGTTCTGGTAACTCAAAACCTAATTCTTCAGCAAGAAGCTCTAAGTCAGCTTTAAATGCCTGTAATACATCTTTAATTTCCTCATCTGTAAGTGTACTAAAATCATATGTTGCATTGTACTCATCAATTAATTCAATAATAGCTGCTTGTTGTTCTTCAGTAAGAGCTAAGAACTCTTCACCTTCTGGATATTGAAGTCCTTCTTCACGTAATGTTTCAAGTCGTTCCTCGTGTCTTGCTTGCATACGCTCATTTACACGTTCCTCGACGAATCCTCGTACGTCTTCTCTCACTTCTTCATTTGTCATTGCTACTGCTCCACTACCACCTAGTACCATACTAGCGATTAAAAATAGTTTCATAATAAATCTCCTTTCACTTTTTGATACTTTGATTATACCTATATTATATGTGATTGATATGAAAGAGTTGTGTTAGAGTTGTGAAGGTTTCTCGTTATATATATTAATATAGAAATAAGCAATAATAAAACCACTCGATGAGTGGTTTTATTGTATTATCTGTTGTAATATTCTACGATTAAGTTCTCTTTGATGTCAGTTAAGATTTCTTGTCTTTCAGGTAATCTAACGTATGTAGCTTCACCTTTGTTTTCATCAAATGCAACAAATTCAGTTCTAGCTACTACAGCTTCTAATGCATTTGCAACGATGTCAAATTTAGCTGCTTTTTCGCTTAACGTGATAATTTGTCCTGGAACTACTCTGTATGAAGGGATGTCAACTCTTTTACCATCAACGTAAACATGTCCATGATTTACTAATTGTCTTGATTGACGTCTAGTAGATGCGAATCCAGCTCTGAATACGAGGTTGTCTAATCTTGATTCTAATAAGAATAAGAAGTTCTCACCTTGTTTACCTTGCATTTTTTTCGCTTCATTGAATGTTTTCTTGAATTGTTTTTCGTTCACACCGTAAGTGAATCTTACTTTTTGTTTTTCTTGAAGTTGTTGTCCATATTCACTTAATTTACCTCTACGTTGTCCATGTTGCCCTGGAGCGTAAGGACGTCTGTTTAATTCTTTACCAGTACCTGTTACTGAGTATTTTAAACGTCTAGAGATTTTCCAGTTTGATCCTGTATAACGACTCATATGTGTATTCCTCCTTTATAGATTTTTCGCAAAGAGTAATAATGATTTATTAGTCAGAATGTTTTAATGATTTCACCTTGTCAGCGAAGACTACTTTCAAACCCTTGGGAACATTCAGCAGTTAATGAAATTCATTACTTAGCTGCCTTTATTACACATGCGCAGGTATTATTATATAGAAAGTGCTATAAAATGTCAACTAATTTATCAATTACTTTCTCGAGATACTTTTGATCGATTTCATCAAATCTCGCATGAATCGGACTATCGATATCTAACACACCAAAAAGGGACTTGTTTTTGATGATTGGAACAACGATTTCACTGTTACTTGCACCATCACATGCAATGTGACTTGGGAAGGCATGAACATCCTTAACAACCAGTGTTTTACGGGTAGAAGCACTGGTTCCACATACTCCATTACCTAGTTTGATTAACGTGCAAGCTGGAAGTCCTTGGAATGGTCCAAGTGTTAGCTTTTCACCATCAAAAAGATAGAATCCTACCCAGTTAATATCATCGAGGAAATAGTTTAAATACGCACTCAAGTTTGAAAGGTTTGAAACAAGCGTATCTTCCTTTACAATATAAAACGATAGGTTTTCCAATACAATTTGGTAATTCTTTTCTTTATCACTACTTTTTTTGATTTCATGAAACATAATATCACCTATAAAGATTTTAATTAAAATGTTATAAAAATGCAACTAATTGTGTTAGAATTATTATGATTTTAAGGAGTGATATTCATGTATGAAAGAATATTGGTACGTTATGGAGACCTCACATTAAAAGGAAAAAACAAGAGAGTCTTTATTGAACGAGTAAATGGATTAGTAAAAGAAAAAATAAATAACCCTAATGTTGAACTTGAACGTCATCATGATCGCTTGTATATTAAACTGAATGGTGAAAATCATAGTGATGTTATTAAGGGATTAGATAAAGTATCAGGCTTACGAAGTTATAGCCTGGTTTCTAAGGTTGAAAAAGAACTTGACGCAATTAATAAACGTGCACTTGAAGTAGTGCTGTCTGAACTAGGAACAAAAAAAGTTACATTTAAAGTAGAATCAAAACGAGCAGATAAAATGTTTCCAATTACATCGCAGGAGCTATCTAAAAAAGTAGCATATCATGTATTGACTAATACAGACCAATTAATTGTGGATGTAAGAAATCCTGAGTTAACGCTTCATGTTGAAGTAAAACAAGATGCTGCTTATGTATACTGTGGCAAAATGAAAGGGATGGGTGGATTCCCTGTTGGAGTTGCTGGTAAAGGATTATTAATGCTTAGTGGGGGGATCGATTCTCCAGTAGCTGGATATTTGGCAATGAAACAAGGTATTGAAATCGAGTGTATTCATTTTGAATCGACACCATTAACCAGTATTGAATCAGCTCAAAAAGTAATTGACCTCAGTGAGAAACTTGCGGTGTTTGCACCAAAGGGAAGAATCAAATTACACATGGTTCCTTTTGAAGAAATACACCAAGCATTACTGAACTATATCCCAGAATCATACAACATTACTATCATGCGAAGAATGATGTACCGAATCGCAGAAGGAATTGCTAAGAAGAATAACTGTTTAGTACTTTTAAACGGTGAAAGTGTTGGACAAGTTGCATCACAAACATTGCAATCTATGAGTGTCATAAATGGTGTCGTAAATATGCCTGTAGTAAGACCTCTTGCTACGGATGATAAACAAGATATTATTGCGCTATCAAGAAAGATTGACTGCTATGATATTTCTATCAAACCGTTTGAAGATTGCTGCACAGTGTATGTTCCTAAAAAACCAACGACTTCACCAAAACAAAGAAAGTGTGAATTATATGAATCAAAGTATGATTTCACACCACTTGTTGAAAAGGCAATCGAGCAAACGAAGTTTATGGTATTAACGGATAAAGAACATCGAGATATTACATTAGAAGGTCTTGTTGTTAGTGAGGTGATTTAGTGGACATAATTAAACTGGATGAGCATGTACACTTACTGCGTTTTAATCCGGTAGAAAACTCTTTTATTGGATTTAACATGGTTCTAATTAAACATTATAACGATGTCATCTTAATTGATACTGGATACCCACGTCATTATGAGGTGATAAAGAATTACCTCTTAGATAACGGGTTAACATTAAAACAAGTAATCATTTCACATTGGCATAGTGATCACTTTGGTGGTATTGAAGAACTGGATGAAGATATTCCTGTACACGGAAGTATTCTTGCCTATGAAACGATATCAAAGTATAATCCAAACAGAAAACTAAAAGGTCCAAATCGCGCAATCGTTGACAAGAAACATATTGAATTTGGTGAAAATAATATCACAATTGAACCAAATCCAGGCCACAGTAAATGTGGAACAATAATTACAATTAATGACAAATTTATGTTTGTTGGTGATGATGTTATTCGTACCTATTACAATAAACCTGTCATCCCTTTTTGCGCTGATCAAGATTTGATGCAGCAAGCAAAGGCAATTGAAAATATCTTGATAGATGCGTATGGGAAAGTAGTGATTCCATCACACGGAGAGTTCTTATATCGAAATGAAGAGATCTTAAAAGATCTAGATGATCGTTTAAAATATTTGAAGTTTTTTATGATGTATCCAACTCGTTCATATGATGATTTTGTAGCTGATACAGAAATTCATTTTGAGGGAGTTAAATGGCATAAATACAACATGGAAAAGACTGTTAAGTCATAATGTTTGTAAACGAACTAATTATATAATATAATGATTCTGAGGTGATTTATATGAAAAGAATAATGGTATTAGTAGTAGGTTTACTAGCTGTTTTTACACTAGCAGCATGTGATAAGCCAGAAAACAATGTACGTATGGATATTAATAATTTCGAATTACAAGAAATGTTGGATTCGGATGAGGAGTATCAATTTGTGGATGTACGTACTGCAACAGAATACAACGAAGCACACATTCCTGGGTTTGATATTAACCTTGATTACTATGAGTTTCAATTTGATCCAGAAATGCTGGATGTACTAGATCGAGATATTCCTGTTGTACTAATGTGCAGAAGTGGGAATAGAAGTGTAAGCGCAGCTGAAATGCTTCTTGATGAAGGATTTGATGTGGTGTACAACTTAGAAGACGGTATTAACGGATGGACAGGAGAAACAGAGTAAATTCTTGCTCTGTTTTTTTATTGCTTGTGGTAAAATACTAGTGGAGGTGTTTTTATGGAAATAACAAGCGTCAACAATCCGTTAATTAAAGACACAGTGAAACTACAAAAAAAGAAATACAGAGATGATAGAAAAGTATTTCTTATTGAAGGGTATCACTTGTATGAAGAAGCAAAGAAATACGGTATAATCCGTCAAGTATTCACGGTAGACAAACATATCAAAGGAACGAATGTTGTGTATGTAAACAACGCCGTTTTTAACAAACTATCACAAATGAAAACTCCTCAAAAAGTACTTTGTGTTTGTAACAAACTATCAAACAGTAAACTTACAAACCGTGTACTAATCTTAGAGAAGATACAAGACCCTGGGAACCTAGGGACATTACTGCGAAGTGCACTTGCATTTGGGTTTGATACCATTGTCCTAGATAATACGGTTGATATCTATAATGATAAAGTGATTCGTAGTACACAAGGTGCTATGTTTAAATTAAATATCATCTACTCAACCACACTAGATTTTATCCGAAATCACAAAGAGTACCGTATCTATGGTACTAGCTTAAAGGGTACTAACGTGGACTCAATCATGTTAACTGATAAACTCGCACTTATTTTGGGAAATGAAGGCGCTGGTGTCAGTAAAGAAGTACTTCAAAATACCAATCAAAACATCACGATAAAAACCAAAGATGTTGAAAGTTTAAATGTGGGTGTTGCTGGTAGCATCTTGATGTATGAAATGAGCAAATAACATGATGTTTAAAATAATGAAGAAACACCAAATAAATAAACACTTTTTAGATGACTTTGTCCGTGATCAAGTTACGACTAGAGTGAAATGTATGAATCAAGGGTCATTGCACGAAATAAAAAGTGAATTTACCGATGTATGGGACCAACCGAAAAAAGAACGAATAAGTAATTGGTTTAAAGAAGTAGTAAATGAAAATAAAGGAACAGTGATTGGTGTATTTGACCGCCAAAAACTAATTGGGTTTTCTTGCACAATATTACCAATCTTTAATGACTATATTGATTTACAGTACATTCATCTTTCTAAAGATTACAGAGGGCAAGGTATTGGGAAAGAACTGTTTTATATTACTGCATTAGAAGCTAAAAAATATGGGGCTAAAAAACTGTATATTAGCGCTCATCCCGCGATTGAAACACAAGGATTTTATATGCAATCCGGATGTAAACAGGCGGAATATATTAATGAAGAAATACTAGCAGAGGAACCCTATGATATTCAGCTTGAATTCAGATTGGATTATCCTGATATATTTCTTAGATATGCAAAACACCTGATGAAAAAAGATTACGTATCCTCAAAAGAAAGTGGGAAAATCGCAACCAGACTATTCCGTAAATTACCAGAAAATGAATATGAATTTTTAGCGGTATGTAAACAGTTTATGAATCAACATAATATCTCCCTTTTCAGCATTGCGACCAATTGGTTTAAAAAACGTCATGAAGTTATTAAAATGAGTAACTTCAAGTACTTTGAAGATTTACTATACAATTACATTAGTGGCTGGGGAGAAGTAGACCAGTTTTGTTATCGAGCGTTAAACAGACTTGTTGAACTAGAGGATGAGAACTTCGAATACCTTTTAAAATGGTCTGACAGCAAAAATAAGGATGTTCGTAGAGCAAGTTTGGTGTCAATGATCAGAAGTAGTGGGAAGTTAACATTAGAATATGATTATGATAAAATGATTACATTAGTAGAAAAACTAAAAAACGATGAAGACTTTCACGTTAGAAAGGCAGTTGGATGGGTGCTTAAATGTGCATATCCAACGTACCCACTTCAAGTAGAAACCTATTTGACGAAACATGTTAAGACACTTGATCGTATGATATTTCGCTACGCACTGGAACATGCAAAAAGCGATGTGAAAAATAGGTTAATGTCCCTTGAATAAATGTATTCTATAAACTTGATTTTTAGTTCTATCTATGATAGAATACAAATGCATATGAGTTAGAGAGTGGGTCGATACCCGCTCTTTTCTATGAAATAGAGGTGAATGGTTATGGAAAAAATCAAACAAAGCATTACAGAATTGGTTATTAAACTTGGGTACTATTTGTATGATATTACGTATGAGAAAGAAGGAGAAGATTACATCCTTCGCGTCATGATTGAAAATGACACTTATATCGATATTGATGATTGTGTAAAAGTATCAAAAGCAGTTGGTGAATTATTAGATAGTGATGATCCGTTTAAAGACCCATACATGCTTGAAGTGACAAGTGCTGGTGCTGAAAAAGAACTTCGTAATAGCGAAGAGATTGAACGAAGTGTTGGTAAAGGTGTTTACGTTCAAACATACGAACAACAGTTCACAGGTATTCTTGAATCATTCAACGATGGAATGTTAGTAATAAAAGAAAAGAATCGTAAAAAAGTAAAAGTAAACTATATGGATGTTAGACTGATTCGTCTAGCAATTATGTTGTAAGGAGGAATTGCAATGATTAGTAAAGAGTTTTTTAAAGCGTTAGAACAAGTCGCAATTGATCGTGGACTTGAAAAAGAAAAAATCCTAGAAATAATGGAAAGAGGATTACTAAATGCCTATAAAAAAGTGCATAACGTAAGTGAAAATGCAAAGATTGAGTTCAACGAAGAAAAGAATCAAATCAATCTATCTGCACAGTATTTAGTAGTTGAAGAAGTAGAAGGACCAGGAGAGATTACACTAGAAGATGCGAAAAAACGTAGAAAGTCATCTAAGTTAGGTGATACAATCACGTTGAAAGAAACACCAAAAGACTTTGGACGCATTGCAGCTTCAAGTGCAAAACAAATCTTAACACAAGGGTTAAAACAACTTGAACGTGAAAGAACATACGAAGTATTTAAAGCACGTGAAAATGAAATGATTACAACTGAAATCGTAAACATCAATCGTGACTTTGTAACACTAGATTTAGGACACAATGCCGAAACATCATTACCACGCAAAGAGTTGTTAAAGAGTGATGTTGTAGAAATTGGAAGCAGAATCAAAGTGTATATTACAAAAGTAGATATGACAACGAAAGGACCAAAAGTATTTGTATCTAGAAACGATCGTAACTTAGTAAAACGATTAATTGAACAAGTAGTACCAGAGATTAATGATGGTACAGTTGAAATTATGGGAATTGCCAGAGATCCAGGTGATCGCTGTAAAGTTGCTGTATACTCACATGATGAGAACGTAGATCCAGTAGGAGCAGTAGTAGGGTTCAAAGGATCTAGAATTAAAGAGGTTTTAGAAGCATTACAAGGAGAAAAAATTGATGTTTATGAGTGGAGTAAAGATCCAATTCAATTAGTTCTTAATGCCTTAGAACCAGCTAAAATCATCGCAGTAAACCCAAACAAAAAGAAAAATCAAGCACTCGTTATTGTAAAGGATAAAGACCTAACTGCAGCAATCGGTGTCAAAGGACAAAACGCAAAACTAGCAGCTCAATCTTGTGGATGGAAAATTGAGATTAAATCAATTGAACAAGCAAAAGAAGAAGGAATTCGTTACAGAAGGATAGATAGTGAAGAATAAGAAGATTCCACTTCGTAAATGTGTGATTACTGGAGAGCAAGTTCCAAAACAGGAATTACTAAGAGTTGTTAGAGATAAAGAAGGTAATGTATCAATTGATCTTACTGGAAGAAAAAATGGCCGTGGTGCGTACTTAAAAAAAGAACTAAGTGTCATAAAGAAAGCGTTAAAAACAAGAAAATTAGATCGTCACTTAGATGTGACAATTCCGGATAGTTTATACGAGGAATTAATAGGGTTGTTCACAAATGAATAAAGAAAAAGTATTACATTTACTTGGACTTTGCATGAGAGCTAGAATGTTAGTTCTAGGAGAAGAAAATGTAATGAATAACTTAAAACAAAAGAAATACAATCTAGTATTTCTTGCGAGTGACGCAGGGGAGAACATCAAGAAGAAAGTAAAGGATAAGGCCAATACTTACAATGCAGAACTAGTTGACCAATTTTCTTCAAAAGAGCTTTCAAAAGCGATTGGAAAAGAAAATAGAAAAGTGATACTAGTACAAGATAAAGGGTTTATAAATACGTTTAACAAGTATTTTAGCTCTTAAGAAAGAGGTGATTTTGATGGCGAAGAAGAACATCAAAAAAACAAAAGAGGTTGATACAAGAGTATCAAACGTACCAGTAGGGAAACAGGAAAAAGAAGAAAGTGTACTATATTATAAAGCTGATATGACAGTTGCTGAAGTAGCAGAAGGATGTAATGTCTCTGCTGTAGAAGTGATTAAAAAACTAATGGGTCTAGGTATCATGGCAGCTCAAACACAAGCAGTAGATCGTGAAACGATTGAACTGGTTGCTCTTGAGTTTGGATATACGCTAGAAGACGCGCTAGTTACAGACTTAACACACTTTGAAGATATCGAAATTATTGATGATGAAGAGGACTTAGTAGAACGTCCACCTGTTGTAACAATTATGGGACACGTAGACCATGGTAAGACAACGCTACTAGATACAATTCGTAATTCACGAGTTACCGAAGGTGAAGCAGGAGGAATCACGCAACACATCGGTGCATACCAAGTGAAGAAGAATGGAAAACTAATTACGTTTATTGATACACCAGGTCATGCTGCATTTACAGAAATGCGTGCACGTGGTGCCAAAGTAACAGATATTACAATTTTAGTAGTTGCTGCTGATGATGGTGTAATGCCACAAACAAGAGAAGCAATTGACCATGCAAAAGCTGCAGAAGTACCTATTATTGTTGCTGTTAATAAAATGGACAAAGTAGGAGCAAATCCTGATCGTGTGAAACAAGAACTAACAGAATACAATTTAATCCCTGAAGAATGGGGAGGAGAAACTATCTTCTGTGAGTTAAGCGCATTTAAAGGTGAAGGTGTAGATAACTTATTAGAAATGATTCAGTTAACAGCTGAAATGAATGAATATAGCGCAAATCCAAATCGTTTAGCTAGTGGACATGTGATTGAATCGAAACTAGATAAAGGTAGAGGACCAGTTGCAACGTTATTAGTAGCAAATGGGACATTAAAAATTGGTGATGTGTTAGTTGCTGGGAATACACATGGTAAAGTACGTGCAATGGTAGATGACACAAACATTCGTTTAAAAAATGCGAATCCGAGTAAAGCCGTTGAGGTAACTGGATTAAATGATGTACCTCAAGCAGGTGATTCATTCATGGTATTTGACGATGAACGAAATGCTAGAAACATCGCTGAAGCTAGAGCACATAGAGCGTGGAAAGAAGAACGTGGAGTAGGAAAAGCAGTGTCGTTAGACGAGTTATTTAGTAACTTAGAAGACGGAGATAAAAAGGAACTACGTATCATTATCAAAGGTGATACACACGGTAGTATTGAAGCCTTAAAAGCATCACTTGAGAAAATTGAAGTAGAAGGTGCTAAAATCGATATTATTCGTAGTAGTGTTGGAACGATTACAGAAACAGATGTTACGCTTGCACTTGCATCTCAAGCAATTATCATGGGATTCAATGTAAGACCAATGTCAAGTGTTCGTGATATAGCAAAAGAAAAAGGTGTTGATATCCGTTTATATAACATCATCTACAAAGCATTAGAAGAAGTAGAATTAGCACTTACAGGTATGTTAGATCCTGAATATGAAGAAATCGTAACAGGACAAGCACTTGTTCGTGATACATTCAAAATATCAAAAGTTGGTACTGTTGCTGGATGTTATGTAACAGATGGAACCATTGAACGTAATAGTTTGGTACGTATCATTCGCCAAGGTATTGTTGTATATGAAGGACAAATGGCATCATTAAAACGATTCAAAGACGATGTAAAAGAAGTTAGAGAAGGTTTCGAATGTGGAATCATGATAGAAAAATTCAACGACATAAAAGTAGAAGACATCATTGAAGCCTCTGTGGAAAGAGTCGTAACGAAATAGTGCCTAACATTAAACATTTGCAATCAAATATTTTAAGAGCTCTAACCGAAATCTATCGTCGTGATGTAAAAGATTCATCACTTGGTTTTATGACAATCACAGAAATAAGACTAACGAATGATCTAAGCTACTTAACAATTTATTACACAATTTTAGGACAAGACGCAAAAAAAGGAGCGGCTAAAAAAGCATTAGAACGCTCAAAACCATTTGTGAGAAGACAATTAGCTCAGAAAGTGAGAATGCGTAAGTCACCTGATATTCGTTTTAAATACGATGAATCACTAGCATATGGTAATCGTATTGAAGAAGGATTAAAAAAACTACAAAATAAAAACGAGGACTAAGTCCTCTTTTTATTTAGATGAGTTAATTTGCTTTATGGTATAATGTAGTTAATAGACAAAAATAGAAGGAGGAACATGATGTTTTTTAGTGATGAAATTGGGATTGAGATGCAACTTTTTACCCCGTGGCACATTTTGCAAATTGCGATTACATTTCTCGTAATATATCTAATCTACAGTTATCGTATTCAGCTACGAGAGTATAAGCACGAAAAAGTAGTTCGATACACAGTAGGGATTATCTTGATATCGCTAGAAATTGGTATTCACTTATGGCATATTTTTAATCAAACATGGGATGTTAGACATCGATTACCTCTTGATTTATGTGCGATAAATATTTTGCTTTCAATTGTCTTGATATTTTCAAAAAACAGGAAATTGTTTGGTGTAATTTATTTCTGGGGATTTGGTGCACTACTTAGTGTTGTATTCCCTGATATCTCCTTTGGACCTGATCGATTTAGGTACTATCAGTTCTTCTATGCACACATGATGTTTTGGTGGATTTATATGTACATGATCTTTGTGCATGATTTTAGACCGAATCTAACGGAGTTTAAACGAAGTTGCGTTTATTTATTTATACTGGCGATTATTATTGTGCTACCAATCAATCTGATCCTTGATGAAAACTACATGTTTGTTGTACGTGGGGATGGTACACCACTTGAGATTCTAGAACCGTTAGGACAATTTTTATATACATCCTTAACAGTAGTAGTTATTTTTGTTGTTGCATCGATCTGGTATGCTCCAATATACTACTATTTAAAGAAAACACAAAAAATATAAAAGAGGATTTCTCCTCTTTTTTTTATGCCTGGAACTTTTCTGGTTTATACATTAAATAGTAAATGCTTGGTACGATAAATAACGTCAGAAGTGTACTTGAAACCATTCCACCCATAAATGTGATTGCAAGTGGTCTAAAGAAGTTTCCGCCATTTAATAATAGTGGTATTAAACCTAATATGGTTGTTAAGCTTGTCAGCATAATTGGTCTAAATCGTAAGTACACACTTTCAATACACGCTTCTTTCACATACATTCCTTCTTTGTGTCGTCTCGATATGTACTCAACAAGTAAGATACCGTTATTTACGGTTACACCGATTAAACTCACCATTCCGATTAAACTTGTTGCGGTGATTGGTGTGTTGAACAGGAGTAAGAACAAGAAACTTCCTGTAAAACTTAGCGGTATTGTTGCGTATACGATTAACGGTTTCACAAAGTTGTTAAACTGTATAAACATGATAATATAAATTAATATAATCGCAATGATACTTGCTCTAATTAAGTCTTCACTAATCTCTTCGAACATACTGTTTTCACCACTGTATTTGACTGTTACATCACCTAACTCGTACTCGCTAATAATATCCATTACTTTTTGCTCAAGTTCTGACAAAGTTGCATCGTCACTGTAATATAGATCCATAAAACTAACATCACTGTTATTCTGGCGGTGAATTACAGTGTAATCAATCACTTCTTCAATTGTGATTAGTGTGTGTAACGGAATATCTGAATCTAGTATTTCACTATAAACAGTAATATCTAATAACGCTGTTACATCAACGATATCTGTATGAAGACTTACATTTATTATTTCTTCATTGAATGAGAATATTTCTAGATCAAAGCCATTTAATGTATAGGCGATGGTTGATGCTACTTGTGCTTTTGTAAGGTATGCAGCACTAATCGCATCAAAATCATAATGCACAACATATTTTGGTGACTGCAGATTTTGTGTGATCGTATATGTTTTTACTTCATCAAGTTCCTTTATTTCAGTGAATATTGAAGCACTTAACAGATCGAGTTCTTCTGGCGTATTTGCGGATAGTGTGACGCGTAAATCGGGAACAGGTGGACTTAGTTCTAACACATTAACAGTGATTTTTGCTCCTTCTATACTAGCACATTCTTCTTCTAATATTTTTTTATAGTCTAGAAGTTGTTCTTCATCCATATCAAGATCTATATAAATACGGCCTAGATGACTTAAATCATTCATGTACCTTGCACTAAAGTGAAAGTTCGGTAAATCACCACCAATACTTGCAGCGTACCCTTCCAATGAACTTTCTTCTTTGATGATGTTAATGATTGAATCAGATAGTGTTTTTGATGATTCTAAACTACCAAGTTCCTCATTTTCAAAATCGATATACAGGACACTTCTTTCATCATTTGGATATAAATCTAGCGGTAAAGTGCTAAATGCGTAGTATACAACTCCAACCAAAGTAATAATACTTACTAGTATCCAAATCATTGGATATTTGATTATAAAGCCAATCATTTTTTTGATATTTTTTTCATGAACAGAAGCATGTGCTTTTTTTCGTTTGCTTTTTTTAAGGAATATTACGGCAAGTAAAGGACTAAGTACCATACTAACCACGTAGGATAGTGAAATTGCGATGATAACTGTAAGCGGCATTGACGATACTATTTTACCTAAGAAACCAGGAAGTAAAACAATTACAATGAATGCTGCTATGGTCGTAAGTGTACTGCTTAGTACAGGCCAAAAATTATCTCGTATCGCTTGTTTTGCACCCTCTACTTTCGGCATCCCAGTATCAATGTTTCGTTTAATTCCCTCTGTAATAACGATGCTATTGTCAACCAAAATACCAATTGCGACTATCAACCCTACAATTGTTAGTTTATGTAATTCAAAATTACTAATATATAATATCCCAACTGTACCAAAAATAATTAGTGGAATTGTGATGATTATAAGCAAACTATTACGGAATCCTATTCCGATAAAAACTACAATTAATACGACACCAATTGCAAGTAGTAAACTATAAAATACGCTATTAATTTGAGATTCAACGTAATCAGGTAAAAACAGCATTTCACCAATCTCTATCTCATTATTAGTTTCAGAAAGAAAATCATTTTTGATAGTTGTCACTGTATCTCCTAATTTCGTAAAATCAATGTCTTTACTAAATCTTACGCTGACAAAAACTGCTTTCTCTCCATTGAACTCATAAATCTTTTTACTTGTATCTTTTAGTTCGATTGTTCCTAAATCAGATAAACGAACTTCATCTGAAATAGTCGGTATTTCAGGGATGACGGTTATACTCTCTAAATCACTCAGTTGATTGATATCGGTATTACCTGTAATACTGATGGTACCATAAATTGTATTGATGCCTCCTAGGGGTATGTTGATAGCATTTGCATAAAGTAGTTGATATATCTCGCTAATATCTAAACCATACGTATCCAATAATGTTTGATCAAGTGTAATCACAACTTCTTTTTGAAAAACACTATCAATAAGTACTTCGTGTATCTCATCTAATAAAATCAAATCGTTTTTTAAGGCACTTGCATAATCGAGTAACTCAATTTCAGATAATGTATCACTGTGCAAGGCATAGATGATATGAGGGTCATCAAAGTTACTGCTGTAAGTCATACTGCTAATATTTTCGCTTAGTTCAAGTTCATTAATTTTATCAAAGATTTGCTTACTAAGGTCCCCCGGCTTAGGAGTAGAATAACTCATGGAAACAATCATATAACTAAAATTATCATAAATCGTTGTATCGACATCAGTAACATCCTCAAATGTCAAAACTACTTTCTCAATATCATCTAGTATTTCTTTCTTCATATCTTTAGCATTTACGCTAGGAGCGGTAATACTAATTACCATATAAGGAGGATCAATCTCAGGCATATCTTGTTTTGGAATTACAAAGTATGAATAGATACCATATGCAAATACGAGCAAAAATAACGTAATTATCGTACGTTTTCGATCGAATATTAAGTGTAAAATGCGAGTCATTATGACACCTCCAATAAGAAACAAAAATATAAATATGCGACATTTGTATCATATCTACCTTTATGATATAATAGTTATCGTAGATAAACAATTAATAAGTTTTTTATGATACAAGGAGGGCAATTATGTTCGAAAAAGAGAAACTGGACATGCGTGTTAAGTACACAAGAGAGTGGACGTTTGAAGCACTTGTAAAATTACTTGAACATAAGAAATTTCATGATATTAAAGTCTCAGAGATTATAAATAAGGCAGGAATTTCACGTGCTACATTCTATCGTAACTTCAATAATAAAGAGGATATTGTCAGTTATAAAGTCCATATGTTTTTTGATGATTTTTATGATGATATTTTAGCGTTTTTTGCACACCATAAAACGCAAGACGAACGCTATTTTGTTCAGTCGTTCTTTAAATGTATCGATGAAGAAGAAAAACTTGTTGACACGGTGATTAAGACTAATTTAGAATATTTAATGGTGGATGGTTTAATCGAAATCATCAATAACCATAGTGAACTCTTTTATTCGTTAGTAAAAGCCAATAAAGTAACGAAAGTATACACGATGGAAATTGTTGCTTCTAGCGCTTGGACACTTTTATCAAAGTGGCATAAAAACGGAAAAAAAGAATCACCTAATAAACTCGCTAAGATTTTCCTTAGCGCAATCAGAAGTGTATATATTTCATTATTTGAAGACAAAGAAAACTTATAGAAGGTGTTTAAATGGACCTCAAAGAAAAAGTCAAACATATACCTGAGTTACCTGGGTCATATCAGTTCAAAAACAATAAAGGAATCGTTATCTATGTAGGTAAAGCAAAAAACCTTAAGAAACGAGTTTCTTCGTATTTTACAGGATCACATAATGCAAAAACTGCACGTATGATACGATACATTGAGGATATTGAGTACATTATTACAAGTAGTGAACTAGACGCCTTGTTATTAGAACTTAATTTAATTAAAAAGTATAACCCTAGATACAATATTATGCTGACAGATGATAAGACATATCCATATATTGAAATTACAAATGAAAGACATCCTAAACTAATTGTTACGAGGAAAATCAATAAAAAGTCTAAAAATTTCTTTGGACCTTACCCGAATGTAAGTGCAGCTAGAGAAACTGTAAAATTACTACGTAAATTATACCCACTTAGAAAGTGCGATAAATTGCCAAAAACAGAATGTCTATATTATTATATGGGGCAATGTTTAGCGCCTTGTATCAATGATGTTGCCATATCAGAGTACGATGAAATCATCACTGGGATTCGTAAATTTCTAAAAGGTGATATTAAAGATGTGGTTGTATCGTTAGAAGCAAAGATGCATGATGCAAGTGAGAAACTTGAGTTTGAAAGAGCGCTTGAGTACAAACAGACGATAGAACATGTCAAAACAACAACTAATCGTCAAAAAATCAATTTGAATGATATGAAGAATAGAGATATTATTGGGTACTTCTTTAATGAGTATTTAATTAGTGTCGAGATGTTCTTTATTCGAAATGGAAAAATAAGCGCTAGGCATCAAAAGTTATTTGAATATTATGATGATCCACTACAAACCATAGAAGCGTATATTGCTCAATTTTATGAAAATAATATTGTGCCAAGAGAAATCTTCTTACCAAAGGAGCTAGAGAAGGATACTTTAGAAGCATTTTTAAAGACAAAAATTGTAACTCCTCAAAAAGGAGATAAAGCAAAACTATTAAAACTCGCAATTTTGAATGCTGAAACCGCTCTTAATGAAAAGACACAAGCATTTAATCGAGAATTAGATCGCACTGTAAACTCAGCTGAAAAACTTGGTGAGTTACTACATATAAGTACACCATACGTAATAGAAGCATTTGATAATTCAAATTTATTTGGTGCAGACGCTGTATCAAGTATGGTAGTATTTGTTAATGGGAAACCATCTAGAAAAGACTATCGAAAATATAAGATAAAATCCATGGATGGAAAAGCGTCTGATTATCATACAATGAAAGAAGTGATTTATCGACGATATTATCGTGTATTAATGGAAGATTTAAGACAACCTGATTTATTACTTGTAGATGGAGGTCTACAACAAATTAAAGCTGCGAAAGAAATTTTAGATAGTTTAGATATGAACATCCCAGTAGCAGGTCTTGTAAAAGATGATAAACATAATACAAACTCATTAATGAATCAAGATTTAATGAAGATCGAGATTGATAAAACATCCAACGTATTTCATTTAATCACAAGAATTCAAGATGAAGCTCATCGCTTTGCTGTTAACTATCATAAACAAGTACGAAGCAAAGGTGTCTTTAACACAATATTAGATGAAGTAGATGGTATTGGACCAAAATCAAAAGAAAAACTACTTAAAAAATATAAAAGTGTAAAATTTATTAAACTAGCCAGTATCGATGAACTAAAAGAACTAGGTATCAATCAAACTGCAGCACACAACTTGATTAACAAACTAAAAGAAATTTAGGTGATGACATGTATGAAATAATTAGCGGAAGAATATTAGATATTAATGAAGAAGAACGAATTATTACATTGAAAGTAAAACACAGACTGCAGCATTTTTACCTGCAGCGTTCTTTAATGAACACCATAGGGAAGTATTTATGTATTTCTCGTTTTATTCAGTTTGTTGTTAAAGAAGAACCAAGAGCATATCGCACATACAAAGTACAAAACATTGATCATGTCTTGCGTATTATGGAAATTAGGTATCGTAAGAATATCGTATATTATGATTTTAAAAACATAAAAAAAGGAACAAAAAACCTAGTAAACAAACTTGATAATAAAATGTTTCTCGATCTTGAAATGAGCATGCATCCATATAAAGTAGATAGATCATTCAAACAAGAAATCATTCAAGTTGGATATGTACTTGTTGATAAAAATAACAACCAACTCGAAGAATACAATGAAATGATTCAACCTACCCTTCATAAAAAGATCACCAAACGAACTCAAAAATTCTTACAAATAACACAAGAAGATGTTGATCAAGGTATCCCGTTTACCGAGTTTTACAAACACTTTACCGAAGTGATAGATAAGTATAAACCGGCCATCATTGTATGGGGAAGAAATGACTTTTTAGCACTTAGAGAATCATATAGTATTAATAAAGTGCCTTCGCTTCGTAAAAAGACTCGATACATTAATCTACTTAAGCTCCATAAAAACTATTTTAATCTTCGTAATGACCTTGGACTTTTTAATGCGCTCAACCTATATACAACCAGAGAAGATACTCAAGTTCATCATGCATTAGATGATGCCAAAGTAACCAAAGAAATATTTGAAGGATTCAAGAAAACAATCAACTATAATTTCAAAGTTGATTTGTCAAAATACCAATAAAAAAACTTTTATCTTTAGTAAAAATGTAGTATAATTTTACTAGAGATATTTTTTATGAGGTGATCGCATGGTAACACTCAAACAAATCGCAAATAAATTAGGTGTTTCAATCACGACTGTATCAAGAGTTCTTAACTATGATAAGTCTCTTTCAGTAAGTGATGAAGTACGACAAAAGATTATTCAAACAGCTGCGGAATTTGATTACAAAACACCCCGAAAAAGAGTCCGCTTAAAATCAAGTAAAGAGTTATTAATTGGAATTATTCATTGGTATGATATGAAAGAAGAAATCGATGATCCTTATTATATGCAAATAAGAAGGGGAATCGAACGTCTTGCTATGAAGTCGAATATTAATACTCTTTTAATATACAAAAATAACGGTGAATACAAACCAGAAGAGTTTGCACATGTAGATGGATTAATCTGTATTGGTAAATTTTCTAAAATACAAATAAGACAATTTGAAAAGGTGACAAAAAACATTGTCTTTGTCGATTCAAGCCCAAAAGAAGAGACATTTGATAGTATCGTTATTGACTTTAGTGTAGCTGTAAAACCAGTGTTAAGTATGCTTATTAAAAAAGGATATAATAACATTGGGTATATCGGTGGAATTGAATATATTGGTAAGAATGTAAAACTAGGTGAAAGAAGAGAGTTTGTATTTAGAGATTTTCTGTATCAAAAAGCAAAACTAAAAAAGGAATATATTCACGTAGGTTCTTTCACATCGGAAAGTGGTTATCGACTGATGAAAGAAGCTCTTTCAAAAAAGAACTATGCTGATGTGTACTTTTGTGCTAATGACACAATTGCTATAGGAGCACTTCGCGCAATACACGAAAAAGGATTAGAAGTGCCAAAGGATATCGGTATCATTGGTTTTAATGATATTCCAATGACAAAGTTTACTTATCCACCTCTTTCAACTGTGCATGTACATACAGAATTTATGGGAGAGCAATCCTTGACAAGTGTGATTGAGCGAATCGAAGGAAGAGAGATTCCAATTAAACGAGTAGTTCCTACAAATATCATATTAAGAAAGACAATCAAGTAAAATTTTACTAAGGAGTGAGTGACGATGAATTTAAACAAGTTAATTAATGAAAACAAGGACTTTTTAGGAAACGATGTCAATGTATATTTTTCACCAGGAAGAGTGAACTTAATTGGTGAACACGTAGATTATCTAGGTGGTAATGTATTTCCAACCGCAATTGATTTAGGAACGTATGCGGTTGTATCAAAACGTGATGATGATAATTTTGAGTTTTTATCACATAACTTTAAACATTATGGTAAGAAAACAACAAGTATCAATTGCTTGACGTATCGCGAGGTTGATAACTGGGCTAATTACTGTAAAGGAATGATTGATGCTTATCGAAGATTAGGACATAAAATGGATCATGGATTAAACATATTAATTTACGGGAATTTACCAAATGGAGCAGGATTATCAAGTAGCGCATCACTTGAAGTATTAATGGGAGTGGTACTGAATCATGAATACTCTATTGATATTGAAATGGTAGATTTGGTTCAAATAGCACAACAAGTTGAGAACAAATACATGGGTATTAACTGCGGGATTATGGATCAGTTTGCAGTTGGGATGAGTAAAGAACATAAAGCAATCTACTTGGACACAAACTCATTGCATTACAAGTTAGTACCGTTAGAACTTGGAGACTATACGCTTGTAATTGCAAACACGAATAAAAAACGCACCTTAGCTGATTCAAAATACAATGAACGAAGAAGTGAATGTGATCAAGGATTAGATATCCTACAGAAAAATGGTGCTCAAATCAAGAACCTATGTGATATGGATGATGCCATGTATCAATCTGTGAAACATCATATTCCAAATCAAACGATACAAAACAGAGTAACACATGCAGTTTATGAGAATGAGCGCACAAAAAAAGCAGTTCAAGCCTTAGAAAAAGGTGATATAGTTGCCTTTGGAACTCTTATGAATCAAAGTCATGATAGTCTTAGGGATTACTTTGATGTATCGTGCACTGAGTTAGACATACTTGTAGACGCCTTTCGAGAACACGGGGCAATTGGCTCAAGGATGACAGGAGCTGGATTTGGTGGATGTACCATCAGCCTTGTGAAGACAAGTGATGTAGAAAACGTCATCAACAAAGTGAAAGATACCTATGTAAAACATATTGGGTATCATGCAGATTTCTATCCTGTTAGAACGTCTGATGGGGCAAGAAAATTAGAGAGTGAGGAAATCAAATGAATGTTTTAGTAACTGGTGGAGCAGGTTACATTGGTAGCCATGCTGTTAAAATGCTTCTTAACCGTGGTGAAACGGTCACTGTAATTGATAATTTATCAACTGGATACAAACAAGCAGTTGATATGCGAGCAAACTTTTATCAAGTCGATATTAAAGACAAAGAGCGTGTTATTGAAATCTTATCAAAACATAACATTGAAGCAGTGATTCATTTTGCTGCGTATAGTCTTGTAGGAGAAAGCATGCAAAAACCACTGAAATACTATGACAATAATGTCTATGGTACAAAGGTATTACTCGATGCAATGATTGAAGCGAATGTGACATCTATTATTTTTAGTAGCACTGCCGCAGTGTATGGTAATCAAACAAAAATGCCAATTACAGAAGAAGCAGCTGAAGTTCCTACAAATGCATATGGAGAAACAAAACTAGCAATGGAAAAAATGATGAAATGGGCGGATATAGCACATGGAATCAAGTTTATATCACTGCGTTATTTCAACGTTGCTGGAGCGTATCACACTGGTGAAATTGGAGAAAGTCATAATCCAGAAACACACTTAATCCCATTAATCTTACAAGTCCCACTTGGAAAACGAGATGTAATTCGTATTTTTGGAGATGACTACGATACTCCTGATGGAACATGTATTCGTGATTATATCCATATTGAAGATTTAATTAATGCTCACATTCTTGCGATGGATCACATCGTTAACACTAGAACATCAGATGTGTTTAATCTAGGTAGTGGAGAAGGCTATAGTGTTAAAGAAATGATCGAAGCTGCAAAAGAAGCTACAAACTTACCAATACCGAGTGAATTAGCAGAAAGAAGAGCAGGAGATCCTGCAAGGCTAATTGCTTCTAGCGCAAAAGCAAAGAAGATACTAGGCTGGGAACGAAACTATACAAACGTAAAAGATATTATTGCTTCAGCATGGAAGTTCCATCTTGCATATAAGGAGGGATTTTCAAATGAATAAAGAAATTAAACACCTGATTGATTATGCAATTATGCATGAACTAATGAGCATGGAAGATATTCCATATGCGATTAATAAAATAATAGATTTATTACACATAGATGAATTTGAGTATCTAGACTACGACTATGTACACTATGAGGAACCAAGTTCTTTATTAAAACCACTATTAGACTTTGCAGCAAGCAAAGGATTGATTCAACCAAACACAATATCAAAAAGAGACATCTTTGAAGCTAAAATCATGGATGCTTTAATTGATAGACCATCGATGATAAATGGAATATTCACGGATTTATTAGAAACAGACGGTAGTGAAACTGCGAGTGATTATTTTTATGATCTTTCACAAAAAAGTAATTACATAAAAACATCAAGAACATCAAAAAACATCGTTTGGAAATCACCAACAAAGTACGGTGATTTTGATATAACAATTAATCTTAGTAAACCAGAAAAAGACCCAAGAGATATTATCGCTGCTGGTAAAAAAACAACAAGAAAATATCCAAAATGTTTACTTTGTGTTGACAATGTTGGGTATAGTGGCGCTACGACAAATGTGGGTCGTACATCTCATCGTACAATCAAACTTGACTTAAACGAAGAACCATTTCATTTACAGTATTCACCGTATGTCTACTACAATGAACATTGCATTGTATTGCATGAAAAGCACATCCCAATGAACGTTAGTGAAAAGACATTCAAACGTCTCTTTGACTTTGTGGACATTTTCCCGCACTACTTTCTTGGAAGCAATGCAGGATTACCGATTGTAGGGGGTAGTATTTTAAGTCACGAACACTATCAAGGAGGAAGACATACCTTCCCAATTGAGCAAGCAAAAGTGTTATCAGAAGCTACGGTTCTTGATGTAACATTAAAACAACTATATTGGCCACTTAGTGTGATTCGTATGGAGTCTCCAAACAGAGCATCCTTAACAGAAGCTGCGATGAAACTTTATCATTACTGGGAACACTATACCAATGAGGAAGCTGGAATTTACGCAAAAACAGATGCACCTCATAACGCGATTACACCGATTGTCAGAAAACAGAATGACCTCTATATTCTTGACATGACGTTACGTAATAATAGAACTAGCAAGGAGTACCCTTTAGGGGTATTTCATCCTCATGCACAGCACCATCATATCAAAAAAGAAAACATTGGATTAATTGAAGTAATGGGGCTAGCAGTACTTCCTGCTAGACTGTCAAAAGAACTGCCACTTATTAAAGATGCAATCATTCATAATCGTGCATTACCAGCAGAGTTATCGATGCATAACGAGTGGGTAACAACATTGAAAGAAACCTATCACGATGAAGATATTGATACATTTATAAACAATGAAGTAGCGCGTAAGTTTATGATGGTGATTGAAGATGCTGGTGTATTTAAACAAACTAGTGAAGGACAAAAACACTTTGATGAATTTTTTAAAGGAGTACTAGGTGTACTACGCAAATAAGTATCAAGTAAACGACCAAGAAATCACACTCATTGAAGTGTTTCAAAAAAACATAAAAGTGACGTTTATGGATTATGGTGCTTCAATTATCAGTATCGTTGTGCCAGACAAAGACGGCAGCAACGAATCAGTGTTAATGGCATATGATTCACTTGATTCATATTTGAACAATGCAATGTACTTAAACGCTACAATCGGTCCGACAAGTGGACGAATAAAAGATGGTCTTTTCTCGTTAAACGATCAGACAATTCAATTAGATAAAAATGAAAACAACGTCAATCTTCATGGTGGGAAAGAAACCTTTGCATTTCAGTTTTTTACCTATGAGGTTGATGATTCCAAGGATTTTACAAAGGTAACCTTTTGTTATCAAAAGAAACAAGAACAATCATCTTTTCCAGGTAATCAAGAAATCAAGGTGATTTATACTGCTAAAGAAGGAGAACTTCTTATTGAATTTCAAGGGACCACAGATCAAGATACATTACTGAATATGACCAATCATTCTTATTTTAATTTAAGTGGAAATATGAAGAGAAATATTCTTGATCATCACCTGTATCTAAATGCATCTTATTATGCAGAGTTAGATGAGGAGTTTGTACCAAGTAAACTTAAGTCTTGTAAAGGTACTCATCTAGAATTTAATGGTTCACCTATCAAAAATCACTTTTACGATGGCATTTATCAAACAAAACAAAAAGGGATTGATGACCCATTGTTACTTGATGATGTAGGATTAGATATAAAGCAAGTAGAGTTATTTGATCCTGTATCAAAACGGGTAATGGAGGTTTATACAACCTATCCTTGTATTGTTTGTTATACCCATAATTATCCCGATTTTAAACCGCTTTTATATGGTAGAAAACATGAAAAGCATTTAGGGATTTGTTTTGAGACGCAGTTTGTACCAAATGGGATAAATATGGAAAAGGTTCATAAAGCGATATTAAAAGCATCAGACATATACAGTCATAAAACACTACTAAAATTTTATGTAAAGGAGTGAAGATATGATTCATTATCATAAGGAAAAACAACTATTTCAGCTTCAAACAAAACAGAGTAGTTATTTGTTTGAAGTGAATAAGTTCAAACATTTACAGCATATTTACTATGGTGGACTGATAGACCTAGTAGAAGATGCAAGTCCATTTAAGATGAAGTACGAGTTTGAACTAGGTAGCGCAACAAGCTATGAAGAAAAAGGCTATATGCCACAAACGACACTATTTGAAGTGGGTACATATGGAAAGGGTGATTACAGAGAACCGAGTATTCATATTGAATTTAGTGATGGTTCACGAACCGCAGACTTTCTATACCAGTCACATGACATAATTGATAATTACAACGTAAAAGGGATGCCGATGTTTCAAAAAGATAGCACCTTAAAAGTTGTTTTAAAGGATCAAGTATTTGATGTGTACTTAGTACTATACTATAGTGTTTTATACGAAGAAGATGTTATTTTAAGAAATCTTGAAATCATCAATGATACAGATGGTGAGATTATATTAGACAAGGCACTCTCATGTAATATTGATATGTTGAACAAACAGTATGAGTTAACAAAATTAGATGGAGCTTGGATTAGAGAACGCCATATCTCCCATCACTTTCTTACTAAAGGAATCGTAAAATTGGACTCCAAAAAAGGAGTTTCTAGTAGTGATCACAATCCTTTTGTGATGATCAAAGAAAAACACACGACTGAAGAACGTGGAAATGCGTATGGATTTGCGCTTGTGTATTCGGGTAATTTTGAGGCGAACATTGAGGTGTCCCCACATAACTTACTAAGAGTAAATATGGGTGTGAATAGTTTTGATTTTCGATTTAATCTTGAAAAAGGAGCATCTTTTACTGCTCCTGAAGTAGTTCTAACATTTTCTAGTAATGGAATGAATCAATTAAGTTCAAATTTCCATAACGCTGTGAATAAGAATTTGGTAAGCAACCAAAAAGAGCGACCAATCTTGGTGAATAATTGGGAAGCTACCTACTTTGATTTTAAACAAAAAAAGCTCTTAGCCATCGCCAAAAAGGCTAAAAAACTAGGTGTCGAATTATTTTGTCTTGATGACGGATGGTTCAGTAGAAGAGATGATGATCTCTCTTCACTTGGCGATTGGCATTATAACAAAAAGAAATTGCCTAGAGGCCTAAATGGATTAGCCAAAAAAATCAATAAAATAGGACTAGAGTTTGGAATATGGGTAGAACCTGAAATGGTGAATGAAGATAGTGACTTATATCGTCTTCATCCAGATTGGGCGATTCAATTGCCAGGTAGAAAACCTAGTTTAGGTAGAAATCAATTAATACTTGATTTAACAAATAAACAGGTGCTAGAGCACCTAAAGAAAACATTGCATGATTTATTTAGTAGCGCACATATCACCTATGTAAAATGGGATATGAATCGTAATTTTAGTGATGTATATGGCAGTAGTTTATCTATAAAAAATCAAGGCAAGTTTAATCATTTATACGTCCTTGGTTTATATGAATTACTAGCCTACTTAAAAGAAACATTCCCACATGTGTTATTTGAATCTTGTAGTAGTGGTGGTAACCGCTATGACTTAGGTATGTTATATTATATGCCTCAAACATGGACTAGTGATAATACAGATGCCTATGAACGACTGTTTATTCAAGAAGGTACCAGTCTTTTGTATCCTTTATCAACCATTAGTAATCATGTTTCAGGAGATACGTCTCATCAAGTATTTAGGCATACACCACTTGAAACTAGGTTTAATGTGGCTGCCTTTGGTGTGCTTGGGTACGAATTAGATATGAGTATTCTTTCAAGGTTTGAACGAAAGCTAATTGAAAAACAGATTGCATTTTATAAAGAACATCGAAATATACTAACGTATGGAACATTGAAACGCATACGAAGTGTGTATCATGATCAATATACTTCGTGGGCAGTTGTGAATGAAGATAAGAGTAAAGCGATACTTGGTGTATTTCAAGGACTAATTATACCAAATGCACCATTTGAAAAAATAAAGATTGATTTTTTAGATGATGATAAAATGTATATAATAAAAGCAAGAGAGCAGTATATGAACATTAAAGTCTTTGGTAGTTTGATTAGTCATCTTGTATCGTTCTTAAAACCAAACACAATGCTTCATACATTTTTATCAAATCGATACACATTAAAATTAAATGATTTTGAAAAGAAAATGAGTGGTAAAGAATTACGAAATATGGATTTACTACTTGAACATAATTTCACTGGTACTGGATATGAGCCTGGTGGTAGAGTTATGTTGATGGAAGATTTTGGATCAAGAATATTTGTCATAAAGGAGATTAGTAATGAACAAGAAAACAAAATGGATATTTAGTACAAGTGGATTTAGTAAAGATGCAATGTTTGCGATGAGTACTGTAATGAGTATATACTTAATTAACTACTACGGTATGAGTGCAGCATTCATTGGAATCATGTTTATGGTTGTAAGAGTATGGGATGCAATTAACGATCCTATAATGGGGAACATCGTTGATAATACAAAGAGTAGATGGGGTAAATTTAGACCTTGGATTGTAATTGGTTCGGTGCTAAATGCAATTATCTTATTATTCGTATTCTTTGATCCAGGTTTAGCTCCTGAGTCAATTCAAATGATGATTTACATTACATTTTTTTACACACTTTGGGGGATGAGTTATACCTTAATGGATATTCCATTTTGGAGTATGATTCCTGCACTTAGTTCAAGCCAAAAGGATAGGGAAACTGTCAGTGTATTAACTAGGGTATTTACGTCTTTAGGGTATATTATCATCAGTGCAATGGCATTAAATCTTGCATCATTATTAGGTGGTGGCGAATTTAATCCTGAACTTGCATCAATCGCAGAAAAAAGAATTGGATTTTTCTATGTAGCAATTGGTGTATCAGTAATATTCCTAGTACAACAAGTTTTCATGGCGTCACAAGTAAAAGAAAAAATAACTGTAAGGAATCAAGAAAAAATTACGTTAAAGAGAATGTTTCAAATATTAAAACAAAACGATCAATTAATGGTAGTCATGATTGTGATAGTAATCGTAAACTTTACGTTATACATCACTAGTGCAATGGCATTTTACTATATTGCATACGACATTGGAAATGAAGGATTATACTTTCCGTTTTTAGCATTAGGTGGTTTGGTTCAAATTGGTTCAATATTAACGTTCCCATTATTTAAAAAACGTTATACGAGAAAGCAAATCTACAACATATCAATCCTTATTCAAGTTGCTGCATTTGTATTATTGTTTATCAATGCGTTCATCTTAGGAAACATTGTTCCGTTAATGTTTGTGTTTGGGATTTTAGTATTTGTAGGGCAAGGACTAGCAATGGTTCTTCAAAGTATTTTATTAATGGATACAATTGAATATGGTGAATTAAAACTAGGTGTACGAACTGAAGGAATTGTGTTTAGTGTTCAGACATTTGTCGTAAAGTTAGCGACAGGACTAGCAATGGGTGTAGTTGGCGTAGGGTTAGCAATATTTGGGTTCAAAAGTAGTGGTGAAGGTGAAGACCTATTACCTCAATCAGAAGTGACGATCTGGGGAATACGTGTGATGATGTTTATCCTACCAATTATTGGGATGTTGATTGCTAGAAATATTTTTAATAGGAAACACATTATAGATGAACAAAAGTATCAAGATATCGTGAAAGAATTAGAGGTTAAAAGAGGTGAGTTATAGTGAAAGAAATTAAGCAAATACATTTGAACTATGGCTGGAAGTATCACAACAAATTTGATGAATCATACATCAAGGAATTTCCTGCGCATGAGGTAGTTCACATACCGCACACGAATGTTGTAACACCGTATAATAATTTTTCGGAAAACATTTATCAGTTTGTCTCAAGTTATGAAAAAGTATTTGAGATTGAGAAGAAAAAAGGAAAACGATATTTTCTTCATTTTGAAGGAGTAATGAATTACTCAAAGGTGTATGTGAATGAAGTGCAAGTAGCTTCGCATAAAGGTGGATATACTCCATTTAAGGCGGAAATCACAAAAGAGATTGTTTCAGGTGAAAATAAGATTTTTGTAATGGTGGATTCAACCGAGCGTGATGATATACCACCACACGGATTCGTGGTTGATTACTTAACGTATGGTGGTATATACCGAGAAGTATATATTACAGAAGAAGAAAAGAATCGTATTGATAATGCATTTGTCGATGTACTTGGTGATCAGGTACGTATCAAAATGTTTGTCGATGCGCTAAAGCAGAAGAGTACAATTTTTAAGTACCGCATATTAAAAGATGATAAAGAGATTCATTCGTTTGAACGAGAGTATCCTTTAAAACTAAAAGAAATTAAGGTGACTGAGAACTGTGTTCTTGATGACTGGACACTAGAGAAACCAGTACTTTACGAACTGGAAATATATATGGATAACACTCTTTCTTATTCGACTAGATTTGCGAAGCGATTGATTAAGATGAATAAAGATGGATTCTTTTTAAATGGCAATCGGATTCAGCTTCGAGGATTAAACCGTCATCAATCATTCCCTTATATCGGGTATGCGATGCCTAGTAATGCGCAAATCAAAGATGCAGATATCTTAAAATATGATTTAGGTCTGAACTGCACGAGAAGTTCCCATTATCCACCGTCAAAACACTTTTTAGATCGCTGTGATGAAATTGGGTTATTGGTGTTTAATGAAATTCCAGGATGGCAGCACATTGGTGATGAAAAATGGCAAGAAGTAGCGATTGTAAATACGCGTGAAATGATTTATCGTGATTACAATCATCCTTCAGTCTTTATTTGGGGTGTTCGTATTAATGAATCACAAGATAGTGATGCATTTTATACAAAGACAAATGATGTCGCAAGAAGATTAGATGATACACGTCCAACAGGTGGTGTTCGTTATATTGAAAACAGTAACTTACTTGAAGATGTGTATACATTTAATGATTTTGTTCATAGAGGATTTAATGAAGGTGCGAAGAATCCAAAGAAAGTATCAAAAACAAATGCTGGATATTTAATAACTGAATACAATGGACACATGTATCCTACGAAAAAGTTTGATGATGAATATCATCGCGTGGATCATGCGAAAAGACATTACAAAGTACAAAATGATGCAGCGAAATATCCACGCATCGCTGGAGCAATAGGGTGGTGTATGTTTGATTATAATACCCACAAAGACTTTGGTAGTGGGGATCGAATATGTTATCATGGTGTTCTTGATATGTTTCGAATTCCAAAATACGCTGCAAGTGTGTATCGCTCTCAATCAGATCATGAGCCGTATATGGACATATTATCAAGTATGAATATTGGAGATCTAGAAGCTGGTGAACGTAGAAGTGTTTACGTTGCTACTAATGCTGATTACATAAAGGTATATGTTGGAAATCAATTTATTGATAATTTCTATCCAAGTAAGGATTATAAATATCTACCTCATCCTCCAATCATTATTGATGACTTTATTGGAAAACAGATTCACAACAATGAACGATTTACAGAAAAAGAGGCTGACTTGATTAAAAAAGTACTAGTTACAGTTGCTACAAAGGGGTTACATAAAGTAGCTCCATGGAATATGGTGCGTGTTCAGTTGATATTACGTAAATATGGTCTGTCAAATAAAGATGCAGAAGACATTTATACAAAATACATCGGTGGCTGGGGAAGTGAAGCGACAGCATTTAAATTTGAAGCGTACATCGACAACAAGATTGTTTTAACGAAATACGTCGGACAATCACATGAAAATGATTTGCATGTAAAAATAGATGATTCTGTTCTTTCTGAAACAAATACATATCAAACAACAAGGGTTATAGTAGAGTGTTTAGATGCGTTAGATAATCCACTTGTATATTCTTTTGAACCAATCCAAGTTAAGGTATCAGGACCGGTAGAATTAATCGGGCCAAGTAACCTTTCACTAATTGGTGGAAGCGTAGGCTTCTGGGTTAAAACAGTTGGTAAAACTGGTGATGCAGTAATCAAGGTGTCATCAAATAATTATAAAACGAAAAAAGTAAAAGTACACGTTGAATAAACCCCCTTTGGGGGTTTTTCTTTATTTGAAATTGCTTTTAAAATGGATTGACAACGCTTACATTGTATAATATAATTATGGTGGTTAGAAACAGAGGAGCATGTTTTTGGTAGTGAATAGGTGTTAATAAAGTGAGTTATTTAAAGACTATTTATGAAGGAAGAATATGCCGAAAGTATTAGGAGACTCACCCCTAGTAACTTGATAATTAAAGGTACACTTTAGTTATTGTCATTTATTTTAAATGATGAGCTGTTTATGTGTTTTTCACATAAACAGTTCTTTTTATTTTTTAGGAAAGAGGTATAGGTATGAGATTAGAAGGTAAAGTAGCAGTAGTAACAGGTGGCGCAAGAGGCTTAGGATATGAAATGGTAAAAATGTTTGCAAATCATGGTGCGAAAGTAATCGCCGTAGATGTGAAAGAAGCAGAACTAGCACTTGACAATGTTCTTGGGTACAAGTTAGATGTTACGAATGTTGAAGAGTGTCAGACGTTTTTTGATTACGTGAAAAGTGAGTATGGCAAAGTTGATATTTTAGTAAACAATGCCGGAATTACTAGAGATGCATTAACACATAAAATGACTGAGGAAATGTGGGACTTAGTAATTGATGTAAACTTAAAAGGTGTATTCAATTTAACGAAGTTATTTGGATTTGAGATGATGATGAATGGGGAAGGAAGTATTATCAATATTAGTAGTGTAGTTGGTGAATATGGAAACATTGGGCAAGCGAATTATGCTGCTACAAAAGCTGGAATTATTGGATTAACAAAAACATGGGCAAAAGAATTTGCACGAAAAGGTGCAAATGTGCGTGTTAATGCAATTGCTCCAGGTTACATTATGACGGATATGCTGAAAACTGTACCAGAGGAATTGTTAGCAAAATTTGCCAAAAAAACAATGCTTGGTAGACTTGGAGAACCAATTGAAATTGCGAAAGCTGCATTATTCTTAGCAAGTGATGAATCAAGTTACGTTACAGGACATACATTAAGTGTTAATGGTGGAATGAGACTATGACGCTAGGGAAAACAATTAGCGAGATAGCGATTGGTGATCAAGCTAGTTTCACAAAGACTATAACAGAACAAGATGTTGAAACGTTTGGAGAGATTACAGAGGATAAAAATCCTGCACATTTTGACGAGGAGTACGCTAAAGCAACCATGTTTAAAACAAGGATTTCACATGGGATGTTTGTTGGTAGTTTATTTAGTAAAGTATTTGGGATGGATTTACCAGGACCAGGAGCGATTTATCTAAACCAAAGCTTAAGTTTTAGAAAGCCGGTATTTTTTAACGATACAATTACTGTAAAAGTAGTTGTTAAAGAAATGAATGTAGAACGTAATCGTGTGTATTTTGATTGCATAGCAACAAATCAGCACGGTGATGTTGTCATTAAGGGAGAGGCTGAAATGATGCCTAGAAAAGAGGTTTAATATGAAAAAGGTATTTATAGTAGAAGCGAAAAGAACTGCAATTGGAAGTTTTTTAGGAACATTGGCAAATGTTCATCCTGCAGATATGGGAGCTGCTTTGATTAAAAATATGATGGAAACAACTCAAGTAGATCCTCTAGATATTGATGAAGTTGTGGTAGGAAACATATTGCCAGCTGGATTAGGGCAAGGGATAGGAAGACAAGTAGCGATTAAAGCGGGATTACCAAAAGAAGTAATTGGCTATAGTTTGAATATGGTTTGTGGTAGTGGTATGAAAGCTGTTATGAACGCATATGCTAACATCGCTCTTGGCATTCATAGTGCTGTATTTGCTGGTGGTGTAGAAAATATGAGTACAACACCATTCTTAACACCAAAAACTGCAAGAACAGGACATAAACTTGGTGATATGGTGTTAACGGATCATATGGTATACGATGCACTAACAGATGCCTATGAAGGATATCATATGGGTATTACTGCAGAAAATATAGCTGAGAAACATAGTATTACTAGAGAAGAACAAGATGCCTTTGCATTTGATTCTCAAATCAAGGCAATTACTGCTGTAGATGCAGGTAGATTTAAAGATGAAATCGTTCCATTTGAGATCAAAAAACGTCGTGAAACAATTGTGTTTGATACAGACGAGTATCCAAATAGAAGAAGTAATCCGGAAAAACTAGCATCACTTAGAGCGGTCTTTAAAAAAGATGGAACTGTAACAGCAGGTAATGCTTCAGGGATTAATGATGGAGCAAGTATGTTACTTCTTATGAATGAAGAGATGATGCAAAAATATAATCTTGAACCACTTGCAGAAATTGTAGCGGTAAATCAAGGTGGAGTAGATCCATCTGTGATGGGACTTGGGCCTGTCGCAGCAATTAAAAATGTGTTACATACAGCAAATATGGAACTGAAAGATATTGAATTATTTGAATTGAATGAAGCATTTGCAGTTCAGTCACTTGGTGTTGTTAAAGAATTGAGTGAAGAGCACAAAGTTACGAAAGACTGGCTAAAAGAAAGAACAAATGTTAATGGTGGGGCGATTGCTCTAGGACATCCTGTTGGAACAAGTGGAAATAGAATTATCGTTACACTAATTCATGAAATGATGAAGCGTAAAAATACATATGGTTTAGCTTCTTTATGTATTGGTGGAGGAATGGGTACAGCCATTATTATTAAAAACCTAAGAAAGTAGTGATTCGATGAAGAAGCTAGTAACAAAATCAACACTGAAAGACCTATTTTTTGATGGTATGTCAATTGCCGTCGGTGGGTTTATGGCAGTTGGGACCCCTGAGACAATCATTGATGAAATCAAAGAATTAGGGATCAAAGATATTACAATCGTATGTAATGATGCTGGATTTGTAGATCGTGGTGTAGGGAAATTAATTGTGAATGGACAAGTATCACATTTAATTGCATCTCATATTGGATTAAATCCAGAAGCAGGAAGATTAATGAGTGAGGAAAAAATGAACGTTACCTTAGTACCTCAAGGAACTCTTATTGAGCAAATACGAGCCGGTGGTGCTGGACTTGGTGGAATATTAACACCAACTGGTATTGGAACAATGGTAGAAGAAGGGAAGCAAGTAATCCAAGTAGATGGAAAAGAGTATTTATTGGAACTCCCTATCAAAACTGATTTTGCGCTTTTATATGGCACAACGGTTGATGCGTATGGAAATGTAGTATATACAAAAACAACTAGAAATTTTAATCCAATAATGGCGACTGCGGCAGATACTGTGATTGTAGAAGCAAGAGGCTTCGATAACATTGATCCTGATAACGTTATGACACCTCACATTTTTGTAGATTATGTAATTAAGGAGGACAAAAATGGATAAACAGATGATTCGTTCTCTAATAGCAAAACGAGTTGCTAAAGAATTACATGATGGTGATGTAGTCAACCTTGGAATAGGGTTGCCTACTTTGGTTGCAAACTACATCCCTGAGCACATTAATGTTCATTTGCAAAGTGAAAATGGTCTAATTGGACTTGGTCCTGCACCAACAGAGAATATTGATTATGATATATCAAATGCTGGTGGTCAACCTGTGACTTTGGTTGAAGGTGGTATGTATTTTGATAGTGCTATGAGTTTTACTATCATTCGCGGAGGGCATGTGGATGTCACTGTGCTTGGAAGCTTAGAAGTAGATCAAGAAGGTAGTCTAGCGAATTGGATAATCCCTGGGAAAATGGTCCCTGGAATGGGTGGAGCTATGGATTTAGTTACCGGCGCTAAGAGGGTAATTGTTGCGATGACGCATACCAATAAAGGAAGAGCAAAAATATTAGAAAAATGTACACTTCCACTAACTGCAAAACATCAAGTAAATATGATTATAACAGAGATGGGTGTTATGGAAGTAAAAGAAGATGGGTTACATTTAATAGAATATAATAATACATTTACATTGGATGAGATTAAAGCAGCAACTGCTGCGAATTTAATAATTGATCAACCAGTTGTAATGGAAGTGGAGTGATAATATGGAAAAAGTAATGATTCGTATGAGACTAAGTGCTCACCATGCACATTATGGTGGAGGACTTGTTGATGGTGCACTGAATCTTCAGTTATTCGGAGATGTGGCAACTGAATTACTAATAAGACACGATGGAGATGAAGGATTATTTAGAGCGTATGACAATGTAGAGTTTTTGGCACCGCTTTATGCCGGTGATTACATTGAGGTAATTGGATGGATAACTCATGTTGGAAATACATCTCGAAAAATGATGTTTGAGTGTTACAAAGTAATCGAGGCAAAACCTGAGATTAGTGATAGTGCAGCAGATGTACTACGTGAAAAAGTGCTCGTATGTAAAGCGTCTGGAACGTGTATTGTACCAAAGGAAAAGCAGCGTAACTAATGGAAAAGTTAATTATTACTGCTGCGATATGTGGTGCAGAAGTTACAAAAGAACATAGTAGTTACGTTCCTTATACAATTGAAGAAATTGTCAAAGAGGCAACAGAATCATATGAAGCAGGTGCATCAATTATTCATTTGCACGTCCGAGAAGATGATGGTACTCCTACGCAAAGCAAAGAGCGTTTCAAAGAAGCGATTGATGCGATAAAACGAGAACTTCCAGATGTCATTATTCAACCATCAACTGGTGGGGCAGTAGGGATGAGCAATGATGAGAGATTGCAGCCAACATTGTTATATCCAGAAATGTGCACACTTGATTGTGGTAGTGTGAATTTTGGTGGGGATGAAGTATTTATTAATACAGAGAATGATATTAAATATTTTGCCAAACACATCTATGAAAAGAATATTCTTCCAGAACTTGAATGTTTTGGTAAAATGCATATTGACCAGGTAATGAGATTATATAAAAAAGGGCATATAAAAGGTCACCTCCATTTTAGTTTTGTTTTAGGTGTACCTGGAGGACAAACAGGTGAAGAAAGAGACTTTATGTTTTTAAAAGACTCGATTCCAAATGAAGCAACATACAGTGTTGCAGGGATTGGAAGATATGAGTTCTTTTTAGCAGAACTTTCCATCAAACATGGAGGACATGTTCGTGTTGGTCTTGAAGATAATCTTTACCTTGAGAAAGGGATACTTGCAAAAGGGAATAAAGAGTTAGTCGAAAAAGTCGTTGCGATTGCAAAAAAATATAATAGAGAGATTGCCACACCACGTGAGGCAAGAAGAATACTAGGAATTGAGGAAAACCATGAAAACAGTTTGTAAATTTGGGACAAACCGAGTGATTGAACCAAAAGGTGTATTGCCACAAGCGGCTTTGAAAATTGATAATACGATGAAGATAAATGAGAATGAAATGCTATTAGATGTAATTACATTGAATATCGATAGTGCTTCCTTTACGCAAATAAAACAAGCATGTAATAATGATGTTTCAAAAATGGAAGAAATGATTAGTACAATTGTCAATCAACGTGGAAAAATGCAAAACCCAGTAACGGGTAGTGGTGGAATGCTAATTGGAACAGTAAAAGAAATTGGAGAGACGTTTCCAACTACTGTTCAAGTAGGTGACAAAATCGCTACATTAGTATCCTTGTCACTAACACCGTTAAAGATTAAACGTATAAAATCTATTAATATTGATAATGATCAAGTTCATATTGAAGGGGAAGCGATTTTGTTTGAGAGTGGTATTTATGCAAAAGTACCTAGTGATATGGATGAACATCTTGTACTTGCTGCACTTGACGTTGCTGGAGCACCTGCTCAAGTAGATAAATTAGTACGTGAAGGTGACTCAGTTGCGATTATTGGAGCAGCTGGAAAAAGTGGTGTTCTTTGTGCATACCAAGCAATGAAAAATGCAGGAGAAAACGGAACAGTAATTGGTGTTGTAAATGAAGAGTGGCAAATAAAAATGTTGCAAGACTTAGAGCTATGTCATGAGATTGTTCTCGCAGATGCTACTAATGCACTTGACGTTTATGATAAAATATTAGATATAAACGGTGATCAAGTTGATGTAACAATCAATGTGGTGAATGTTCCGAATACTGAGATGAGCTGTGTACTTATTACAAAAGATACAGGAGTGGTGTATTTCTTTAGTATGGCTACTTCGTTCACAAAAGCAGCACTTGGAGCAGAGGGTGTTGGAAGTGATGTAACGATGATTATCGGTAATGGGTATACAAAAGGACATGCTGAATTAACGTTAGATTTAGTGAATAACGCACCAAAAATCAAAGAATTATTTGAAAAGAAATATACATAGGAGGTGACATGATGGCTACGAAATTATACAAGGACTACTTGGAAAGAAAAGCACTTTATTTTCCGAATGTTAGTGATGACGATTGGAATGATTGGCACTGGCAAGTACGAAATAGAATTACGACTGTTGACGATTTAAGTAAATACATTAAACTTACAGATCAAGAACTTCATATCGTTCACAATGTTTTAAGTGAGTTTAGAATGGCTATTACACCTTACTATTTAACATTGATAAATCCTGAAAATAAGAAGGATCCTGTCAGATTACAAGCAGTACCTGCAATCGATGAGATGCATGTGGGTCTGCATGATTTAGATGATCCTCTTCATGAAGATGGTGATAGTGTAGTCCCAGGACTAACGCATCGCTATCCTGATCGCGTTTTATTCTTAATTACAGATATGTGCTCGATGTACTGTAGACACTGCACTAGAAGAAGATTTGCAGGTCAAAAAGATACAGGAAGCAAAATGGATAATGTGGAGAAAGCACTCGATTACATTCGTAATCATCCAGAAGTTAACGATGTATTACTTTCTGGTGGAGACGCGTTACTTGTTAGTGATGATCGATTAGAGTACATTATAAGTGAATTACGAAAAATACCACACGTAGGGGTAATTCGAATTGGTAGTAGAACACCAGTTGTAATGCCTCAGCGTATTACTGAAAAACTAGTAACAATGCTTAAAAAGTATCATCCAATTTGGATAAACACGCACTTTAATCATCCAAAGGAATTAACTCCTGAAGCAAAAAGAGCGCTAGATTTAATGGCGGATTCAGGAATACCACTTGGTAATCAAAGTGTCCTATTAAAGGGAGTTAATGACTGTGTTAACGTTATGAAAAAACTGGTAAAAAGATTGATTACACTGCGCGTGCGTCCATACTATATTTACCAGTGCGATTTATCAAAAGGAATTGAACATTTTAGAACACCTGTAAGCAAGGGAATTGAGATTATCGAAGGATTACGAGGTCACATTAGTGGGATTGCAGTTCCAACGTTTGTTGTTGATGCACCTGGTGGCGGAGGTAAAATTCCAGTTATGCCAAACTATGTTATTAGTCAGGCGCCAGGTAAAACGATTTTACGTAATTACGAAGGAATGATTACAACTTACTATGGACCGACGAAATACGAAAACTCGTGCGAGTGTGAAGACTGCACTGCTGCATCGATGGGGTATTACGACCCAGAGATTACAAGCAGTATCAAATTAGATCAATTCAACACAGCTAGAAAAAGAAAGAATAACACGTAACTATTCTTAGAGAACACATTGGTTCACACCGTACAATCTCAATCATTGGAATCGCAAAGAATGCAGGTAAAACAACTGTTCTAAATCAACTAATTGATGAATTTAGTGATATGTCAATCGGAATCACTTCGATTGGTCTAGATGGAGAAAAGATTGACAATGTCACAAATAAACCAAAACCAAGAATAAAGGTCTATCCAAAAACAATCATCGCAACTGCGAGTGATTGTTTACGTGAGTGCGAATTCAACTTTGTAATCCATGAAAATACAAATGTGCGTACACCATTAGGTGAAGTCTTAATCGTAGAAGCTGTCACAGAAGGTCTTGCGTTAGTCGCAGGACCATCGACAAACAATGAAATGGTGAAAGTCATCAACAAACTTCAAAAATATTCATGTAAGAAGATATTTATTGATGGCGCACTATTCCGTAAATCAATCGCAAGTTTCAGAGTAGCTGAATCATGTATTTTAGCAACAGGTGCTTCATATAATGATGACATAAACGTTGTCATTGACTGCACAAAAAACATGATTGACCAGTTATCGATTGAGGAAGTTAGACATCGTGATAAAATCAATATTATTAAGTTCAAAAATCACGTCTATATTGATGATCAAGGACACGCCCACGCATTTAAGGAAACAAACCTACTTGGTAACGAGGAAATTATTCGAAACTACATTCATCCGAAAATTAGAACGATTTATATCAATGGTGCTTTAAATGATAAAATGATTGATATACTGATCGAACTTCGAAATGAGATTAAAGAATTAAACTTGGTAATTAAAGATGGTACACACATATTGGCTTCACATCAGAAAGTAGCTCAATTAAAGATGATACGTGTTCAGCTTCAAGTCTTGAATAAGTTAAACTTACTATTTTTGACGTGCAATCCCGTATCACCAAATGGAACAGTCTTTGATAAACATGAGTTTAAGAAACGGTTAACAGAAGAACTTCATTTACCAGTGTTCAACGTGTTAGAGGATTATTAAAATGAGTAAATTACAATTAGATAGTAAAAAAGTTGCAAACGCTCGTAGCTTTGCAACTAAGATAGCGAAAGAAACTCAATCTTTCATAGACAAACATACAACAGTTACAGTAGAGAGAACTGTTGCTCGTTTGCTTGGAATCGATGGGGTTGATGCATTTGGTGTACCTTACCCAAATGTCATTGTGAAGCATATAAAAGAAAAAGGTAATCTAGGAATAGGACTTAGTAATTACTTAGCAAGTGCAATACATGCAACAGGCTTTACACTACAAGAGATAGTACATAAAGTATCGCAAGATGAACTTGATATCACAACATTTCCACTAGTAGATAAAAGAGAAGTTGTTAATGTATTGAAACCATATTACGAAGAACATTTATTGCGTATCAAAGAGAATTCTTCTTTACGAGATAACCTACTTCTAAAATATGGCGATAAAGAAGGTCCTTTGCTTTATGTAATTGTTGCTACTGGTAATATTTACGAAGATGTTACTCAAGCAAAAGCAGCTGCTAAAGCAGGTGCTGATGTTGTTGCTGTTATTAGAACTACAGGGCAAAGTCTGCTTGATTTTGTACCGTATGGTGCTACCACAGAAGGATTTGGTGGTACGTATGCAACTCAGGAAAACTTTAAGATTATGCGTAGTGCACTAGATGAAGTTGGAGAAGAACTTGGAAGGTATATCAGACTAGTAAATTATGCATCTGGTCTTTGTATGCCTGAGATCGCTGCAATGGGAGCACTAGAACGACTTGATATGATGTTAAATGATTCTTTATATGGTATTTTATTTCGAGATATCAATATGAAAAGAACGTTTGTTGATCAGTTTTTTAGCCGTGTTATTAACGCATATAGTGGAATTATAATTAATACAGGTGAGGATAATTATTTAACGACAAGTGATGCGGTAACTGAAGCACATACTGTACTTGCATCTCAGTTTATTAATGAGCAATTTGCACTTCTTGCTCATATGAAAGAAGAACTACAAGGACTTGGACATGCATTTGAAATTGATCCTACTGTAGAAAATGGATTTTTACTTGAATTATCTCAAGCGCTAATGGCAAGAGAAATCTTTCCAAAAGCTCCTTTAAAATATATGCCACCTACAAAACATATGACAGGAAATATTTTTAAAGGGCATGTTCAAAACGCGTTATTTAATATGGTTACTACAACAACAAACCAGCGCATCCATTTACTTGGGATGTTAACTGAAGCAGTTCATACGCCATTTATGAGCGATAGATATCTTGCAATAGAAAATGCACGATACATCAATCAAACAATGAAGAATTTTGGTGATGAGATCGAGTTCAAAGAGAATGGTATTATCAAAACAAGAGCGAACAAAGTACTTAGTGATGCAATCAATCTATTACATGAGATTTCTAATAGGGGTATTTTTGAAACCATTGAAAATGGTGTTTTTGCTGGAATCAAAAGACCATCTGATGGAGGAAAGGGACTAAAAGGTGTTGCCTTAAAAGAAGCAGACTATACCAATCCAATCCTTGATCAAATGATAAAAGAGTTAAAGGAGGATCAGTAATATGGGATACGATATGAGTGATAAGAAGTATGCTAAAGAACTAGATCTTTCAAAACTAAAACCTTACGGAGATACAATGAATGATGGTAAGGTACAAATTAGTTTTACTTTACCAATAAAGAATGATGAAAAAGGTGAAGAGGCTGCAAAAACACTTGCAAAAAAAATGGGGCTTGAAAATCCTCTTGTAGCAGAATCCATTACACTAGATGATGATTACACGATGTATATTGTATACGGTAGTGTAATTCACAGTGTCGATTATACTGATATCAAAGTCGAGACAGTTGACTCTGAAGTACTATCAAAGTATGAAATAGAGGACATAATTGAAAAAGAACTTAAACGTAATATCGTAGTGGTAGGTGCATCAACTGGAACCGATGCACACACAGTAGGAATCGATGCGATAATGAATATGAAAGGATTCGCAGGTCATTACGGGTTGGAACGTTATCGTAATATCGATGCTTATAATCTTGGAAGCCAAGTTGAAAATGAAGAACTAATTAGAAAAGCGTTAGATGTGAATGCAGATGTATTACTTGTTTCACAGACAGTTACTCAAAAAGATGTTCATATCAATAACTTAGTCAATTTTGTTGAATTATTAGAGGCAGAGAACTTAAGGAATCGATTTGTAATCATCGTTGGAGGTCCAAGAATTACCCATGAACTTGCGAAAGAACTAGGCTTTGATGCTGGGTTTGGTCCAAAAAAATATGCAGAAGATGTAGCGAGTTTCTTTGTAAATGAACTTATAAAGCGAAAATAGCAACTCTCAGAG
>CAZZAP010000014.1:0-40659 GCA_964652375.1 uncultured Candidatus Izemoplasmatales bacterium
TCCTTCATGAATTTTATCTCTTTTTTATTTAACTTAGTTTTTCAGTAAGCTCTATTTTAAGCGCTTTTTTATTTTATAATCCACATTTTAATTGTGCGTTACAGTTCGTACAAGTGTGACAACCACCAAGATTTTCAACAGTACCTTCAAGACATATTGGACAAATATCTCCTGGTTCAACACCGATATTTCGGTCTTGTCTGTCGCTTCTTAATCCCTGGGTTTTGGCTTGTTTTGGCTCTTTTATCTCTTCTTCAAGTTCAATACCTAAGTCGAGTAAATCCACTTGTTTAGGTTGTGTGATTTTTTCATCATCGTCTTTTGATAATGTGAGAACTTGTGAGTCTCTTGAACCATCAACGTATACTGTACCACCTTTTGCGCCACCTTTATATAGACGCATATATACTTGTTCTACTTCTTCTACACTATACCCTTTTGGAGCATTTACTGTTTTAGATATAGAGGAATCTACCCAATTTTGAATTGTACATTGTACATCAACGTGATCTTCTGGTGCTAATTCCATCGCACTAACAAATACTTCTGGTAATGTTTCTTTTGTTAGTTCTGGATGTTCTTTTAAGTAACTTTCCACGATAGGAGCATTAACTTCGATAAATTTACCTAATCTACCACTTCTAAAATACGTGAATGCGAAATATGGTTCTAATCCTGTAGATACGCCAACCATAGTACCAGTTGAACCAGTCGGTGCAATCGTTAATAAGTGAGAGTTTCTGATTCCATATTTCAAGATGTTTTGTCTAATATATTCAGGTAATTTTTTAATATAACCAGATTCGATGAACTGCTCTCTACTACCAAATTCTGCTAAGAATGGGAATGATCCCTTTTCTTTTGCGATTTCAATCGATTGTTCATATGCGTTTGTTGCGATAAATCTAAATAAATCATCAACAAGTTTATTCGCATCTTTACTACCATATCGTTTGTTGCACCGAATGAGTAAGTCGTGAAGTCCCATAATACCAAGACCTATACGTCTTTCACCTAAGGCTTGTTCTTTATTTTCATCTAAGAAATAATGTGTTTTATCAATTACATTATCTTGCATTCGAATAGCAGTTTTTATTGTTTGTTCTAATTTTTTCCAATCAACTTCTGCTTTTTTCTTATCTACCATGTTCGCTAAGTTGATGGCAGCTAAGTTACAAACTGAATAAGGAGCAAGTGGTTGTTCTCCGCATGGGTTTGTACAAACTACTTTTTGTCCATATCCTTTTGCATTTGTCATTTCGTTTGCATTATCGATAAAGAAAATACCAGGTTCTGCTGAGTATGTTGCGCAAATGTTTATCAGATTCCAAAGCTCTTTTGCCTTGATTGTGTTATAGGTTTTAACGCGATAACCAAGCGATTTCCATTCTCTTACATCACCTACATGCATCCACTTTTCATCATAGGCATTTTTTTCTTCTTCTTTGTACGAATCTACATCTGGGAAACGTAATTCATAGTCTGCATCATTTTCTACTGCTTCCATGAATTCTTTTGTGATTGCTACTGATATATTTGCACCAGTTAAGAACTCTGAATTATTTACTTCGTAATGTCCACCTTTGTTGATTCTTTCAAATGCTTGATCAACAATTTGCTTCGTAAATACACCTGGAGTGATTTTGTTTTGCTCTAGGATATATTCATTGATTTGAATTTCAGATTCACTTAAAGGAATAAACTTGAGTTTAGCTTTTGCTGCTGCCACTATTGAAGGTTCTTTAATTGTGTCAATTAAGAATTGTAGAATTTTAGGATTCTGCATTTTTGAAACAATGAATTCAACAATATCAGGATGCCAATCATGCATCATAATCATTTGTGCACCACGTCTTGATCCACCTTGTTCAACTAAATGTGTTAACTCACTTAAATCATGTAGCCAAGATACCGCACCACTCGATTTACCATTTACGCCCTTAGCTAAACTGTTTTTAGGACGTAGCGTAGACCCGTTTGTACCTACTCCACCACCACGGCTCATGATTTCCATTACTTGTTTTCTATGATCAGAAATACCTCCACGAGAATCATGTACATGTGGCATAACAAAGCAGTTGAAGTACGTTACATTTGTATTGCTACCAGCGCCAAATAAAACACGACCTGCTGGTACTAGATTTAAAGAAGCTACCTCTTGGTAGAATGCTTGAATCGTTTCTTCAGTCTCGTCTTCACCGAGATGATATGCTAACCTTTTCGCAATTTGTTCAAAGTATAATTCCAAAGGCTTGTCTATTTGTCTAATGTTTCTTGTTATTAATCCATCTTTGTCAGCATCTTCGGCTGTCGCTAAAAATTCTTCTTCTAACTCAATCGTAACAAGGTCTCCAATGACATGTGAAACATACCCAATTCCGCGTGCAGGGAATTTGGGGTCATTTTTTACAACCGTGATAACAAGGTCTCCTTTATCAAGTGTCGAAAGTGATAAATCTTTTTGGGTATAACGATCTAACATTACTAATCGAGATACACCTTCAAATGTTTTTTCCATATCTGGAGTGATAGGAAAAAGATGAGGAAATCCTTCGGCTATATTTTTGTTTATTTGTTCGATATTTTTACTGCTATATTTATACATATTTTCAAGCCCCCTTAACTGAAAAAAGTTGTAGATATATTATATAATAATATTAAATATAATTACAGTCTTGACATTTTTATATTACTGTGAAATCCCTTTGTTTAGACATTTCTTAAATAGAAAAATTTCATTTGATTTTCAAAGTAATGCGCTAATTAATAATGTCTATAATTTACATCGATTTTTTCATAATTCTAAGAACGTTTTCATTCAGTTTTTTCTCATATAAAATATTAGTGTTCGCAGGTATTCTTTGTTTGTGATATAATGTTTTTGAAGGAGTGATTTTATGGAAAATTATGATATCTTGATTCTAAATATTTATTTACTCGCAATATTCACAATTTTAATAAAAGCAAAAACAAACATGGTAATTTACCGAATGTTCAAATTGTTAAACATCACTCTTTTTGTATATTTGATGTATACGATTTTCATGCAAAATATCGATATTATCGATATAGTAGTCAAGGTTTTACCACTACTGCTTTTGTTAATGATTATTGTACAAACAGAAGTACTCCTAATTTTAATAAAATTAGGATTTAGAAGAGATTCTATGTTTAACAACACGTTAGAAGATAACATAAAAATTGAACTTGTGAAGAGTATTGATCATTTAAGTATGAAGAAGATTGGGGCAATTATTACGTTAGAGAAAACAACGCCACTTGAAGAGTATATTGAAAGTGCCTATCCAGTAGATGCTCCACTTGGTAGTGAGTTGCTCTCAACAATCTTTTATCCTCAGACACCACTTCATGATGGTGCAGTAATAATTAGACATAATCAAATTGTGTGTGCAGGAGCGTACTATCCATCTACTGAGAAGCTGGATATCCCTAAACAAATGGGTTCTAGACATCGTGCTGCAATTGGTATAAGCGAAATTTCTGATTCATTAACTATCGTTGTTAGTGAGCAAACAGGGAGTATTAGTGTAGCTTATAATGGATACCTTGACTTCGATATAAACAAAGAATCCTTATTGATTTATTTGTCAAAACATTTACAAACATAAAAGCCGTTACAGGCTTTTTTTATTTGCCTTATATGATACAATACATTTGAGGTGATACAATGTTCAATGAACTAATTGAGAAAATGTCTAAATTAAGCCAAGTTGCTGGGATTATGCTAGGTGGTTCTAGAGGTAGTGGATTGTTTGATGAAGACTCAGATTATGATGTATACGTTTATGTGTATGAACCGATTGATGAATCAATCAGAAAAGAAATAATAAATCAGTATGTTAGATATATGGAGTATTCGAATACTTTTTGGGAACTTGAGGATGATGGGATATTAAAAAATGGGATAGATATTGAATTTATTTATAGGAATGTATTCGACATTGATAAAACGCTTAAGAGCACCTTAGAAGGAAAGGTGGGGAACGGCTATTCTACTTGCTTCATTAATAATTTTAACCAGGCAAGAATTCTGTATGAAGATAACAAAATTTTATCTATAATAAGAAGTAATTTATTACAATATGATCCACAAAAAATGTATGATGCTGTAGTGCTTTATAACTCTAAGTTGTTACAGGATTCAATGCCCTCATATGTATACCAAATTGAAAAGGCTGTAAAAAGAAATGATGTGCTATCGATTAATCATCGCTTAGCCGCATACTTTCAGACTGTATACGATATTCTCTTTGCATTAAACAAAGTAACACACCCTGGAGAGAAAAGATTGCTCGAGTTCACAGCAAAATTAGAGATATTGCCAACTAATTTTATTAGTGATGTTGAGGGTATTTTCCACTGTGTTTTCCAAGATAATAACAAGATGATTAGAGAGATTAAAGAGCTTACTAAAGGGATTTACCAATTGATAGAACAACAAGGTTATACTGTTACCTTCAACCGATACTCAAATACGCAGATGTAATTCTGCGTATTTTTTTAGTTTACTATGATTATAGTAAGTGTGATATAATGATGGGTGATATTAGAAATGGGTGATGGTATGGAAAAATATGACGTTGTAATCATTGGTGGTGGGCTTGGAAGCCTTACTACAGCTACTTATCTTTCAAAACGACTACGCAACGTAGCAGTTTTCGAAGAGGGTAAAAGAAAAAAACTTTCCAAGTTTACAAAAAACTTAAAGGACAAAGACAACAATAAGTACGAGTTTAAGTTTTATAATTATGACCTTGGTGGAGTTCATGAAGGCGACCTTTTCTTTGAATACATGAAACGCTGTGGATTGCAATCAGAATTCCAGTATTTTGACAATGAGTATGTTATGGTTGTTGACAAGGAAAAACGCTTGGTTAAGAGACCTAATGATTTTAAGAACTTTAAAATATATCTAGTAAGACGTTACCCAAAACAACGTGATCAAGTTCATCGTTTCTTTGATGATGTGAAACGCCATCATGATGATTATAAAGAACAAAAGATGTTGCGATTATCAAACAAAGAACAAACATTACCTTCTGCTTTAATAGAGTGGGGGGATTTAAGTTTAAAACAAGTACTTATGAAGTATTTTGATAATGATGATTTAATTGATGAATTTTCGCTTGTTTACGATTCAATAGGGATTCCAAATCACGAAGTAAATGCTTATAACTATTTCATTAAGTGGTTTGATACTTTTATTGATGGTTCTCACTTCATTAGGACTTCATTTGATAGCGTTGTTAAGACATTTTCCAGTGAAATATCTAAGTCAAGAGAGAAGATATTCACAAACAGAAAAATCAATGACTTCGTAATTGAGGATAATATGATTAAGAAGATTATTGACACAGATGGAAATGAAATCTCTGCAAAACACTATGTGATTAATATGCGCATTGATGATTTTGTGGAGGAATACGTACCAGAAAATGAAAAAATGAAATTAGATTTCTTGGAGACATTTGAATCACTGAAGGATACAAGATATATTAATCAAATTTATCTCGGGTTATCAAAAGATGCTAAAAAACTAGGTATTAACGAGAAACACTACTTATTTAGCGAAATACCCGATGATGAGGTTAGATTATTAAGTATCGTAAATTACAAAGCAATAGATGATAAAAGTTGTAAGGATGGAAAAGGAGCGTTATTGATTGAGTTTCTTGATGATGATCTACCAAGAAAGAAAAAACTAGAACAAGTAATTAATCAAGTTTTAGCTTATTTCCCTGAAATAGAAGGAAATATAAGCGCATCTAAAATTGGTAATAAACGTGACTATTTTGGTGGAGTAGCTAGTAAGGAGTATTGGAAGAATAAATCGGTTAATGATTTGTTTGATGTGGATGATTACAGTTATGTTAATCCACTGGAAAATGGCTATTTTATTGGATCTTGGGTAAAACCTGAAGCAGGGATATCTGGTATGATTCAAACAGGTGTTGAGTATGGAGATATGATTGATGATTTAATTTATTATGGTGATGATGATGACTATTTCATCACACATGATGAATTAATGAATATTATTGCACATCAGTTTATTCCAGGCTCTTTAGGAAAACAAGAACGAAATGTTCAGTTCTTTGTTGGGAAAGATTCTTACTATATTAGAACAAAACGTAAAAATCACATATTATATCATGGCGTTAGTGATATTTCAGACCTTATCATCATTGCTACAAATGAATGTTTATATGATCTTAGTGTTGGGAACACAACACTGGAAAAAGCCTTAGATAAAGGAAATTTTGAGTATGTTGGTGATTATGAATTTCTACAAGAAGTGATAGAAGGATTTGATATGGGTATTGAAACAGAAACAGCACAAAGATATAAATACTACCATGGTAAACTAGGGTTGAAGTTTATGTTAGGATTGTTTAGTGTCATATTCCTAAGTAATTGGCTGGGACACTTTGTTGATTATGTGTATGTCGCACCAATAACACTTGTTTTGTTTGGTGGAATATCATATTGGAAATACAGAAAGTTAAGATATATGTCAGTATTTGAGTATGTAACACTATCTCTGTATTTAGTGATTTTGATTTTAAGTATTATATTTAAAGAAGTAAATACATATCATAATAGTAAGTTTGTTGTTCTTATATTTGCGGTATATCTCTTAGTTACGTGGTTAATCAATCGTCCAACAGCGTATGGATTCTTACGTTATGATTATCGTACAGACTATACAAGAACTAAATTATTCAAGAAGTCTTGTGGTGGAGTTACCTTTATTTGGGGAATACTATTCCTAGTAATTGCAGGATTATCATTTACATTGGATCAAACCTATTCTCTATTAAGCTATTATCTAATTATTTTTGGGGTGTTTCTATCATATTACTATCCAAGATTATATGTTCGAAGTAACATTGATGATTAAGGAGGAACTATATGAATGCATACTTTATTATTTCACTATTCGGATTATGGCTTCTTTACGATATAATATTACTAATAATTTACAGAAAGAAAGTGAGCTATAATTTTATAGTCACTTTTCTATTTATACTGGGCTATGTCTATATCCATTACTTCACAGTGGATTATACAGAATATTATGAGTTAACAGATATGGTTATCATCGGAAGTTTTATATTTCTTCTACTATCTCAAGGGTTAGTGAAGAATTTAAAGAAGGATTTAAGGGAAGAGGACTTCAAAATCATTGAAAATGAGTTAAAAAACATAAAAAATATTTCAGAATTATTGAGAATTCGTTTCATATCAACAATCGAAATTTTCAACGATGGAATCTGTTTTGAAGAGCAAGAAGGAATGTCGTTTGGAACTGATAAATTTATAGAAATTTCTGGCATGGATGAAAACTATTTTTCAAATCAGAATTATATGGAAAAAATTCATCGAGATGACTTGCATGAATATGAAAAAATTATTGAGAGAATTTCAAGAAAAAATCCAATCTATAATACAACCTATAGAATCAAAAAAAATGATGAATATATTTGGATACGTGAAAAGGGAAAACTAATTGAATTTATGAAAAATAAAATGAGAATTTCAATTATAAAAAAACTTGATCCAAAACAATTTCCAGAAACAGAAATTGATGTACTAAATAATTTACCAGACTACTCTAAATTATATACGGAAATTAAACGCTTAAACAAATCAAAAAAACATTTCTACTTAGTAATAATTCAATTATCAAATATACCGAGTATAAATGAAAAATATGGACGAGATTTTGGTGATTTAATGATGGGGGAATACCTTTCGAAATTGCAGTATAAATTCATTAAAGAATCAAATAGTTTATTTAGATTAGAAGGTATTAAATTTGGCTTAATTATTAAGGATAAAATGAAATATAATATCTTAGATAGGGCACTAATTGGTACTGGAGATCTAGTGAACATGGAGATGATGTTTGGGGGAGTAAAACAGACTATTTATCCTAATATAGGTATCGTAGAATGCCCATATGAAGGGAAGGAACCTGATTTAATACTATCAGAAGCACTACATGCGTTAGATGTGACATTGAAAGATAACTACTCAAGCAGCTATTATTTTCATCGCTGAAAAATGCACGAGAAAAACATAGTAAAGTTTCTTAGTAACGATCACTTGCGATATCAGAAGTTAAAATTTGATTACGTTTAAAACATGATCAAAAAAGTTATATTGAATATGTTTAGAAAAAATAAGTAAATTATTCGAATATTGGTTTTAAATTAATAAATCAACTCTAAATATATTCATACAGAAATAGTTTGATATTAATAAATCAGAAAAACTGCAAAATTTCCTTGTAGATTCAACTTCTTCTTGACTACAAAAAAATCATAAAAAATTGATTGTGGAAAATTCATTTTGTAAACAGCGAGTCATTCTATAAAACATGTAAAAAAAATCAAAAGAAATATGCAAGAAAGTGTGGAAAAAATATGAATTATACAACTGTGATTATGTCTGCTGGTTCAGGATCAAGAACTGGTCTAAAAAATAATAAAAATCTATATACTATATGTGGAAAAAAAGTTATAGAATATTCTATTGATTTTTTTCTAAATGATGTAAACTGTAATCAGATTATTTTGGTGGTTTCTAATAATGAATTTGATAAATTTCATTTATTGTATTCAAACCTAATAGATACGATTATAATTGGTGGTGATTCTCGTCAGGAGAGTGTTTATAAATCACTCAATTATATTCAAAATTCTGTCGTTTTGTTTCATGATGGTGCGAGGCCGTATATTTCGACTGATTTTATTCGGTTTTTTGTGGGAAACATTCCAAATCACCATGCGATTTCAATAGGTTCTAGAGTGAAAGATACTATACATATTGTGGATAACTTTGTTATGGATGGGTTAGTTGATCGTAGTAAGTTAGTTGCTGTACAGACGCCACAATGTTTTAATACAGAGTTGATTAAAAAGGTTCATAACAAGGCAAAAGAAGATGGATATATTGGAACGGATGATTTATCATTAGTATATAAGTATTCTGATATAAAGCCGTATATATATATTACAGATGAACCGAATATTAAGTTTACTACAAAAGAAGATATAAAAATGTTAGAGGTGATTTTAAGTGAGAATAGGACAAAGTAGCGATATCCATCGTTTGGAACCTGGAAACAAGCTATTACTTGGTGGTGTTTTAATTCCTAGCGATTTAAGTAGTGTTGCTCATAGTGATGGAGATTGTTTACTCCATACTGTTTGTGAATCACTAATTGGTGCTTTGGCACTTGGGGATCTTGGAAAACTATTTCCAGATACTTCTGAAGAGTTTAGAGGTATCAATTCATCTATGTTAGTTAAGAAAGTAATGAGTGTTGTAAAGAGTAGAGGTTATAAAGTGCTAAATATCGACTCTACTGTGTTTTTAGAAAAACCCAAAGTAAGGAAGTATGTTGATCAAATGCGTCGGAATATCGCTGATTTACTGGAAGTGGAGATAAGTCAGGTTAGTGTTAAGGCAACAACTAGTGAAAAAGTGGGCTTCATTGGAAGAAGAGAGGCAATTATGACAGAAAGTATCGTTTTAATAGATAAAATATAGATAGGATGAGAGTTCATGAGCAAACACAAACTGTATTTGTTGTTTATTGCGTTTACTTTTTCGAGTATTATTTAATGTAGGAAATCCAACAATACCACTATATGTTCAGCAATTGAAAATAAGTGGTGTTTTTGTAGGGTTATTTTTATCTAGTACAGGATTGGGATTGTTCTTATTTTCAACGTTATGGGGTGCTCTAGGAGATATTAAGGATAGGAACAAGGTATTAGCAATCACTTTTTTTGGATTTGCTCTTGGGCAGATTATGTTTGGAGTATTTAAGAACGAGTATACATTGTTGTTATCATCTATGATATGTGGTATATTCACATCGGGAGTTTTGGTAAATATTTACTCGTATATAAATGATAATATTCATGTTGAACAGGACAGGAATAAAACACTTAGTTATGCCGTTTCCCTGACATTAATAGGAGCATCAATGAGTTATTTATTAGGTGGATATTTAACCCAAATATTTTCATATAATTATTCAATTGTGTTCTTCATACAAGGTAGCGCTTCGTTACTGTTTGGATTGTACATTTATTTTGAGAAGACTGATTTAGTAGATACTGATCATCATCTAACTAGAGTTCATTTTATAGAAAATATGAAACAAGTAATTCGATTACCTTGGTTACCACTTTCTACCATCACATTAACATTCTTTATTAGTTTCTCACACAACAACATAAGAAGGTTTTTTGATTACTATGTGCTGGATAATGGTGTAGCAGCTAGTAATCTGGGGTGGATCGTGTTTGCGATAGGTGTGGTTTGTTTATTTACTAATCTTTTTATAACACCGATTGTTTTGCGTAAGAAACATAATCTTTTGGTTTTATCACTAATATTTTTAGTTGCACCGATTACAGTATTTATTACTTTTCAAGGTGAAATATCAATTATTAAATACCTTACTATATTCATGATTTATCATTTTGTTATGGCTATATATGAACCAACTGCAATTAGTCTAATGTCAAGTAATAGAGCCGTTCCCCAGGGGATGATTGTTGGTGTAAGACAGAGTATAGTTGGACTTGGTATGACAATAGGATTTGTTGTTGGTGGGGCTTTATATGAAATAAATAAATTATATGTGTTTTATTTTGCAGTACTTTTCTATATAATTGTGTTTGTAGGTTTCGTAACAATAAGTATGATTTTACAAAAAGAAATAAAGGATTATAAAGGAGGTTAACATTATGATAGAAACAGAACACGGTGTTTTTACCTTAATCAAAGACCACAAAGAAGCATTTGAAGTGAAAATCTTTAATGAACGATACGTGAAATATCTCGACAAATACGAGTATATTGTTGGTGATTATAGCGCTGATATGTTGCGCTTTAAAGGATTCACAAAAGATACCATAAATACTATTCCAGATTACCTTCTTGAATCTTGTACACCTAACGCTCCTTATTTTATTATTCAACGAAATAGTAAAAAAGAATAATTAGCGTTTCATTTACCATTTAAAATTAATTGGTGTATAATATATTTGCGATTTAAAAAGAGGTGACATTATGGATAGTGCGACAATTGAAAAACAAGTAATTGAGGTCTTAAGAAGAGTAAGACCCTATCTTCAAAGAGATGGTGGAGACATCAAGTTTATTAGGTATGAGGATGGCATTGTTTATGTTGAAATGTTGGGTGCTTGTGTGGGTTGTAGTGCGCTAGATTCGACCTTAAAAGACGGTATTGAAGCGATATTGCTCGAAGAGGTACCTGGTATTATTGGAGTGGAAAATATCTAGATTAAAACAAAGAAAATCAGATTGATTTTCTTTTTTTATTTACTTTAAATGTCTTTTAAATTTTGCTATACTATTAACGAGTAATCTTAAATGAGGTGTTTAATCATGAGACCAGGGGAGGTTGTTAAAGGAGAGATTACTGCAATTAAGCCATATGGTGCATTCGTTAAAATTGATGAGAACTACGTTGGACTAATTCATATTTCTGAGTTTAGTGACAACTTTGTACGAAGCATCGATGATTATGTCAGCATTGGAGACGTTATCGATTTAAAAATAATTAAAGTAGATGAAGGTAAGTTAAGTCTTAGTTTCAAGGCATTACATAAAAAGAAAAAACGATATCGTATCGAGCTGAAGGCAGGATTTGCTCCTTTAGAAAAAGAATTATCCAATTGGATAGAAGCTTACCATTTGAAAAACAACGATTAGTCGTTGTTTTTTATTTGATTATTTTTATTGTATACAAATAAAATGATATGTGATAAGATTTAAACGAGATTATAGGAGGTAGAAAAATGAATAAATATATTAAAGTGGATTATAGTAAAGCAGCTGCATTCTTCAATGAAGCAGATTTACCTAAAATAGAACAAGAAATTCAACAGGCTCATAAAGATTTACATAATAATACAGGGAAAGGGAATGATTTCCTAGGATGGCTAGAATTACCTAATAACTACGATAAGGAAGAGTTTAATGAGGTGCTTAATTCAGCGAAGAAAATCCAACAGAACTCAGAAGTTTTACTTGTGATAGGAATTGGTGGATCTTACTTAGGAGCGAAAGCTGCACTAGAGATGCTAAATAAGCATTTTGATAAAGAACGAAAAGTGGAAATCATCTTTGTAGGACATCATATTTCTAGTAGTTATATTGCTGACTTAGCAGATTATATTGAAGGAAAAGATTTCTCAATTAATGTAATCAGTAAATCAGGGACTACGACTGAACCGGCAATCGCATTTAGAGTATTTAAGAAATTATTAGAAGCAAAATATGGAAAAGAAGAAGCGAAGAACAGAATTTTTGCAACTACTGATAAAGACAAAGGAGCACTTCGTTCTTTGGCTGATAAAGAGGGTTACCAAACATTTGTTGTTCCAAATGATGTTGGTGGAAGATTTAGTGTTTTAACTGCTGTAGGATTATTACCGATCGCTGTATCTGGTGTGGACATTAGCCAATTGATGAAAGGTGCACAAGATGCATATAACGAATATTTGGAAAATTCTCTCGATAATGAAGCATATAAGTATGTTGCTGTTCGTAACTTGCTATATCGTGGAGGTAAGAAAATTGAAATGCTAGTTAATTATGAACCATCATTATTCTTTGTTGGTGAATGGTGGAAACAATTATACGGTGAGAGTGAAGGGAAAGATAAATTAGGTATTTTCCCGGCAAGCGCATCATTTAGTACTGATCTTCACAGTTTAGGACAATACATACAAGATGGTGAAAGACACTTATTTGAAACTGTGTTGAATGTTGCTGAAGCGAGAAGAGAATTAACGATAGAAGAAGATGATCTAAATTTAGATGGATTAAACTACTTAACAGGAAAAACTGTTGATTATGTAAATAAACAAGCCTTTTTAGGTACATTGATCGCACATAATGATGGTGGTGTTCCAAACATCATTATTAACTTACCAAAGCTAGATGCATATACATTTGGGTATATGACGTACTTCTTTGAAAAAGCATGTGCTGTAAGTGGTTATGTACTTGGCGTTAACCCGTTTAATCAACCGGGTGTAGAAGATTATAAGAGAAACATGTTCGCGTTACTTGAGAAACCTGGATATGAGAAATTGACAAAAGAAATTAAAGATAGATTGAAATAAGTGTAAATTTTACACTTTTTCTTTAGAAAAATTTGATTATATATTGATTTTATGACGTATGCATGATACTTTATAAGTCCAATTGTAATTTTTAGGTTTATTAGGAGGAAATTATGTTAGATTATTTAGGATATATAGCATCGTTAATCGTGTTGATTTCGTTGCTAATGAGTTCGATTAAGAAATTGAGATGGATCAATTTAGTTGGAGCTTTATTGTTTGGTACGTACGGTTTTTTAATTCAGTCATTACCAACTGGGTTTATGAACTTGGGTATTGCTCTGATTGACATCTATTATTTAGTGCAAATGTATCGACAAAAAGACTATTTACGCGTTCTTAAAATAGAGGAAAGTAAAGAGTATTTAAAATCATTTATGGAATATTATAAACAAGATATTGATAAATACGCAAAAATAGAGAATATTGATTTTACTGATAGTGCTGTAAAGTTCTTTGTTTTACGTAATATGAATCCGGCTGGATTATTTGTCGCTGATAAGTATGATAAAGAAACTTTGGAGATTAAACTAGATTATGTAATACCACAGTTTAGAGATTTCAAGATTGGTAATTTTGTATTTGAATCACAGAAAGAAGATTTACAAGAACAAGGATATAATCGATACATTGTTTTCACTGATAATATTGATCATATTAAATATGTTGAGAAGATGGGATTTAGCTTGTCTAAGGTAAATAGTAAAGATTGTTATGTAATGAACATATAAAAAAAGTTATCCAAATTTGGATAACTTTTTATTTATTATCGAATGCTTTTAAATGAACTTGTTTACCGGTACTTTTCACGGTTATAGATGTTATATCGTAGTCATTTTCTCCATCAGCTTGTGTGATTTGCGGGGTTTTGAATGTAGCTTTAATTACTTTTCCTTTTCGGTTAAATACCCAGCGTTTAAACCAAATGTGCTTCCCTGAGTAAATTGTTAGGAATAAAGGAATTAAGAACAGTTTAGAGATAGAGTGAGCAATAACGACATCAAGCTCTTCGTTGTCAATTGTTGCAGTTGGTGAAATGTGCATACCTCCACCAAAATATTGGCCGTTATTGATAGTGATGATATATGCCTTTTCAAAATGGAATGTTTCACCATCTATGTCAACATCAAGTGGTTCTGGAATATAGCGTAATAAGGCTCTTAGTGTGTTTAGAAAGTATGAAAGCTTTCCTTTTTTTTCGGATTTTTCAATTAAGTAACCAACATAGCCATCCATACCCATTCCTGAGCCGTTCATAAACTTTCTGTTTATTCCTGTGTCAGTGATCATTTCCATGATGTATTGAGGATTTTTGTCTTGGTGCACTAGCGTTCGTAAAAAATCGTTTCCACTACCGTTACGTTTTAAATAGATATCTTGTTTGATATCAAAGTGGTACGTATCGTTGATAAATCGGTTGATAGTACCGTCTCCACCTAACAGAATGATGTTATCAATGTGATCTTTATCCAGTAGATATTTCTCGATATCTTGAATTTTAAGAATGCTTTTCAGACGAAATGGGATTCGATTCTTTTTGTAGTATCTTACGAGTTTATGGGTAAGTATGTTTGATTTGCTGTTTTTACTAAGTGGGTTATATAATAATAGATCCATCGAATCACTCCTTGAACGTATTATAACATATATATATTTTTATATATATATTTTCTCGTTTATGGTATAATTTTGTATAGATAATAGTAAAAGGTGATTATATGAACAAGGAAATAATAATACAAGACATTAACGAAATGGAAGAATTTGCAAAAAAGGTGGGAAACAGCGTGTTTCCTGGCTTTTTACTATGCTTAGAAGGGGACTTAGGAGCAGGTAAAACGACGTTTACCAAGTACTTTGGTAAGGCGATGGGAGTTGAAGATAACATCAATTCACCAACATTTACGATTATGAAAATCTACGATGGTGATCATGAGTTATTCCATATGGATGTATACCGTCTTAATGGTATTGGGGCAGATTATGATTTAGAAGAGTATATTTATGGTGAGGGTGTTTGTGTTATTGAATGGTATAAAAACATCATAAACAGCTTACCTAAGGATAAATTAGTTATTGAAATTGAAATCATTGATGAACATAAAAGACGACTAAAACTTGAAGGGAGTGGTGTATATGAAGACATCCTTGAAAAGATTAGTAATTGATTCTGCAACAAAGTTTTTATATGTGGGACTTTTTGATGGTGAACAAGAAGTGTTTACTTATTTTAAAGAGGGTAATAATGATCATTCTGTAAATTTGATGGTTCAGATTGAAAAAGCATTAGAAGAAACCCAATGTAAGATTTCAGATTTAGATGAGATTATCATTGGGATTGGCCCTGGAAGCTATACGGGATTACGCATTGGTGTTGTAGTGGCAAAGATGTTTGGATGGAACAATAATATTCCGGTAAAAACAATTAGTTCTTTGGCATTAATGGCCTCTTCATATGAAGGGGAAACCCTTATTTTAAGCGAAATAGATGCTAGAAGGGGAAACTCATTCTTAGGGTTATATCAGAATCAGAATGATTCAATTGTGCAAGTTGGAGAAGAAGAATTAACCAATTTAGAAGCGTTTCAAAAACAGATTAAAGAACCGTTTACGGTTATCAGTAATGGGAAACCGAATATTCAAAAAGTATTGCGTTCAACCTTGCTCAGAGAAGTGAAAGACATTCATACGGTGAACCCGAATTATTTACGATTAACAGAAGCAGAACGTAATTTGTTATAAAAATATTTATATTTTCATAAGATATTCACATTATTTCGGTAAGATACTAGTAAAGGTGGTGAGTTTATGAGTATATTAAGCATCAAGAAACTTCATAAGAGTTATACACATGGTTCTAACACCACGCACGTCTTAAAAGGTATTAGTTTAGACTTTGAGGTAGGTAGTTTTGTTTCGATTTTGGGTAGAAGTGGATCGGGGAAAACTACTCTTTTGAATGTAATTAGTACGTTGATGGATTATGAAAAAGGTAAAATCATCATTGATGGTAACGATATATCAAAATTGAAGAAACGTAAAATTAATGCGATTAGAAATAACTACATTGGGTTTGTTTTTCAAGAATTCAACCTAGTTAAGGATATGAGCGTAGTTGACAATGTGGCTACACCACTTATTTTAAATGGAGTAAGTTTTAAAGAAGCACGAAAAAGAGCTTTTACTGCACTTGAAAAAGTAGGGCTAGAACAATATGCTAAAGTAAGACCACCTGAATTATCTGGAGGGCAACAACAACGTGTTGCAATCGCAAGGGCTATTGTAAATGATCAAAAGCTTTTACTATGCGATGAACCTACTGGAGCTTTAGATGATTACACTGCGGTTGAAATATTAAAGTTACTACGTGAATTATCAAAAACAAAAACAATCATCATGGTAACGCATGATGAAGAGTTTGCGAAGAAATATAGCGATAGAATGATCATCTTAGTAGATGGTAAAGTAATGAGAGATGATGCGATTGGTACTTATAAACCAATTAAAGAGAAAAAGAAGAGTTTAAAAGAAAATACTGCTGGTTTTATCAATCTTTTAAAGTATTCATTCTTAAGTATGGATATTGATAAGAAAAAGTTTGGTAAAACATTTAGAACATTCAGTATATCTTTAACTCTTTTTATTGTGGTTTCCGTAATCAATCAAAATCTCGATGTCTTTAGTGAGCGGTATTTAAAATTCTTTGTTCGAGGAGAGGTTGCAGATACCAATATTGTACTTGATTTCTTGTATCAATTTTTAGAGCAAAATATCTCATCATTGATACAAGTAATTTTATATATCTTAATTGCCTTTTGTATCATGTCATATCTCTTTGTATTTACAATAAATATCATAAATAAAAAGAGGGAAATCGCAGTATTAAAGGCTTTTGGTGCAAGCCAAGAAGCCATCGCAGTCCTCTTTATGCTCCGCCCAATTAAGTTTACGTTAGCGATATTTAAAGATACCATTTTGTACTCGCTTATCTTAATTTTAATTGTTAATAATGTGTTTGATTTTAGTAAGATACTAGTCGCAGATTATTTTGGATTCTTCCAGAATATGGTTCAAGTAATTTATGGAATGTTGTATAGTTTACTACTTAATACAACCTCCGAATATATAGATTTCCCAATTCACTATTCTCATATTTTCTACATTTTCATTGTGGTTCTTGTACTCTTTATGATTGGCTCGTTACTGCCTGCATATAAGATTTCAAGAAGCAACACCATTAGGATGCTTGCGACAGAATGATAGAATTAAAGAACTTAACAAAAGTATATGAGACGGTGAACTATAACGTAATTGCACTAAGTGATGTTAATTACAAGTTAGATGTTGGGGAAGTAGTAGTTATGCTTGGTAGAAGTGGTAGTGGTAAAAGTACTTTACTAAACATACTGGGTGGATTTGATCGCGAATACGCAGGACATTATATTCTTGATGAAGAAAGTATGCGTGATAAAACAGAACGAGAAATTGATACCATACGAAAAAGACGTATTGGATTTGTGTTCCAGCAATACGTTCTTTTAAATAATCTAACAGTCCTAGACAATGTTGAATTAGCACTACGAGTAATTGGTGTTGTGAATTCAGGATCTAGAAAAAGGGCTGCACTTCACGCTTTAAAGCTTGTTGGGTTAAGGGAACATGCAAATAAATTCCCTTATGAATTATCTGGAGGGCAAAAGCAACGCGTTGCGATTGCACGCGCATTTGTAAAGAATCCTGACATTATTATTGCGGATGAGCCTACAGCCGCACTAGATTCACGTACTGGTAAAGAAATTTTGGATTTATTACGTGATTTATGCCGTACGAAGTTACTGATTATTGCCACACACAACAAATCGATTGTACGTGATTATGGTACCCGTGTCATTGAATTAAAGTCTGGGTATACCATTAAAAATGATTTAATCACAGACCGCAGTAAGGTTATTGTGGATGAACTAGATTTAATCATTGATAAAGAAATTAACGAAGACGATGAAAAAATTCAAAAAATCATTGATATTGAACAAAAAGTAACCGAAGAAAACAAAGAAACAGTATTGAAAGACCTTGGGATTGATTTAGAGAATTTTAGGCTCAATAACGAAAATAGATTTGATATTGATGAAGAGCTGAAAAAGCGCATGATTAGAGACAGAATGCGGAATACGAAGTTAAATACAAGGATCTATCGATTCCTTCAAACTAGTGATGATTTCCATGGTAAAAAGCGCTACGCAAACAAAGCGTTCTTGCGAAATATAGGATTACATTTGTTTAGTAGTCTTATTTTCACAGTGTTTATGCTGACAATTGTCTTTGGATTAAACTTTGTGACTGAAACATTTGGTGGATTTAATGAAAAAGCGATGTACTCAAGAACAATGCGTAATAGTAATTACGTTCTTTTCACAGAAGGGGATTACCTCATGGAAGAGGATGATCAGAATCTATACGAAGATCTAGAAATATCATTTATAAGTGATTTTACCCAAACAGACGTTGTTACAGCGCGCTTTTTGGATGATTTACTGATTGATCCTTATTACCGTTATCAATATGACCAAGCTAAAATTAACTACATCTACACTGCCTTAAGCAATGAAGGGCATGATGATGTATTTTCAATTTATTACAACAATGCAAATATTATGACAAGAGAAATTAACGAAGATATTGTCTTTGAAGATTTGAGTTATATTTATCGTAATTCAGTAACGAACCCGACTCCACTTGTCTATGTAACATCCTTTATGGATACGGGATTAGATGAAGATTTAATCTATCAATTTGATTTTGTATATAGTGAATCAAATGCCGAGATATTACTTGAACATTTATTGGCGGGAAGTCGCTTACCTGAAACGTCGAATGAAGTTGTTATACCAGTTGCATACTTGTTTGAATACGAGATATTAAACCCTGCGGATTTTAAAGATGATCACGGGAACTTAATGGAGATTATTGAATCTGATTTGATCATTGCTGAGTTCAATAAACTAACAGAAGAACAACGTACCTTATCAATCACGAGAAACATTGTTACATTTAGTGATAGTGGGGAAACAGTTGTGGAAGCATATGAAGAATTTACAGAAGAATTTGAGATTGTAGGATTAATTAATTTTGATGGCGATATCAATCCATACTTAGAAATGAGAGACGATGTGATTATTGCGGATAACGCACCTACAAACTTCAGCTTTATCTTTAGTAAAGAAGCAGAAGACTATATCAACTTTGAAATTGTGAACAATACCGCAAATCACGACTTTGAAAAAAGTATTGTTTATGCTGAAATGACAAATGAAGCATTTATCGAGCACGAAGTAGAAGAGATTATTTTAGCGTTTGAAGAAGAGTACACATTAGCCATTAAAGAGCGCATTGCAACGCAGTTTGAAGACTGGATCGAGATACTTAATGATGCGAGTGCACTTGTCGCAGATTATGTACAAAGTGATTTAAATGGAGAAAATCCAGATGGTGCGTTTTTAGTGAACTTAGTAGATAACCAAGCCTTTGAGGGACTCACATATGGTGATTTACTAGATTATTATATTGCGCAACATTTACTCGTTATTTCAAGTGAAACAGAGTTTAAAGCGCTATGTCCATCTTGTAGTTTTGGTAGTCGCGAGTTCTACAGTATTTTAGGACAAGTAGATGGCGTGTATGATCGCATTAAGAATAATGTTTTATATGTGGATATGTTAGAACATTATGGTGATTTTTCACGACTCACGTATCAAGAGAGTACTAACCGCATTATGTATGAACATTATGGGCATTTATTTAATAATCAGTTTTATGAGTCGTATAGTGGTGACTTTTATCACTTACGTGTCGTAAGTACGTTTGAAAAAGAAAGAGGAAGTATTTTATCGCTAATTAACGCGGTTATACCACGTGTAGTTATGGAGTTTATTCCATTCTTTAATCGGATTCAAGAAGCGATTATTAACTTAGAAGAAAGTCCTAGCTTTATTGCATTTATGGAAAGTACAAATCTAGATTTATTAATCAATAGTATTAGTACTAATGCAGTACGGAGTTTGGTACTCGTTGTGTTATATACTGTTGTATATATTTTGTTATTATTAGGAATTGCATTCTTGAGTATCGTTTTAATTAACCTATATGGAAATGTATATGAAAGCGCAACGAGAAAACGTATCAAAGAGCTTGCGAGTTTACGCGTGCTTGGTACAAGCTATGAAGACATCCACGATATGATTAGTATTGAGAACAGGAGAGTGGCCCTATTTAGCTATGGAAGCTTTGTGTTGCTGCTGTATGCTTTAAGTAAGTTAAACTTATTTACAGATGCTCCTATTAGGCATTATTTTATGCCGCTACTTGGGTTGTTCTTTGATTTTAATTTATACGATGTATTCATTATGAATTATGTGGTTATATTCTTTGTCACAATCGTATTTTATTTCTTCATCTATCGTTTTGTTATTAAACGTGTTTCGACGAAGAAAATTATGAATATTGACACTATTCAAGCGATAAGGGATGGTGATAATTTATGATTGAAGTAAAAGAATTGAAAAAGATATATCCTACTAAGGAACGCGATTACATCGCGTTAAATGGCGTTAGTTTAAAATTTGAACCGGGGGAATTTATTGTGGTTCTTGGTGAAAGTGGTAGTGGTAAGACTACGTTTTTAAACATGATTAGTGGTGTGGATGTAAAAACAAGTGGAAAAATATTCTTTAATGATTTAGATGTTGATAAATTTAATGATTCTAAATGGCGTGAAGTACGTAATCAAGAGATTGGGTTTATTTTCCAACGTTTTAATTTGATTGATCATTTAACAGTAATGGAAAATGTTGTTTTACCGTTAATTTTAACGGGTAGTGACAACAATATTTCCCGTGTCATTGCACGTAGATTATTAAAAGAAGTGGAATTAGAAGGTGTTGAAGATAAGCTTGCTAGTGAATTATCTGGTGGACAGCGTCAGCGTGTGGCAATTGCGCGTACAATTATTATCAATCCATCAATTATCTTAGCGGATGAACCGACAGGTGCCTTAGATAGTTCTACTGCACTTGAAATTATGAAGTTATTGCAACGGTTTGCGCCTGGTAGGGTTATTATTATGGTTACCCATGATGAGGACCTTGCGTATAAGAATGCAACGAGGGTAGTAAGGCTTCATGATGGTGAGATTTTAAGTGATGAAATTATTACTGATAAAAACAGTTCTACAAGAGATACTACGGACCGTTTGTTATCGTATGAAACAAAGGTAACAAGAAGGCTAAAAAGGCGCTTGTTAAAGCAATACCCAGATATTGAAGAGAGCTTAGTTGTTGGGAAAAAGTGTTGGGTACCACTTGAGCGTAAGTACATTGCGAATAACCCGGTATTTACTCGAAAAATTGCCAGAGAGAACTTTAAACAAAAAATTAAAATTAACCGTAGAATTCTATGGAGTTTTGTAATTAGTATTAGTTTGCTGCTTTTGGTAAATATTGTTATGAAAAATATTAGTGCATACAACTTTAATTTGTTTGATGTAAACAATAATTACCAGCAGTTTGTAGTGGAGGATTATGAGGATCATGAAGCTACAATTACGGCACTAGAATCACAATCAAATATTGATGAAGTCATTGATAATTATGAGCACTATGTACAAGAAATGTACTTGGTTAGAGATACGAATTTGTATGAAATTACGTCAAGTGTTCAAGCGGTAAATAAAGGTGTGTTTAGTCCGAAGATGGTCTCTCTTCCAAGTAAGGAAAAGAACTTCTATCTAAACGATCAAATCCTTGCGGGTTCTTACCCGAATGATCCACGGGAAATCCTTGTATCAAGCGAATTTATCCTATCTCGATTCTTTGGATATAGTTTGGATGAAACCAAGAATTCCACTGATGTTCCGGTTGGTTCTTTGAATCAATTATTGAACTACAGTTTGTATGTTTGTGGGGAGACGATTATTGCGGTAGATGCAAGTGGAGATCCACGTGATACAACAAGTGCAGATGTTGTAACAAATTGTTTTGAGTTTACGATTTCTGGTATTTTGAACAGTTATTATGATGGTGTAAATTACACAGGGAACATCTTTGTACAAAACAGTGATTTTGAAGCATATGTTGAAGATTTAGAAGTAAATAAGAACTTTACAAGAGTAGATGAGTACTATACAAAGAATATTGCCTTTTACTTAACTGATATAAATAGTGAGTTTAGTATTAGTACACTAGAAAAGCAATTGGATATTGACATAACGAATGAACAATTACAAGAGTATCATGAAACAAAGACACTAGAATCGATGCTGTATTTCATTAACATGGCGGTATTTGCTAGTTTGGTTATTATTTCTGGTACGATTGATATCAATATTGTAGCTAGTAGTGTTGATTCTAGAATCAAAGAGATTGGTATTTACTCGTGTATTGGTGTTAGTAAGAAGAGTATTCGTAATATGTTTGTGTTTGAGACATTAGAAATAGCGCTTCGTATCTTGATTATTAATACATTGATTTACGTTGGAATTGCCTTTGGATTTAAGTTGCTGTATCCGTCAATTGTGGTAGATGTAACGGACTTTGAGGCAGTGTTTGGTATCAATGAAATGTTTAGTTATGAAATCTTGTTCGCATTATATTTATTAGCAAGTGCAGTAGCATTCTTGTTTGTTAGTGTATTAATCCCTTCATTTAGGGCTGCGAACATGCGTGCAATAGATGCTTTAAGAAGTGAGTGATGAGTTATGAGTAGAGGTGACATTATTTTACGTTTAGTAGATGTGGAACGCATTTACGAAACAAAAGAAGGAAGAAAAATTGTAGCACTTAACAAAGTAACTACATCTTTTAAGCGTGGAGAATTTGTTGCTGTTGTTGGGAAAAGTGGTAGTGGTAAATCAACACTTATTAATATTCTTGGTGGCCTAGATACACCAAATGGTGGGGATTATTTCTTAGAAGGAAATAACATTGCAAAGATCAATGAAGGACACTGGGATGCCATTCGTAATGAGAAGATTGGGTTTATTTTCCAAGAGTACCATTTAATTGAGTATTTAAGTGTCTATAAAAACGTAGAGATTGCCCTGAAGTATCAGGCGAGTACAAACAAAAAGACAAGAGATGCAAAAGTAAAAGATATTTTAACTCGCGTTGGGTTAATTGATCATATGAAAAAAGTACCAAATCAGTTATCGGGTGGACAGCGTCAGCGTGTTGCAATCGCTAGAGCGCTTGTTAAAGACCCAGATATCATTTTGGCAGATGAGCCAACAGGTGCACTGGATCATAAAACGAGTGAGAATGTTATTGAGTTAATTAAGGGGTTAAGTAAAGAACGACTCGTAATTGTTGTAACGCATGATAGAGGAATTGCGAATGAGCATGCTACGAGGATTTTGGAGTTAACAGAAGGAAGATTTACGAGCGATTTAATCCGGGAAGAGATTGAACAAACATACCAAAATGTATATAAAAAGACAAAACCGACAAATATGCGTTTTAGAGATAAGATTGAACTTACCTTTAGTAAGATTAAATCTCAGCTTCTAAGAACGTTCTTTACGGCGTTGTCACTTGCACTTGCGTTTAGTTTTACAATTTTATTTAATGGTGTAGAACGTGGTGTAAGAGACTCGTATGATGCGTATTTTGAGGCATTAAACAAATCAAATGGTTATGCATTTAGTTTGGTTCCCGAAGATGAGATAGTCGGGATTACTGAATATGGAGATGCAACGGATGAGTTGTTTGATTCGTTTAATACCTATTTAGATACGAATAGTGAAATTATTATTGGAAATAGCACGGATGTTGCCTATTCCTTTAGTAGTGGTGGTGTAGAACATGTCATGGATGAAAATACCAGGCCTGATCCACTATCGGAATACAAATTACGTTTAATTGATGTGAATAATTCATTTAAATACAGTTATGATGACTTATTTATTGGGGAAAGTAGATACCCTTATGAGTTTAATGAAATGGTTGTAACGACGAAGTTTTATCGTGATTATTTACAGCTTGATGATGGGATTGTAAGTATGAGTGAGTACGTTGATACAACGATTGAGATACCGACGTATTCGTTTGATACAAAGATAGGGTTATATAATGTGAAAGAGTATTTAAATAGTTTAGTTGAGCTATCAAATGGGGCTATTGTCGTTGATAATCCATTAATTGATTATGAAATACCGCCACTCAAAGTTCGATATCTGTTTATTAATATTCCGCAATATTGTTATCACTATGATGATTTGAATGATTTTTATCAAGATCGTTGTGATCAAATCATAGATGACAATCAATATTCACGATTATTTAATTCGATTGATGAGTATATTCTGTATGTTGATGATTTTAAAGAACAAGTAAATAATATTGATCCAGAGTATTTTGATATTCTCTTTAGAAGTAATGCGATATTTTATGTGGTAGATGAACAAGAACAAGTAGATGGGTACGTTGCACCATTTGGTGAACGTTACATTGAGCGCGTGTTTAGAAGCGTCTATGAAGAAGCAGAGAACAATGGAGTTACGTACTTTAGAGAAGGGATTTTCCGTGAATTGACAGGGTCGAAAGAAATGTTAATTACAGGGATTATTGAGAACGATAAAGAATCGATTATTTATATGGATTTTGAGTCGTATAATAAATTGTTTATTACCTCGCCTGCTGTCGATACAGTGGAAGGGTATTATAGTGTGAACTTAGATAGTGGGATTGATCATGATATTACTCCATATGATGTAGCAGTGTTATCATTTGCGCTTCCACTAGAAGAAGTTGGATCGGATTACAAGCAAGATTACTCGGTAATACGAAAGGAAATCATTGAGGCAGGAGAGACATGTAGTGTCTATGATCTAGACAATGTTATTAATGATAATACTGATTTTGATCGAGTCGAAATTTTAGGGGATGTATTCCAGATTACGGACTATTCAAGCTGTAAAGTAAATACAGAGAGTTATCATTACTTAAATAGTATACGTGTCTTGTTTGGGGTATTCTTCAATGTACTGATGTTAATTAGTATTTTGTTCTTCCATATCTTACTGCAAGTAATTCTTGGTGAACGAATCAGTGAAATTGGTATTTATCGAAGTGTTGGTTCAACAAGTAAAGATATTAAGGTGCTATTCTTTATTGAGATTATGATTGAAATCATCTTAGCAACGATTATGAGTGTCTTTATGATCTATTTTGCAAATCAGCTGATAAACGCTGTATTTAGCAGTGCAATCAATCAAGGTAGCGGTGTTGTAAACTTTGCGGGGATGAAATTATCGATGACAACTGGTGAAATAACGAATATCAGTTTCTTTAACTTAGCATTCTATGTCGGTATTGTATTTGTTTTACTTGGGTTCCTAAGTAATCGTAGTGTAAGTAAATTAGCGCATACAAAACCAATTGACATATTAAGAGAGGTGGACTAGATGAAAATGATGAGAAAAGTTATTATCTTTTTAGCTATGATTCCGCTGATAGCAATACTTAGTAGCTGTAATAAATCAGCTGAAAATGAGCATTTACCAGAATATTGTAGAACCTATAGTGACTTTATTGAGTTTGCATCTAGAGACATGTATGAACTTGTGGATGGCATCAATCGTCACGATTATTTGAATGCGATTAGTGCGATTGAACTAGATTTTGAAGTAAATGATCCATCCCGTGAAATCGATTTGGATGGAATCCAGTGTTTTCAAAATCTAACATCACTATCTTTAACAGGTATTAGTTTTAAAGATATTAGTGAAGTTAGTGCGCTAAAGAACATCCAAGAAATCACGCTTGTAGAAACAAGTGTTGTTAGTATTGACAGTTTTAAAAACCTTAGTAAAGTGAAGTCGTTAACCATTACCAATACGAAGACGCTTCAATCAGTTACTGGTGTTGAGGAAATGACTAAACTACGTAATTTAGAGTTGGTTGGTAACGGGATTGTAAACATTGAATCTTTATCGAAACTAACCAATTTAGTTTCGCTAAATTTAAGCGATAATGAAATGGTCTTTTTCCCATCAATTACGGGGCTAGATAATTTAACGTCGCTAAATTTAGCGAATAATAACATCGTTAATCTTGGAGAAGATTTATCAGGATTATCACATTTAATCATTCTTGATTTAAATAATAATGAAATATGTGATTTAAGTAACTTTGATGATTTAAGTGATTTGGAGTTCTTAGACTTAAGTGACAATGATTTAGGATGTTTGGGAACATCACCTGACTTTACGTCGTTAAGCGCTGCAACCGGTTTAACAGAGCTATATTTAAATGGGAATGATCTCGATGATATTTCAGGACTTGCTGATGTAAATATTCCAAATCTTGAGTATTTATATTTACATGATAATGACCTTACAGATATCTCGTATATTTCGTCATATAACAATTTGGTTGAGTTAACATTACACGATAATAACTTAACATCGATTGATAACATTAGCGGTATGACGCAATTAACGGAGATTGATTTATCAGATAACAATATAGAATCCTTTGGTGGATTAACCAATATAAGCGGGTTAGAGATTATTGATTTACAAAACAACAATATCTCGGTTATCCCAGAATTACGTTATGATTTACCAAATCTTCGATTCTTGGATTTAAGTTATAATAATTTGACAGATACAAGTGGTATTGAAGGACATCAATCATTAGAAGAACTTTATTTAGACAACAATGGACTTGAAACGTTAACTGGATTAAAAGATATTCCGTTCTTAACAACTCTTTCACTATTTAATGATGAAGTGATTTGTGAAGATGAGATTGTAGAAGGGGAGTTATGTGAAAATCCAAAATACTCTCTTAATACGAATGAAATCTCAAACTTCGTGAACAGTTTTGTGAACCTACCTAGTTATACGGGGCTAGTAGGGGACTTTAATGAATTTAATTATGATGCATTTGAATTTGGTAACGATGTGACGATTACTGGCTCATTCATTAATATTCCATTTATTGATGAGATTGATTTTAGTGATCAGGATATTAATTCCATTGATGCGGATTCTTTTGTATTCCCACAATTAACGTCGTTATTCTTGCAGAATAATAACTTTACAGATATTAGCTTCTTACTTGGGAATCCGTCCCTTACAGAAGTTATACTTAGCAACAATCAGATTAGCAATTTGGATGTAATTAACGGGACAAATACAAGTGATTTTGATAATTTACAAGCTGTTTATGCAAATAATATATTTACAGCGAATGATTTAGATGGTGCATTTGTATCATTGCCAGAGTTATCGATTTTGGAACTTGGAAATACAAGTCTTACTGGAATTAACAACAGTTTAAATGATTTACCACAATTAACAGAACTGATTATTAACTCTGGTTCTGTCACTGAAATAAACAATTCCTTTAATAACCTATTTACCTTAACAGCGGGATTACCTGGTACTGAGAATGGTATCAATTTCAGTAATGGTAACGTAACTAGTATTATAAGTAGTTTTAATGGTAGTAATTTTGAATACATTGATATTTCAGGGCAAACACCACTTGGGTTTGAAACTGAAATTACTGATTCTTTTAATGATATTGAATTATCGAGTTCATCACATGGGTTAAACCTAAGTTCTTCGCACTATAAGATCATTAGCGGTAGTTTTAATGATGTAGTGGCAGAGAATATTAGTATTGCGAACTCAAACGTTGATTCAATCACAACATCGTTTAGTAATGTTGTGTTACAAGATTACTTGCGTTTATACATTAATAATTTAACAACATTGCCGGATTTAGCAACGGTAGAAGTACCTACCTTAGCGCTTCAAAGTAATCAATTAACAACGGTAAGCTTCATTCATGACATTGTTGGGCTTACGACATTGAACTTAGATACGCAAGAAGATGAACTAGGAAATGCAACACTCTTAACCATTGATGGAATAAACAATCAACCATTATTAGAAATATTAACGTTGGTTGATTTAGAGATTACGAGTATCGATGGACTGCGTAATGTCGGGCTTACAACCTTTGAATACCAAGCAGACCAGCACAACGATGTACAAATTGAAACCATTAGTGCAACGTCGTTTGAAAATAACGTGATTATCCAATTAAATCTTGGTGGAAATGAGTTTGATGATGTTACATTTTTAGATAATTTTGATCTATTAACGGAACTCGCAATTTCATTTACTCATACAGATATCGCATTCTTAACAGGACAAGAATTTGAATCATCATTAACATCACTGTTAATTGCGACAAATAGTGTGGTAACGGATTTTGCTCCACTACAAGCATATGATTCTATCGACACACTTGTCTTAATAACGCCATTTACCAATGTATATAACAACATTGATGATATGGATTCTTTAACGAATTTAAACATTTACTTCCCAGCAGCAGTGACGGAGTTTAATGGCTCATTTAACACGATGCCTGTGTGGAGTATTGATGGCACTTATGTACAAAATACCTATTCAAACCTATTTACTATAACAAATAGTTTCCATATGTTGACAACCAATGAACTGGAGTTACCAGGGCATATTACGGTTGTAGATTCATTTGATAATGTTACTGGGTTAACAGTGACTTCAAGTGGAGAATTAGCTAGTTTAATTGATGGAGATAGTTTTGATAGGTTAACAACCTTAACACTTGATGATGTGGCGTATTTAAGCTATGCATCATTTGCGGATTTTGAAGCGTTAGAAACCGTAACGATTGAAAATTTAGGTGGAGACATTCTTGATTTTACTAGTACAAGTGTCTTGAGCCTTACTGTGAATGCTCCTGATTTTGCGGCAGATATCTATAATATTGATTTACCAGAAACAGCGGACCTCTTTATTACGGATCCCGCAACAGATATAGCTGTTGGAGTAACATTCCCAGGTGTAAACATTACATCAGCGCACGATGTAGCGATTGGTTCTACTGCGGATGGATTAGGTATTACTGGTACAATGGATAACCTATTAATTCAAAGTACAGACCTAACAACGGTGTCTTTCTCAAATCTTGAGGTAAATGAAGATATCGTGATGGATACGGAGAATGTCGATTTAATTACGACAACGATTACACAGACAAATAATGCAAACCAGCTCACTGTAAATAGCAATGTGCCATCATTTAGTTATGAGGCAACCGTGTTAACGATGAATATAAACAATAATACAGCTACGCAAATGACAGCCACTGCAATTGACAACATAAATGTTGTTAGTGATGAAGCAGTGTTAGATCTTGATTTAGCAGCAACTACAGTGAATGTATTAGGGACTGATTTAACCGATCTAACAGGGACCTTTAGTGGCGATGATCTTGTTGTTTCTTCACCGCTTCTTACTAGTTTAGATTTGGAAGCATCTACTACATTGGATGTTGATGTCACAACTGTAGCCCCTAGCTTTACACTAAGTGGTACAGGGAATCCTGCAGTTACATTAAATAATGATAATATAAGTTCCCTCATTTTATCCGCAAATGCGATGACGCTTGATATGACGACATTATCGATTGCTGATATGACAATCTCTGGGGACATTGATGAAATATCCTTTACAGGAAATAATGCGTTATCACTAGATGTCTTAACAGCGAATATCGCTGATATGACCGTGGTTGGTAATACCTTGTCAGATGTCTTGATTGATGACTCAACGATTGGAACGATTGATATCTCAGGAGCTGTGATGACAGATCTAGTGATTGATGCGAGTAGTGTAACAACGTTAAATAGCTTAGCTTCAGCGTTTCTAGATACGATAACATACGTTGATTCTAGCGTTGTAACGGGGTCATATTTCTCAAATCAAGCAGCGATTACAGTTTCAAGAACACATCCGTTACTGACAGGAAATGAGAATACACCAAATACCATTAACTTAGATGCGTTAAATGCTAGTTCAGTGGTAATTGATGCAGATAATACAGATGTTGCAATGGATTCAGATCAGGCAATAATGAATGTGACAGCAGTCGCTGATGTTTTTGATCTGACAAATGCATCTTTATCAACAATTACATTTGATAATAGTAGTGCAGTTGGCAATATTCGCCTATTAAATAACGATGCATTACAATCGGTTGATTTAGGAACTGCTACAACCAATAACCTTGATATATCAAGTGCAGAGTTAGTAGTAACTGTATCAGCGATAAACAGTTTAGATACAGTAATAGACGGTGATAACTTCACGGATGTGAATACCAATGTGGGTAGCAATATCCTTACCGTAAATTCACAAAAAGTTACTTCAATGACATTTGATGTATCAGCGTCAACATTTACTGCCAATACAAATTTAACAACCATTAATTTTGATGACACATCAGCAATCACTACCTTTACAAGTGATTCAAGCAACTTAACAACAGTGAATGCTGGTACAGGTGCCATTTCAACATCAAACATCTTAAGCTCTGCGACGTTACTTAGCATAAATGGTACAAATTTAGATGCAATCAACGTAACAAGTAATGATTTTGACACATTTAATGCAGTTATCGATCCTCTTGCGAGTATTGGATTAACATCATCTACATCCAATAGTGGTGTCGAAGTAACAACCAATACAACTGCTATCTATATTGATATGAATAACGCAGGTGTTACACTGTATGGTGCAGTGTTAGACACAATCGATGTTACCGCTGATGACTTTACGTTTGCGGGAACAAAAGCTGGGCTTACACTCGATTTAACATTAGATGCAACAACTGCTTTATTTAATACCGCAAACATTGATCACTTAACAATTGCTGATACGTCATCAATTGGTACACTGACATTAAATGGAACGAATATGAGTGGAATAACGCTTGGTAGCGCCATTATAAATACCTTGGATGTTACAAGCGCAGAAACCGCTTGGAGTTTAGATGGAACGATTAATACCGCTTTATTTGATGCACCGAATATGAATAGCTTGTCAGTGGCAAATAATGCATCTGGCGCTGTTGATGTAACAACGAGTGCTGCATCATTTGATGTAAATGGTGTGTTCAATACCTTCGCGATAACAGACCAAAGTGTAACAAGTATCGATATTAGTGGAGCAACATTAAATACCTTAGAAGTAACTTCTGATAGTTTAGCTGCACTAAATACATTTGCAAATGTAACGGATAGTTTCGTATTAGATACGGATGTGAATAATTTCAACTTAACATCAGAAGTAGATAATGTAACTGTTACTAGTGTTGTAACGAATAATTTCATTCTAAATTCGAATAAATCTGATACAATGAATATCACAAGTAATGTTCAAAGTATGAATATTACTGCTCCGTTAGCTAGTTTTGTTTTAGATGCAGCCAATGTGAACTCACTGGTTGGTACCGTGAATGAAATGACAGTAAATAACAATGCACTAGCAGGAGCATTAACCGTTGATATGGATGCCGCAACATTTACGTATGGAACGTCGAGTGTTGCAACTGGTATTAACTTAACAGGCGCAAGAACCATTAATGACTTTGTTGTATTTGGTGCTGCACAAACAGTGACGACTGGTAATGTAGTAGATACATCCATTCTTCTAGCTGGTTCAGGCCAAAATTATGATCTTGATACATTATTAAATGATGTTGAATTGAGTAATGCTGGTACTGTAACGATAGAATTTAATGATCAAGCAAATGTAAATGTAGATGGTTCTGCAACGAGCGTCGATATTACAGGTGTTACGAATACGGTGACAGTTGATGTGATTGGAGACGTAGCAATTGATTATGGAGCTGCTGCAACTGTGACTGTAACGGGATCTGCAACAACATTGGATATTACAGGTGTTACAAATACGGTGGCATTAACGATGCTTGGTGATGTAGTTATTGATTATGGTGCATCGGCAGATGTAACGATTACTGGATCTGCAACTAGTGTAAGTGTTTTAGGAATTACAAATCTAGTTACATTGAGTTTAACTGGCGATGTTACGCTTGATTATGGTGCGAATTCTAGTGCTACACTAGCAGGTACAGCAAATGCCTTAACGATTGTAGGAACAAGCATTAATACAATTGATACTAGTAGCCTTACAACGCTAGATAGTTTGGTTGTAGATAATACCTTAATGACAAATCTTGATTTTGTGGATAGTGGCTTATATAGTACATTAACAAGTATTTCAATGAATACGTTGGATACCGCTACTATCGGAGATGTTATAACATACTTAGATGGAACAGGTATTACGCTTACCTCACCATTAACAGATCAAGATGTATATGATTACTTCTATAATCCAGAATATGCAGCATTAGAAGCACAAGAAGCAATTGATAATTTGATTTATGATTCAGTGCGTTCTACAGAAGTAAATGAAGCGCTAGCTGTATTTAGGCTAAATACAAACTTTGATTTCTTGTTAGATGCTGATTTACTAACAGATATCAATGAACATATTGACACAAATGGTGTGACAACATATAACATTGATGAGTATATGAATTTATATGCCGTTGATCAAGGATATACTGATGAAGCAGATATGAGAACGCAACTTGGTGATGGAGCAGTTGATCCAATTGAAACATCAATGCTTTCAACACTTGCTGACACTGAGCTTAATATTACGGAAACGGCTTTACAAGAAGCTGTAGTAGCATCATTAGAAATTGATGCTAATGCGCATGCAACAACAGAAAGCGCAAATAAAGGATGGACAATCGGTTAGGAGGTGCTAACGTGAAGAAACTATTACTTGTAGTATGTAGTGTCTTGTTTTTGACAGGATGCGGTGTTTTAGATGGTGGGAACTATGATAAGAATCGAAATGGGTATGTACAAAATGACGATATTTTGATTAGTTATCGTACAAATGCCGTTGGTGAAATAGACGTCTTTATGATTGATAAAGTCGTATCTTTCTTTGATGCGTTAGAACTTTCTGGGCTTAATTTACTGGATTTAGAAAGTAATAGTGTGGTTACTTCGTATGTCACTGAAGAGGAATTAGTGTCTTGTGGTATAACAGAGGTAACCGTGTTACCGAGGTTTATTCGTGTAGATAATAGTTCATTTTATTATAATGTCGCTGCGAATGGGGTTTGTTCGTATGATGAGTACAAGTTTCATCGTAACGGGTTTGATCGTTTACCACTAGAAGATGTGAGTGATATAACCCCACTAGAAGGGCTTAATATTACGATGTTTAACGATAGTAACTTTACGATTAATACGTTTGATCATGTGTTATTTATTGAGGAAATTAGTTATAGTGCACTTGGTGAAGAGTGGGAGAAAGATATTGTGACTGCCTTACCAATGAGCATTCGACAACAAGGGAATTTATATGAAGATAACGATCAAATGTTATTGGAGATTTCGTTGTTAGAGAATTATGTACTTCGAAATCGAAGTATAAACCTATTAGAAGTGAAAGAAGATTATTTGGATGAGAATGTGAATAATATATGGAGTGAAGACACCATCGAAGCGCTTGGTAGAGACCACGAAATTATTAAGAGTGTCCGTTTAAAACACACAAAAGATATCTTAGATGTTATTGAAGATACCTTGAGTAGATTGGGGATGTTCTAATGAAGAAGATATGGTTAATAATCGGTTTATTTAGCTTTGTTACAATATTAAGTGGATGTAGTGACGATGGCAGTAACTACAATTTTAGACCAAGACAGAATGATTATTATATTAGCGAAGATGGAAAAGTAATCATTGAGTACAAGACCAATGAGAATGGTGAATTAGTACGTATTAATATTGATCGTTTGTTGACAATTGAGGAAATGATCTCCGGAAATCCAACGATTGATTATGGGGTACAAGTAGAGGGATTTGAAGGTGATTTATTTGTAGAACCACCGCTCTCGTGCTTAATGCCAAGGGGCGTTATGGTTCCTGTGAATATTGAAGTGGGTAGTATTCGTTATAAATTCCGCTCTAGCGAGTGTTTATACAAAGAGGTAGGGCGAGATAACGAGTTTAAGAGTTCCTCGTTTGCGAGAGAATATGGTGTGAAAGATACGATACGAGAATCGAAAGAAACAACGATTAGTATTGTGGCGTATAACCCTGATTCGATTGAACTGTTTATGGAAGTCTATGAGTTACCTCATACACTTGAGACACTAGGTGTGTTTGCGATTGAATTAAGTCCTGATACAGGGAATCCAAGTAGAGATTATCTTGATTTTAGTACGGATATGAAGATATATGAGCAATACTTACTGCGTTTTCAGGATAATGAAACGGTTGTTGATGAGATTTACGGGTTAACAGAAGACGTCAATATCCTAAACTTTGGTGATTTAATGGAAGTTCAGAGTTTGATTCCTGATTTTGAAGAAATCTATGAAGTTGAGATTACCGCTGTAGATGAATTTGAAGATGAAGTTGGTATTAATCAAGTAGAAGAAGAAATAGATGAAATACCTGAAGATGAACCAGATGGCGATCCAGAAGATGTTCCTGATGGGGATTCTACGGCGCATAAAAGTGGTGGAGTTTATGACTATTGAGCTTCGTAAAATGGATATTAGTGACATTCCTTTTGTCTATCATGAGGAGTTACGTATCTTTGGGAAGAGTTTGGGTGAGAAAACATTATATAATGAAGTATTATACAATGATTTAAGCAGGTATTTTATTGCGTTAGTCGATCAAAAACGAGTAGGATATATTGGTAGTTGGCTAACTGTGCCAAATGCGGAAATACTGAACTTGTTTGTGATAGAAGAATTCCGGGGAAAGGGCATAGGTAAGAGATTAGTGAAGGAAGTATTGCGTGTCTGTTTAGAGGAAAAAATCAAGATGATTACACTTGAAGTACGAGTGAGTAATCAGCGTGCGATTACATTATATAAGGAACTAGGGTTTACTAAGGGAGCAATACGAAAAACATACTATCGAGATGGCGAAGATGCTATTTTAATGGTAAAGGAGTTGAAGTAATATGATTGTACTAAGTGTCGAAAGTAGTTGTGATGAAACTAGTGTAAGCATAAACAAAGATGGGATTCATATACTAAGTAATATCGTACTTAGTCAGATTGATGTTCATAAGCAATTTGGTGGTGTAGTGCCTGAAATTGCCTCTAGAGAGCACATTAAAGGTATAACCCTAGTATTTGAAGAGGCACTAGAAAAAGCGAATGTAGCAAAAGAAGATATCGATTTAGTAGTAGTAACAAAAGGACCTGGTTTAATTGGTAGTCTTTTAATCGGTGTGAATGCAGCAAAGGCATTTGCACTTGCCAATGGGATTCCGATTTTAGGGGTTCACCATATCGCAGGGCATATATATGCCAATGCGATTAGTGAAGAGTTGCAGTTTCCACTAGTGTGTTTGGTAGTAAGTGGAGGGCATACTGAACTAATTTTAATGAAAGAGCATTATGATTTTGTGAAATTAGGAGAAACGATGGATGACGCAGTAGGTGAAGCGTACGATAAAGTGGCTAGAACCGTTGGGTTAGGGTACCCAGGAGGTCCAATTGTTGATCGCTTAGCTGCAGAGGGAAGTCCGGATTATAAGATGCCAAATATTGGACTTGGGGATTCTTATGATTTCAGTTTTTCTGGAATTAAGTCACATGTCATTAATTTAGTTCACAATATAAAACAACGGAAAGAAGAAGTAGATATTCCTAATTTATGTGCAAGCTTCCAAGAAACGGTTACGGATGTACTTGTGAATAAAAGTTTAAAAGCAATAGATGAGTATAATGCGAAGATGTTCATGATTGCTGGAGGAGTAGCTGCGAACAAAGGATTACGTAAGAAAATAGCAGAACGAATTACGCATGTCAATGTTGTAGTTCCTGAATTTAAGTATTGTACTGATAATGCAGCCATGATAGGTGTAGCAGGATATTATCAGTATATGAAAAATAAAAATACTGATGATATGAGTCTAAATGGTAAATCTCGCGTTAAATTAGCGTAATTTACATAAAATTTATATATTAAATTCATAAAATTTCCACATAAAATGAATATAATAAACGTATAATTGATTTCAAAACGGAGGAGATATATATGAAAAAACTATTTATGGTAATTTTTATTCCGGTATTATTTATACTTGGAACACCTGCATTACTAGGTGCAATTATGTATGATGGAAGTGGAGATTCTCACTTACCAACGCATTTATACACTGAAGATGCAGACGCACAAGACATGTTATTAAAAGAATTAGATGATTCTTTATTAGATGTTGAAAATGGCATTACAGATGATATGGTATTTAACCTAAGTGCAGATATTATTAATACTGCAATTTTCCAAGGTATTCGAGAAGGTGCAAATCCAGATTATATGCCAAACGATAACTGTACAAGTACAGAAGAAAAATGTAACTACATCGTTCATGAACCGTTACAAATTCAAGAAGGAATGAACCTTGAACTAAAATTAGTAGGTATTTGGGTTGAGTTTGAAGATCCACCTAGTGCTAACGAACGAATTAATTCAGGGAAATTCTCATTAAACGTATTTGTAGAAGTTACTCTTCAAGACGGATTTACGTACAAAACAATTATTAGTACTCATTTCATCATCAGTGATGATCAAGATAACGATGAGTACAAATTAGAGTTTGACAAAGTAGCAGTTGGTAATTTACCTGTTCCTAAATCAATCATTACAAGCATCTTAGATGCTGCTAATGTAGATTTAGAAGATCAAGTAAATGAGAGTTTACCTGTAGGTCTTTTTAAGCAATCTGATTTCAGTTTAACAATTGGTAAACAAGAAATCGTTGATCAAATGCAACCTGAAGACGGTGAACCAGATGCGAATATGTTGTTAGCTCAAGAGTTATTCGGTACGATCCTTACGGATTATGTATCATTTGATGTTGACGATGATGAAGTGAAATTAGAAGTTGCAGTATCATTACTGAAAAATGATGATGTAACAGACATTCCTTCTTACTTATATGATTTACATGTAGTAGAAGAAATAGATGGAGAAATGGTATATGGTGCGTATGATCCAGAAGCCTTTGATCCAGAAAGTTATTTACAAGATACATTCGCAGAATACATCTTCAATAGAGCGTTCACTGGAGATCCTGCATTCTACATGAATGAGTCGGTAATCAACAAGTTAATCTACAGTGGTGCTGGTGGATTTGAGGACATGAGTGTTGTTCAAGAAATCCCAACTGCTGATGGTGGAACAAAAGAAATCGAAGTTGGACTTAAAGGATTATGGTTCGAATTTGAAGAAGGACCACTTGGTGGAGAAGTATACGCCAAAGCATTATTCAGAATTGCTGGTATTAACTCATTATTAGAAATTAAAACAGTAAACGTATCAGAAGATGCAACACAATTAGTATTCGACTTCGATCGCATTACAATTGGTAAAGATGAAGGCGAAGTTGATGGTGAATATACTGTATTTGAGAACACTGATGTATTTAAAGAAGTATTAGCTCAAATGGAAACTGAATTTGGTGAGTTCACAGATGATGGTAAATTTATTATCTCAGTAGCAGCGTTATCAGATATGATGACAGATGATGATGCAGATAGTAGCCAAGTTCCATTCAACATTACTGAAATTGGTGTAGTTGAAGGTGCAATCTTCTTAACAGTTGTTCCTGAAGATCAACAATTACAAGAAGTATTGGACAGCTTAACTGAAAACTTAAATAACATCATTGAAGATGGATCATTAACTGAAGGGCTCGGAGAAGTATTAAATATCGATGAACCTGGTCCAGAACAAGACATCTATAACGATGTATTAGAACTTCAAGAAGCAATGGCTACAGGGGATACTGAAACATTAACAGACCCTGAAAACATTGAAGAGATGTTTACAACATTTGAACAATTAGATGAAGAAGCTCAAGCAGCATTTATGGAAACATTCGAACAAGAAATTGATCCGTCAATTTTCGATGAATTCCAAGACCTATTCACAGGTGGAGAAATCGATCCAAACGATATTCCATCAGAATAAATAAACACTGTTTGAAATCAAATTAGAGTAGCATAGAAAAGAGAAACCCTAAAACCAAAGGGTTTCTCTTGAAAATTACTTCATGCGAGGGGGAATACTATGATTCCTAGCATTGCATTTGACTTCAATTTTGATTATGTGCTCTTCCTCATATTTACATCCTACATTATATATGGTTACTTATCGGGGGGACACAAACAAATAAGGTTATCAATTAACCTTATTTTGCCGTTCATAATGATTTACTATCTAGGTAAGTACATTACTGCTTATCTATACGTACCATTATCGAACTCATTTGTCTTTACAATCATGAGTGAAATCTTCAACGCATTCAAGTATACATTTACGATGATACTTGCCTATGTTGTCACGTATTTCGCTCTGTTTTTCTTCGTTTTTTTACTCTCAGTTTATGCTAGAAGGCATATCTTAAATGAAAATATGAGAGCAAAACTAGGAAAGAAAAACTACTATTTAGGAGCATTGTTTGCCTTTATTAACGGGTATGTGTTGATTTATTTCATTATCTTACCTGCGTTTAGTATGAATATTGTTAGTAGTAATGCTTATGCGACGAATTTTGTGCTTAATAACCCGCCACCATTTAGTAGAATTGCGAGGACCGCTGAAAAAGCAGTACCAGTAAAATCACTAGCGGATAAAGCTGGGGCGTTCCAAGAGTTACTAAGTGCTGAAGGGATAGAAGGGTATTACAATGATTCGATTTACGAATACCAACAAACGTATATTGGTGGCAGTGAGTCACTAGAGTTTCAATTTATGAATGATGTATACAGTCATTTAAGTATTGAGGCGAAGGAATTACTGGATGATGAGTACTACAATTACATGAACATAGATAACGATTTTGGAGAGGAATTGATTCTCTCTCGACTTAGCTATACAGGCGTATCCCGCGTGTTAGTAGAAGAGATGGATTCTGGGAAATACCTCTATGAAGAGTTGTTGGAGTTAGAAAACGACTTTGAAGAATACTTGCAATCACAACAAGATATTGTCGATGCATATGAAGGAGTTTTAAATCAATATGAAATTGATAAAGAAAACTATGATTATCAACTAATCTACGATCAATACCTTGATGATTTAGAAACGTTTAATACCGAGTTAAATGCGCATTTAACCGCAAAGATAACCGCCATTAAGAATGGTGAAGTGTACTTAGGTACATTTACTGGAACTGTGCCAAAATTAACGGAAACAGAGCCAGATAACTATGTTGAGTACGATACATCGAATCCACCTGTGTATCCAGAAGTACCTACAGAGGTGCCAGATGCAGAGGATTATATTCTGTTATATGAAGATAAGGCGGATGTACGACAGGCACTAACAACGTTTGGAAAAGATTTTCTTGATCATAAAGGATTGCTGATCTTTTATGTCGATAATCTTGGTATGAATTTGGCTTCATCAAGCGATGGTGGTAATATTGATTTGGCAATTAATGTCTTTAAAAACAACTATGATGATATTATCGCAAACATCAATGATGAAGAATTGGAAGATAAATTAGAGCTAGCGAAAATGAGTATTACTAGTTACGATGTCTTTACCAACTGGTTATCCTGTACAGAAGTCCATATTGATAACGCTGTACCACTTGAGGAACTAGGTGAAGAACAGTATCGCTGCACGGACATTGATGTGACGGCTGAACTAAGTTACGACTTTACTGAAGAAGCATTAAGTCTTGCTACTAGTGTCTTTAAAGGAGATACCGTATCATGGTATATATTACAGTTTAAATACGACTATGAGTCTGGTGGATTTGAAGAAGAACTAGGGCAGTATGAAGAAATAATGGATATCTTAGACGGTATGAAGGAACTCAGTGATGAGTATGATCTATATTATAAGGATATTGCGAATAGTATCGAAGGGAATATTTCGATGGTATTTAAAATTGGGATTAGTGTTGCCAAATTCAATATCGATATGTATGATACATTAGAAAACACACCATTGCTTAGCGCAATGTTTAATGATATCGCAAGAATGTGTAGTAATGAAGAAAAATCAAGCATCAATCGAAATGTCGTAGTATGTACACAATCAGAAGGTAGTGGAGGTTTTGTTGGGGAAGCGTTAAACATGCGTTATCTGGCTTCTGAAGTAGTATTCAAGGCATATGTTATGGTAGATGATGAAAACGAGCAAAACATCTATGATACTGAGGCAATGAACGAATATTTAGCGTTAGTAAATGAATCAGTAGAAAATAATGTGATTGCCCCTGAGGTAGTAGAAATGTTTGGTGATCAACTAGCATTTAACGTGATTGATTCAAATACAAACTATACCTTATTAGAACAGATGTATGATGATGGACAAATTACGATTGAAGCAATGCGCGTACTTGCGGATGACGAGTATGAGTTATTTAGTGAAGAATTTAGATTACGTGTTCGAAGTCTAATCAGATAAGAAAGGAGGGTTTCTATGCAATATAGTGAAGAGTTAATGGTTCTTCTTGAATTGAATGGAT
>CAZZAP010000015.1:0-40148 GCA_964652375.1 uncultured Candidatus Izemoplasmatales bacterium
AATTCGTGAAAGGTCTTTCTCAATTTTCTTAACTTAACGACATTGATCAATTGATAGTCTTTTTTATTGGAATAGTTCAGTTGATAAGTATCTTTCGCCATTGCTTGGAGAAACTGTAAGTACTTTTTTCCCTTTTCCTAATCGCTTAGCAATTTGGAATGCAGCGCCTACGTTAGCACCAGTTGATATTCCTGCGAAGATTCCTTCCGTACTAGCTAGTTTACGAGAAACATCAAATGCAAGATCATTAGAAACCCTAACAATATCATCATAGATTTCGGTATTTAATATGTCTGGGACAAATCCTGCACCAATACCTTGAATCTTGTGTTTACCAGGAGGGTTACCACTTAGCACTGCTGAATCTTCTGGCTCAACTGCAACGATTAATACATCATCTAGTTGTTCTTTTAAGATGGTTCCAACGCCAGTGATGGTGCCTCCAGTACCAACACCTGCAACAAAAGCATCAATATCTGGTAAATCTGCAAGTATTTCTAATGCTGTATTTTTCATATGCGCTATTGGGTTATTGATATTTTTAAATTGCATTGGCATAAAATAACCATGCTCTTTTACTAGCTCTTCAGCAACAGTGATAGACTCTTTCATTCCTTTAGCAGCATCCGTTAGTATTAATTCTGCGCCATAGCCTTTTAAGATTTTTCTTCTTTCAATACTGAGTGAATCAGGCATTGTCAAAATAACGTTGTATCCTTTTGCGGCTCCAACCATTGCAATACCGATACCAGTATTTCCGCTAGTTGGCTCAATAATTGTATCACCTTTTTTTAATAATCCATCGCGTTCAGCAGCTTCAATCATACTAATCGCAATTCGATCCTTTACGCTACCACCAGGGTTATACCACTCTAGTTTTAAATAGACATCAGCACTTTCTGTATCTTCGTTATGTAGTTTAATAATTGGCGTATTTCCAATTAAGTTATAAATATTTTCATATATCATATCCATACCTTCTTTCTATTAGTAGTATTATATAATTGATTTAAAAAATAAACTAATGATATGATAAAAAAACACTCCAGCTGGAGTGTTTTATTTACCTCTTGGTTTCATATGTGGAAATAGTAGTACATCTCTGATTGATGTAGAATCAGTCATCAACATAATTAATCGATCAACACCAATACCTAGACCACCAGCAGGCGGCATACCGTATTCAAGTGCTTCAACATAATCAATATCCATCTCGTTTGCTTCTGCATTTCCAAGTTCTTTTTCTTTAAGCTGCGCTTCAAAGCGTTCTTTTTGATCAATTGGATCATTTAACTCAGTAAAGGCGTTTCCGTATTCTCTACCATCAATAAATAATTCAAAACGATCAGTGAATCTTGGGTCATTTGCATTTTTCTTTGCCAGTGGGCTAATCTCAATTGGATGTCCATATACAAAGGTAGGTTGAATGACATTTTCTTCACAGTATTCTTCAAATAGTAGGTTTAATATATGTCCTGTTCCAGTGAAATGATCAGGAACTTCTAGGTCTCTATCTAATGCAAATTTCTTTGCTTTTTCAAATGTCATGTCTTTATCCCAAAAATCGATACCCACAGCTTCTTTTACTAAATCAGCCATATGAGCTTTTTGCCATGTACCAGTTAAGTGAATTTCTTTGTCACCGTATGTCACAGTTTCTTTTCCAAGTTTTTTCGCAATTGTAGAAATTAAGTATTCGGTTAATTCCATCATTGTTTCCATATTTCCATATGCTTGATACAATTCTAACATTGTGAATTCTGGATTGTGTTTGATACTCATACCTTCATTTCTAAAAGTTCTTCCAATTTCGTATACTCCATCAAACCCACCAACGATAAGTCGTTTTAAGTATAATTCGGGAGCGATACGCAAGTAAAATGGCATATCAAGTGTATTGTGATGAGTTACAAAAGGTCTTGCTGATGCTCCACCTAATATTGGATGTAAAATAGGTGTTTCAACCTCTAAGTAACCACGATCATTTAAAAGAGTTCTCATCATTGAAATGATTTGAGATCTTAATATAAATGTTTCTCTTGAGTTGTTGTTTGTGATTAAATCGACATATCTTCTACGATATCGTTCTTCAATATCTTTTAAACCATGAAATTTTTCCGGTAAAGGACGCAAAGCTTTTGACAGATGAGTAAATGTTTCCACGCGGATACTGAGTTCACCCATTTTTGTCTTCATTACTTTTCCTTCGACACCAACAATATCTCCTAAATCAGCTTTGTTGAACAGTTCAAACGCTTCTTCACCAACTGCATCGAGACGGACATATAATTGTACTTGTCCAAACATATCCATGATATGTGCAAATCCAGCTTTTCCTTTTCCACGTTTTGTCATGATTCTACCAGCTATTTTGACAGGGGTAGTTTCCATTTCATGTAGTTCTTCTTTTGAGTATTGATCAAATGCTTCTTTTAAAGTTTTTGTAGAGAAGTTACGATCAAAACGTTGCCCAAATGGATCAATATTTTGATCTTTTAGAGCAGTTAGTTTCTCTCTTCTGACGATTTCTTGTTCTGATAATTTTTCCATTATTGTTCACCTCGTTTAAACGCATATATGATTATAACACAATCTAATTTGAATACAATTAAAATATGCAAAAACTATTTTGTGGCGTTTTGTAGTGTTTCTAAGTTATCATACATAATTGATAAATAGGTTTGGTTTGTATCAAATTCCTCTGTAATTAATGTTCCTAATCCGTGCAAGTACCCTTTAAAGACCTCATAGTTCTCATCTTTGCTTAATTCTTCGTATAGGGCATCAGCCGCAGGACTGTTTACGTTCTTCTCATAAATAACATAATGAATTTCGTGGTAGATTGCTTCTTCGGTAATTTCAATTATGTCGCCAGGAATGTTTTCGCCAGAGTGTGGCGTTGTTGCCATCGCGATAATTTCAATATCGTATCTTGCTTCATAGTAACTAAACAGTAAAGATGTTGTGATGATAGGCTTTACAGCTTCTGACGCCATTAACTCATAGTCGGTATGTAGTTTCTCTAAATCAGTTTTTAGCGCTTCAAAATTCGTAAGAAACTCATCTTCATATTCAGGAAACTCAGCAATTAATGTATCTTTTACAAACTCTGCAGCTTCAAGCATTCTTACTGGATCTAACCAGAAATGAGGATCATCAATTATTTTGTTGATTTCACATGTTTCAAGTACACCTTCATCATGTTCATCATCATGCTCATCGGCATGTTCATCAGTATGTTCTTCATCGTGTTCTTCTTCATCGTGATGGTGGTGATCACCAGATGCACAAATCATATTGTATGTAATTGCTTCTGACAGGTTTACTAATTCAGCATTTGAATCATCAAAAGTACCATCTGCGTTATTTGGAATATACGAATCTACACCAGCGTCAATGAAAAATATGATATCTGATTCAATCATATCAATGATTTCTTTTGGTGTCCAATCGATTGATTCACTGTGAGTTTGTGAACCTGGTACTCGTTTTACCGTTACATGTTCTTTTGCAATTTCTTCAACAAGATATCGAACAGGATAAACAGTTGTATACACAATATTTTCATCTTCCGTTGTATCGTTACAGCCTGTAAGTATTCCAACGAATACTGTTAGCATTACTAATAGTTTAAGTTTCATATTATCACCTATATTCTTTCTTCACTTATTATTTCGAACATTTCCTCGGCATCGCTTTTTTTAGTAGAATCCAGCATTTTTAATACCTTCACCTTAACAATTTTGTTACCAAATGAAATGGTAATGATATCATCAACTTCAAGTTTTGTTGATGATTTTGCTATTTTATCATTTACCATGATTCGCCCATTATCAGCAATTTCCTTGGCCAATGTTCTTCGTTTTATTATTCTTGATACTTTTAAATATTTATCTAATCTCATATTATCACCATATCATATTATAACATAATAAAAGGGTATCAACGATACCCTTTTAATCTAATTTTCTTTCTGCTTAGGTTCTTCAGTAATTTCAGGTTTTTCTTCTTGATTCGTGTTGTTTTCTTCAGCTTCTTTTGCTAATTTCTCAGCTTTTGCCTTTTTCTTTTCCCACCAACCAAGTTTTCCTGTTTCAACGATTTCATAGATATCTTCTTTTGTTAATGTTTCAACATCTAACAGTGTTTGTGCAATTAATTTTAGTAAATCCATATGTTCAGATAGAACACCTTTTGCCTTTTGATAACATTGATCGATAATATTACGAACTTCGTTATCAATCTCTAGTGCAACTTGATCACTAAATGATTTATCTGAGACATAATCTCTACCTAAGAATACACCACCACCACGTTTTTCGTATTGGACAGGTCCTAGTGAACTCATACCATACTCAGTAACCATTGCTCTTGCGATTGCAGTTGCTCTTTGGAAGTCATTATAAGCACCTGTTGAGATTTCATCAAATACTAATTCTTCTGCAACGCGTCCACCTAACAATCCTGTGATTTGTGAAAGTAGTCCTTGTTTTGTCATTAGGAATGATTCTTCTTCCTCAGGCAACATGAGGTTATATCCACCTGCTCTACCACGAGGAATAATAGTTACTTTGTGAACAATGTGCGCATTGTCTAGTTTTATACCAATTACAGCATGTCCAGCTTCATGATGTGCAATAAAGTCTCTTTCACGTTTTGTGAAGACTCTTGATCTCTTCGCAGGCCCCATCATTACTCTATCCACTGCTTCATCAATGTGATATAGCTTAATGTGTGGTTTGCTTTCCCTAGCTGCTAGTAATGCAGCTTCATTCAATAGATTTTCCAAATCCGCACCAGTAAAACCTGGAGTACGTCTTGCGATTTCATCAAATGTCACTTTTGGATCAATTTTTTTGTTTTTAGCATGCACTTCTAAAATTGCTTTTCTACCTTTAATATCAGGTGTAGCAATCATGATTTGTCTGTCAAAACGACCAGGGCGTAAGATTGCTGGATCTAGTACATCAGGTCTGTTTGTAGCAGCCATTACGATGATACCAGAGTTATTTCCAAATCCATCCATTTCAACGAGTAATTGATTTAGTGTTTGTTCACGTTCATCGTGTCCTCCACCAAGTCCAGCACCACGTTGACGTCCTACTGCATCAATCTCATCAATGAAGACGATACAAGGTGCATTTTGTTTTGCGGTTTTAAACATATCACGTACACGGCTTGCCCCAACACCAACAAACATTTCTACGAAATCAGAACCACTAATTGAGTAGAATGGTACACTTGCTTCACCAGCAACTGCTCTTGCTAATAGGGTTTTACCAGTACCTGGAGGCCCTACGAGTAAGATACCCTTTGGAATTCTTGCTCCAAGTTCCATGTACTTTTTAGGATTTTTAAGGAAATCGATTACTTCTTCCATCTCCTGTTTTTCCTCATCTATACCTGCGACGTTTTTAAATGTAGTAGTTTTACCTTTATTTAATCTAGCTCTATTTTTACCAAATTCGAATGCTCTATTATTACCTGCGTTACCTCTCATCATCATTGCAACTAACACAACAACGATAATAACTGGAACAACAAAGAACATAATACTCCAAAAATCAAAAGAGCTTGCTGGTTTATGTTCATAATCGATATTAAAATTAGTTGTGAAATACGTTTGAACTAAGTGATCTAACGCTTCATCCGAAGGAACGATTACAAAGTACTCGGTTTCTTCATCAACTAACATACCATCAATACGATATACACCAACATTGTCTCCACCTGTTACAGTTGAGGAAACTGCTGTTTTGATATTATTGTTTTCTAATTCATCAATATACTGAGAATATTCATATTCGACTATCTCAGTTGTATCGTTTGTAAATGCATATGCTATGACAATTACAAAAATTAAGAATAACCCAGCTACAAAAAGATTACCAAACCTTGTGTTTGGTTTTCTTGGAGGTCTTTGTGGTCCTCCGCTAGGTCTGTTTGGTTTCTTTTCTGCCATCTAACCAACTCCCTACTTGTTATATACTTCCGGTTTTAAAACTCCTACATATGGTAAGTTTCGGTATTTTTCTTCATAATCTAGTCCGTATCCTACAACGAACTCTTTTGGAATTGTTGTCCCAACATACTCAGGTTCGAGTGTTACAACTCTACCAGCTGGTTTGTCTAGTAATGTTGCTACTGCAACACTAGCCGCACCACGGTATAGCAACAAGTCCATTACTACTTTTAATGTTCTACCTGTATCAACAATATCTTCTGTTAAGATAATGTGACGATCTTGAACAGAAACACCTAAATCCTTTGAGATTTTAATATCTCCACTAGATTCGATACCTCCGTGATAACTTGATACGTCCATAAATCCTAACTCAAGATGGATATCCATCTCTTGAATTAATTCACCCATAAATGGGACACAACCCTTTAACAGTCCTACTACAAGAGGGAATTTATCTTTGTAGTCTTCACTAAGTTGTTTACCCATGCGTTTTGTGATTTCTTGAATTTCTTCTTTAGAAACTAATACTTTTAAAATGTCTTTATCAAGCATTATTCCACCTCATATATATATAGTTTTTGTTTTCCTGTTTCATCCTGAACGGATTTTTTAATTCCAGGTATCCATAATACAAATTCATCATTTGTAATTAGTAATAATTTGTCTCTTTTTGATTGTGGAACCTTTTGATCAATAAAGATATTCTTGATTTTTTTAGTTCCAATTTTGAGAGACATTTTATCTCCATTATGTCGCTGTCTTATGTATAAAGGAAATACTTTATCATTATAACATAATTCAAAATAATTGGTATAATTATGTTTTAATTTTTTAGATGTAAATACATAGCTTTTATTATCACTTACAAAATACTCTCCCTCTTTAATAACTTTGATGTTTACGTCTTCAACCTCTTCTGCTTTTCTGACATATAGATAGTCATATTCCTTATAGAAATCAAAGCCTTTACCTAAGGCATAAACAGCATTTGGAGTATTGTTTAAACACAGCTTGATAATGGAATCATATTGTTCATAACTTACTTCCACAGTATTTAATGAAGCAGTGTTTACAAGATACTTAATTACCTTAATCATAATTGCTCTGTCGAGATCGAGAAATGCTTTTAATGAGATTGTATTATAGAAACAGAACTCTTTAAGAAACTCATCTCTTAATCGATTTAAAACAGCATCAGCACTATTAATGTAGTCTGCAAATTGTGCAACTCGCTCATTCAATTTAGGGTTTTCATCTTTTAATAAAGGAATGATTTTATTGCGGAATCGATTTCTTGTATAGTAATCTTCATGATTTGATTCGTCTTCCCAGAAGACGATTTCATTTAGTGCAGCATATTCTAAAATCACTTCTTTATTAATGTCAATGAACGGTCTAATGATACTGATGTTTCGATCTTTTCTTTCGCCAGGAATTCCTGCATAACCAGTGAATGATGTTCCCCTAATTAAACGCATTAGAATTGTTTCAACTTGATCATCCATATGGTGCGCTACAAAGATTTTATTTGATTGATGTTTCTGGGCGATTGCCTTGAAGAAATTGTAACGTTGGTTTCTTGAGTCTTGATGAAAGTTTGTCTCACCATTACGAGATACTACATATCCTTCAAATATAAGATTTTTGCTTTTAGCAAACTCTTTGATTTTGACAAACTCTTCAGCAGATGCATCTCGAACGTTGTGATTTACATGTGCAATGATTATGTTTTTGTTGATGTTATAGAGTACATCAAAAAGAACCATTGAATCAACTCCACCACTAAGAGCTACAACGATTTTTTCATTTTCTTTAAATAAATTCTTGTTCTTAACGATTGTAACCAAATTATTCTTCATACTATCACCTTGCTTTATTATACCATATTTCTTAATTAGAAAGTATACATCTAATTTACTTTGATGTACAAAATATTTACTGGTTATTCAGATACCTATGGTATAATGTAAAAGACAGAAAAAATAAATAGATAGGAGAACAACATATGTTTAGACTTCCGAAATTAAGTAAAAAAGAGAGAGCTTGGGTACTGTATGATGTAGCGAATTCTGCGTTTGTATTAACGGTTATTACAGTATTATTCCCTTTATATCATACTGCGCTTGGTGATGCACCAGAGAACGCCATCCAAGTATTTGCATATTTAACTGCAGGAATAGCTTTAGTTACGGCAATATTATCACCGATATTTGGCTCGTTAGCGAACTATCGTGGTAATAAGAAGAAGTTTTTTACGATATTCCTTAGCATTGGTTTAATCGGTGGATTAGGAATTGCAATTCCAGGATTAAGCTGGTTAGTATTAATTGCGATATTCTCGATAGCAAGTATTGGTTATAATCTAACAAATGTACTATACGATGCTTTTTTGGTTGATGTAACTGAAGAAGATCGATTTGATGAAATAAGTGCACAAGGTTTTGCGTGGGGATATATAGGAAGTATGATTCCGTTCTTTATTGGTATCATCCCATTTGCCCTTTACACATTTGGTATTTTAACAGAAGATGTAGTTGGTATTGCAGATGATACATTGTATAGTTTAACAATGACGTTCGCATTCGTAGTTGTATTCTTCTGGTGGTTATATTATTCATTACCGCTACTTAGAACCGTTGAGCAAACATATAATATTGAACCTGAAGAAAAACCGGTAAGAAAATCAATAGCAAGATTAATTGCTACGTTTAAAGAGATTAAGAAATACAGAAATATCTTTATATTTATGATTGCATATTTATTCTATATTGACGTAGTTAATACAGTAATTAGACTTGCAACGACGATTGGGCAAGGGCTTCATGTTGGTGATCCTGTTCTTCTTGGAGTTGTAATAATTGTGCAATTTATTGCATTTCCATGTGCGATAATCTACGGGCGTTTAACAAAACGTTTTGGTGGAAAGAAAATGCTTTATTATGGTATTGTTATGTACGGTATTACAATCTTAGTAGTTTCACAAATTCAAGCTGGAAGAGAGTTCCTGATGTTTGTGGTTGCTATATTAGTAGGTAGTGCTCAAGGTGGGATACAGTCAGTATCAAGAAGTTACTTTGCAAGAATGTTACCTATCGAAAAAGCGAATGAATTCTTCGGATTCTTTAGTGTATTTGGGAAATTCAGTGGTATCTTCTCACCATTCTTACTTGGATTGTTGTTTGGATATGTAGAAGTAAACAGAGCGGTACTTATTTTACTAATTCCACTTTCAATCGGAGCGGTAATTTTATCTTTTGTAAAACCAGAGAAAGAAGTAGAAGCAGTTGGATAAGAAGTATATATTAGCTAGTAAATCACCAAGAAGAATTGAATTACTGAAGTTAATTCTTGATGATTTTGATGTTGTAGTTAGTCATGCTGAAGAAATAATAAATGGGGATCTATCTAGTGAAAATTTAGTAATGGATTTAGCATTACTAAAAGCAAAAGAAGTGGCTGTTAAACATCCAGGGAAATATGTCTTAGGATTTGACACACTTGTTATATTAGATGGGAAACCTCTCGGAAAACCAAAGGATAGAGATGATGCATATTCTATGATGAAGGCTTTATCGAATAGAACACACACTGTGATGACGGGATGTGCAATTGTTCGAGATGACTATCAGGTTCTGTTTTTCGATCAAGCAGATGTTACTTTTAATTTGATGATGAATAGTGAAATTAATGAGTATCTAGATACGGAAGAGCCTTTTGATAAAGCAGGAGCATATGGTATACAAGGATTTGGAGCACGATATATAAATAAAGTTGATGGCGATTACTATTCGGTAATGGGGTTACCACTTCAGAAACTATACAATAAACTTAGAAGGCTTAAATAAGCCTTCTTTTTATACAAAACAGTGAATTTCGCTGTAGTTTGGTGTACAATAATTGTATGATACTTCTTAGGTATTTAAATATAGAAATAAGCGTGATATATTGAAATTAGCTTATAAGGGGGGCAAATTATGTTTAAACTAAAAGTTTCTGAGACGGAATATAAAGCCATCAAAGAGAGACTTGGTTTAGTTGAAACATTGGTTTACGATTATGTGTTAACTGATAGCAAAGAAAAATGTGAAGATGATAAGGTAAACATTGTCTTTACAAATGCTGAAATCCCACGAGTAATGAAGTTGCTTGATTTAATTGTAAAAGGAGAAGACAAGCACATTACTGGGTACAATGAATTTGGACAAAAAACGGTGGAAAGCAGAAATTTCTATTACTTTATTGTAGATGGTGATGAAGTATACGGTGTTCTTAGTAAAACAAAACTTATTATTAAACTGAAATTATATGAGATAGAGGACCTATTAAAAGAAAAAGAGTTTATTCGAGTTAGTAAGTATTGTTTGGTTAATATTGGGAAGATTGAGTATATAAGACCAGCAATGAATAGTAAACTAGATTTATTGATGAAAAACGGTGAACACGTTGAAGTAAACAGAGGATACTATAAAAGTTTCAAGCAGGCTTTAGAAATCTAAGGAGGTATTTATATGTCAACGATTTTAGAAAATCCGGTACTTGCATTTTTAGTACTTGCAGTATTTGGGTTTGTAATCTTTATGGTTACAAAGATGTTTGATGAAGTAAAATTAAACAAAGCATTAAAATTAAAACAACGAAGCATGAGGATCAAAGGCTTAGGAAGTGGATTGAAAGCTAGAATGTCATTACTAGTTTCCGCAACACTTGCACCTGTAGCTGTGGTAACCATGATGTTTTTTGTGGGTGGAGATGTACCTACAGTTATTGATGATCAACCTGTACTAGGAGCATTTGAAGATGCTGGTGATCTAATCGCTTTATTCCAAGAATTTAACGATAAAAAAACAACCGCAGACGGCATGTTTAACACATGGCGTGGTGGCTGGTTTATGGAAGATGCAGAAATGGCAATAGATGAAGGTAGTGCACCAGAAGCAGAGAATTACAGTGGCGATCACCAACAAGATGCAGCGGATGGGGAAGGTAGTGATGAGTTCTCTGAAACAAACACTCAAGTAGTTGGTGTTGATGAGATGGACAATGTACTTACAGATGGTAAGTTCATGTATGTAATGAACTGGGATAAGGTTCAAATTGCGCTTGCGTATACAAAAGAAGGAAAATCAGATGTACTGAGTTTACACAAAGAATTCAATTTTGATGAGTTTGAAGATGAAGGAGAACACTTTGGTGCAATTGGCATGTATGTAGATGAAGATCATTTAATTGTGATTGGTAATGTATACAAGACAGTTTGTCATACATATACATATGATGATGAAGAGCCAAAACCTGATACTGAAGAAGATGGTGAAGAACCAAGTGATGATGTTCCTGAAGGTGGGTACACTGAGGAATATTGTTGGGATTATTGGCAAGATAATAACACAAAAGTATTTGTATTTGATAAACACAATAATTTCGCATTAAAAGATGAATATACATTTAGTGGATGGTTTGTAGGAACTCGTAAAATTGGGGACAGCTTGTACTTTGTAACGAATGAGTACATTCCGTTCTACTTAGAAGAACAAGAAGGCGTAGACTTTAATGTAGATGATTATTTACCAAGATACTCTGTAAATGGACAAGAAGTTACAGCAGAATATGATCAAATCGTTTATGTTGATGGTACAGAACCAACAAACTTTACAGCATTCTACGGAATTGATTTAGAAACAACAAGAACAACAATGGAAGTAGTTCTTGGTGAAGGTGGATACAATTTATACGTATCGACTGAAAATATCTATTTAGCAGGAACAAGATATATTTGGAATGATGCTTTATTCTTAGAAGGTGATGCAGTAACAGAAAATGCAGAAGTAGATGACGAAGAGCCACCTTATGAATATAGCACATCGATTATCCGTATTGCGATCAACAACGGATCTGTAGACTATACAGGTACAGGGGAAGTAGAAGGAATTGGGTTAGATCAATTCAGTATGGATGAACACAATGGGTTCTTACGCGTCGTAACAACAACACCAAATTGGTGGTGGTGGGGAGACGGTGAAGATGAAATTAATAACCGTTTAATCATCTTAGATGAGAATTTAGAAGAAGTATCAAGAATTGAGAAAATCGGTAAACCAAATGAATCTGTTCAATCAACACGATTTGTAGGTGACTATGGATACATTGTAACGTTCTTACAAACAGACCCATTCTACGTAATCGACCTTTCTGATCCTTATAACCCGGTGATTACAGATGAGTTAGTTATTCCAGGATTTAGTGATTTCTTACAACCATTAGGTGAAGATTTCATGCTTGGAATCGGATATGGAGATCATGAGGGAGGAACACAAGGACTTAAAATCTCACTATACGATGTATCAGATAAATCAAACGCATTTGTTGCTAGTGAAATTATCTATCCATATAGTGAAGGAGATTATATGTGGACAAGCACCGTGTATAATCATAAAGACTTACTAGTATCAGTTTCAAAAGGTATTATCGCGCTTCCTTATACGCGTAATGGATATGATGATGAAACGAACAACTGGACGTATAATACAGGTATCTTAGTACTTAACTTAGACTTAGATACAGGTTTGATTAGCGAACGTGCAAAAGTAGAACATAGTGCTGGTAATAGCTATGATACATACGTATATAAATCAAAATTCATCACAGATAAAGATGATGAAGGAAACATCGTAGAAGAATACTTCTATACAATTAGTAGTAAATACATAAAAGTATCTACACTTGATGATCCTGAAACAATTCTTAACTCAGTGCAAATTGGAGAAAGCTGGAATGAACTAGAAATGCCAGTAGAAGTTGAACCTGATGGATCAGGCGTTGTAGATCCTGGAGAGCCAACTGATGGAATCTTAGGTGAAATTGAACACATTAAAGATTGGGCAGAACTACCAGTTGAAGATGGAGAAGAATTTATGGTATATGTATATGGTGATTCATGTGATGAATGTATCGAACTAGAAGAGTTAGTGTATGAATTCTATATTGAAAATCCATCTGGAATCGCACTCTATATTGTGAACACTAGTGATGTTGCAGGAGACGCTCCTGAAGGTGTAGATCTGGATTTAATTCCAGGTATATTACAGTTTAACAACAGTGAATATCAAGATGTTATATATGGAATTGAACAAATTATCTCATATTTTGATTCACTAAAATAAATAGAAATAATCACCTTCGGGTGATTATTTTTTATGCTACTATTCCCTTGACAGTTGAAAAAACTCAAATATCTAGTTATTGTTGAGTTGTAGAGAGTATACTACAATGTAGTTGTAAGGAGGTCGTTCTATGAACACTATCGAAATTGGAAAGTATATTAAAACCAAACGTATCGAAAAGCATTTGACACAAAAAGATTTAGCTGAAATACTGCAAATTAGTTTTCAGGCAGTATCAAAATGGGAAACAGGTACAACCCTACCAGACACGTCTATCTTATTAACTTTGAGTGATGTTTTGGAGGTAACTGTAGACCAAATATTAAATGCGGGAGAGTTTAGAAAAAGAATGAATAAAAAGATTAATATTGAAGAAATCCAAGAGTCTTTCAACTCATTACTAAAAATGAAAGAAGTGCTTGGTCCAAACAATGGGATATATAAAAGTTTGATGAGTGGTGTCATGAAAGATGAGAATGCAAGTTTTGAAGATGATTTACGTAATCCTGAAAAAATGGAAATTCTCGTGGCGAAATCAGTTGTTCAATTGATTATTGATGGCTACCAAGTAAGCAAAGAAGAAATTGATAACTTCTTCTCAACAGAGGAAATTAGAGAAAAAGTAAAGAAATATCAAATTAAATATAATCAATAAGTAAGACCCAAATGCTTTCGATATTTAAAAAAGGTATCTAGATGATACCTTTTGGTGAGAAGGCAAAAGAAAAAGCTGTATATTACAACTTTTTTTGTTTTTTAACTTCATCTTTTACCGCTTTACTAACCGCCTCAACCACACGTCTATCAAATGGTGAAGGGATAATGTATCCTCGTGATAACTCCGCATCTTTAATAATAGAAGCGATTGCTCTAGATGCACAAAGTTTCATTTCCTCGGTGATATTTTCTGCTCTTGATTCTAAGGCACCTTTAAATAACCCAGGAAACGCTAGTACGTTATTGATCTGATTTGCGTAGTCACTACGTCCAGTACCAACAATGAAGGCACCAGCATCTAGCGCATCTCCTGGTACAATTTCTGGATCAGGATTTGCCATTGCGAAGACGAATGGATCTTTGTTCATGCTTGCAACCATTTCTTTTGACAAGATCCCTTTTACTGAAACTCCAATAAATACATCTTTACCGATTATTAACTCTTCTAAAGAGTCTGTGTGTAAGTGTTCTGGGTAATTTAGGATACCTTCATCAATTAATTCTTGCTCAACAAATGAGTAGGTATCATATTTTTCTGGTAAGATAACACCAGTTTTATTTACTGCATAAATATGTTTGACACCAATTCGTTTTAGAGAACGCGCAATACTACTTCCTGCTGCACCTGTACCAGTTAATACTACTTCTAAATCTTCAAGTTTTCGACCTGTTAATCTACATGAGTTTATTAGTGCTGCGGTTGTTACAATTGCAGTTCCATGCTGATCATCATGAAATACAGGAATATCAAGTTCTTGCTTTAATCGTCTTTCGATTGTAACGCATTTTGGTGCTGAAATATCTTCTAGGTTAATCCCTCCAAAAGTTGGTGAAATACGCTTAATTGTTTCAATAATTTCTTCGGTATCTTGAGTATCAATCATAATAGGAAAAGCATCTACACCAGCAAATTCTTTAAACAAAATGCATTTACCTTCCATCACTGGTAAACCAGCGTATGGTCCGATGTTTCCAAGACCTAAAACAGCACTACCATCACTAATAACAGCGACCATATTTCCTTTCGATGTGTATGTATAAATATCTTGCTTGTTATCTTGTATTTTTAAACAAGGTTCTGCGACTCCTGGACTATATGCAAGTGATAAATCGTCTCGTGTTTTAACACTTACTTTTGATTCAACTCTAATTTTTCCCTTGTGCTTTTTGTGAAGCTTTAAACTTTTTTCTTTAATGTCTTTCATGGTTGTTTTTAAAGATGTCCTTCCCATAAATATCATACGCTACAAAACAAGGGAAATTTTCTACTTCAAGTTTTCGAATCGCTTCTGCTCCTAAATCTTCATACATAATAACTTCGCTTTTTTTGATACAACTAGAGAGTAAGGCACCAGCTCCACCTGTTGCGATCAAATATACCGCATTGTTTTTTATCATCTCTTGTCGAAAGGTTTCGCTTCTATCGCCTTTCCCAATCATAAGTTTTAATCCTTTTTCCATCAGAGGGACTGCAAGTTTATCCATTCGATAACTGCTAGTAGGACCACTGGCTCCAATTGGTACACCTTCTCTTGCTGGTGTTGGTCCAACATAGAAAATAACACTTCCATTAATGTCGAATGCTGGATGTTTTTCATTTAATAATCGAATGTGAGCTTGATCTCTTGCGGTATAAATTATTCCGCTAATCAATACTTTTTCGCCAACATGTAAAGATGCAATATCCGAGTTAGAGATTGGCGTATGTAATTTTATCATAATACCACCTCCGTATGACGGGCACTATGGCATTGAATGTTGATTGCAACTGGTAAACTAGCTATGTGCATTGGAAAGTAATTAATTTTTACTGCTAAGCATGTAGTTTCTCCTCCAACACCCATAGGACCAACACCTAGTGCATTAATTTCACTATACAACTCGTTTTCGAGTTGTTTTATTTGTGGATTTTTTGCTTCATCGTGCAAATCACGAAGTAGTGCTTCTTTCGCAAGTAACGCGCTCTTTTCTAAGTTCCCTCCAATACCAATACCAACTATAATCGGAGGACATGGTTTACCGCCTGCGTTAAAGATGGTATCAAGAACTAATTTTTTAACACCTTCAATTCCATCGGCGGGAGTTAACATTACAACTTTACTCATATTCTCACTACCGCCACCTTTTGAAGCGATTTTAAGTGTTACTTTATCGCCCTTTACAAGAGTTGTATGTATAACTGCAGGCGTATTATCATTTGTATTAATACGATTAAATGGGTGCCTTACTATACTTTTACGAAGGAAACCTTCATCGTATCCTTGCCTAATACCTTCGTTTATAGCATCATAAATATCTCCTTCAAAATAAACCTCTGTTCCTAGTTCAAGAAAGACTACACCTAATCCAGTATCCTGGCATAAAGGAACATTACCCTTGCGAGCAATTTCTTGATTAGTAAGAATATCATCCAAAATTGATTTAGAGAGTTCTTTGGTTTCGTTCTGTTTTGCTTTTTGAAGAAGTGAAACAAGTGAATTGTCTAATTCATAATTGATTTTTATCACAGATTGTTTGACAATTTCTGTCACATCTGTTAAATTAATTTTGCGCATAATAACCACCTCATTTTTAACACGTTCATTATAACATAATTACTATATAATATATATGAAATGATAATCAATTTTCATCATTTTAAAAAAAATAGATTTTCCTTGATTAATGGATAGAGGTTTGATATAATTTATTCGCTGAAAGAAACTTACTATGGTGAGAACCACCATGGCGGAAGGAGTAATAACGATGAAAAAAGACATACATCCAAAATACAACAAAATTACTGTAACTTGTACTACTTGTGGTAATGTATTTGAAAGTGGTAGCGTATCAAAAGAGATTCGTGTTGACACGTGTTCAAACTGTCATCCATTCTATACAGGTAAACAAAAGTTTGCACAAGCTGCTGGACAAGTTGATAAATTCAATAGACGTTACGGAATTAAAAAATAATAAAATTAGCCACCAAGCGGTGGCTTTTTTATTTCCAAAATTTACATTTATAGAAAGAGTAATTTTAAAAGAGCACATATAATATGTGCTCTTTTATGTTAGTTTTATTTATAAAATTTTCTAGGTTTATAATGTGTGTGTAATAAATCATGAGCTGTGTGTGAACCTGGTTTTTCTAACCAATCTTTGTATAGGTTCATAACAAATTCATTGTTGTGTGATTTACGTTTTTCGTTTGATTCATCCATCACATATAATGTTTTAATTCGTTCTGCTCTAATGTCGATATTGTCTTGAACGATTGCTGGGTGTATTGGTTGTCCTCCACCATTGATACATCCACCAGTACAAGCCATAAACTCAACAAAATGGTATTGTTTTTTCGATTTCTTTATTTTCTTAAAGAACTCTTTAATACTAGTACCACCATGAACTACTGCGATGTTTACATCGATACCAGCTACTTGTAGAGTAGCTTCTTTGATTCCTTCTAAACCACGTGCATCCTTGTATTCTATCGGTGTAATTTCTTCTTCAAGTATTTCAGATACGGTACGAAGAGCAGCTTCCATTACTCCACCTGTTGCTCCAAAGATTACGGCAGCACCACTGTATTTTGCAAGATCTCCATATGGAGTTTCATCTTCTAATCGCATGAAGTTGATTCCACGACGTTTTATTAATCGTGCATATTCTCTAGTAGTGAGTACATAATCTACATCACGAAGACCACCTGTTTCCATTTCTGGACGGTTTGCCTCATGTTTTTTAGCGATACAAGGCATGATTGATACCATGATGATATCTTCTGGATCGTACCCTAGTTTTTCTGCGTAGTAGTGTTTTACTACCGCTCCAGCCATTTGTTGTGGAGATTTTGCAGTTGATAGGTTCTCAAGATATTCTGGTTCGTATTGTTCAATATAATTAATCCAACCAGGAGAACATGATGTGAATAGAGGTAGTTTACCACCATTTTGTACACGGTTGATAAATTCTGTACCTTCTTCTAAGATTGTTAAATCTGCTGCGAAGTTGATGTCGATAATTTCATCAAATCCAACTGATTTAAATGAAGCATACATTTTACCTTCTACATTTTCACCAATGTCACTACCAAATTCTTCACCAAGTGTAACACGTACTGAAGGTGCAGCTGCAACAATTACTTTTTTATTTGGATTACGTAGTGCATCTAGTACATTATCAATGTCTGATTTTTCTTTGATTGCTGCTACTGGGCAAGCTTGAATACATTTTCCGCAGTAGATACATCCAGAGTCTTCCATGTTGTGGAATAAAGCTGGACCTACATACGTTTCGTTACCGCGGTTGTTGAAGTCTAAGATACTTAAACCTGCTTGTTTTTCACATGCTGTGATACATCTACCACAAAGGATACATTTACCACTATCAAGAACGATTGAGTGTGATGAATCATTGATTAAACGCGGTTTTTTATGGTAGTCATTACTTTCACCATATACGTTTTCAACACCGTATCGTCTCATTAAATCTAGAAATTCACAATTGTGCTCACGTTCACAAGCCCAGCATTCAAATACGTGGTTACTTGCCAATAGTTGTAAGTTTGATGATACTGATTCTCTAATTTCATCTGAATCAGTTTCGATTTCCATACCCTCAAATACATTAAGTGTACATGAGTTTTTAAGACCTCTCATTTGTTTGACATCTACCACACATAGACGACAACTTGATGTTTCGTTAATGTCCTTTAAGAAACATAATCTAGGAATATTTAATCCCATTTCTTCGGCAGCTTGCATTACTGAATAGTTTTTAGGAACACTTAATGCTTTACCGTTAATAGTAATATTTACGTTTTTCATGTTGATACCTCCTAAACACTAATGATTGCATCAACAGGGCAGATGTTTTTACAAACACCGCATTTAATACAAGCTGATGTATCAATCATATGAAGTTGTTTGATTGATCCTTCGATACAATCAACAGGGCAGTTCTTCGCACATTTTGTACAACCGATACAGTCATCAGTTACGAGTAAATTGATAAGTGGTTTACAAATTCCACCAGGACATTTCTTATCAACTACGTGTGCTTCAAATTCGTCACGGAAGTGATCTAACATAGAAAGAATTGGGTTAGGAGCAGCTTGTCCTAAACCGCATAGTGAAGAGTTTTTAACAGTTTTTGCTAATTGCTCTAATTTTTCTAAGTCTTGTAATGTACCTTCACCAGAAGAAATAATGTCTAACATTTCTAACATTTTTTTAGTTCCTTCACGGCATGGTGTACACTTTCCACATGATTCTTCAACAGTAAAGTCTAAGTAGAAACGACAAATATCAACCATACAGTTGTCTTCATCAATTACAACCATACCACCAGAACCCATCATACTACCAGCGCCAACTAGTTTCTCATATTCGATTGGCAAGTCTAACATAGCCTCAGGAATTGCTCCCCCTGAAGGTCCACCAGTTTGAACTGCTTTTAATTGTTTGTTTTTTGGAATACCGCCACCGATTTCATAGATAACCTCGCGAAGAGTAGTTCCAAGCGGTACTTCAACTAATCCAGCATTTTTGATGTTACCACCTAAACTGAATACTTTTGTTCCTTGATTTTTCTCAACACCGATTCTTGCGAACCAACCTGCACCCATATGAAGAATAGCAGGAATATTTGCAAGTGTTTCAACGTTGTTTATAATTGTTGGTTTACCCCATAAACCGCTTACTGCTGGGAATGGAGGTTTGTTTCTTGACATACCACGACCACCTTCGATTGATGCGATTAATGCAGTTTCTTCACCACATACAAAAGCACCTGCTCCAAGACGTATTTCAATGTCAAAACTAAAGTCACTACCAAAGATATTGTCTCCAATTAATCCATATTCTTTAGCTTGTTTTATTGCTGTTTTAAGTTTTTCTATGGCTGTTGGGTATTCGATACGTACGTAGATGTAACCTTTGTTTGCACCAATCGCATAACCACCAATCATTAAACCTTCTAAAATACTATGAGGATCACCCTCTAGTAATGCTCTATCCATGAATGCTCCTGGGTCTCCCTCATCGGCATTACAAATCATGAATTTTTGATCATTTACTTGTTCATAAGCGAAATTCCATTTAACACCTGTTGGGAATCCACCACCACCACGACCACGTAATCCTGATTCTATCATTTCATCGATTACTTGTTTTGGTGTTAGTTCAAGTAAAGCTCTACCTAGACCACGGTACCCATCTCTTGCGATATATTCTTCAATATCATCTGGGTTAATTAAACCACAGTTACGCAGTGCAACACGTGTTTGCTTTGAGTAGAATTTAATCTCATCAAATGCTTTAACTTCTTTATCAGGAGTTAACGCTTCATCAAATACTAATTTTTCTACAATTCTACCTTTGTATAAGTGCTCATCACAAATGGTTTTGATATCTTTGTTTTTTACTTGTGCATAGAAAACACCTTCTGGATAAACAATGACAAATGGTCCTTGTTCACATAATCCAACGCAACCGGTGTTTACTAATTTGATTTCTTTACTAATGCCTAATCTATCTAAATTATCTTCAAACTCATCTCTTAGAGATTTTGCTCCTCTAGAGATACAGTTAGAACCACTACAGATCAGGACGTGAGCTCTTTCTAACATTTCCGCACCACCTATAATCTAAATTTTCCGATTACATAGTCTTCGACAACTTTACCGCCAATGATATGTTCTTCGATTATTCTCTTTGTTGCTTCTACATCAACCTTGCAATAAGTTGTTCGATCTTCTCCCATAAGAACTTCAACGATTGGTTCGATTGCACATTCACCAATACACCCAACAGGTGTAACAGTTACTTTTTCTAGGTTCCTAACTGCAATTTCCTCAACAAATTTATTCATAACAGGACGTGCACCTGCACTAATTCCACATGTTGCCATACCTACTAGAATTCTTGTACCATCGTTTTTCCCTCTCATGGTAACCTTCTTTTGAGCGGCCTCACGAATTTTCTTTAAATCATCTAAAGACTTCACTATGTTTCCTCCTTTTGTATTGACAATATTCCATCTCGTATATTGCTTTTAATCCAAAGCATTACGTTATAATCTGTGAAAGGAATACCGTCTAGGACTTCCTTCACTATTCTTGTATCAAATATATATTCATCATCGTTAAAGACATGTGTATATAGGATGTCTATTTCACCTTCATTTAAACATAGTATATTAATTGTCTCTTCAATAGCTCCTAAAGGAACTCGATTGACATGGTTATGCATAAATGAAGCTATTACATTTGTTCCAATTCCTTCTTGTGATGTAATTTCAAAACTTCCATCACAAAGCTCAGCAGCCATTTTGAAAAGTGATATTCCAAGACCAACTTTTCTAGTGGTTCTTGTTGTGAAGAAAGGATCTGATACTTCTGAAAGTGTTTTACTATTCATTCCTTTTCCATCATCACTAATGATGATTTGATAAAGGTTATTATTTATATCCTCAATAATCTTAATTTCTACTAATTTTGAGTCTGCTTTTATTGAGTTTTGACAAATATCTAATATGTGTAACGATAACTCATTCATTTTGTTCACCTCGTAAATATAAAAGAAATCCTTCAATTGATTTATCTTTTATATCAAGCCATTCTTCTTTATCCGATATTTGAAGAAGGCTGTGGGAATCTGAGTTGTGAAACACTTTGTAATTAGATAAGTCATCATTTTCTAATGTAAATGTATCCTTAAAATACTTTTGTATTTCGATTCCGTCAAATTCAATATCTTGTAAGTTATATGTTCTAAGTGGAGACTGCATTTTTCTGTCAATATGAGCAAGAATGATGGCTCCGTCTAGTTCTCGAACTTTTGATACTAATTCATGATAAGTTAGTGTTGTACTTTGTAATGGTAAATCATATGTATCTTGTATCAGGTCATAAATATTTGTAATGACTTGATCATCTTTTGTATATGGGCCCCAATCGTTTGACAAGTGTTTTTCGATGAAATCACCGAATACATTTGCTGTATGGAAGGACGGGAAGTAACATAATACATCAAATCCTTCAACAACAGAAACTTCAATCCCAGGGACGATTACCATATCATATGACTCACTTAATTCCTCAAATATTGCAAGTTGCTTTGTTGAATTATGATCTGTTATTGCAATTATATCCAACTCGTTCAACATTGCCATATTTAGGATGTTGTTTGGTGTCATTAATTCATCTGCACATGGAGATAAAACTGAATGAATATGCAAATCATAATATAGCTTTATGTTAAACACCTATTTCCTTTAGTTTTAGAACTACCTCTGCAGTTGATAATTCTGAACTAAATAATGGTATTTCAAGTTCATTAGCTTTATGTACAATCATTTCATCTACAGTTACACCATATGAGAAGATAACACAACTTAAGTCAAGTAAGCTAGCAACACCAAGGACATTGATATTGTTTAACACAGTTATCAATACCTCTCCTTCTTTTGCATGAGCCATTACATGACTTAGTAAATCACACGCACAAACACCGTTAATGTTATTTGATATTGTTTCATCAAATGTCAATTGTTTAAATTGATCACATAAATTAGTGGTTTTCATAATCATCACTACTTATATTAAATTTTATGTGGAGTTCAGTACCTTCTTTCGAGGAGTTTAGTATCATTTCATCTGATACTGCTTTGATGTTTGGTAAACCCATTCCTGCACCAAATCCATTCTCAATCGCGATTCTACTTGCTGTAGACCAACCAGCTGTCATTGCGTTGTTGATATCTTCTATACCGGGACCCGTATCCTTGAATAAGATATCAACCATATCATCAGTAATATTTACAGTAGCAGTTCCTCCATATGAATGGATTACTACATTTATTTCTGCTTCATACAAACCGATAGTAACTTGTTTGACAAACTCTCTTGTTAATCCACGTTTTTTAAGTTCGCGTTTGGTAAGACTTGCAACTGTACCTGCATTACCAATATCATTTCGTACTATTTCGTATACTTTTGTGTATTTTTCCAAGTTATTCTTCCTCTAGTACAGATTCATAACTCTTAACTTCATTTGCATACAGTAATCCACTTGTTTTGTACATTGTTAAACTTGTACCTATAAGTGTAATTCCAATCTCGTCTGCTAAATCAATAACAGATTGTGTTGGTGTTTTTCCTCGAACAAAAATAATTGTTTCTAAATCTAAAATTTCAGCAGTTCTAAGTGCTTGATTCGTTACTAATCCTGTAACTAATGCTCCATGAGCACCGATATGACTTGGCATTTTTTTCAGTAACATTAAGGCGTCACTCATTAAATCACAAACAAAGGCATAATTAATTTCTTTTACGCATCTAGGACATTCTAAGTTGAATTGCTTCGCATCTAGCAATTCAAATACACTACGAAGTTCCATTATAATTTATACGCATCTTTCAATATTTTTTTCGCCTTTGTTACATCAACTTCACCAAATACATCTTCATCAACACTCATTACAGGTGCCATACCACAAGTACCTATACATCGAATCGCCTCAAGTGTAAATTTCCCATCTTTTGTTGTCTCATTTACACCAACGCCTAAATCATCAATTACTGCATCTAGTACAGTTTGTGCTCCACGTACATAACAAGGAGTTCCTAAACATACACCAATGATGTGATCACCTTTTGGTTCAAGCGTAAAACTTGAATAGAAAGTAACTACACCATTAATCTCTGCAACTGTAACATCAGTAGCTTCAGAAATGACTTTTTGAACGTCGACTGGAATACAACCGAAAATTCTTTGAGCTTCATGCAATATTGGCATTAAAGGACCAGGATTCTTCAGGTGTTTTTTGATTTCGCCAAGTAGTTCCTTTTTCTGCTCATCGGATATATTAAATTTTTTACCCATAATCGTCTCCTAACTATTTTTAATTAATTTACATTCCAAACAATTATAACATAATTGTTATTGATAATAAAGGTTTTGAGTCAAAATTGCCTACATAAATATCATAATTCTATATAGCTTTAAACCGCCAAACAAAGCCGTTACTAATTAGTTAGTATATCAACTATTTTACAACGTAAGTCACTACGTACAATAATAAAAAATAATCAAAAATAATTTCTCTGAAATTTCTCCATTTCTATTGTGCTTTTCCCCTCAATATTGTATTATATTTATAGTTAAAAAAGAGGTGATTAAATGCATTTAAATCAAAAAGATGGTTGGTTGGAAGTAATATGTGGTTCAATGTTTGCTGGGAAGACTGAAGAGCTACTTAGAAGAGTGCGCCGATTGGAATATGCAAAGAAAAATATTGTTGTATTTAAGCCTCTAATTGACAATCGTTATGCAGATAATGAAGTAGTATCACATGATAATACTAGAACAAAAAGTGTGAATATCGGACTTGCTAAACAGATATTTAGTCATATTGATCAAGAAACTGAAGTTGTCGCAATAGATGAGGTACAATTCTTAGATGAAGAAGCAGTAGCAATTATCGATTATTTGGCGAACAAAGGTGTTAGAGTAATCGTTAGTGGGTTGGATAAGGACTTTAGAGGAGAACCATTTAGCTTTATGCCAAAGTTATTGGCAATGGCAGAATATGTAACAAAACTTACTGCTATTTGTGTGAAGTGCGGATCTCCTGCAACTAGAACACAAAGAATTGTAAATGGAAAACCAGCAAAATATAATGACCCTATCGTATTAATTGGTGCAGAAGAATCATACGAGGCAAGATGTAGATCATGCCACAAGGTATATCGTAAACCTCAAACATACAAAGGAAAGATTAAAAAACCTGTATGAGTGATAAAAAATACATGAAAATGGCCTTGAAGGAAGCAAAAAAGGCCGTTAAGAAAGACGAAGTACCAATTGGGGCAATTATTGTTAGGGATGGGAAGGTAATTGCGAAAGCACATAACCTTAGAGAAAAGTCAAATATGGCAACTGGTCATGCTGAAATATTGGCCATTCAACAAGCTAATAAAAAACTGAAAAGCTGGAGGCTTGACAGCTGTACTTTATATGTTACAATTGAACCGTGTCCAATGTGTGCTGGGGCAATTGTGCAATCAAGAATCAAAAATGTTGTATACGGTGCACAGGATTTAAAATCAGGAGCACATCAATCTGTCACTAATCTTTTTGATCTTCCACTGAACCATAAAGTAAAAGTGGAACATGGAATAATGGAAGAAGAGTGTGGGCAAATTGTATCAAAGTTTTTTGCAGGTAAGAGAAGAAAATAATTGGATATCTCTTATCAATCATCCTCATTCAATAGATGGTAGCGAATCAGGTCAGATCGGGAACGAAGCAGCCTTAAGTTTTCTATTTATGTGAGTGGGGGTGCTTGATAAGAGATGTTTTTATTTAGGTTGACTTCTATATTACTCTATGGTAATATTACTATAAAGTTATATTACTGGAAAGTGATGGAGGTGTCGTTTTGGAGCGTTATAAAGTGATTAAACTACTATCGGATTCAAATCGATTTAATATCTTTATGAAGCTACTTGAATACGATGAGCTATGTGTTAGTGAAATTGAGAGTTTACTAGGTATTAAACAAGCTAATACAAGTAAGCATCTAAGGCGTTTTAAGGATCTTGGAGTAGTTGAAAGTAGTAGAGAAAAAAACATGATAAAATATAAGATTAAAGAAGATTTCTTAATGGAAAATATGGAATTAATTAAGTATTTGATGATCTAATTTAATAAAATGGAGGATATGATATGGTTATTAAAATTTTAGGTGGAGGATGCCCTAAGTGCAAAGTTCTTTATAACAATGTAGCTGCTGCTTGTAGAGAATTGGAAATCGATGCAGAAATTATTAAAGTTGAAGACTTTTCAGAAATTATGAAATTTGATGTGATGAGTACACCAGCGCTCGTAATTGATGAAAAAGTAGTTGCGTTAGGCCAATTGAAATACAAGAAAGTAAAAGAATTAATCAAGAATGGGTAAAATCGTATTTTTAGATTTAGATGGTACCGTCATCTCGCATGAGACTAATGAGGTTCCAGAATCTACGAAAACAGCAATAAAATTATTAAAAGAAAACGGACACTTACCAGTTATTGCGACAGGGAGAGTTCCTTGTCTCTTTTTTGGTATAGAGAAATCACTGGGTATTGACACATTTATCGCTGCAAATGGTCGTATTGTCGAACATAAGGGAGTTACAATTAGAAACCAAATCATGAATGTTGATACCGTCAAAGAAATGGTCGAAATGGCTTATTCTAACGGGTTAGATGTTGCTTTTGAAAATAGAGATAATTATGTGCTAAACTCAAATATGACAGAGTATCCAAAAAAATTTAATGAGATTTTTCATCTTGATGTACCAAGGATTGAACGCAATTTTCATTTAAGGAACGAAGTACATCAAATTGTATTGTTTTATACAGAAGACGATTATAAGAAGTTTGAAGAAGAATTTCCTTCACTTAACTTCAGCTATTCTAATAAGTATGGAATAGATGTAAATGAAAAAGGTGGAATGAAGGACTTAGGAGTAAAGGCATTATTAGAACACCTACATATTCCTGTGGAAGACACTATCGCTATTGGGGATGGGTTTAATGATATTTTAATGATTGAATATTGTAATATAGGTGTAGCCATGGGGAATGCCAAGGATGAAGTGAAGAAACACGCTGACATCGTGGCTGATCGTGTTGAAGACGATGGTCTTTATAAAGTCTTAAAAGAATTAAATTTAATATAAAAAAAGGTAGCTAGGCTACCTTTTTCTTTATTCTAAAGTATGCTTTTACACCGTTGTTATAGTTTTCAATACCATATTCAGCATGATGTGCTTTCAATATTTCCGATACTAAATATAAACCGATACCACTATCTTTAGAATTAAGTCTTCTTGGTTGTGTTTGATCGATTCTAAAAAATGGCATCCATATATTTTCTAAGTCTTTGTCACTAATCGTTACGCCATAGTTTATTAGTTCAAAGTAAACGGTATTACCTTCGTCTTTTAATGTAACATCTATTTTTTCGTTTTCAGGTGTATATTTTATGGCGTTAGTAATGAAATTTGATATTACACGTTTTATCAGTTTGCGATCCGCTTCTATTGTAATAAACGTTGGGATTTCGGTATGTAGATTCAGATGATTTGTATTAAATACATGTTCAAAATCTTTTAAGAAGAACTCAATTGTTTTAGATAGATTGAACTCAGATATATCTAATTGAGAATTTGCATCATCTAATCGATATATTTGAAGCATATCTTGAATCATAAATGAAGATTTATTGATTTCTTCAAGAACATTCATTAATTCTTTTTCTTGCTCAGCTATATCGATAATACCATCTAAAATGCCTTGAATAGTAACTTGCATAATCATTAAAGGAGTTTTTAACTCGTGTGAAATTGATGATACCAGCTGTTTCTTAAGGGATACTTGTTTTGATTGGTCTTGATAGAGCTCCAACAACTCAGAGTTCTTAGTATTTAAAGTATCCAGGGTATTCCGTAAGTTTCTAGCAATTAGATTAATCGAGTTTGAAAGAGATGTAGTTTCTCTGTTATTTGTCTCTTTTGCCTGAACGTTAAAATTTAGTGAGGCAATCTCTTTTGCGACTAACTCAATATTTTGAATAGGTTTAGAAATGATACTAGATAAACGGAAACTCCACAATATGATTATGACAATCGCTGTTAAGTAGACATAGTAGGTATATGATGTTACCGTGCGACTAATTGCATCTGTATCAGCAATTGGGACTACTGTAACAATGTTCTGCCATTTACCAAGAGGATTTACAAATACCAAAGTATCGTTTGGGCCGTCTGTTGATTTATACCAATAACCAGAATCATATGATGTTAATGTGGCTAGACCTTCAGATAATTTACTAATTTCGGTTTGTACTAAGACATCATTTTCAAAAATGTAGTTCATATTATTGGGTTTGTTCACTGCGGTGATCTCACCTGAAACAATTGTACAATCAACCGTTTCACAAGAAGCTCCGCTGTAAAGGATTAAGTTAGATCCGGTGTTTACTCTTAATGGTGAGTAATGCGTTATATTATATCTAACTAACGTAACATCTACAGTCGTACCAATTTCAAATGAGTGTTCGTTATTTGGGATTAGAATCGTATAAAGTTCGTCAGTGTCTGATTCTTGAACTTCAATTGTATAGTTTGTATAAGACGATTCTAACACTCGATAATCAATATTAACAATAACACTTGATGCGTACTGTTTTTTTGTAAATGAATACATTTCATCATAGTAATCTGCATCTTCATCGTTCATCTTGTCAACGTAATCGAGAAGTTCAGTTTGAATGCTATCAAATTCACGATTTGTGAAGTAGTTTTTGAAGAATTGAGAGTTTAGTATAGCTTGTAACACAAAAAATGATGTGAAAATAAGAACAATGGTAAGGATAAGTTGAGTCGATATAGATCTTGATCTGAACGATTGCAAAAATGGTTTAAAGAGGGAAGGGAACTTCTTGAAGAATAATCCTATCTTAGTCATCAATTGCTTCAAATCTGTACCCTACACCAAACACAGTTTTTATAAAATGTGCATTTGGTCCTAAATATTTTCGTAATTTTTTAACGTATGTATCTACAATTCGATCCTCAACATATACATCGATACCCCATACTTCGTCAAGAAGTAGGTTTCTAGAGCAAATCTTTCCTTGATGTTCAAGGAAATATTTGAGTAAATCAAATTCAGTTTTTGATAGGTTTACCCCTTTTTCATCAATAAAAGCTCGATGGGTATCTAAATCCATTTTGATATTGTTTACACTAATAATTCCTGATGTTTTTATACTCATATTCGGATCATTTATGCGTTCTAATAAATTGCGTACCTTTGCGACGAGTATCTTTGGGTTGAATGGCTTTGTTATATAGTCATCTACTTTCAATGAATATCCTTTTAAGATATCCTCTTCTTCGCTCAAAGCACTCATCATAATGATTGGGACATTAGATGTCTCTCTAATTGTTTTAGCAACGTCCCATCCATTGACGTTAGGCATCATTATATCAAGGCATACTAAATCCACCTGATTTTTACTAAAAAGTTGTAACCCTTTAAATCCATCAAGTGCACTTAAGACTCTGAAATTTTCTTTCATAAAGTAATTTGATACAATTCGATTTATCGTCGGTTCATCTTCAATTATTAATACAGTAATATCATTCATATCATCACCTCTAATAGTTATTATACAATATAAATGTGAATATTTTAAGAATTGGCTACGTTATATGCTTTACTATTCATAAAGAAAGATATACAATGTAATTTGTTAAAGGTGATTATATGTATGATGTAATAGTAATTGGTGGTGGACATGCAGGTAGTGAAGCGTGTTTGGCTGCTGCAAGACTAGGAAACAAAACATTGCTAGTCACAGGAAATGTGAATATGATTGCTTCAATGCCTTGTAATCCATCTATTGGTGGACCTGCGAAAGGGATTGTAGTCAGAGAGATTGATGCACTTGGAGGAGAAATGGGCAAGAATGCCGATAAAACTCAAATTCAAATGCGTCTTTTAAACATATCAAAAGGACCAGCTGTTAGAGCGTTAAGAGCGCAAAGCGATAAAATAGAGTATCCAAAAGAAATGAAAAACACGATTTTTAATCAAGATAATTTAGACATCGATGAAGCATACGTTGAGAAGTTGATTGTTGATGATAATGTGGTTACAGGGGTAGAATTAGAAAGCGGAACAAGACATTTAGGTAAAGCTGTTATCATTACAACTGGAACATATATGCAATCTAAAATTCTAGTTGGAGATCAAGTAACAAACGAAGGTCCAGATAAGCAAAAGGCTTCATTGGGGTTAAGCCCCCAGCTCAGAGAATTAGGCTTTACAACAACAAGACTCAAAACTGGAACGCCACCGAGAATAAAAAGAGATACGATTGATTTCTCGAAAACTGAGATTCACGAAGGAGATACAATCCCAAGGCACTTTAGTTTTGATAAAATATCCTATTTGGATATAGAAGATCAATGGGCATGTTACTTAACATATACAAACAATGATACCCATGAAATTATTAATGAGAATTTAGAAAAATCATCAATGTATAGCGGAGTTGTTGAAGGTGTAGGACCAAGGTATTGTCCTAGTATTGAAGATAAGATTGTTCGTTTTAACGATAAAAACAGACATCAGATTTTCTTAGAACCAGAAAGTAAAAGTATCAATGAAATATATGTACAAGGCTTCTCAACCTCAATGCCACATGACGTACAAGAAAAAATGATTAGAAGTATCAATGGATTGGAAAATGCTGTTATAGCCAAATATGCATATGCGATTGAATACGATTCAATCGACCCTAGGCAACTATACCCTACACTCGAAAGCAAAGAGTATCCGAATTTATATTTTGCAGGGCAAGTAAATGGTACAAGTGGATATGAAGAGGCAGCATGTCAAGGATTGATGGCTGGAATTAATGCACATTTAAAGCTGTCAGGGAAAGCTCCGTTGGTATTGAAACGGAATGAAGCGTATATAGGTGTCTTAATTGATGATTTAGTAACGAAGGGTGTCAGAGACCCATACAGACTTTTAACTTCCAGAGCAGAGTATCGCTTGCTTCTAAGACACGATAATGCCGATATTCGACTTACAAAATACGGAAGAGAGATTGGATTAATTAACGATGAAAGGTATCAAAATTATACTCAGAAAGTTAACCAGATAGATACCCTTAAAAATGAATTAAAAGGTATATCTATTAATCCAACAGAAGATAATAATAACTACTTAAATTCGATAGCATCAGCAGATTTAAGAGAAAAAACATCGCTATATACATTAATGAGAAGACCAGAAATTACCATTTCAAAAGTATCAAAATGGATTGATTTATCTCAATATGATAATGATGTACTTGAACAAGTTGAAATAGATATTAAGTATGAAGGGTATATTAATAAAGCTCTTAAACAAGCGGAAAAACTATTAAAGATGGAAAATCATAAAATACCAGAAGATATCAATTATTTAGACATCCATAACCTCGCACTTGAGGCAAGGGAAAAACTTAGTATGATAAAACCATTAACAATTGGACAAGCTTCTAGAATTAGTGGAGTGAATCCTGCGGATATATCAATTCTGTTAGTATATTTAAAAACAAAAAAATAATAACCAGTCGCTTGGTTATTATTTTTTATCTTATTTTTAATTAAATAAGATATATGGTAAAATAAAGTTTAGGTGGTAATTATGAGAAAACAGTTTGAATCATTGCTTCAAGACTTGAACATTGCATTAAGTGAAAAACAATGGAATCAATTCAATCGTTATTATGAATTATTGGTTGAGTGGAATGCCAAAATCAATTTAACAACGTTAACAGAAATGAATGATGTGTTTATGAAACACTTTTATGATAGTCTTTGTCTAGTAAAGGCTATTGATTTAAGCACTCAATCAATTTTAGATGTAGGCAGTGGAGCAGGGTTTCCTAGTATTCCATTAAAAATTGTATTTCCAGATTTAAAGATTACCATTATTGATGCGTTAAACAAACGAATAAAGTTTCTTGAGTTACTTACGAATGAACTTGGCATTCAAGCGTACTTGGTTCATGGAAGAGCAGAGGAATTTGAACGAAAAAACAGTTTTGATATCGTTACAGCAAGAGCTGTGGCAAATTTACGTGTATTATCTGAACTTTGTATTCCCTTTGTTAAATTGGGCGGAGTATTTATTGCTCTTAAAGGCCCAAAATATATTGAGGAACTATCTGAATCACAAAACGCCATCAAGGAATTGGGTGGAATCCATTTAGAAACTAAACAATATCAAGTTGTGGATCAAGAAAGAAGCCTGTTGATAATTTCAAAAGTGGAAAAAACTCAAAAAAAATATCCACGCATATTTGCACAAATAAAGAAAAACCCATTGTAGAGGTGATAGCATGACAAGGCAAACGGATAAATATCAATATGCTCAAGTAGATACCTACAAAGAGAGTTTAGAATTAAAACATTTAAAAAGAAAAACATTTATCGTTAATACGATAATCTTTCTGTGTGCAATGGCAGTTCTTTATTTTTTACTTCTAATTAATTCAGACGTAAACACAATCCTTACAATCATGGTATTGTTTGGGTCATTATTGATGATGAACTTTGCGTTTTATGCATATGATGATGATCACTATAATAGTTTAAAAATAGCGATGTATGTAAACACAATTGGAGTTTATGCAATTGCGATTGCACTCATATTTAAGTTTCAAACACCAAGCGTGTTCACGTCACTGTTTTTAGCCTATGCAATATCATCCATTTATCAAGATTATAAAGCTATGTTGCTTAGTAATCTAGCCTTGTTTGTATCTGGAACATCAATGATATTCAGTTATGAAGAAGTGTTTGAAATTGCTGGAAATCAAAATCCTCAGCGGCTATCAGTATTTATATTTTTGACAGTGTTTGTTTCATTATTAACACTTTCATCATATATTTTAATCAAACGAAAGAACTTCTTCTATAATCAATTAGCTCAGATAAAGGAAAGTGAATTGAGAAATATTAATCTCTTTTACGAAGTAGATAAAATTAAAAGAGAAGGTTCGCTAAATAGTGAAACATATTATGATTCTTTGGAGAAATTCTCTAAGGAGTTATCTAGGAAAATTGGGATAGAGAATGTATTTAAACGTAAAATTGAGTTGTTGCGCGATTTAAAGACACTAACATCTAATGATGTGCTTAAAAAGTATACAGAATATACAATCGAAGAAATTGAAGAAATCAGCAACATGGAACTAGAGTTGCACACAAAAATGAAAGAAATTGGATTGAAATCAAGTCAGTCATTTGGTGTCGAAGTAACGCGAAAGGAAATGTTTAGTGAGACGCAATTTAAATCGTTCAAGCATTTTGGTGATCACCATTATGTTAAAGTGATTTCGTTTGTAGTATTTTATTGTTTATTAAAAGTAAATAAACCGTATCTAAATGCATTAGAGGAAGAAAAAATAAAAGATATCTTGTTTAACTCTGAGTATTTCCATCGAGTGGATCGAGACATTATAAAAGTATACCTAGAAAATAATGAGGTCTTTGACGCAATCGTAAAAGATCATATGGAAGGATCGTGGTAATATGAAGGCGATATTCTATAGAGTTATCAATAGTGAATTTTTAACCTTTAATGAAGTATTACGTTTAAAGGTTGCAGTAGTAACGTTCTTCCTATCAATCTTTACATTATTAAGCATTCCACTTTCTTCTTTAAATAACTATGAAACACTTATAGATTTACTATTTCCAATAGGATTTGGATTACTATTAGTCTTAACAGTGTTGCTTCTTGTTGTGAATTTCAATAGATTAGCTATGCACTTTAGCATTTTAACAATAATGGGATTAACTGCATACTATGTATCTGGATCGATTTACTTCTATGGGTATATGTTATTCTTCGTTACACTTACAATCATCATTTTCTATCAAGATATCTTAACATATATATTATATGGTTTGATTGTGACAGGATTTGGGTTATATTATATTACTTTATATGGTGTCGATGTAACAGGGGCAAACAGTATCAGTGTAGATATTTCATCACTTACATACCAAGTAATCTTAGGTGCATTTTACTTTGTATTCCTCATTCAATTTGTTGTGTCAGATAATATTTATGAACGATTAAATAATGAATATGTGAGAATGAACAAAGTTCTAAGTAAATACCAAGGATTTACACATGAGAATTTAGTAGATATTGTTCAAAACTTAAAAAAGGAGCCAATCTACAAATCCGTTAAGTTCCAACAAACCGTAAATGAATTAAGCACATTCATAAATGAGTTTTTTGAAGATGATGGAGATAACATTGCTGAAGTTGTAGAATTTTATTTCTTCTTACATGAGCAAGATGTAGAACAAATCGTTGACGATCAAAAAATTCCGGGGATTACACGTAAATATGCAAGGCAGCTCAAGAAATATTTATTAAATGAAAAATCTGAATTAGTTTCTATCTTGTTTGATTTTTCAACCCTCTTTAAAGGCGATGAAAAATACGACGAAAAACGATATGAATATAATTTAGATTCACTGTTCTCAAACAACATAGACAAACTGCTTGCTTTATCTATTTTATATAAATTTCTAAAGACAGAGGAAACCCAGTTAGACCGCTATGGTAAGGTGAGTAGAAGACTTAGTCATAGTGAGATAGTTGAGTTGTTTGTATCAAAGGAATTTAGAGAGTTTATCTCTTATGAGCAAGTGAATTTCTTTCTTGATAATCAAGAGCTTTTCGATCAATTACTGTAAATGGTTATCCACACAATTTGTGGATAACTTTTATGTTATATACGTATAATTTTGATAGCATATATGGTAAAATATATATGCTTTTCACATAGTGAAAGGGAAGATAGAGGTGTTAAAATATGGGGAAAATTTTAGCAATTAGTAATCAAAAAGGTGGAGTAGGTAAAACTACTACTAGTGTGAACTTGGCAAGTTCACTTTCTTACCTTGGAAAAAAGGTATTATTAGTTGATGTCGATCATCAGGCGAACGCAACAACCTATATGGGTATTAATCGAGCAAATTTAGTGTACACAGTTGCAGATATCTTCACGGAAAATGTTGATATTCGAAGCGTAATAAAACGCGTTGATACTGTTGATGTGGATATTATACCCGCTAGATATGAACTTGGAAATATTGAAAGTTATTTAATTTCACATGAAAATAAAGACTTTATTCTTTCGAATGCATTAGAAGAGGTGCGTAGTGAATATGACTTTATTATTATCGATTGTCCTCCTTCGTTAGGTATTGTTACCATTAATGCACTTATGAGTTCAGATAGTGTTTTAATTCCTGTGCAATGTGAATTTTTAGCGTTAGATGGATTAACGCAGCTTTTAAATACGATTCGAGTAATTCAAAACAAACAAAAACATAATCAGAGAACACTTACGATTGAAGGTGTTTTACTGACTATGCTAGATACAAGAAGTAATATCGGATATGAAGTTATTAATGAAGTAAAAACATATTTCAAAGAAAAAGTGTTTAAGACAATTATTCCTAGAAATGTAAAATGTTCAGCAGCACCAAGTCATGGGTTACCAGTTACAGAATACTCTCCTCGTTCTAAAGGATCATTGAGTTATCAAAATCTGGCAAGAGAAATGGTAGAGATTAATGAAAGATACTAGTAGATTAGGAAGAAGTTTCCGTGACTTACTAGAAGAGAACGAGAGAAATATTAGTGATAATGAAGAGGTATTAGAATTAGAGGTAACATTGATAAAACCAAATCCTGATCAACCTCGAACTATTTTTGATGAAAAAAGTTTATTAGAGCTTGCAAACTCTATTAGGGAACATGGAGTAATCCAACCTATTATTGTAAAACCAGCAAGTATTGGGTACACATTAGTAGCGGGAGAACGAAGAGTTAGAGCCAGTAGAATGGCAGGATTGGCAAAAGTTCCTGCGATTGTAAGAGACTATAACTCTATTTATTTATCTGAGCTCTCAATCTTAGAGAATCTACAAAGAGAAGATTTAACGCCTATTGAGGAAGCTATTGCTTTTCAGAAAGCAATTTTCAACCTAAAACTCACTCATGAGGAACTAGGGAAAAAGATTGGTAAGAGCAGGGTGTATGTAACTAACATCATTGGACTCTTAAATCTTCCAGCATCAGTAATTAATGATGTGAACAACGGTCGAATAACGATGGGACATGCAAGAGCTTTAAGTAAGTTGAAGGACCAAGAGTTATGTTTAGAACTTGCGGATCGAATTCAGAAAGAAAATTTAACTGTACGTGATATCGAGGGTATTATTCGAAACATTAACAAAGATACTGACAAGTTTGTGATTTCTTCAGATAAGCTTCAAAAAGCAGAAGAAAAATTGTTTAAATCGATTGATCAAAATATTCATTTTAGAGTGAAAAAAAATAATATTGTATTTAAGTTCGAAACTGAGAAGGAACTCAATCAATTGGTTAAATTCCTTACTAGAAAGGGTGAATAGTCTATGGGAATTAAAGAAAGTGTTGTAGCATATATTGAAGGTATTATCAACTCAGAAATACTTGCGTTGTTATTAGTGAATGTAATTATCATTATTATCTGGTTATTTATTGGTTTAATTGCAGTGAAAGTGACAAAAAGACTTACATTCAAGGTTCTTAAATTTAAGAACAACAATAAAAGAACTATCACATTAGCAAAACTTGTCTCTAACATCATTGGATACTTTATATGGTTCATTGTTATACTTGTCATTTTAAATGAAATGAGCGTGAATATTGCACCTTTAATTGCTAGTGCAGGGGTTTTAGGACTGGCGATAGGTTTTGGTGCTCAGGAAATAGTAAAAGACTTTATAAGCGGTTTTTTTATTATTTTAGACAATACATTTAATGTTGGTGAAGTGATTGAAGCACAAGGATTTACTGGAGAAGTGCTGGAAATGGGATTAAGAACAACAAAAATTCAGAATTATAAAGGTGATATTAAAACCATAAATAATGGAGACTTGAAGAACGTAACTAATTTTTCAAGAAATAATAGTACTGCTTTAATATATTTTGGTGTCGCTTACGATACAGATTTAATGAAACTTAATGAGTTAATGATTGATTTTGTAAAATTGATGGATGAAAAATATGATAAAATTGTTCAAACACCAAAATTTCTTGGTGTAACAGAACTGGCAGATTCAAGTATTAACTTGCTTATACTGGCTAAAACAGAGAACTTTGCACATTTTCAAATAGAAAGAGATCTACGAAGAGATTTAGTAATATTTTTAACTGAGAATAACATTGAAATACCATTCCCACACGTGGTTATGAAAAATGGATAAAATCACAATCGGGGATATTCTAATATTGAAAAAAGGTCATCCCTGTGGTGAAAATCGATGGGAAGTTATTAGGTCAGGTGCGGATATTAAATTAAAGTGTTTAGGCTGTGATCGTGTTGTTATGATTGATAGACCAACATTGCTTAAAAGGATAAAAAAAGTAGTGAATTAATCACTACTTTTTATTTTGAAACTAAATCGAACACCGTTATCAGTATTTTCGACAATACATTCAGAGTCATGTTGTTTAAGTGTCTGTTGAACAATGTAAAGTCCTAAACCTGAATTCCCATCGTTTCTAGAACGAGCTTTATCAACTCTGTAAAAAGGTTCGAAAAGCTGCTCTAGATGTGTTTCGTCTATATGAGTATCACTATTCTCGATTGAGAAATATGAGAGATTGTTATCTGTGTATATCTTAACCTTGATGACTCCTTCTGGTGGTGTGTATTTAATAGCGTTTGTTAGCAAATTACTTATAACCATTCCGATTTTTTCTTCATCACCGAAAATGTTTGTATCTTCGATATCGCTAACTAGGGTAAGTTTATTTCGAGTTATGAGTATTTCCAGATTTTTAAAATAGTCATTAAATAAATCTCCAAGATTAAATATACTCCAACTATCGCGATATTGCGCATTATCTAATTTATAGACGTGCATCATATTGTTGATCATGCTCGAAATTTTTTGAACTTCTGAGTTTATCAATTCAAATGAATTTACTCGGTCATCCTCGTTTGTGAAGACTTTTTTCTGCAGGGCCTCTGATGAGGCTTGGATAACAGCGAGGGGAGTCTTTAATTCATGACTCATTCCTCTTATAAATTGTATTCTAGATTCTTCGTTCTCGTTTTCTCTTTTTAGACTCTCTGACAACTGATGGTTTTGCTGATTAAGTCTATTTAGAGTTGTATCTAGATTTTTACTCAATATCATGATGTTCTCTGCTAATTCAGTGAACTCATCATTTCTGTTGCCCATATCTATAGTTGTCTTAAAGTCTAAGTTTGATAGTTTTTGAGTTGCCAATCGAAGTTTATTGAATGGAATTGTAAATCTTCTAGTGTAGAAGAGAGATGCTAAAATTAGTATTGTTAATACTGCTATAAAAATATAGATATTAACAAGCTGCATAGCTCTAATGATACTGTCGATATGTGAGAGTGGATACACTGCTATTAATATAAAATAATTGCCATTTACTTCTTGTTTGGAGTAGAATACCATATTCCCTAAACTACCCTCTTCAATACTCTGATAATAAAATCCATTATCGAATCTAACGATTTCATCATAGTTTTCAGATAAGATATTTAATACTTCATTAGATATAATTGGATTCACAGTCAGAGGAGTATTTGTTGTTTGTGATGAAACACTTGTGATGGTACCGTTAAAACTCTGTCTTGAATCTAAATCTATATCTTTAAGGATATCTCTATATATGGAACTGATTCTACCTCCACGTGAATGAATAACACGTGTACCATCAATAATGAGACTTGAGGGAACATAGACTCCAGATGGTTCGTGTAGATAAATCATACCCATAACTTCATCACCAGAAATATCTTCAAATTCAAATTTATTTGGGATGAATATTTGTTTAGTACCTGATTCTGTTTCTACTTCGGCAACCAATAAACTTAGCTGATTAATATCGTTCTGCAAGTCTTGAGCAGGAATAATTATTGCAGTAGTTTGCGTTTTTTGGGAAAACTCTACTATTTGATCTTCTGAATTATTAATATCAAAAGTATCAAATGTTTCGTTTATTTCTGCAATGGTTGTTCTTATTACCTTGTTTTGATAATATCTTTGAAATATGACTCTTTGAAATATAAACATGCCAACAAAGACAAAAAGATAAAGTAGTATTAAAGATAGAAAGAGTTTTTTTATAAAACTAGTTTTCTTCATGAGTAAATCTATACCCTATTCCAAACACAGTCTTTATACACGAGCTATATTTCCCTAGTTTTTTTCGTAACACTTTGATATTAGTATCAACTACTCTTTCTTCAACATAAACATCCATACCCCATACTTCATCTAAAATCGTAACTCTGTCCACTGCTATATCCTTATTATTGATAAGAAATTTTAGTAAATCAAACTCAGTTTTGGATAAATGAATCTCTTCGTTTGAAATTAGAACCTCTCTCTTAGAATAATTTATTACAAGGTCACCAAAGTTGATATCTTGCGTTGTCTCATGACTTTCTTGGTTTTTATATCGTTTTACTAATCTTCTGACTTTTGCAATTAATATTGTTGGAGAAAATGGTTTTGTAACGTAGTCATCTATATCAAGTTCATATCCTTTAATTTGATCTTGTTCACTATTTAGAGCGGTCATAAGCACAATTGGAACATCAGATAATTGTCTAATACTCTTGGCTACTTGCCAGCCATCAATTATTGGCATCATAATATCACAACATACTATATCTATATTGTTTGATTTAAATATATTCAATCCATCTAATCCATTTGATGCTTTGAACACATTGAATTCTTCCTTTTTAAAGTATGCTTCGAGTATGTTTAGCAAACTTAACTCGTCTTCTATAATTAATATGTTAAACATTACAATCGCCTCCTAACATAAATATATCATATATAATATTTTTTCTTGCGTTTTTTCACAAAATCCACACATCTTTGTTTGAAATTATTAGTATTTCATATATAATAATATTAATGCGAAAAGATGGTGATTCTAATGAAAGATATAATTAAAGAAGTAATTAAGTTTAGAGATGAACGTGGTTGGGAATCTAATGACAAACCAGAGAATCTTGCAAAATCTATTATAATTGAGGCTGCAGAATTACTAGAGAATTATCAGTGGGGGAACAACCACGCCGATATGGTGAATGTAAAAGAGGAAATTGCAGATGTCCTAATTTATTCAATTGCTCTAGCTCATGATCTTGGATTTGATATTGAACAAATCATAATGGAAAAACTACAAAAAAACGCAATTAAGTATCCAATAAAAAAATAGAAAGTCAAATATTTAATACATTTAAAAGTTGTTATTTTTGCGAATGTAAATAAGATACTTTTTACATTTTTAGGCATCTAAAAACGAATTATGTTTTTGTTATAAAAATTTGAAAAAAAATGTATAAAAATGTGTTGACAATACTTTGATATTATAATAGAATAATTAACGCACTTATGTCTTTTTTTGGTGGGGGCCTGTAGCTCAGTTGGTTAGAGCGCACGCCTGATAAGCGTGAGGTCGATGGTTCAACTCCATTCAGGCCCACCAATTATATTTTATGGGGCCTTAGCTCAGCTGGGAGAGCGCCTGCCTTGCACGCAGGAGGTCAGCGGTTCGATCCCGCTAGGCTCCACCATAAAATGGAGGATTAGCTCAGTTGGGAGAGCACTTGCCTTACAAGCAAGGGGTCACTGGT
>CAZZAP010000016.1:0-40022 GCA_964652375.1 uncultured Candidatus Izemoplasmatales bacterium
ATTCATAAAAACTAACTATTTACATTATTTACCTGATTTATTTATAGCTAGCTCCATTATTATTATACCATCGATGAAAAACAATTGAAAAACGAAAAAAAGATAATTCCATGTATAGAATTATCTTTTGTCTTATTTAAGCCGTTTCCTACAAGTATAATGCTCCGTATTTTTCTTTTAAATACTGCACATAATACGTAGGATTAAACTCTTCACCTGTCACCTCAACTAATAGTTCTTTTGGTGTTTTACTTCCACCAAATTGATGGATTTTTTCCTTTAACCAATCGTTTATGGCCTTGATGTTGTTTTCTTTAATTAAACCATATAGATCAATTTCTTTAATCAATGTGTAATATATTTGAGCTGCATATGCACTTCCTAATGCGTAAGTTGGAAAATACCCCATTAACCCTGCACTCCAGTGCACATCCTGCAATACTCCATCACCATCGTTTTCTGGCTTAATACCGAGATATTCCACCATTTTTTCATTCCATACTTTCGGTAAATCTTTCACCTCAATATCGTTATTGAAAATCATGCGTTCAATCTCATAGCGCACCATGATATGTAACGGATATGTAAGCTCATCAGCTTCTACTCGAATCAATGATGCTTCTACTTTGTTTACAGCTAGATGAAATTCATCTAAACTAACTCCTTTAGTTTGTTCTGGGAATAATCCTTTAAACATAGGTAAATGTACACTCCAAAATTCTTTTGAACGTCCAATCACATTTTCATAGAACCTTGATTGAGATTCGTGTATCCCCATTGATGTTCCACCCGTTAGTAATGTATCGTTCCACTTTTCATCGATTTGTTGTTCATACGTAGCGTGTCCTAACTCATGTATAGAAGCAAAAATAGAAGAAAACACAAAATTCTCAAGGTAACGAGTAGTAAATCGTACATCACCTGGATGTGTATTCCACGTAAATGGATGTACACTTTCTTTCATCAATCCACTTGTTCGATCAAATGCTAATACATCCGTAATATACTCACTAAATTCCTTTTGTTTTTCCTTTGAATAGAAATCTATAATAAGCTCTTCATTTACTTGTTTCCCGCTATTAAGAACCTCTTTTACAAACGGTACTAAGTCAGCTTTTAAGGTTGTGAAGAATTTATCGTATTGTTCCATATTCATACCTTCTTCAAAATCATCTAACAATACATTATATGGATGATCATCAATCTCGTAATATTGAATAAAACGTTTATTGAAGTCTACTATTTTCTCCAAATTCCCTTTAAAAGAATCCCAATCAGAATTTTCTTTTGCTTCTTCCCATACTTTTTGAGATAAGTTGATTAATGTATGGTATTCAACAAACTCATTTTCTGGTATTTTTATGATTTTATCCAGTGCTTTTTTGGCCTTTTTTACTTCTCTTTGAACACTATCATCGAGTTCATTAATCCTCTCAAATAAGCCATATACCACTTCTTGATATTCTTTTGATGTCGCCAGTTTAAATTGCTCTCCTGAAATAATCCCCATCATCTTTGCTCTACGCTCGAAAGCATTGTTAGGTGCCTCTGTATTTGAGTCCCAACCAACAACATTCATAACATAGTTATATGCCTTCATTTTATTTAGCATTTCTCTAAATTTAACTAGTAATTCCATGAAATCACTCCCTTGTTATATTATACCACTTTTCACAAAGAAAAAGGAACTATTCTGAAATAGTTCCATTGATTTTAATATCGCCTGACATAGACTTTTTCCCTGTGACTTTAATGGCTTTCATACTGTCTGTATTATTGATAGTAACATCACCACTGATCGTCTTCATAGAAATTTCAGAAGGATAAAATTCATCTCCATCTAAATCACCACTTACTGAATCTAATCTAGTTACTCCTGATTCAGCATTATTTATTTCAAAGTCTCCGCTTACAGATTTTAATTTTAAATCGTCAGTAACCGTCATGTTTTCTACCTCAAAATCGCCACTAACCGAACGTAAATGTAAGGTATCACAACTAATATTTTTCATTTCCGCATCTCCACTCACTGTATTAATTATGGCGTTTTTTGCTGAAATATCATACAACTCAAAATCACCACTCACAGCATTTAATTTCGCTTCATTTAGCGATAACCCATAAAGTTCTGCATCACCTGAGGTGTTATTATAATTGAATTCATCAACTGCCATGCCCTTAGGCAACCTAATAACAAATCTTGTTGTTTTACGGAACCCAAATAATTTGATTCCTCGTTGTACACTTAATGAAAAATGCTTATTTTTGTATTCCGCATTGTATTTTTCAGTGTCCCCTTTTGCAAACACTTCTATTTGTTCCCCATCATACACATAAAACTTTACATCTTCACTTACCAAATTAACGTGTACTGAATACCCATCATCCAGTACATTAAACGCCTTAAATAAGTCATATCCCTTTACTTCAACAACTTCTGAATAGTCTTTGTTATTGTCAATATTTCTATCTCTTGTTAAGTTATCGTTTTTCAATTCCTTTGCCACCTTTGCTGGATCTCCAAATTTATCACTTAGTTCTTGTTCAGATACACCATCATTGATTGCTGATTCGATCATTTCAGCGTGATCTGCTAATATTTCTGCTATTTCCTCATCACTAATTTTCAGTTTTTTCAACTCTTTTTCCAAATCTTTTAAGAATTTCTTCATTTTTCTTTCCTCCTTTATTTAAAATTTGATACACACCACCAATAAAGTAATCCCAGGAGTCTCTTAGCTCCAAATAATGCTTAAATCCTTTTTCGGTGATTTTGTAGTATTTACGCGCTGCTCCAATATTGGATTCTTGTAAATATGTTGTAAAGTACCCCTCTTTAGTTAATCTTCGTAGTATTGGATATACTGTGTTTTCATTTACATCTAAGTGTTCAGAGATATTGGATATAATCAAATATCCGTACATGTCCTCTTGTACTAATTCAGAAAGAACACATAACTCAACAATTCCCCGTTTAAATTGTGAATTCATGCTATCACCTCAAACCAATTGTAACACAGTAGTGTGTGGAACACAATACCTAAAATAAAAAAAGAAGCTTTTCAGCCTCTTTTAGAATAACCCTTGTGCGTTTCCATCACTATCAATGTCCATATTAAGCGCTGCAGGTAGTTTTGGTAATCCAGGCATTGTCATAACATCACCTGTAAGTGCAACGATAAATCCAGCACCAATTGATGGTCTTAATTCACGAATTGTAACTGTAAATCCAGTCGGTCTACCTAATTTTTTAGGATTATCACTTAAACTGTATTGTGTTTTCGCCATACATACTCCTAAATCATCCCATCCTAGTTTTTTAAAGTTACGTAACTGTCTTTTAGCTTGTGTAGTAAACTCTACTCCATCAGCCCCATAGATGTTTTTCGCGATATTTTCAATTTTTTGTTCTAGTGAATCTTCAGGTTTATACATTCTTGTAAAGTTATTTTCTTTGTTTTCAATCTCGTTAATCACTTTTTTCGCTAAATCAGTAGCACCATCGCCACCTTTTTCCCATACTTCACTTAAACTCCATGGGTGCCCGTTCGATTCAAGATGATCCGCAAGTGCTTTTGTTTCAGCATCTGTATCAGTAATAAAGGAATTAATAGCCACTACGTAAGGTAACCCATATTTTTTAATTGAATCAATGTGTTTCTCTAAGTTGGAAATCCCTTTAATTAGCGCTTCAACATTTTCACCAGACAGCTCTTTTTTATGTACTCCACCATGCATTTTTAGTGCTCTTATCGTCGCTACTATAACAACTGCACTAGGAGTGAATCCTGCTTGGAATGTTTTAATATCTAAAAACTTCTGTGCTCCTAAATCAGCACCAAAACCGGCTTCAGTAATAACGTATTTAGCCATTTTACGCGCCATATTTGTTGCAATAATACTATTACATCCATGTGCGATGTTTGCAAATGGTCCCCCATGGATTAATGCAGGTGTATTTTCTAAAGTTTGAACAAGATTTGGTTTAATTGCATCTTTAAGAATTAACACAACCGCACCTTCAACCTCTAAATCTCCTACCGTAACTGGTTTACGATCATATGTATATCCAATTACAATTCTTTTTACTCGTTCTTTTAAATCACTTAAATCAGTAGCCAGGCATAATACAGCCATAATTTCTGAAGCTACAGTAATGTTAAACCCATCTTCTCTAGGTAAACTATTCCCAATGCCTCCTAAACCGATAACTACTTGTCTTAATGAACGATCATTCATGTCAACAGCACGTTTCCATGAAATCCTTCTAGGGTCAATATTTAAGGCATTTCCCTGATGTATGTGGTTATCAATAATTGCACTTATCGCATTGTTCGCAGTTGTGATTGCATGAATATCACCAGTGAAGTGTAAATTTAAATCTTCCATTGGTACAACTTGGCTATACCCACCACCAGCTGCTCCACCTTTAACACCCATAACTGGGCCGAATGATGGTTCTCTCAAAGCAATAATACAGTCTTCCCCAATTTTACTAAACGCTTGTCCTAGTCCAACTGTAGTTGTTGATTTCCCTTCACCAGCAGGTGTAGGGTTAATTGCTGTTACTAAAATAACATTCCCGTTTTCATTATCTTGTAACTTCTTCATAACACTTAAATCAATCTTTGCTTTGTAATTCCCGTACAACTCAATATCATTCTCGGTAAGTCCTAAATCTGATGCAATGTCAACAATTTTCTTCATTGTTGCCTGTTGAGCAATCTTTAAATCAATGTTTTCCATTAAAAAACCCTCCGTATATAATAGTCTTCAAAGTAATTGTCGCACGAACTAATTTAAAAATCAATGAATAAAAACCCTTACAGAAGAATGTGTGAACAAATAAACTAAAATGTAGTATAATGAAAATATATTTTAACAGAGGGTGATTATATGAACATTGGAATCGTTGGATTAGGCTTAATTGGTGGGACTTACGCCAAAGCTTTACGTAAATATCCATACAAATTATATGGTATTGATATTGATTCAGAAACACTCGAATATGCACTTAAAAATAATCTAGTAGATGTTGCAACCAACAACCCAAAAGACGTCCTAAAAGAACTTGACGTCATTTTCCTTTGTCTTTACCCTAAAACAACAATAGAATTCGTTAGGAAGCATATTATGAACTTCAAACGAGGTGCCATCATAAGTGATGTAGTAGGTATTAAACGAAGCATCATTGATGCCTTCGATATGTACAAAGATGACGAGGTTGAGTTTGTCTTTTCACACCCAGTTGCAGGGAGAGAGAAGATTGGAATAACATATAGTGATGAAGCCATTTTCCAGAATGCAAACTTTGTGATAACACCGACGAAACACAACACCCCTGAAGGAATCTCAATGATCCAGGTACTCGCATCACAAATGGGATTTAAAAACATATCACTACTTCAAGATGTTGAACATGATGAGATTATTTCATTCACTTCTCAATTAACACACGCAATCGCCATTTCGCTTGTAAATAGTGATGATGAGAAATATAACACCAAGCTATTTATTGGCGATTCCTATAAAGATTTAACACGTATCGCAATGATTAATGAAGATTTATGGACAGAACTATTCTTAAACAACAAGGATTTCCTTGTAAAAAAGATTGACGTTTTCCAACAAGAGTTGTCAAGATTAAAGGAAGCAATCCAGAAAAAAGACACAGAAACAATTAAAAAATTAATGATTTCCTCAACGGAAAAAAGGAGGAAGCTAAATGAACAATAATGACTCAGTTAAACTGTTTCCCACATCTCTAAGAGGTGAATATAAAACACCTCCTTCGAAGAGTATGACACACCGTGCATTAATTTGTAGTGCACTAGCAAACGGGAAAAGTGTGATTAGTAATATCGTGTTATCAGAAGACATTAAAGCGACAATTGACGCATTACGTGGATTAGGTGCAAAATTTGATATCGAAGGTGACACAATTTATGTCACCGGTATTAAGAAACTTAAAGCGCCAACAAAAGAGATTTTTTGTAATGAGTCTGGTTCAACCTTGAGGTTCATGATCCCTATCTGTTCACTAACAAATAAAGAAGTAACCTTCACAGGTGCTGAATCTCTTATAAAACGACCTCAATCTGTTTATGAGAAAATATTTAAAGACGACAACATTTCATATACAAAAACAACAAATAAAATAGTGGTAAACGGCTCTATTAAAGCGAGAGAGTATGTATTAGATGGTAGTGTAAGTTCCCAGTTTTTTACTGGTCTGATGTTTAGTCTACCACTGCTTGAAGAGAATAGTTATATTTACTTTGAAAACACACTAGAATCAGAGAGTTACATTGATTTAACAGTGGAGATGCTGGAATTTTACGGAGTTGAAGTACAAAAATTAACAAACGGATACTTTATCGAAGGTAATCAATCATATAAACCTCGTAATTATCGTGTTGAGGGAGATTATTCACAAGCTGCATTCTTCTTAGTAGGAGGAGTGTTAAGTGGCGCAGTGAAGTCAAAAGACTTAAATCATGAATCTCTACAAGGAGACAAAGCAATCCTCGATATCATCAAACAAGTGAAAGGCGTTGTTATCTACGACGAATCTGGATACACAACCATGAAATCTCAAACATACGGTACGGTTGTTGATATATCTAATTGTCCTGATTTAGGGCCTATTATAGCGCTTTTACTAGTTCTTTCAAAAGGAAAGAGTAAAATTGTAAACGCACATCGTTTACGATTAAAAGAATCAGATCGAATTGAATCAACTGTTACAACACTAACTAAGCTAGGCGCTGATATATTTGTAGAAAATAACGACATCATTATCAACGGAAAAGATTCCCTTAACGGAGGCGTTTCCCTTGATTCTTATAATGACCATCGAATTGCAATGATGGTTAGTATTGCTGCTACCGTTTGTAAAGAACCAGTAGAGCTTACAAATCCATATGCAATCAATAAGTCATATCCAGACTTCTATAGAGACTATATTAGTTTAGGTGGCTTTGTAAAGTAGGTGAAAAGATGAAAACAGTACATGTTCCATTACCAAATAACGAATACAACATCTATCTTGAGCATGGACTTCTTGATCACATAGAAGATTTTTTGGAATGTGATAGAGAAACGGTTATTATTACAGATGACTTTATTCCTGATATATACTTAAATAAAATCACGCCAAAGTTATCTAATTATTTTGTGTATAAAGTAGAACATGGCGAACATTCAAAATCCATGGAAACGGCTTATTCATTGATAAACTTAATGATACAAGACTCTGTTACTAGAGGGGCAATTGTTGTCGCGTTAGGTGGTGGAGTAGTTGGTGATTTGGCTGGTTTTATAGCTAGTATTTATATGAGAGGGATTGACTTTATTCAAATTCCAACATCTTTACTAGCGCAAATTGATAGTAGTGTTGGAGGAAAAGTCGGAATTAACGCAGAACACATGAAAAATGCAATCGGTAGCTTTCATCAGCCAAAAAAAGTGTTAATAGATCCAACCACATTAAAAACACTTGATAAAAGACAGTTTAACAATGGTGTTGCAGAGATAATTAAAACTGCATATATTGCCGGAAAAGGGCTAAAAGAAGAGCTTTGGAAAGGACTGGATGACACGAACATAATCGATGTTATTCAAACCTGTGTCCAGTTCAAAAAGGATATTGTATTACAAGATGAAAAAGACCAAGGCATAAGACAAATACTGAATTTTGGCCATACAATCGGCCACGCAATCGAACAAGCATACAATTACAAGTTTTTACATGGAGAAGCGATAAGTATTGGTATGCAGTTAATTTCACAAGGTACTAGTTATCATAGTGAATTAGCTGATTTATTAAATAAATATGATCTTCCTGTATCATATGGTTACAATCAAGAAAAGATATTTGAATACATAAAGACAGATAAAAAAGTAACTGGTAATACGTTAAATATTATATTGGTAGAGACACCAGGAAAAGCCTTTATTAAGCCAATTAATATCGAAGAAATCAAACAATATTTGTAGGTGATAATATGAGTACATTTGGCAAAAATATCGTAATAAATCTATTTGGTGAATCCCATGGAGCAGGTGTTGGTATCACTATTAACAACCTTCCAGTAGGAATTGAACTAGATTTGGATGATATTCGAAAAGAATTAACAAAGAGAAGACCTAAATCAGCAATTTCAACTAGCCGACAAGAGCAAGATGAATTCGAGTTCTTGAGTGGCTTATTTAAGGGGAAAACCACTGGTGCTCCGCTGACAGTATTTATCCGAAATAAGGATACAAGATCAAAAGATTACACTCCACAAATCTTAAGACCTTCACACGCGGATTATACTGCGTATGAAAAATACAAAGGACATCAAGATTACAGAGGTAGTGGACATTTCTCTGGTCGCGTTACTGCGCCATTAATGGTGCTAGGAAGTATCTGTAAGCAAGTGCTGAACAATAAAGGTATCTATGTTGCATCACATATTCAAAGCATTTATACCGTTGAAGACACTCATTTCTCAGAAAAAGACTTTACAGAAGAATCTTTTAAAAGCCTTTTAAATAGCGATTTTCCATTATTAAATCCAAGTGTAAAAGATACAATGGAATCAGTTATATTAGATGCGAAAAAGAACCAAGACAGTGTTGGTGGGATTGTCGAAACAGCAATCATTGGCTTACCAACAGGACTTGGTAATCCATTCTTTGATTCTGTAGAGAGTGTGCTTGCGCACCTACTATATTCTATTCCTGCAGTTAAAGGGGTTGAGTTTGGTAAAGGATTTGATATCACAACTTTAAAAGGATCGGAAGCGAATGATCAGTTTGTTCTAGAAAATGGCTCTATTAAAACCAAAACAAATAACTCTGGTGGGATTCAAGGTGGGATTTCAAATGGTATGCCAGTCACCTTTAATGTTGCAATAAAACCAACTGCTTCAATTGGAAAACCGCAACAAACGGTTGATATAGAGAAAATGGAAGAAGTAACATTAAATCTGAAAGGAAGGCACGATCCAGCGATTGTACATCGTGTCATTCACGTAATAAATGCAATAACAAATTATGCTGCATTAGAACTAATAGTAAGAAAAGAGGGTAATTCATGGTTGAATTAAACACACATCGAAAAGATATCGACAATATTGATGATCAAATCATGGCACTACTTGATAAGCGTTTTTCATTATCATCAAAAATTGGTGCACAAAAAGCGAAAGCGAAACGAGATGTTTTAGATACAAATAGAGAACAGTTCATTCTAAATAAAACACTTAAATATAGCCATTCCCCAGAGATTGACGAAATTTATAGACATATAATGGAGATAAGTAAAAACATTCAAAGAAAGTAGGTGGGACTATGTTTGGATTAATTGGAAAAAAACTTTCCCACAGTTTTTCGAAAGAGATTCATGAAAAACTACAACCGAATCATGAATATCATCTATACGAGCTAAATGAGTTAGCTCCTTTTTTCCAAGAGAAGCAATTTAAAGGAATTAATGTTACTATTCCCTATAAACAAGAAGTTATCCAATACCTAGATGAAGTAGATTCTCACGCCAAAGCGCTTGGGAATGTAAATACCATCACAAATATTGATGGATATACAAAAGGATATAATACAGATTATTATGGCTTAGAGTATATGTTAAAGTTTTATAATATCAACCTAGAAGATAAAATCGTTTTAATATTGGGAAACGGCTCAACTAGCTCAACTATCAAGTATCTTTGTTCTCAAAAAAAAGCAAAAAGAGTTTATGTTGCTGCACGCAATCCTAAGATGGGTGAATATAATTTAGATAGCCTAAATACCTTTAATAACGCTCAAATCATATTCAATTCCACCCCGAAGGGTATGTTTCCAAACAATTATGAGTATTTTGATGTCGATTTTGATTTCTTTGATGATGTACGTGCAGTAGTAGATGTTATTTATAACCCACTTCGTAGTGATTTACTTATACAAGCTAGAAAACATGGTATAACAACGGCAAACGGCTTAATGATGCTTGTTGCACAAGCGTTCTTTGCATCTGAGATATTTCATTTGCAAACGTATAATATTAATAATATATATAATATATACAAGTATCTCGTAAAATCGATGGTTAACTTGGTTTTAATTGGGATGCCGATGAGTGGTAAAACACATTATGCTAAGTTATTATCAAAGAAATACAACAAAGAAGTAATTGAGTTAGATCAATATATTGAAAATACAAACAAAAAATCCATTCCAAAAATCTTCGAAGAAGATGGAGAAAATGTCTTTCGATACTTAGAAACACTTGCAATTAAAGATGTATCAAAACAGCATAAACTAGCGATTTCCACTGGTGGTGGAGTCGTCTTGAGTGAAAGAAACATTGATATCTTAAGACAAAATGGTATAATGATATTCTTAGATATGCCGCTTCATATATTAAAAAAGGGCAATCCAAAAGGAAGACCCCTCTTACAAGATAAAAGGATGATTGAAAAACTATATTATGATCGGTACGAATTGTACCGTGAGTACGCAGACATATTGATTGTGAAAGAATCCTTTAATGAAGACGTTATCATGAATCAGATTGAGGTGAAGTTAAATGAATATTTTAATCTTAAATGGACCTAATCTAAATATGATTGGTATTAGAGAACCTGATATATATGGAACTAGTACCTATCAAGACCTGGAAAAATATGTATCTTCTTTTGAAGAGAAATATCAGGTTTCTATCGAGATGAAACAATCGAATTATGAAGGATTATTAATTGATTTATTACATTATGGACACGATCACTATGATGGGGTAATCCTTAATGCTGGAGCCCTTACCCATTATTCATACTCTTTATTTGACGCGATTAAATCAATCGCAAAACCTGTTGTTGAAGTTCACTTATCTGACATTCAGGCTAGAGAAGAGTTTAGAAAGATATCAGTTATTAAAAATGCCTGTATTGCCACAGTAAGTGGCTTAGGTTTTAAAAGTTATGAAGAAGGCTTACGCATTCTTCTTAAGGAGTGTAGAAAATGATTATTAGAATGAAGAAAGAAGCAAAAGAGACTGAAATTAAGCGGTTATTGAGCCATTTAGAAGATCAAGGATTTGAAATCCACGCAAGTTTTGGTGCTTCATATCAAGTATATGGAGTTGTAGGAGATACCGCAAAATTCGACATAAGAAGCCTTTATGCATATGATTGTGTTGGAAGTGTAGTTCGCATCCAAGAACCTTTTAAAAAGGTAAATAGACGCCTTAAAAGTGAGGATACCGTCATAGATGTCAAAGGAATTCCTATTGGTGGTAGTGAAATGGTTGTTATTGCGGGTCCTTGTAGCATTGAATCAAGAGAACAACTTGATACAATTGCGAAATCTGTAAAGGAAGCAGGAGCTAAATTACTACGTGGTGGAGCGTTTAAACCACGTACGTCACCATATTCTTATCAAGGCATGGGATTAGAAGGATTAAAGCTACTGAAAGAAATTGGAGACAAATATGACTTACCGGTTGTTTCAGAGTTAATGGACAAAAATGATTTACCTGATTTTATAAAATACGTAGACATTATTCAAATCGGTGCTAGAAATATGCAGAATTTCGCTTTATTAAAAGATTTAAGTACAATTGATAAACCGATTCTATTAAAGCGTGGATTTGCCAATACGATTGAAGAATGGTTAATGAGTGCTGAATACATTATGTCTGGAGGAAATGAAAACGTCATATTATGTGAACGTGGAATCCGTACATTTGAACAATATACAAGAAATACACTCGATGTATCCGCAATCCCTGTAATCAAGAAACTAAGCCATTTACCAATCATTGTGGACCCATCACATGCAGCTGGAAAGTGGGATTTAGTTGAAAGTTTGAGTTTAGGTAGTATCGCTGCAGGTGCACATGGTTTAATCATTGAAGTGCATCATGAACCAGAAAAAGCGTTTAGTGACGGAGCACAATCATTAAAACCAAAGAAATTTACTGATTTAATGAAAAAAGCAAACAAAATTGCTAGTGTAGTACGTGATATATAAAAAAGATTATCCGGTATGGATAATCTTTTCTTTTTTTATAACAACTCTTTTAATACAATTGTTTGAGTTCGATCAGGACCAACACTAAAGATGGCAATTGGTACACCTGTTAACTCACTAACTTTATTTAAATATGCTTGCGCATTTACTGGTAAATCGCTAAATGAAGTCACTTTTGTAATATCTTCTTTCCATCCAGGAAGTTCAATATATACAGGCTCACATTGCTCAAATTCTTTTACTGAAGCAGGTATGTAATCAATTATTTCACCATGTAATTTGTATGCAACACAGATGTGTAGTGTTTCAATCCCACTTAGCACATCCAATAACATTACACTAATGCCTGTAATACCAGATACACGTTTTGTATGACGTAATACAACTGTATCAATCCAACCAATGCGCCTCGGTCTTCCTGTGGTTGTTCCAAACTCGTTACCTACCATTCTAATTTGATCGGCTATTTCATTTTCAAACTCAGTTGCAAAATATCCGCTTCCTACTCGAGTTGAGTATGCTTTTGTAATTCCAACAACTTCGTTTACATATTTAGGGGAAACCCCTGTATTAAGCGGTACTGATGCAGCAGTTGGAGAACTAGAAGTAACAAATGGATACGTTCCATGATCTAAACAAAGTAGTGCTCCTTGTGCTCCTTCAAACAATACTTTCTTATCGTTTTCAAACTCTTTATTTAATAACAAACTCGTATCTGTTACAAATGGTTTAATAGTCTCCGCATATTCTTTGTACTCGTTAAATATATCATCAACATTAAAGGGTTCTTTACCAAACATTGTAAATAGTCTATTGTAATAGTTTAAATTGTCTGTAAGTTTTTCATAAAATACATCTTCATCAATAAAATCACATACACGAACGCCAATTCTAGCAGCTTTATCTGTATAGGTTGGACCAATGCCTTTTTTAGTTGTTCCAACTTTTTTTGAATCTTCTTTCAGTTCTTCTAATAATCCATCAAGTAAAATGTGGTATGGAAGAATGATATGAGCACGATCACTTATCGCTAGATTATATTCTTCTACTCCGCCTTGTTTAAGCATTTCCAGTTCTTCTAACAATGCTTTAGGATTGATTACCATTCCATTTGCAAGGACATTGATTGCGTCTTTTCGAAAGATTCCAGATGGAATTAAATGTAAGGCAAACTTTTTCCCATCAAATATAATTGTATGACCTGCATTGTTTCCACCTTGAAAACGTACAACTACATCAGCTTTTTCAGCTAAAAAGTCCGTTATTTTCCCTTTACCTTCGTCTCCCCATTGTGTTCCTACAACTACTACCCCACTCATATAAATACCTCCTATTTGATTCATTATCTCTAAAAATAAAAAACGTACCTATAAATAGGTACACTCGTGGCATACATATTTATTTTATTTTGATATGCCGTTTTAGATATTTTCCATTTGTATATTACCATCTATAAAAATAGATGTCAATATGTAATAATTGATTGGAATATAAATAAAATTAAAAAGGGCTGATTAAAGCCCTTTTCCAGTATTACATAACTTCTAATAAATCAACGATATAATATAGATAATGTTTGTCTAGTTTTATTGTATCAAGGATTATATTTAGTTTGTCTAGTCGATAGGTGAAACGAATAAATTTGCTGATTTCATTTGCTTTCATAAAAATATATTCCCCATTAATGTTCTGTGATGCCGTTTCAGTCATTACAAATGTCACATTGTTTTTGGTTTCCCTTATTTTTTCAACACCTTTTGTAACACTCAGGTGTTCAAACAGTTTCTCATACATGTATAATACGATGTCTTTGTTTGGTTTCCCAAAGCGATCTGTGAATTCATCAATCAAGTTATTGATATCTTCTTTTTCCTTTATTAAAGCGATTTTCCTGTGCATCTCTACTTTGACAAAGTCATTGTTAATGTAGTTGGAATCAATGTATTTATTAACGCGTACTTTGATCGGTGTTTGTGGAGTTTCTTCAATGGTAGATTTTTCTCCTTTTTGAATGGCAATTTCATCTTTTAACATTTCTAAGTATAAATCAATCCCTACGGAATCCATAAATCCAGATTGTTCTGTTCCTAAGATATCTCCTGCACCCCTGATCGATAAATCTCGAACAGCGATTTTAAATCCACTACCTAATTCTGTAAACTCTTTTATAACTCGAAGTCGTTTAACGGCTTCATCATTAAGTTTTTTTTGTTTATCATACATTAGGTACGCATAAGCGATTTTATCACTACGTCCTACTCTACCTCGAATCTGATACAGTTGTGATAATCCTAATCGATCAGAATCATGAATTAGTAGTGTGTTTGCATTCGGTATATCAATTCCTGTTTCGATAATAGTTGTTGATACAAGTACATCATATTCTTTGTTTAAAAAGCTTTCTATTACATCTTCAAGTTCGATACGATTCATTTTCCCATGAGCATAAATAACTCTTGCTTCAGGTACTAATCGTTGTACTTTATTTGCGACTAATTGAATGTCATCAACACGATTATACAAATAGAATGTTTGTCCATTTCTAGCCATTTCCCTTTGTATTGAATCACGAACTACAGCGTCGTGTCTTTCCAATACATATGTTTGAACTGGGTATCTGTTTGCTGGTGGAGTTTCCAACAAACTCATTGATTTTACACCCATGATCGCCATTTGTAGTGTACGAGGAATTGGTGTTGCGCTTAACGATAAAACATCTACGTTTATTTTGATTTCTTTGATTCGTTCTTTGTGTTCTACACCAAATCGTTGCTCTTCATCAATAATTAAAAGCCCTAAATCTGCAAATTTCATATCTTTTGATAAAATACGGTGAGTTCCGATTACAATATCAACATCACCTGTTCGAATATCATGTAGAATTTTCTTTTGTTTTGATCTTGTAATAAATCGATTTAGTAATTCAACACGTATACCGTGTTTCTCAAAGCGGTTCTTAAACGTGTGATAGTGTTGGCGGGAAAGGACTGTAGTAGGCGCTAAATAGGAAACTTGCTTGTTGTCTAATATCGCCTTAAATGATGCCCTGATTGCCACCTCTGTTTTTCCATATCCAACATCACCACAAAGCAAACGATCCATCGGCATTGATGATTCCATATCTCGTTTTATATCTTCAATTGCTTTAAGTTGATCTGGTGTTTCTTGATATGGGAACTCTGCCTCAAATTCAGCAAATAACTCAGTATCTTTACTAAACGCGAATCCTTTTGCTTTTTCTCTAGCTGCATAAAGCTTAATTAACTTATCTGCAATGTCTTTAATCTTTTTACGAACTCTAGATATTGTTTTTGCCCAATCCCCACTACCAAGCTTATGTAGTTTTGGTTTTAACCCTTCACTACCGATGTATTTTTGTATTAACTTAATGTTTTCAATTGGAATATATAACTCATCATCACCTCGGTATTGAATGTGTAAATAATCATTTGTACTGTCCCCAAGAGTCATTGTGATAACGCCTAGAAAACGCCCTATCCCATGATCGTAGTGTACAACGTGATCTCCCTTTTTTAGTTCTTCAACACTGGTTAATTTTTTGGTATCTTTTAGTGATGATTTATATTTTGCTTTCTTTAACTCTTTGGTTTTGAACAAGTTGTCTTCATTCAGTACAATTGCATTAATATTAAACATTTCAAAGCTTAAGCTGTGTTCTTCAACAATGAAGTTAATGGATTTTTCTTTAATTGTGTCATTTCTTCCAATAATATTGAACGGTACTTTGTTATCAAGTAGTTCAATAAAACTCTTCATTTTCTTATGAGTTTTAAAGGCGATTATAACGGTTGTAAAGCGATTATATTTTTGAAAATCTTTGATAGCCATGTGTAAATTATTGTTATATAAGACGGCTTCTTTTGCTTTGATTATTAGTTCGTTTTTGTGTTTTTTAGAATCTCCAAACGTCGCTAAATAAAGCGATTTCCTAGTATATATATGATTAATATCTTTAATTAAATCAAACCCAATTTTAGGATAATCTTCTGTGCTTTCATACCAATCACTTATGTCCCTAACAACATCGTTGTAGTTATCATGAATATTTTTATAATCCCAGTAGACAATATTGTTATTATTTATGTAGTCTTCAATTGTTTCGAGGGTTACACCTAGTTTTGACATATACCTTGATAAACGATCAATATTGTTGTGGTGTTCTAAATTAAACAAATCATCTTCTACTCGTTGTTTTGATTCTGAACTAAAACTCTCTTCATGCAATATAGTTTGCACATTCTGCTTTATCTTTAAGAAATCTTTCTCATCATAGAAAATCTCATATAGTGGGAATATTTCAACTTCCTTTACTTTGATAGTTGAACGTTGTGTTGTTACATCGAAGTATCTCAAGGTATCGATTTCATCATCAAAGAAATCGATACGAATCGGTTTAGATTCATTGAGTGGATACACATCAAGAATGTTTCCTCTTAATGAGAAATCACCTTGTTTTTCTACACGTTCTTCTCTTTTATACCCAAGATTAACAAGTTTAACGAGCAACCTTTTAATATTAACGACATCTTCTACCTTTAGATGGATTACGGCTTTCTCCCAGCGTTTTCTCGGAAGCAAGTATTTTATCAATCCCGTTGTGTTTGTAATTATAATGCTTTTATGCCCATCTAGTATTTTTCGAATTGTATGGATTCGCTCTAATTTAAAATCAGAACTCATCGCAAGCATTTCTGTTGTTATGAATTCATCTTGTGGGAAGAAAGATAACTCTTTCTGATCTAATAAGTTAGATAATTTATCATATAACTTTTGTGCTTTATATAAATTAGGTGTAACAATTAAGAGATTATCGTTTATTTCTCTAAATAACACTAAAAGAGACAAGATGTTGATATTGTCATTGGTGTTTTTAATATATAACTCCTCGTTTTGTTTGTATTGATTTACAAACTCTTTGAAGAAGGATGTTTTTGATGCGTATTGTACTATTTTATTCATAAAAACCTCCACGCACTAATGGCGAATCCCCTTACGTAGTGGGGGTTCGCTATGTTTTATGTATGTATTCATCAGATGTATCATTATTATACCAAACTCTACACTCAATGCAAATAAAAAAGCCTAAACAGGCTTAATTATTATGATTCATTATGTGTGAAAAGTCAACACCATTAATAAAGTCTTCAATAACGTTTGAAACTTTATCAATTGTTTCCTTTACAACAACCATTTCTTTTTTACTAAATTTACCTAATACGTAATCTTTTGTATCAATTAATGGATTTTTGTCTATTCCAACGCGAACGCGTTTAAATTCTTCGGTATGTAGGTGTTGTATTAACGATTTGATACCATTGTGTCCACCAGCACTTCCTTTTTCTCGAAGTCTTGTTTTTCCAAGTGGTAATGATAAGTCGTCATACACAACCAATATATCCTTTATTTCTATGTTGTAAAAATTCATTATACTTTGAACACTTACTCCTGAATTGTTCATAAATGTATGTGGTTTTAAAAATACTGCGTTCCCTATTTTAAGCAATTCTCCAGCAAATTTACGTTCCTTCTTAAATTTCACTTTGTGTTTTTTAAAATAAGAATCTAAAGCTATAAATCCAATGTTGTGTTTTGTTGCTTGATACTTACGTCCAGGATTACCAAGTCCAACAATTAACTTCATATTATCGCCTCTTTGGTTTTATTACTAAGTGTCTGTTTTGACCTTCACCTTCAGAAATTGTTGTTACATCACGCCATTCAGCTAATTTTGTATGAATAATTCTTCTTTCATACGCATTCATTGGTTGTAATTTAGCTGCAACTTTAGAACGTGCAACTTCCTTCGCTGTTTTTGTTGCGATAATTTCTAATTGTTTTTTACGGTTTTCTTTGTACCCACCAATATCAACTAAAACGATGAATCGTTGATCACTAAGTAGGTTTACTAAGTTTCTAATATAAAACTGAATGTTTTCTAATGTTTTTCCAGCTTTTCCAATCAATAATGGGTTTTCGCTTGAGTTAATTGAATATACAACTTCATAATCCGCTCTTTTGCGCATTTCGATATTTGCTTCAATTTCCATGTTTTCAAACAATTCAACTAATGCTTTGTATCCGTATTCAGCTGGATCAACATTTACTGTTGCTTCAACATCATATGTTTTTTTCATACCAAACATCGTTTTCTTTTCAGTAGAAGAAATATCAATAAAATCTTTACTTACACGTAATTCTTTAGATGCGATTTTTACCGCTTCGTCTAATGCCTTCACTTCAAATGTAATTTTTTTCATATTCATCATCCTTAAACAATCGATTTGTTTGCTTCAAATTGCTTAGCACTTTGTTTTCTATTAACCCATGTTTGTAAGAATTGGTATGCATTACCAACAACCCAGTATAGCGCTATCCCAGCATTTGTCCATGCAATTGACACTAACATAACAACCATGAAATAAGACATCATTTTCATTGTTCTTTCAGTTTGTCTTGTTTGATCAGATTTATATTTTTTGTTTTGTAGATACTCTGGTTTTTTCATTGAATATCTTTGGTATAAGAACATCAACGCTCCTACAAATATAGGTAAAATGTATAATGGATCTTCTGTATTTAAACTATATACTTTGTCTTGTACCCACAAGAAGCTGTTGCTCCATTCTTTTATCCATAAGAAATCAAAATTTAAATGTGAGAAATCTAAATCAGTTCCCTCACCATTTGTTTTTGGAATTCTTCTAACAACTTGATACATTGCGATGAAGATTGGCATTTGTAAGAAAGGTAATAAACAACCTAGTGGGTTGATTTTATACTTTTTATATACTTCCAGTGTTTCTTGTTGTTTTTTACGTTGAGAAGTTTCATCTGTTTTCCCCATGTACTTCTCGTTGATTTTATTTAATTCTGGTTGTGCTTGTTGCATTTTAACTGTCATTTGGTTACTTTTAGCGTAGATTGGCCACCCTAGTGTTCTTACAATCAATGTAACGATAATAAGACCTACAAAATAATGTCCACCAGCTACTTCACTAACCCAAACTGTAAATAGTGCTACTTGTTCTACGATCCATTGAAACCATCCTGAACCAGTACCACTACCAATTGCAGAATCATAAACATCTGCACTACAACCACTTAACACTGCAACTAAAACAAGAGTTGCAAATAAAAGTTGAATTCTAGTTGTGTTTTTCATTTTTTCACCTCGTGATTTTTTGTCTAGCCATTAATTGCCTTAATGACGCATCTAACTCAACGTAAGATAAGTTAGGTATTTTTGGTTTAACAACGATAAATAAGTCATCCGTTACTGTAATATCAATCTTGGATACAATTTCACGAACTTGTCTTTTTATCTTGTTTCTTTTAACAGCATTTCCGTATTTTTTAGAAACACTTACTGCGAACCTGAAATGTGTGTTTTCATGGTTTTCTCTTTTATATAGAACAAAGTGCTTGTTAGAAACACTCTTTTTTGTTCTAATGATCATCTCAATTTCGCTGCTTTTCTTAACTCTAAACTCTTTTTTCACAATATCACCTTCTTATAAAATAAAAAAACACCAGAAAAAAGATATTATACTTTTCAGGTGTTTACAGGTATTAGTATATAATATTGTTTTTGGTTATTCGTCTGATACTGTTAATTTCTTACGCCCTTTAGCGCGTCTTTTAGCTAAAACTCTTCTTCCAGTAGCACTGCTCATTCTTTCTCTAAATCCATGAGTCTTTGCTCTTTTACGTTTATTTGGTTGATATGTTCTTTTTGGCATTATCAACACCTCCTACTCAATAGTAAAAAACCATGCTATAACATTATATATGTAATAAAAAAAAGTGTCAATATAAATATTTAAAAAAACATTCAAGGTGTGCGTTGAAAAAAAGTTTTCCACATACGTTGTTGGCTATTTTGTTAGTTATCTTATTTTGGCTTTGTGGAAATGTAGAAATATGGACAATTCTATTTGTGGAAATGTTTAAACCAACTGGAAACGGCTAAAAACAAACCTTAAAGACACTATGGAAAACTCACAAGTTGATTTGGAGTTTAAAAGTTTTCCACATTTTTTGTAGACAAAAATTAATTTTCTTAAATCTTCTTTTGTGGTATATTTTTAATGAGATAGTTAGAGGTGACATCATGGAGAAATACAACAAAATATGGGAAGAAATAAGAGAAGAACTACATAATGATTTAGATGAGATAGTATACGCAGAGATTTTTGAGCCTGTGGATACTGTCTTTAAAGTTGTGAATAATTATATTTACATTGTAGCACCTAGTGATTTTATTAAAAAACGAATCGAGATGCTCTATTTAAACAAGTTAAATAGGTATCTTCAAAATAAACTTGATGAACAGCACAAAATCAAAGTTATTACTGAGTCCAAAGCCAGTAAGGAACTCGCTAATCATAAAGAGTTTTCAATCGTTAATCCAGAAGACAGTATACAAAAAAAATATTACAAAGGTAACTTAAACTCAAGTTATACATTCGACAGCTTTGTGGTTGGTAATTCTAACAGATTGGCTTATACTAGTGCAATAAAAATTGCTGATCAACCAGGAATTGTGGCTAATCCACTCTATATTTTTGGAGATGTTGGGTTAGGAAAAACACACTTAATGCAATGTGTTGGGAATTATATCCTTGAAGGGGATATGAACAAAAAAGTACTTTATGTAAAAACAGATCATTTTGTAGAAGAATACGTCAGATTGGCAAGTAAAAAGAAATTTGATGAATTCAACATGAAATATCGAGAAGTTGACGTTTTATTAGTAGATGATATTCAATTTTTAGCAAAAAAGGAGAAATCACAAGAGGAATTTTTTAAATTATTTGAGACTTTGCACGGTTCACAAAAGCAAATTGTTATCACAAGTGATAGAAGTGCAAGTGAGTTAAAAGACATAATGTCGAGGTTAACTTCCAGGTTTGAATGGGGAGTTACAGTAGACATAAATAGACCTGATTTAGAACACAGAATTAAAATTCTAGAGAAAAAACTAATGGCTGAAACGTCAAATCCTTCATTAATTCCAAGAGAAGTTATTGAATACATCGCTAGTGTATTCGATAACAATGTAAGAGAGTTAGAAGGAGCACTAAAACGAGTGCTTTTTTACTGTACAGCTTTCAGTATAGACTTTACTGTAGAAAATGCCGAATTAGCGCTTGAGAACTTAATAAAACCAAGAACTAAAGAAGGATATTTGAATGAATCTAAGATAAATAATATACTAAGTGTTGTTGCTGATTATTACCGTATATCAACCAGTGATTTAGTATCAAAAAAACGCAAATCTATCTATGTTTTTCCTCGTCAAGTTGCGATGTATTTAATCAAAACTATGTACGACTTACCATATAAAAAAATAGGAAGTTATTTTAGTAATCGAGATCATTCAACAGTAATGCATTCGGTAGAAAAAATAACAAACGAAATGGAAATAGTGAAAGATGTAAAAAGAGATGTGGAAAAGTTGAAGTTAAAATGTGGAGAAAATTAGAAAAAAAACGGCTTAAATACACTATTATATGATATAATATATATTAAGATTATGGTGTTTCCACAATTCCACACTACATAATAATAAGTAATAAGAAAAAAGACTAATTAATTAGGGGTGATTGTATGAATTTTCAAATTAACAAAGACACATTACTAAACAGTTTGATAACTGCACAAAAAGCTTTATCAAATAAAACGCCAAATCCTGCCTTACAAGGTATTAAATTAGATGTATTTAAAGATCATTTAATTATTACAACTAGTAACAGTGATATTGCAATTAAATTAACTGTTAAAGACCCTAGTTTAGATGTTAAGACAGAAGGATCGTGTTTAATTCCAGGAAAGTATTTCATAGAAATAATTCGAAAGTTAGATGGTTTAAAAGTAAACCTATCATTAATTGCGGACAATATGTTGCGAATCGAAGCAGATCGTAGTGATATCACATTAAACATGATGGATTTAGATGATTATCCTGAACTTGAGTTTAGTGAAAAGGTGAAATCAATCAAAATTAATGTAAAAACATTAAAAACAATTATTAGACAAACAGCGTTTGCAACATCATCAATCGAAAACAGACCAATTTTAATTGGTGTTAATTTCAAAATAGATGGAAACAAATTACGTGCAATCGCAACAGATAGTTATAGATTAAGTCAAAAACAAATCGAATTATCAGAAGTTTATGAACCACTAAATATTATTATTCCTGGGCGTAGTTTAGACGAATTAACTAAAGTGTTAGAAAACAATAATGACGAAGTAGAAATGCATTTTGATCGTTCAAAAATCTTATTTAAATATAACAATTTGTTGTTCCAATCAAGATTATTAGAAGGAAATTATCCAGAAACATCAAAACTGATTCCTACCGAGTTTCCAATTGTAATTAAATTTAACAAAGAGAGTTTATCTACAGCAATCGAGCGCGCAAGTTTACTTTCAAGCCGTGATGGAAACAACTCGATTGTAAAATTAGCTTTACGACCAGATAATGTGGTTGAAATTTCATCTAACAGCCCTGAAATAGGTAAAGTGTTAGAAGAGGTTTATCCTGTTGATCAAATCCAAGGTGCGCCAATTAAAATAGCATTTAGCTCAAAATATATATTAGAAGCACTTAAGGTATTTAATTCAAGTGAAGTAAGTATTAATTTTACTGGTGAAATCCGTCCATTTATTTTAAAAGGTGAATACGACGAAAATATGATTCAATTAATCTTACCAGTAAGAACAGAATAAAAATTTAAGCCCTAAAAGGGCTTTTTTTTATGTCAAACATTGTATTTTATGTATTATTATTATATAATTAAATATAATAATATATATGAAAGAGAGTTGCATTATGGAAAAAGTCAAAATTAACAGTGAATATATCACCTTAGGACAGTTTTTAAAACTAGCAAATATTGCCCCTTCTGGAGGGATGGTAAAGGCGGTTTTGGAGGAATATAAAATTTCAGTTAACAATACCCCCGAAAACAGACGAGGTAAGAAGTTATATCCTGGTGATAAAATTACGATTAAATCTATCGGGGAATACCGAATCGTAAATTAATGTATTTAACATCACTTCATTTACGCACTTTTAGAAATTATGAATCACTACATGCAACTTTTAATACAAAGACAAATATTTTTGTTGGAAACAACGCTCAAGGTAAAACAAGCATCTTAGAATCGATCTATGTTTTAGGCCTTACAAAGTCACATCGAGTAAACAAAGATAGAGACATGATCAGAATAGGTGCTGAATTCGCCAAAATACAATCTCTAATCCATTTAGATCAAAAAGATATAGATTTAGACATCGTCTTATCAAAAGCCGGTAAAAAAGCAAAATATAACCAAATAGAATTAGAGAAGTTAAGTGAATATATTGGGATTCTAAATGTGGTTATGTTTGCACCTGAAGATTTAGATTTAGTAAAGGGAAACCCCCAAATAAGGCGAAAATTTTTAGATTTAGAAATAGGACAAATTTCAAAAGAATACTTACATAACCTACAACAATACCGCAAAATACTAAAACAACGAAACGACTTACTAAAAACAATGCAAAAAAGTAAAAAGAACGATGAGATGTTATTGGATATAATCACAGATCAATTAATTACCTATCTTGAAAAGTTACAAACACAACGAAAAGAATTTATTACTAAAATTAGCGCTTATGCTAATAAAATTTATATTGATATATCTAATTCTAATAAAGAACTTAATATAGAGTATATACCTAACATTAGTAAAGATATAAAAAAAGAATTTATGGCAAAGTACCAGTACGATATTATTACAGGAACTACAAATTTAGGAGTTCACAGAGATGACGTTGAATTTACATTAGATCAACACTATGTTAAAACTCACGGTTCTCAAGGTGAACTCAGAACAACTGTTCTAGCTGTAAAATTAGCACTTATTGAATTTGTAAAAGAGTATAGAGGAGAATACCCAGTTCTTTTATTAGATGATGTGTTAAGTGAATTAGATATTGAAAGACAAAACAATTTGATTGAATACATTAGCGATAAAACACAAACATTTATAACCACAACAGAAATCAATAATATTAATTTAACAAAAATACAAGAATATTCTTTATTTCACATAGAAAATGGGCAATTTAAGGAGAGTGACAAATAATGGAAAATAATTATGATTCTAGTAATATACAAATACTAGAAGGGTTAGAAGCCGTTAAAAAACGACCAGGTATGTACATTGGTTCTACAGGTCCTAGAGGACTTCACCACTTGGTTTGGGAGATTGTAGATAATTCAATTGATGAAGCGTTAGCTGGTGTTGCAACAAAGATTACCGTTGAAATATTACCAGAAAACATTATTCGTTGTATTGATGATGGACGCGGGATTCCTGTAGATATTCATCCTAAAACAGGATTACCAGCTGTAGAAACAATTTTAACAACACTACATGCTGGTGGAAAATTTGATAATTCATCATACAAAGTATCTGGTGGTCTTCACGGAGTTGGAGCGTCAGTTGTTAATGCTTTGAGTGAGTTTATGACGGTTGAAATCCATAAAAACGGACGTAAATATACTCAAAGATACGAATATGGGTTTACTGTTACGGAGTTAATTGATCACGGACCAAGTGATAAAACAGGAACAATTACTGTTTTTAAAGCAGACCCAAACACATTCACCGAAACAACTGAATACGATTATGAAATTCTACGAAACAGAGTTCAACAACTAGCATTCTTAAATCGTGGTATATTAATTGAAATCAACGATTTAAGAAACGAAGAAGAGCCAATTCTAAACTCATACCAATATGAGGGAGGAATAATGGAATATGTAAGGTATTTAAACCGTTCCTCTGAAACACTTCATAACGAGGTTATTTTCTGTGAGGGTGAAATAGACGATATTATAGTAGAAATTGCAATGCAATACAACTCTGCTTACTCACAAAACATCTTTAGTTTCACAAACAACATCAACAACATCGAGGGTGGAACACATGAAGAAGGATTCAGAATGACCTTAACAAGGGTGTTAAACAACTATGGTAAAAACAACAACATCTTTAAAAAAGATGAGTCACTTGTGGGTGAAGATACACGTGAAGGATTAACTTGTATTATTAGTGTAAAACACCCTGATCCACAGTTTGAAGGACAAACAAAGAGTAAATTAGGATCAACAGAAGTTAGGAAAATTGTCGCAAACATCTTAAGTGACGGACTAGATCGTTTCTTACTTGAAAACCCAACAGACGCAAGAATCATTATTGAGAAGGCGTTAATGGCTTCAAGAGCACGTTTGGCTGCTAAAAAAGCCAGAGAAGCAACAAGGCGTAAATCTCCACTAGATGGACTAGGGTTTGCATCAAAATTAGCAGACTGCCGTACAAAAGACCCTACAAGATCAGAAATATACATTGTCGAGGGTGATTCTGCCGGTGGTAGTGCAAAACAAGGTAGAGAATCTGAATTTCAAGCAATCTTGCCACTACGTGGTAAAGTGTTAAATGTTGAAAAATCAAGACTAGATAAAATATTAGGAAATAAAGAGATATTATCATTAATTCAAGCATTTGGAACTGGAATTGGTGATGAATTTAACGTGAATGACGCTCGTTATCACAAAATCATTATCATGACCGATGCGGATGTTGATGGAGCGCACATTAGAACATTGTTGTTAACGTTCTTGTTCCGTCATTTGAAACCATTAGTAGAGCATGGGTATGTGTATATTGCACAACCACCACTATACAAAGTACAACAAGGAAAACGTATTGAATACGCATACGTAGAAAAAGAATTAGAACCACTACTACAAGAATTTGGTCCAAGAGCTACAATTCAGCGTTACAAAGGTCTTGGGGAAATGAATCCTGAGCAGTTATGGGAGACAACAATGGATCCTGAGACAAGAACGTTATTACAAGTAACACTAGACGACGCAATTGAAGCGAACGAAGTATTTAGTATGTTAATGGGTGATGACGTAGCTCCTCGCCGTGAATTTATACAGAAAAACGCACTTTACGTGCAAAACTTGGATGTTTAGGAGTGAATGAACATGGAAGAATATATTACATATGACAAAGTAAAAGAAATAAACATCTCAAGTGAAATGAAAACCTCATTTTTAAGCTATGCAATGAGTGTTATTGTTTCAAGAGCATTACCAGACGTTCGTGATGGATTAAAACCTGTTCACAGAAGAATCCTTTACGGAATGGACGAGTTAGGTGTCTACCCAGAGCGCTCTTATAAAAAGTCGGCACGTATTGTCGGAGATGTAATGGGGAAATACCATCCACATGGAGATACAGCCATTTATGATGCAATGGTACGTATGGCCCAAAACTTTAGTTTCCGTTATCCGCTTGTAAACGGACATGGAAACTTTGGTAGTATTGATGGTGATGGTGCTGCAGCAATGCGTTATACAGAAGCAAAAATGATGAAAATCACCTCTGAAATGCTCGCAGATATCAAAAAAGACACAATTGATTTCGTTGATAACTACGATGGTAGTGAACGTGAACCAAGTGTGTTACCAGCAAAATTCCCTAACCTTTTAATTAATGGTGCTACAGGGATTGCCGTAGGTATGGCAACCAATATTCCACCTCATAACCTAAGTGAAGTAATTGATGGATTACTAGCATATATAGAAAATCCTGACATCACCAATATGGAGTTAATGGAATACATAAAAGGACCTGATTTCCCAACAGGTGGAACCATCATGGGTATGACGAATTTACGTAATGCATATGAAACGGGAAATGGCGCTATTAAGGTCCGCGCTAAAACCGAGATTATAGAACATAAAAACGGAAAAAAATCAATAATAATTACTGAAATTCCATATCAAGTTAACAAATCTAGAATGATCGAAAAGATCGCAGATTTAGCAAAAGAGAAACGAATTGAAGGAATTACTGATTTACGAGATGAATCAAATCGTAAAGGAATCCGAGTAGTGATTGAATTACGTAAAGATGTCAACGCTGAAGTTACATTAAATAACTTATTCAAGTACACACCATTACAAACAACGTTTGGTATTAATATGTTGGCACTTGTTGATAATCAACCAAAAGTATTATCACTACGTGAAACGCTAGTACATTACGTTAGTCACCAAATTGAAGTATTAACAAGAAAAACTCAATTTGATTTACAACGTGCAAAAGCACGTGCTCACATTCTAGAAGGGCTAATTATAGCACTTGACAACATTGACGAAGTAATTGAAACAATTCGTAATTCATATGATGACGCGGAGCAACAATTGATTGACAAGTTTGCGTTATCAAGTGAACAAGCGAAAGCTATTTTGGAGATGAGATTACGAAGATTAAGTGGTTTAGAAAGAGAAAAACTAGAAAACGAGTTAACAGAATTAACAGATACCATCGCAGATTTAGAAACAATCTTGTCAAATGAAGATCGTAAATATGAAATCGTCAGCGACCAATTACGCGATATTAAAGCGAAATTTGGAGATGAAAGACGTAGTGAAATCAGTTTATCATTAGATCTTGACATTGAAGATGAAGATTTAATCCCTGTAGAAGATGTAATCATCACTATCACTGCAAGTGGATATTGTAAACGAATGAATACAGAAGTATACAAAACACAAAACCGTGGTGGAAAAGGAATGAAAGGAATCAAAACCAATGAAGATGATGTGGTAGAACACATTATCAACACATCAACACACGATTTTATTCTATTCTTTACAAATACAGGTAGAGTATACAAGATGAAAGGATACAAAGTTCCTAGCTCAGGACGCCAATCTAAAGGACTTCCAATAGTTAACCTATTAAACTTAGATGAAGGCGAAGAGTTAGCAGCAGTTGCAAAAATCACTGACTTTGACAGTGACAATTACTTGTTCTTTGCAACAAAACGTGGAGTTGTAAAACGCACGCCAGTCTCAGACTTTAAAAACATCCGTACAACAGGTATAAAAGCAATTAACTTACGCGACAACGATGAGTTATTAGCAGTTCGTTTAACAGATGGATCTAGAGATGTTATTATTGGCGCTTCAAACGGAAAAGCAATCCGTTTCAATGAAGCAGATGCACGTGCAATGGGACGAGTTGCAAGCGGTGTACGTGGAATCTTAATTTCTGAGCCAGATGAAGTAGTCGGATTTACAATCGTTACAGAAGAAAGAAATCAGATTCTTGTAGTAACGGAAAATGGCTATGGTAAGAGAACGGTAGTAGATGAATACCGTCAACAAAACCGCGGTGGAAAAGGTGTGAAAACACTGAATATAACCGATAAAAACGGACAACTTACCAAACTTCGAAGTGTTGCTGGAGATGAAGATTTAATTATCACAACAACAAAAGGAATGATTATCCGATTACCAATGGAACAAATCGCGACATCAAAACGTTCTACCCAAGGTGTTCGTCTGATTAAGTTGAACGAAGGGCACAAAGTAGCAAACATTGCCATTGTTCAAAAGACAGAAGATGATGAATTTGAAATAGAGAACATCGAGCAAGTTGAAGAAACAGAATTACCAACCGAAGAATAGATTATAACAAATTGACAAAGCCTTGTTATTTTGTTATTATCAAAACATAAATCAACGAAAAGACAAAGTAATATAGTTGTGTTTCAAAGAGAATCAGTGGGTGGTGTAAACTGATAAAGACACTATATGAAATCTACCTTTGAGAGGAACTAATACTTCCCGGGTTACGCCGTTATACGTAGTTAAGATAGAGGAAACTCTAATTAAGGTGGTACCGCGATGTTAAATCGCCCTTTGAACAAGGGCGATTTTTTTATTATAAAGGAGGAAAGAAAATGTTAGATATTAAAAAAATTAGAAATAATACAGAATATTATCAAGATTTACTAATGAAAAGACAAGGAAACACTGGTATTAATCCATTGTTACAATTATTAAACGAAGAAAATAAAAGACTAGCATCAATAAGTTATATTGAGAGATTTAACGCAGAAAAAAATATGGCTAGTGCAAAAATCGCAAACGAAAAGAAACACGGAAGACCAATCGAACATCTAGTCCAAGAAGTGAAAGAAAATAAACTAAAGGTAAAAGAATACCAAGATGAGAAGAAAGCTGCAGAGCAAAAAATTAACGAACTTCTACTAATGATTCCAAATATACCTTTAGAAAGTGTACCAGTAGGAAAGACAGACCTTGATAATCGAGAAATCTGCAAAATAGGTGAGATTCCTACATTCAGCTTTCAAGCAAAACCACATTGGCAATTGGCAACGGATTTAGATATTTTAGATTTTGAAAGAGGCACAAAGATTGCCGGAAGTAGATTTACAGTTTATAAAGGGTTAGGAGCCAGACTTGAAAGAGCATTAATTAATTTCATGATTGATACACATTCTGACAAAGGATATAAAGAGATAATTCCTCCATTCTTAGTAAATTATGCTTCAATGGAAGCAACAGGACAATTTCCTAAGTTTGAAAATGATTCTTTCAAAGTGAATGATGAAAGAGGGTTATATTTAAACCCGACAGCAGAAGTTCCAACAATCAACCTTCACAGACAAGAGATAGTTGATCAAGCAAACCTACCGTTCAATTATGTTGCTTTCACTACTGCTTTTAGAAAAGAAGCTGGAAGTGCCGGACGTGATACTAGAGGGATTATCCGCCAACACCAGTTTAATAAAGTTGAACTAATTAAATTCACTGACAACAGTGAGTATACATGGACGGTTGATGATTTCATAGACGATAAATATGCAAACTACAGTGTAGAAGAAATACAAACTATCATTGATATTAGAAATAAATATGAGAACAAAGTATCATATAAAGAGTTAGATAAAATGCTGCTAGACAGCGAACAAATACTAAAAGACTTAAGGCTACCATATAGAGTTGTTGAACTATGTACAGGAGACTTAGGGTTTAGTATGCGTAAAACGTACGATATTGAAGTATGGTTACCTTCTTACAACACATACCGTGAAATTGGATCAATTTCAAACGCAGAAGACTACCAAGCAAGACGTGGAAATATTAAATTCAAACGAAACAAAGAATCAAAACCAGAACTAGTACACACATTAAATGGTAGTGGACTAGCAGTTGGTAGAACAGTTGTGGCAATTTTAGAGAATTTCCAACAAGAAGATGGTACAATAGTATTACCGGAAGTGTTAAAACCTTATATGAGGGTTGATGTAATTAAATAGGAGGATATCATGGTTGATATTAAGGAACAAACAACGTTTGATCTACAAACTGAAGAAAAAGACATTGTTATCACAAACAACATAAAAAATGATCTTGTAAAAGAGTTAGATGCCTTATTAGATGGTAATTTAAAAGGTGCCTCAACAGAGCCATTTACCACCATTCCAATGGTGGGAAAAATCACATCAAAGAACGTGCATGTAATTAATTTTGAAGCATTAAATAAGGAGTGCAAAAGAAAGAAAATCTATAAAAAAATAGCAGCTTTAAAAAAAGATGTTGTTGTACTTGTAGACACTTTCCAAAACGATGACTATGAAATGATTATGCAGGAGTTATCAGAAAAAATCCTAACATTAAACTATGAGTTTAATACGTATAAAACAAAGAAGAAAGATACCGATAAAGATTTCTACTATTTTGGACACACAAAAATATATGATGTTGTAAAAAAAGGATATATACTGGGTGAAGCCATCAACAAGTGCAAAGACTTAGTGAACACACCATATAACTATTTAAACGCGTTAGATTTAGCTGATTATGCTAAAAAGCTAGAGAAATACGATCAAATATCAGTGGAGATTTTTGATAAACAACAAATAGAAGACATGAACATGGGAGCGTTTCTAGGTGTAAATAAAGGTAGCGTTGAAGAACCACGATTAATCTTTATTAAATACCAAGGTGAAAAAACGTATGAAAACCCAATTGCTTTTGTTGGAAAAGGTGTAATGTACGATACTGGGGGATATTCCCTTAAAACACCTGCATCAATGCCGAATATGAAAGTAGATATGGCAGGATCTGCTACTGTAATAACAACAATGGAGGCTCTTGCAAGGTTGAATGTAAAAGGCAACGCAATGGCGATTGTTGCTGCTACTGATAATAGAATTGGTGATGGGGCAATTGTTCCAGATGATATCTTAACATCAGCAAGCGGGAAAACAATTGAAGTAATTTCTACAGATGCTGAAGGTAGATTAACACTAGCTGATGCTGTTTGGTTTGCACAAAAAGAAGGTGCAAAGAAAATAATTGATATCGCAACCTTAACAGGTGCGATGGTGATGGCATTGGGAAGTGAATTTACTGGTGCATTTACGAATCATAAAACATTTTATGAAACATTTGAAAACGCTGCAAAACGAGCAAAAGAAAAAGTATGGGAAATGCCTATTTCTAGAGGATATCATAAAGAACTTAAAAGTGATGTAGCTGACATGAAAAACAAAGGTGGAAGATATGCTGGTGCCTCACAAGCAGCTGCCTTTATTGAAAAATTCATCAATCCAGAAACCGAATGGATTCATCTAGATGTTGCTGGTACTGCTAGTGATAAAAAAGGTGGAACAGGAGTTATGGTTAAAACGTTTGTTGAATTATTTTATTAAAAAAAGGACCTAGGTCCTTTTTTATATGTTTTCTTTAATGGTTTTCTCCAAGTCTTTAAAATAGTCTTGTGAGAATTTACCATAATTATTTACAGTACTAACAACCATACCATCATCTTCGTATCTTGGAATCAGATGTACGTGGAAATGGAAAACACTTTGATTTGGTTTGTCGTTGTTGTTTAAGATATTTAATCCGATTGGGGTAAACGCCTTCTTTAAGCTGTTTGCCAGTTTTGGAACAACGCTAAACACATCAGTGATAGTTTTTTGATCTAATTCATATATATTCGGAACATGTTTTTTAGGTATGACAAGTGTGTGTCCTTTCGTTCCTTGTGTAATGTCCAAAAATGCCATTACGTTGTCATCTTCATATACTTTATATGACGGGATTTCTCCAGCAACAATTTTACAAAAAATACAATCCATTGTTATACCTCCTCGTTTATTGTTTTTATAATTCGATAAATATCCTTGATATCACCTAACATGAAATCAGGATTTACTTCCATTAAATGAGCAGCACCTTTAAAACTCCATGCCACACCAGCAGAATAAACTCCTGCATTTTTACCAGCTAGAATATCTGCTTGATTATCACCTATCATAATTGCCTTACCATATGCTGGGAATTGGCTTAACGCAGTCATTACAGGTTCACTACTTGGTTTAGGATTTTCTACATCATCCAGTGATACAAACACCTCAAAAATGCTTTCTAAACCATAGTGCGTAAAACTCGGCCAAGCGGCCTCTTTAAACTTTGATGTAACAATTCCAAGATTGTAACCCTCTTCTTTTAATTCCTTCACTGTCTCATAGACATTTGGATAAATTTCAAAGTTACCTACTTCCAACTTAACGTAAAATTCACGATAAGAGTTAATCATTTCTTGAATTAAGAAATGATCATTTGTATAATCGCTAAATGTTTGTTGTAAAGTAGGACCAATAAATGTAATAATTTTTTCTCGTGACATCTCAATATTTGGGAAATGTCGTTTAAATGTTGCTTCGAAACTCATAATAATAATTTCGTTCGTATTTATAAGAGTTCCATCCAAATCAAATAATATTGTATCTAGTTTTTTCATCTAATCACCTATTGATATTGTATCATAATAATATATTTAATGGTTTATATAAAAAAATAAATTGCATATTTGAAAAAAAGTTGTAAAATATATATCGGTTAGGAGTGGTATTTTGGCAAAAATTATTAATGAATTAAAGAAGAAAATTGAAGGGAAAGGGCTTAAAATAGTATTTCCTGAGACTAGTGATCCAAGAATATTAGAAGCGGCAGAAAGACTTGCATCAGAAGAGTTAGTAACACCTATTCTAATTGGAAAACAAGCGGATATTTCAACAAAATGTGATGTTTCAGAATGTACAGTTATCGATCCGTACACGTATGAAGAATTTGATAAAATGGTAGAATCGTTTGTTGAAAGAAGAAAAGGAAAAGCAACTGAAGAACAAGCACGAAAGTGGTTGTTAGATGAAAACTATTTTGGGACAATGCTAGTATATATGGGACTTGCTGATGGATTAGTTAGTGGAGCAATTCATTCAACTGGTGAGACAGTAAGACCTGCATTGCAAATCATTAAGACAAAACCTGGGGTTTCTAGAACATTTGGGTATTTTTTAATGGTTCGTGATGAAGAGAAGTATATATTTGGAGATTGTGCAATAAATCCTAACCCAGATGCAGCTAGTTTGGCAGAGTTTGCAGTTGAATCAGCAAAAGCAGCTGAAATGTTTGGTATATCGCCAAAAGTAGCAATGTTGTCATTCTCTACAAATGGATCTGCAGATACGGAAGAAACACAAAAAGTACGTTTAGCAACACAACTGGCAAACGAGAAGAACTCAGGATACGAAATTGATGGTGAAATGCAGTTTGATGCAGCGTTTGTACCAAGTGTCGGAGCAAAAAAATATAAAGAAAGCACTGTAGCAGGAAAGGCAAACACCTTTATCTTCCCGGATTTAAACTCAGGGAACATCGGGTATAAAATTGCACAAAGATTAGGTGGGTTTGAAGCGATGGGTCCAATTTTAGCTGGACTGAATAAACCTGTGAATGATTTATCAAGAGGTTGTGATGCAGAAGATGTATATAACACTGCAATCATCACAGCTGCTCAAACGTTAATATAAAAAGCTGAATCAGCTTTTTTTATTTTTGGGAATTATGGTATAATAATGCCTAGAGAGAAGGGTGATTCTATGAATTGCACAGTGATATATAATCCGGAAAGCGGGAAAAAAGATTTCAAAAATCATCTAGACTATGTAAAGGGAAGACTAGAAGATAATGGCTATGTAGTTAAAATAGTCGCTACAAAAAAATCAAAACACGCTATAACATTAGCAAAACATGCATGTAAAGAGGAAGTTGATTTACTTGTTATTTCAGGTGGCGATGGAACATTGCATGAGTGTATAAATGGAATTGCGACATGTGAGTTTAGGCCTAAAATAGGCTATATCCCATCAGGAACAGCATGTGATTTAGCGAGCACATTACGTATTCCAAAGAACGTTGTAAAAGCGATGGATATCATTCTAAGTGGTGAAGTTGCACAAATGGATATAGCAAAAACAAACAAAGGATTTTTTATGTATGTAACTGCAATTGGTACATACGTGGATATTTCGTATGTTACAGACTCTAAATTAAAGAAATATTTAGGGTATTTAGCATATTTAATTACAGGAGTAAAAGAGTTTTTTACAATTCCGATGATTAAAACAAAAATTGAACATGATGGTGGTATTATAAGAGGATTTTTCTCACTAATTATGGTAGTTAATTCTAAGAAAGTTGCTGGGTTTAACATTGTAAACAAACCACAACTTGATGATGGGAAAGTAGATGTAGTGTTATACAGGTATATCCCTTTGTTTAACAATATACTTTACTTTATATCGTTTTTACTTAGTCCAAAGATATTACCGGGTGTACAAAGATTTAGAACGTCAAAAATCAAAATTTTTACAGATCATCACCATAAGTGGAATACAGACGGAGAAGAATCAAATTCTGGGAACTTAAATGTTGTCGTATTGAAAAAAGCAGTAGATATAATTATTAAACCTGAGGTAAAAGATAAATATTTTAAGGAGCAGTGATTATGGAACGAAGAAAAATCAAAATAGGCAAACAGGAAAAAGATGTTTCTTTACTTGGTTTTGGGTGTATGAGGTTCCCTGTTACAGATGGAGAAGTAGACTTTAAACAGGCAAAAGAAATGGTGGATTATGCTGTGAACAACGGTGTGAACTATCTTGATACCGCATGGCCCTATCACGGTGGTAAAAGTGAGTTAATTGTTAGGGATATTATAAAGGATTATGACAGAGAATCCTTTTATCTAGCAGACAAATTACCACTATGGGAATGCAAGAATCTAGATGATGTAGATCGCATTTTCCATGAGCAATTAGAGAAATGTGGGGTTGAGTATTTTGATTTTTACCTAATTCATGCTGTAAATAAAGACAGATACAAACAAGTTATTGAGTTAGGTGTTATTTCAAAATTAGAAGAATATCGTAGACAAGGGAAAATCCGTAACATAGGATTTAGTTTCCATGACGATTTAGAAACATTTAAAAAATGGGTAGATTTATATGAATGGGACTTTTGTCAAATTCAATTAAACTATATGGATATCAATCATCAACAAGGGTATGAAGGGTATGAAATACTTACAGATAGAGGAATCCCTGTTATAATAATGGAACCTGTAAAAGGTGGTAGTTTAGCCAAATTCAACAAATCTATTGAAGCAATATTCAAAGCTGAAAAACCACAAAACTCAATTGCCTCTTGGGCATTTCGATGGGTGGGTTCATTACCAAACGTCAAAGTAGTTCTAAGTGGGATGAGTAATATGGAACAAGTAGTGGATAATATCAAAACATTTAAAAAATTTAGTCCATTATCTGCCAAAGAGCAACAATTAATCACAAAGGTTCAAAAAGAGATTTGGGCGTTATCGAAAGTTGATTGTACTTCGTGTAATTATTGTATGCCATGTCCACACGGTGTGGATATTCCTGGAAACTTTAGAATATTTAACACACACTCGATGTATAAGAATGACGGGGATATAAAATGGGTGATTGGAAATATCGAAAAAGCAGGAAAATTTGCTGATAAATGTATTGAGTGTAATGAATGTGTCCCAAAATGTCCGCAATATATTGAAATTCCAACAGAATTATCAACTTTTAAAGGGTATTTGGAAGAACATGGACTTAAAGAATAAAATAAAAGAGGTCGTGGTGGTAGAAGGTTATCACGACCTTTCAAAAATAAAAAGTATCTTTCCTAATATAGATGTGGTTATCACAAACGGTAGTGAAATCAGTGAAACTACCTTAATTGAGCTAAAAAAATTGAATGCGACAAGAGGGCTTATACTACTTCTAGATCCAGATTATCAAGGAGAGCGAATACGTAAAATTATTAATGAGTATGTAGGAAACACAAAACATATTTATCTAAAAAAAGAAGATACAATTAGTAAGAACAAGAAAAAAGTTGGGATAGAACATGCAAAAACCAGTGATATTATGAATGCATTCAAAGACATTAAAACCATGCATCCTAGCCCAGGTATGATTACAATGAACGATATTTTTGAACTAGGTCTTTCTGGGAAACCACACAGTAAAGCATTACGAAAAAAAGTGTGTGATACGATTGGGATAGGGCTTAGTAATACGAAAACATTAAAAGAAAAACTAAACATGTTTCAAATTAGTAAAGAAGAAGTGATTAGTATTTTGAGGAAGTGATACCATGAGTAAAATTGGTACAAAAAGTAGTATACGAAAAACAATAAAAGACAAAGACTTTACAATCAAAAAGAAATTTGGACAAAATTTTTTAGTTGATCAAAATATTTTACGAAAGATTGTAGATTCTTCTTCAGTGACGAACGATTCTCTCGTTATAGAGATAGGGCCAGGAATGGGAAGTTTAACAGAGCACCTACTACATAAGGCAAAACACGTTCTTGCCTATGAGATTGATTCTGACTTACTACCAATACTGGAAAATACTTTTACTGAGAGGTTCACACTGATTAATGATGACTTTTTACATCGTAATATTGATAAAGACATTGACAACCTAAATATGGAGTTTGATAAGGTAGTGGTAATCGCAAACTTACCATATTATATTACAACTCCAATTATATTTAAGATTTTAGAGGAATCATCATACGTTATGGAAATGTTGTTAATGATGCAGCTAGAAGTAGCTAGAAGACTTACGTCCAAACCAAAAACAAAGGATTATAATGCGTTAAGTGTTGTAATACAATATAAAACCAATGCATCAATTGCACTAAAGGTTCCAAGAACGGTTTTTATCCCTGAACCAAACGTCGATAGTGCAGTTGTGAAATTAGAAATAATAAAGGAAAAAGAAGTGAAACCAGCTTCTGAAGAATTCTTTTTCTCTTTTGTAAAAGCAGCGTTTTCTCAACGCAGAAAAACACTTGTAAACAACATTCATCGTTCGTTCAATATTGAAAAATCAGTTATATCAGATGTGCTTGAACAAGAGAATTTTAGAGTTGATGCACGAGCAGAAAGTTTAACTGTTTTAGATTTTATTAAATTATCAGATGCCATTTCTTCGCTTGTTTAAGCCAATGGCATTTGTTTTATTTACTGCTATATGATATGATGATAATGAGGTGAAATATCATGTTAAAGGAAAAAGCCTACGCAAAAATTAATTTGTTTTTAAACGTAGTTGGGAAAAGGTTTGATGGATACCACGATCTTGAGATGGTTATGGCGTCACTTGAACTGCACGACCTGCTATCTTTTAAGGTAAATAGCACAGGAGAAATTACTGTGACATCCGACAAACAAATAACACAATCTCCAACAGAAAATATTGTATACAAAGTGGCCACATTCCTACAAGATGAGTTCAATGTTGCAAAAGGTGTTGAGATTCATATTAAGAAAAACATCCCTATTGCAGCTGGATTAGGTGGGGGTAGTGCAGATGCTGCTGCTACATTCAGGGGATTAGCCAAAGTGTGGAAATTAAAACTATCACTTGATGATATGGCAAAGCTTGCAATTGATTTTGGTGCAGACATACCATTTTGCATATACAACAAAACAGCAATCGCAAGAGGTAAAGGCGAAGAGTTGATGTTTGTAGATAAAAAGATGAATCAACAAGTATTATTAGTGAATCCAAATATAAGAATAAGCACAAAAGAAGTATTTGGCAAAGTTGATACTGAGAACATCATAAGAAGAAAGATAACGAATATGACATCTGCAATTATTAACTGTAATTGCGAATTAATGATAAGAGAATTACATAATAGTTTGGAACCAATTGTCTTTGAGATGGAAGAAAGTGTAAAAAACATCAAACATCAAATGCTTGATTGGGGGCTTGATGGAGCTCTAATGACTGGCTCGGGTGCAACGGTGTTTGGGTTTAGTAAAAACAAAAGTATCATGGCAAATTACATGAAGACTATTCCGGATGATTTTTTCTATGTTTTAACTAAAATAAGGTAATTAACAAGCCGAAAAATTAGATTTGTAATGGTTTTTTGGATATGTTATAATTAAGTAGTAGGAAAATCAGGAAATGCGAGGTGGTAAAGTGAATATAACAGACGTTAGAGTTAAGAAGTTTAATGGACAAAATCGCTTGAAAGCAATTGCGGCGATAACTATTGACGAATGTTTTGTTGTTCATGAATTACGCATCATCGATGGAAAAGCGGGATTATTTGTTGCTATGCCTAGCAGAAAAATGCCTAATGGAGAGTTCAAGGATGTAGCTCATCCGATCAACCAAGAGACTCGAAATCAAATCGAAGCTGCAGTAATTGAGGCTTACAATATATTGGGCGATGAATAGTATTAAAAAAAATGTAACTTTTCGTAAAGTTACATTTTATTTTTGCTTTTTATTCGTTATAATGATATTGTATTTAGAGAAGTAAAAAAAACAATTTTTGGAGGGCTTATTAATGGCTATATTTAATGGACAAAAAGTGAAGTTATTTAGTCTAAGTGCTAATCGTCAACTAGCACAAGAAATTTCTGAGAAATCTGGATTACCTTTAAGCAAAATTGATTTGAGTAGATTTGCAGATGGAGAAATCGGTGTAGATTTACAAGAAACTGTTCGTGGACATCATGTGTTTTTAGTACAACCAACACACGAACCAGTAAATGAAAACATCATGGAGTTATTAATCACAATTGATGCGATGAAAAGAGCCTCAGCAAAAACAATTAACTTGATTATTCCTTATTATGGGTATTCAAGGCAAGATCGCAAAAGTAAGTCAAGACAACCAATTTCGGCTAAATTAGTTGCTAACTTGATTGAAACAGCGGGAGCAAGTAGAGTACTTGCGATGGACTTGCACGCAGGACAAATTCAAGGATTCTTTGATATACCGATTGATAATTTTAGAGCAATGCCAATTATTGTTGATTATTTTAAAAAGAAAAAGTTTGAAGACGAAATCGTCATTGTGTCTCCAGATCATGGTGGCGCAGTGCGAGCAAGAAATATGGGAGATGTAATGGGGGCTTCAATTGCCATTATTGATAAACGAAGACCAAAACCCAATGTAGCGGAGGTAATGGGATTAGTTGGTGATGTAGAAGGAAAAGTAGCCATTTTAATCGATGATATGATTGATACAGCAGGAACAATCACATCAGCAGCCAATGCGTTGATTGAACGCGGGGCAAAGAAGGTATATGCCGCTTGTACACATCCAATTTTATCTCCACCAGCCGTAGAGAGAATCAATAACTCAGTATTGGAAGAAGTAATCTGTATGAATACAATACGATTACCTGAACATAAAAAATCTCCAAAAATTAAGCAATTAAGTGTAGGACATCTATTCGCAAAAGGATTAATTAATATTATTCATGATAGACCATTAAGTAGTTTATTTAAATATGATCATCCAAATACAGCAGAATTTAAATAAAAACAACCTCAGGGTTGTTTTTTCTTTCGTACTTCTTGTTGACAAAAAGATGTAACGTGTTATCATAATTGTATAAATCAACGATTGGAGAAGTAATACTTCAAACTGTATAGAGCGATTCTGGGGTGGTGAAAGCCAGATTATAAGAGAAGTATGAATAACACCATAAGAGACGGAAGAAATGAAGTAGAACCGTACGTATTCCTGCGTTAAAGGAGCGAGAGCTAGGAGACTAGAACTAAGGTGGTACCGCGGAGTATAATTCGTCCTTAAACATTTTGTTTGAGGGCGATTTTTTATTATAAAGGAGCTAGCTATAAATAAATCAAGTAAATAATGTAAATAGTTAGTTTTTA
>CAZZAP010000017.1:0-36945 GCA_964652375.1 uncultured Candidatus Izemoplasmatales bacterium
CCCATGAAGCCCCTTCTTCAAATTGAGTATCAATTAAGTGGGGGAGTGTTCACTTTGGAATGTAGTTCCTAACAAAATATTAAATAAATCTTATAAATGTTTCAAATTACTACCTTCTTATTTAAAATATGTTATATTTTAGGTGAATAACAGACCAGAAGCAAGAAGGTGATTCTATGGAGCTTTATTATAATCTAATGGGTATGTACTCAACTGATGAAGACTTAAAAAAACAAGCGAATATAGAAATCCAACGTCACATAGATGACGAATTTTTGCAAGAAATCGAAGTAATTGAAATTGCCAATATGTATGATACTGTTATCTTAGTTGAAGTAGAACAAAGTGATGGGTATAGTGAAACAATTCTGGTTGATAATGAAGGGACAATATGTGAGAGATTAATATTTAACTTAGATGATTATGCAGAAGCAAAAGAACAAATTGCAACGTGGGGGTTAGAGTCGTATTTTAATGAATCACAAATGGAAGAGATTTTAAAGTTTGCTGATGAATATGAAATGACGTTAGAAGAGTTTAAAGAAGAGTTATTAGATGAGTATTTTATGGATCTTTATGATAAGAATAAATGGAAGCTTGAACCTAAGTTAGAAACGTATTACAAATAAAAAAACTCCAAGAAAATTGGAGTTTTATTTTTGAAGATTTTTTTGCAAAGGAACAGATATACCCCAAACAGTAATTGTTATAACTGCCCCGAGCAACATAGTTAGTAATAAGTATATGTAGTTGATTTCAAACCAACCGTATGAATACAGTTTTCCCATGTCCCAGAATGTTTCTAATGGTGTTCCTTTTTCAGGATGCTCTGTATAGAAGTAGTTTGCGCGTGAGCCAAACCACACCCCAAAGAGATTGTTTATTAGAATACTAGTGATATATAGTATACCTACTGTAAGGACTGTTTTTAAGTATGTTCTTGTTGTGATAAAAATAAAGTTATTCATAAATGCCCAAACCGTAATGACAACAATTAGAGCGTGTCCAACGATATAGGCAAATCCTCGGAAGTTAATAAGTGTACTATAATTTTCTAATCCATCAGCAAATAAAATTGATACGTACGCTGCTGCTAGATTCAGTGTGAATGCTAAACTAAATGCTGTGTCACTTCTTTTCAAAAATGCATAAAGTAATACAAAGTTTGCGAAGTGGCATACTTGAAGTGGGACTAACTCAAAACTAAATGCATAGTCATCTCTTACCCAAATTTCGATGTTGCGTAATAATAAGATGACGATTGCAGCGATGCTTAAGTAGATACCAACGGTTCTTTTTTGATCTTGTGTTTGATTTCTTGTTAGATAATGAAGAAGCGCAGTAAATACGATTGGTGAAGCTAAAAATGCATAATGTCCAAAACTCCACATTGTGAATGTCATACTGTAGTACCTCCGTAAAAAGTTCTGTTTGTAGTTTTTATATTATTTATTCAGCACTCTGAATAAATTCGATTGTTAATGATGCTTGATCAGCGGTTTGTCCATTGATTGTAATTGTAATCATAATTTCACTACCATCACTAAAGAACATTGGTACGTCTGTACCGACACCCATTTCGTTATTAACGCCGTGGTATAAAGCAGCTGTGTTTGAGTTACCAGCATCATCGATTACATATTTACCTAAGGCTAGTTGTTCTTGATTAAAGGTTACTTCTCTAAAGATGTATACTTCATCTAAACTGTTGAAGTTGTCATCATACATACCGTCATAATTTCCTTCAAAATCCTTATCAACACGGTAGACAATAACACCTTCCATTGGAATGTTATCTTCGTAATCACCAGTTCTAGTTCGGTATTCAATATATAAATACTCATTTGATTTTTCTAAATCGATCACGATTACATTATCTTCAGTAAGTGTTGTTCTATTCAGTAGGTAATCACCTGTTTCATAGACACTTACTTCATCTGTTTCAAAATTACCATAATGACTAATTGAGTACATGATAGGGAAGTTTGGTATATAACCACTATACTCCATTAACCCCCATCCACCAACTGGATCAATGTGGCCATCTTGATAGTAGTGATAATAATCAGGTGCACCAATATTATGGAATACTTCATGTGCAATTACTCCCAAATAAATGCTTTCATACCCATTATAATCACCAACAAACTGCATGTTGTATTTGTATACGTATTTGCCGTTGATTGTTGGAGACTCAGCGGTAAAGTTGCCATTTGTATCTTGGGTATCTAACCAAAATGCGTGAGGCCAAAGCAAGTCATTCCAGCCTTCTCTATCACCTGCAAACATCAATGTAATCGCATCAATAACACCATCTTCATCAGCATCGAGAATAATATCTTCATCAATGTAATTATTGGTTTCAATTTCTTCGATGATTGCGCGAATTAAATCGTGTTCTCTGTCATGTTTTTCATTGGTAGTTACATATCCTAGAGGATTATCATTGGTTTGTAATTCATAATACGCTCTTGGGTGTTCACTTGTAAAGAAATAGATGTCTTCGTGGGTGAAGACGCTTTTTATTTTATACGTATCCCTTGATACATCTAGGAAGTAATCTTCTAAACTAAAGCTATCGCCATTGAACATTGAATAATATTCTTGATAGGTTTTAGGAGCAACATAATCATCATAATCACTAAATGTTACAAAAATTACCAAGTTACTCATCTGAATTCTTTCTCGAACAACTAGTGGAATAGTAAGTATGCTTTCATTTCCTTCACTATCGGTGACACTAAGTTCTAGTGAGTATTCCCCTATTAATAAGGAACTAATATCAGGATAATTACTAATCACACTATTTTCTACTGTTCCATCTTCTACATCGTAAGCAATAATTCCTAGGTCTGTCAGACTTGTTATTTCACCTTCATAGGCATATACCTTATCATACCCACTTAATAATAATGGAGCTCCATTTGATCCAACATCAAGGCCAGCTACTACAGAAACATTGTTTGATACTAGCTCAATGATATCTAATACATTGTCATAATTTAAATCAATGCCATCCACATCAACATCTGTTAAGGTAGGGATCGTCAGGAGTACTTCAATGTTTGAAAGGTATTGTCCTTCTAGGTATACTTCCTCTAAACTAGTCCATCCTGACATAACGCTAATATCTTGCATCGCTTGTCCTTTTGCGCTAAATACTTTTAGGTTCTCTAGGTCTCGAAGTGAAAAGATTGTTGCAAGTACGTTATTATCGACATATATATACTGTAAACTAGGAACACTATTAAATGCTGTAATATCTGTCAAACGGTTATTACTGGCATCAATGTATGCCATATTAGGACTTCCTGATAAATACTGGAAATCAAAACTAAAGATAATTTGATTATGTGACACATCTAGGTATTCAAGGTTTGGCATACCGGCAAACCCACTAATAATAAAGATGTCGTTATGTGATAAATTAATGATCTGTGCATTTGGGAATTTGTTAACGGTGTTTACGTTAGCGATAGCATTGTAACTAGCATCAAACAGAAGTACGTTATCAAATCCTTCCATACAATCTATATCTATTAGGTTATTATTTGAAAGTATTAGTTCTACCAGATTCGTATTTGTAAAGTTACAAACATCTGCTAATTCATTGTTAGAAGCGGTAAGAACTTCTAAATTCTCTAAGTCATTTAAAGGGGATAAATCTGTAATATCGTTGTTATCGATATACAGCATTTCTATATACGTAAAATCAGCTAAAAATGAAATATCAGTTAATCCTAATCCATCAAGATTTACGACTTTGATAGCTTCAAGCTCATCTAGTTCAATGAGATAGTCGTTATTGGTATCAAAGACGTCGAACTTAAACTTAAACTCATCACTTCTATCATAAAAATTAAATACGATATTAGGATTTATACAAGTGTCTCCTTCTAATACAAAAGGATCCACGCAAGTAAGAGGCTCTGGTTCACACAGATTGGTTTCCTCATTTAAGATTTCACCGTCAACACAAGTAGGTGTTACTTCTTCACACTCGTTTGTGTCTTCGTTTAAAATGTGATTGTCTTCACATGTCGGCGCGGGGATATAACAATTACCATCCTCATCCTCATGCTCAGTAACGCAGATACACTCTCCGTTTTCGATATATCTATCAGATTCACAATCAAGAGGCTCCTCAACAGGATCGCATGCTGATAATACAAATAAAAGACTCAATACTACTACTAATTTCTTCATAAAATGTCGCTTCCTTCCATCAATCAGTTAACTACATTATATCATAATTATACCTAAGAGTAGCATCAATTTTTAATGGGGATATAGTCCTGACTAAGCTATAGTCTCTATACAGTATAATGAAGAAACTATACCTATTACAGACTACCAAAGTAGGCGAATAAGTGATATAATTAAGTCCGTGAAGGGCTTTTTATAGGAGGAGATTACAATGAACAACATAGATACGAAAATTAAGATATTAAAAAGAAGTTATGCATCATCAGTAATGACGCTAGTATTGGCTGCTGGCGCGATTGTTGTTGGAACGTTTATTTCAATGACATTCATTGTTGCTGGGATTTTGTTGTTTGTTTTATTTGCATCTGGATTATATTCAACATATAAAGCAAATAAAGAATTAGATGCGATAGCAGAAAACGCAAGATCAAACCGCGTATTAGCATTATCACTGACAAACAGGCTTATTTCAAACTATAGTATGAAACAAGCTAACAATGAGTTAAAGGCAAATACTTCACGTAAAGATCGTGATGATAGTTTAAAAGATGCGCGCAACTGGGAATCAAGAATAAAGATATTATTAGAAATTAGAGACATACTCGATGGAGATTCCTTCGAGTAAGAAGGAGAAAAATGTATAAAACAGACGAAGTAATTGTGATTAGAAGTGCACAAGAATCTGATGTGGATATGTTATCTAATTGGTGGGCAGATGGGAAAGTTATGGCCCATGCTGGTTTTCCAAACGGATTGCAAACAGACAAGGAGTGGCTTTCTAACGAATTAATAAAACAAAACAATGAGCCTCTTTGTAAGCATCAACGACTTGTGATTGAGAAATACAACCAAGAGCCTATTGGTGAAATGAGTTTTCGAGAAAAAGAATCAACTGTATTTGAAATTGGTATTAAGATTTGTAATTTTAAAGAGCATTCCAAAGGCTATGGAGAAAGAGCGATACGTTTATTGATCGCATTCTTAAAAGAAGAAATGAAAGGCACGAAGATTATTCTTGATACAAATCTTACAAATACAGGTGCCCAGCGATTTTATAAACGATTGGGGTTTACTCAGACAGAAATAAGATACGATTGTTGGACAGATCAATTAGGTAAATTACAAAGTGCAATATTATTTGAAATGGAATTATAAAACACCACGATTGTGGTGTTTTTTTGTTATAATAGAGTTGATAGAAGGTGATTGTATGGAAAAGAAGCTAAGTAGTAAAACGGTATTTAGTAATGATTTTTTAACGTTAAACGTTGATCAAGTAAAACTGCAAGATGGTAGAGAGACCTCAAGAGTATATGTAAAGCACGTAGGAGCAGCTAGTTGTTTACCACTTACAAAAGAGGGTTTGATTATTTTAACGAAACAATATCGTTATCCTATTGGAATGGAAAGTATTGAAATTCCCGCAGGAAAAAGAGATGATGATCAAGAAGATTATTTAGAGTGCATAAAAAGAGAACTGGAAGAGGAAACAGGATATTCTTCAAGTGATTTTTCACATCTAATGAAAATTCATAACTGCGTAGGTTACTCTGATGAAATCATTGAAATTTTTGTGGCTAGAAATTGTGAAAAGGTAGAAAATCCAATCCAGAGTGATGAAGATGAATTTATCGAACCATTCCTTGTCACAAAAGAGGAAGCATTACAGATGATAAAGAGTAATGAGATAACGGATGTAAAGACAATTATCGCAATTCAAAGTTTGTTTTTAGGTCTTACAGAGTGAATTGTAATGTGATATAATAAGCCCAAGGGACGAAGAGCCCTGTGGGCTTTTTTATTAGGAGGATACTATGACGAATAAGGAACGAATTGCAAATGTGAAATTGGTAAATAAATACGATGAGTTTTATGATAAAGTGACAGTTTATTACGACTGTAATTTGGTTGAGGTAAAAGAAACAGACAAACAAGTAATCAAAATTGAGGAATATAAGAAATATATTCTCCATGATTATACGCGATATTATTTAGGGTATTATCAAAATACAGATGAAGAAGTGTTCTTTCGCAAAACAGAGATGCATATTACAAAAGTAATGACGTTTGAAGAAGTTGATTCTGATACATTTGAAGAATTACGTATTTTTTCAATTAAAAACGGGCAAGCAACTCAAAATACATGGTTAGAAGTTTTATTAATGATTACAGCGATTTTAATTGGTTGTCTAGGATTATATATGGTATTCATGCTAGATAGTGATGCGGTGTCTATAGGTCTGATAGCAATTGGATTTGCATTGTTTGTGCTTGCTCAGTATAAAATACTAATCTACGTTAGAACAATCTATTACGATATAAACAAGAGTAGAAGGTGATACAATGACAACATTTTTAAAACAATACTACGAGCGATATGATGAAGACAATAGACTTACATCTAAAACAGGAAGAATCGAATTCCTAACAACAACGAGGTATATAGATAAATACTTAAAGGAAGGAGATAAACTACTAGAAGTAGGTTCTGGAACTGGGATTTACTCACTTCATTATGCAGAAAAAGGGTATGATGTAACTTCTGTAGAATTAGTTCAGCACAATATTGATATTTGTAAACAAAAGATAAAACCTCATCATACGATAGATGTAATGCAAGGGAATGCATTAGATTTATCAAGGTTTGATGATCATACTTTTGACGTAACACTTGTACTGGGCCCTCTATATCACTTATACACATACGAAGATCAAATGCAGGCGATAAAAGAAGCGTACAGAGTAACAAAAAAAGATGGAATCATTGTCTTTGCTTATTTAACAAACGACAGCGTGGTATTAAACTGGGGACTTATTGAAGGTAACTTGATGCACGGTATTACATCAGGAATGTTTACTGATTCATTTAAGTGTTTAAGTAGACCAGAAGATGTCTTTGTGATGTTTTATGTGGAGGAGTTTACGAATATGGTAAATCAACTTGATGTTACGCACTTGCACACAGTCGCTACAGATGGAATGACGCAACATTTTGAAAGTAAAATTGAAGCACTTGATGATGAAACATATAATGCATGGTTATCATACCATTACTCAACATGTGAACGAAGTGATTTGGTAGGATATAGTAACCATGTAATATATATTGGAAAGAAGAAAAAACTGAATACTTATATGTAGAAAAAAAAGCACTGATTTTCAGTGCTTTTGTGTTACCTATTACTAGGAAGTTTCTCTATATAATTAATTTTTTCAAATGTAGTTAAATCACTTAAATCTTATCCCTTTGTTTCTCCCTTAAACCGCGTTCTTTTCAAATACTACCTTGTGTGAATGATATAGTTTATAGTAGTTAAAATCAGTCTGATGCATTAAAAATTTAATACTTATCCCTCTTTTACCTTCCTGAGTAAATAGGCACATTTGAAAGCCATATTATATATCATCCGCTACAAAAGTCAATACTTTTTCAAGGACTTTTTGTTCGTGTTGACAACTACTTATGAAAATAAAACGAGTAAATTTGAAGGTGTACCTCTAGAGGGCTTTATTGAGCTATTTCGGGGTTCGATTTTTAACACTACTTATGAAAATAAAAAGCATTGTATATAGAATATTTCTAAATAAGAAGTGTATTATTTAGAAATATGACTATAAAATTGATGGAATTTATCAGAAAATGATATGATAAATTAGTAAGCAAATAAGGGGGTATACAATGAGTATATTTAATGAATATAAGTTTAAACAAGGTGCAATACTTAAAAATGCGTTTGTCCTTGCACCAATGACGACGTATGCATCGAATGAAGATTTGACACTTAGTGATGAAGAAGAAGTGTATTACAATTCAAGAGCAAAACAATTTGGAATGGTTATAACAGCTGCGACTGCGGTTAGTAAAAATGCGCAGGCATTTACAAATCAAATTTCAATTAAAGATGAAACGTATTTAGATTCAATGACAAGACTAGCGACTGCGATTAAAAAAGAAGGTTCTAAAGCGGTAATTCAATTACATCATGGTGGGAGAATGAACTTGCCTGGATTGTTCAAAGATCAAGATATCGTTAGTGCTAGTGCTATAAAAGCAAATCGTGATAATGTAGTTGTCCCTAGGGCATTAGAAACAAGTGAAGTGTATGATGTGATAGAGGAGTTTGTAGCTGCAACAAAGCTAGCGATAAAAGCTGGATTTGATGGTGTTGAGTTACATGGCGCTAATACCTATCTACTTCAACAATTTTTTAGTCCCCACTCCAACCGTAGAACGGATGAATTTGGGGGATCTCTTGAAAAAAGATTAACCTTCCCGTTACTGTTAGTGGATAAGGTGATTGAACTCCGTAAGGAACTTGGAAAAGAAGAGTTTATTATTGGGTATAGGTTTAGTCCTGAAGAAATAGAAACCCCGGGAATCACATTAAAAGATACGTTAGTATTAGTAGATCATTTAGCGTCAAAAAAGATTGATTATCTTCATGTTTCTCTTGGAAACTACAAGCAAAGTTCTTTACGAGATAAAACAGATACAATGCCGGTAGTTGACAAGTTGGTAAAAGTAGTCCAAGATAGGGTACCAATTATTGGTGTTGGTAAACTTCGTACAATGGAAGATATAAACGATGCATTTGACTTAGGATATGAGTTAGTAGCACTCGGATTTAGTGCACTTGCAGATCCACATGTAGTAACGCATTTAAAAGAAGGAAAAGAATTGAATAAAGTATTTAGTAAAGAGTCCTTATTACCAACAAAACTGTTCGATAGATTAGGGCGTTGGTTAGGTGATGACAGCGAGTATACGTTTATAAAGTAAAGAAGAGATTTCGGTCTCTTCTTTTATATATAAAATATATATAAAAATAGTTTGATTGTAAGCGTTTTTATGATATCATATAGTGTGGCAAAAGAAATACATTTTTAAGGAGAATTTTATGGAAAAAATTAAAGTAGTAATTTGGGGATTTGGAGCAATGGGTAAAGGAATGGCAGATATGCTTCTTACAAAACAAGGTGTGGAAATCACAGGTGTTTGTGACTTGCATCCAGATATGGTTGGAAAGAGCATGTTCAACTTTACAGAAGTACCTCAAAAAGATCATCCAACAGTACTTGTTAGTGATGATATTGATGCATTACTTAATAAGGATAATTGTGATGTTGTATTACTAGCAACAGATTCCTTTACAAGTAAAGCATTTCCTAAAATGAAAATGATATTAGAAAAAGGGATTGATGTTATTAGCACTGCAGAAGAAATGGCGTATCCTAAAGCACAAGAACCAGAGCTTACCAAAGAACTTGATAAGGTTGCGAAGGAACATGGAGCGACTGTACTAGGGACAGGAATTAATCCTGGTTTTATTATGGATTTACTTGTTGTTGCACTAACAGGTGTAATGAGTGATGTTACTAGTATAGAAGCAAATAGAGTAAATAGCTTAAGTCCTTTTGGACCTGCAGTTATGGAAGAACAAGGTGTTGGAATTACACTGGATGAATTTCATAAAGGTGTCGAAACAGATACCCTTGCGGGACATGTTGGATTTGCTGAAAGTGTATATATGATTGCTGATGCAATTGGTGTTAAGTTAGATAGATTCGAGCAACAAATGGCACCTATTGTTACAAGTGTAGACCGTAAAAGTAAGTACGGTGAAGCACTAAAAGGAAATGTTGCTGGTGTAAACATGACTGGACAAGGTATAATTAATAATGAGGTGTTCATTGATATGAACCACCCTCAACAAATAGAACCAGAGATGGAAGGTACCCATACAGGAGACTATATTACGATTAAAGGAACTCCTGAAGTGAATATGGCGATTACACCAGAAATTGATGGTGGGATTGGTACAATTGCGATGTGTGTGAATATGATTCCGCATGTATTAAACGCAAGACCAGGGTTAAAAACAATGATTGATTTACCAGTACCAAGAGCAATATTAGGAGACATGCGCGAATTACTTGATGAATAATTAAATTCGAGGAGTGATTAGATGGCTGAAAAACAAACAAACACAAAGAAGAAAACGAGTACTCAAAAAAAACCAGTACAAAAGAAACCTGCAGGTAGTAAGAGCTCTACAACGACAAAAAAACCACCTGTAAAGAAAAAGACAACAACGAAACAAGTTCCAAAGAAAACGAATAAGTTGCAAGTTACAAAAGAGATTGTAGAAAAAGTAGAAACAGAATTTGCAAAAGGCAGTGGAAAAAAAGGGAAAACATTTTATCTAATATTTTCACTAGTATTTTATGCTGCGGCATTTTTCTACATTAATAACACACTCTTTAACAACAATGACTATATGCAAAGTGCACTGTTCGCATTTGCTGCATTATTTGTTGTATTTGTACTACTGCAATTTAATATTCATTTGATTTTTATCAACTTCTTTCGATTACCACTAAAGTTTATGTTTGATAATGCAAAGGTAGAACTTAACACACGAAAAGATTCCAAATTCTCGTTTGGAAAATATAAGTCTACATTTGCACTTACACTATACTCATTATTTTTAGGGTTGATAATTGGATCAAATATTTATCGTGATGTAACCGATAAGACACCAATCTTATCTTCCATCACTCAAAGCGTTGTCATAATTGTAATTTTCTTAGTGATTGTTTGCTCTTGGCAGTATCTATTCAATATAATACCGAATATTTTAGAAAAATCATTAGATGCTAAAAACGGCTTTATTCTAACGTTAAGTGCTGCTGTAATGGTGATGTTTGTCTTATTTAGAATTTTTGATATAAATTACTTGAATAATGTCATGATATTTATCCTTTTGATAGGGTTTATAGCATTACTTGGTGTTAACTTAAATATGATTGTGGGAGAAATAAACATCTTCCAAAACTTACGAAATAGACACTCTAAGACAGTAACGAGAGTAGTATTTTTGATATTCTTCTCGTTCCATTTATATGTTATTGTCTATGCGTCAGTTGTTGCATTTAGTATTTATAATGCAGACAATACATCATATAACTTTAGTAATACGATTTACGAGTATTATATAGTAGAGGATTTAGAAAATAACAATGTAGCGATAACTGAGCTAAATAATACATCAAATATGCCTGTGACAGATATTTATAATGATGAGCAAGAAGTAGTTACAGAGTTCTATGATGAGGATGGTATACCACTATATCCATTAATGGTTCCATCTCAATGGGGGAACATGCCAAATCCTGATCTGTTAGATGAGGTTGGTAATTCTGTGGAGTTCACAGATCAAAATTTTAACTTTATCTCTGAGCAATCTGTAACTGATAGTGAAGGAAACAGTGTATCAGGTCTGTTTTATGATGATGGGGAGATTAAAGCTAGAATGTCGAAAGAAGTACCGTATGAATATGGAACATTCCTCTATTATACAGTTGTGACGATTTCAACACTTGGATATGGTGATATTTCACCTAATCTAAACAACTCAATGGCAATGGTTTGGGGAGGATTCCTAAGTGTATATGGATTTACATTCTTCGCACTTTCAATTGGTTTTGTTAGTAATATAGCAATTGAAAACGTGTCAAGAAAGGATGAGTAAAATGATTGATAAGAATACGTATGTACGTATCAGAAAAACAATATTAAAACCAAACGAACGAAGTACAAATCTTCCGAAGGAAACAACATTAGTCCCATTTAAGATGTGGGTTAAAGGGTATCTAACAGAAGATGCAGACTTGTTCGATATCGTTAATATAAAAACAACGACTGGACGAATTGAATCTGGTCGTTTAAAAGAAGCTAATCCACCATACAAGCATTCTTATGGTGATTTTGTCCCAGAACTACTTACTTTAAAACAAACGATTCTATCGGACTATCATGGTGATATAGATGAGTAATACATATGACACTTTAATGGCAAGAAGAAATGAGATAATAAAAAAATCTGTGGGACTTGATTATAGTACATATGAGTACGAAGGAATAGGCTTTGATTATGAAAGATTAATGAATGATCATGGATATGATTTAGATAGTATAAAAACGATACAACAACAAAGTATGGTTGGGAACACACCACTAGTTGAATTAAAGAATATAACTGCATACGCGCGAAAGTTTGCCAAAGCTGGGTATGGAGCACGTATCTTTGTGAAAGACGAAGCGGCAAATTTAAGTGGTTCTTTTAAGGCAAGAAGAGCTGCCTTATCGGTGCACCAGGCAAAGAAACTAGGATACAAAGGCGTAATTGCAGCGACAAGTGGTAATTATGGTGCTGCTGTAGCAGCATTAGCTGCGAAAGCAGGATTAAAATGTATCATCGTGCAAGAGTGCTTTGATTCAAATAATGTTAGCCAACCTGAAATCTTGGAAAAAGCACGTAAATGTGAAGCATACGGAGCAGAAGTAATTCAGTTATCTGTAGGACCCGAGCTATTTTATATGTTTTTAAAATTATTAGATGACACAGGATATTTCAACGCATCACTATACTCACCTTACGGAATAAAAGGAATTGAAACACTGGGTCATGAAATCGCAGAAGAATTACTTGAAAAAGAAGGAAAATATCCCGAAGCAGTTGTTGTTACAAATGCTGGAGGAGGTAATCTTACTGGTACAGCTAGAGGTTTAAAAGATGCAGGAGCAAAAGAAACAACCATTATTGCTGCTTCTGTAGACTTATATGGACTTCATATGGCTTCAGATATAGATTTTAATAGAAAATCCTTTACAACAGGACATACCGGGTTTGGAATACCTTTTAGTACATATCCAGACCGTTCTGACGTACCAAGAAGTGCAGGAAGACCACTAAGGTATATGGATCGATACGCTCTTGTTAATCAGGGAAGTGTATTTTATATGACAGAAGCACTTGCACTATTAGAAGGAATGGAACGTGGACCTGCTGGGAATACAAGCTTAGCTGCTGCTTTCAGTCTTGCCCAAGAAATGAAAGAAGACGAAATCATTGTTGTACAAGAAACTGAATATACAGGCGCTGGAAAGCACCTTCAACCACAGTTATCATTCGCGAAGAAAAATAAAATAAAGTTGTTATTTGGTAATCCAAAGGATGAAATACCAGGAAAAAATATTATTTTCCCAACAGATGGATCACTATTAAAACATAAAGAATTAAATCTAGATGACCTACGAAAATCGTACTTAAAACGATATAAAGACAAGGAATTAGATTTTAAGGATTACCAATTTTTGTCAGATGAACTTAGAATTGGCATAAAAGAGATACAAGAATTGATGAAGTAGGAGGTTCTCATGAAAGAGAGAATGGATGATTTTGAAGTAAGAAGAGCTCATTTGAAATCAATGAGTGATACTGAACTAAGAGAATATTTTTTGAAATTAGCGGATAAGCTAGTAGATCCATTGTTGGATATGGCTTATAAGAACACTTCAAAATCAATTGAACGAAGTGTTTTGCTTCGAATGGGGTTTTCAAGCATTGAGGCAAAAGCAATTGTTGAAGTAATTAATGAACACAACTTACTAAGTAAAGGTGCAGGGCATTGTATTTATGCACTTGGTCAATATAAGAATATTGACATTCACAATACAGGACAAATGATTCAAAAGGGCGAAGGAATCGACTATCTAATGGAGTATTTCAAGGTATATGAATAGTTCTATTAAGCCTAATGAGAAATTAAACATTAGAGAAATCTTACAAGATTTAGAGAACTATCGCCCGAATAAACGTGGATGGGTATGGCGAGACATATCACCACAACAAATTGGAGAATTTACATATGTTCAAGCTAGCCCAAACCTAAAAAATTATATACCATTACCAAGCGCAAGGAACATTGGGAACATCGATCCTCAACCTGATTCTGTCATTACAACTGAAATTGCATCAGGACGATTTGAAGATGATATAAGAAGGATGAGAATGGCAGCTTGGCATGGTGCAGATCACATCATGGTAATCAGAACTGCAGGACAATCTCACTTTGATGGACTTTTAGAAGGGACACCTCAAGGTATTGGTGGTATTCCTGTAACAAGAAAACAACTTAGAGCCCAGCGCAAGGCACTTGATATCATAGAGGAAGAGGTAGGAAGACCTATCAATTACCATTCATACATATCTGGTGTTGCAGGCCCTGAAATGGCTGTTTTATTCACTGAAGAAGGAGTGAATGGAGCACATCAAGACCCTCAATATAACGTACTTTATCGAAATATTAACTCTGTACGTAGTTTTGTGGACGCTGCCGAATCAAAAAAGGTTATGGCTTACGCGGGGATGGCTCAAATAGATGGAGCACATAATGCAAATGCTACCGCTAGAGACGCATGGAAAGTAATGCCAGAATTACTTGTACAACATATAATTAATTCAAGATTTAGTGAAAGAATTGGAATAAAAAAGGAGAATATTTGTTTATCAACAGTACCTCCTGCTGCATCTCCAACTCCTGATCTTAAATTAAATCTGCCATATGCAGTTGCATTACGTGAATTTTTAAGTGATTATAAGATGAGAGCACAGATGAATACAAAATATATGGATTCATCAACACGTGAAGCAACAGTTACACACGTATTAAACTTATTAATCTCACGATTAACAAGTGCAGATATTCAAAGTACTATTACTCCGGATGAAGGAAGAAATGTACCTTGGCATATTTATAACATAGAAGCACTTGATACTGCTAAACAGGCAATGGTAGGTATGGACGACTTACTATCTATGGTCAATCTAAAAGATGAGGGATATTTACAAGATAAAAAACGTGAAATTCAAGAGCGTTCTATTTTGATGATGGAAGAAATTATCGAAATGGGAGGATACTTCAAGGCTGTTGAAGAAGGAATGTTTGTTGATAGTGGAGAGTATCCTGAAAGAAACGGAGACGGAATTGCTAGAGATATTAATGGTGGCGTAGGAGCGGGGACTGTTGTATTGAGAGATCCTGAATATATGGCACCAGTTACAGCACATTATGGTTATAATAATATTGCTCAATATGGTAAACAGTTTGAAAGTAATCCATCTCAGTTAATTAGTGGATGTACGTTCGAAAAACCTGAAATGATTAAGTTCATTGATGAGTTAGATGAGTCAGATAATGTGTATTTACGTATGGACAAGAATGAAAAATATCGAAGTGGTGGAGTACTTAAACCAGAAGTAGAATGGCTTGGTGATGGGACTGTAGTAGTTGATTTATTCTTTGCAACAAGTGAACGAGTTGCTGAAGCTGCTGCTCTAGAAACTGGTAAAAAAATGAACTTAGTTAATATAGAAGTAATTCATAAAGAAGTACTTCATCCATCAGAAGGAACTAGAATTCAAATAAAAGGAAGTTTCGATTTTGATATTGAAATTGAGAAACTTGTTTTACCAGAAATAGTTAAATCACACTCTGAAGATGAAGTGTTTGAGTACTTCAAAAACAACAATGTGAAGGTAGTGGCTGGTACAGCTGGTAATGATGAACATAGTGTTGGTATTCGAGAAGTATTAGACATAAAACACGGTGGTGTTGAAAAATACGGAATCAAATATGAGTATCTGGGAACTAGTGTTCCAATTGAGAAATTTGTAGACGCTGCTATTGAAACTCAATCAAATGTTATTATGATGTCAACAATAATATCTCATGACGATATTCATTATAAAAATATGCAAAAACTGCACAACTACGCCGTTGAAAAGGGTGTTAGAGATCAGTTAATATTGATTGCAGGTGGTACGCAAGTAACTCCTGAGATTGCAAGAACTAATAAAATGGATCAAGGTTTTGGAAGAGGTACTAAAGGAATTCACATCGCTAGTTATATACTAGACAAGCATAAGGAAATATTTAAGAAAAAGTGAAAGTAGATGTACTAGTTGCTGAGATTGGATCAACAACTACATTAGTAAATGCATTTAATATCCATAATCAAGATCCGGTATTTTTGGGGCGTGGTGTAGCCAATACTACGGTCGATACAGATGTTAATAAAGGGCTTCAATTAGCGATTGAAGACCTTTCATCAAATCTAAATACTAATAAAATTCAGTACAAAGAAATGTTTGCATCAAGTAGTGCTGCAGGTGGATTACGAGTTTCGGTTCATGGGTTAGTCTACGAAATGACTGTTCGTGCTTCAAAAGAAGCTGCTCTAAATGCAGGTGCAAATGTACATTTAGTAACTGCGAATAAAATAACTGAATCAGATCTTGAAAAAATAAAATCAATTAAACCAAATATTATACTTGTTGCTGGTGGAACAGATTATGGTGAAAAGGAGACAGCTCTATATAATATTGAACTAATTTTGAAACTAGATTTAGATATTCCAATTATTTATGCTGGTAATATTGAGAATCATGATGAAATAAAGAAAATGTTCGAAAATGCAGAAAAAGCAGATTTACTAAAAATAGTTGAGAATGTCTACCCAAGAGTTGACTACTTAAACATCATTCCACTGCGAAAATTGATTTACGAAACTTTCGAAGAAAATATTATACATGCAAAAGGCATGGAACATGTTTTTGACATGGTAAACCAAAAAATTATGCCAACACCAGGTAGTGTTATGGAATCAAGCATGATTTTGAGAGAAAATTTGGGAAATTTAATCACAATTGACGTTGGCGGAGCTACTACGGATATACACTCGATTGCGAATCCAAGTGATGATTTTGCCAAATATTTAGAAGGTGAACCACTTGCAAAGCGCACAGTTGAGGGAGATTTAGGTGTTTTTATTAATCACAAAAATGTACTAAATTTATTTAATAAAAACGAAATTTCTGATAAAATTTTCATTTCTGAAACAGATTTTATCGAAATTATTGATAATTATTCATACATTCCTGTTACAAATGTAGAAAAGAGAGTTGTTTTCGAATTAACAAAAAAATGTACTTGGACTGCTCTTGATCGTCATGTTGGAGATTTAAAGAGAGTGTTTACTTCATCTGGACAAAAAATTATTCCTCTTGGTAAAGATTTAACTCAAGTTGAAAACATAATTTTAACTGGTGGGGCACTCATTAACCTACATAATACGGAAGATATGGTTAGAGATTATATTAAAAGAAGTCCTACAAAGTTACTTCCTAGCAAGGCGGTCAACATTTATAAAGACCATGATTATATCATGGCAAGTGTCGGTGTTTTATCTCTGAAATATCCGGATATTGCTTTGCAATTATTATTAAAGTCATTAAGAATTGGGTGATAATATGAATCCAAAAGTTATTATTAATAAAGGCAAATTTAGACATAACCTTAAACATATGATGCAACTGTGTAAAACCCACGGAGTTTCAGTTACAGCAGTGTCAAAGGTCTTTTGTGCAGACGTAGAATTGGTTAATATTATGATTGAAGAGGGTGTTGATTACATTGGGGACTCACGTATTGAGAATTTGATGACATTTTCTTCAATAATTCCTAAAGTACTGCTTAGACTTCCGATGCTTTCAGAGGCAATAAAGGTTGTGAAGCACACTGATATTTCATTAAATAGTGAATATGACGTTATTAAGGAATTAAATCATCAAGCTCATCATCTCAATGTTGTTCACAAAGTGATCATCATGATTGACCTCGGTGATTTAAGAGAAGGTGTTTTTGATGAAGAAGAAGTATATGATCTTGTAAGAAAAGTACTGAAACTTAAGCATATTAAGCTTCTTGGAATTGGTACTAACTTAACTTGTTATGGTGGGGTAATACCTACTACAGAAATACTACAAAAATTAGTTGATTATAAGACCAACATTGAGTCGCAATTTGATATCGAATTAGAAGTAGTATCAGGAGGCAATTCAAGCAACATTGATATCATGTTACGTGGTGATATGCCACAAGGCATAAATAACCTAAGATTGGGTGAATCTATCGTTTTGAGCCGTGAAACAGCATATGGCATGTTCTTAGATAGTATGTACAACGATGTTTTCACTCTTGAAGCAGAAATTATTGAATTGAAAGAGAAGCCATCTGTACCTATTGGAGAGATAGGAATGAATGCATTTGGAAAGGTACCTGAGTTCGAAGATAAGGGCACAATTTTAAGAGCGATTTTGGCAATTGGACAGCAAGATGTAGACTACAACGAATTGATACCATATGATACAGTAAAATTGATAGGTTCTAGCAGTGATCATATCATTGCAGATATCAGCGATGCATATAATATATACCAAGTAGGTGATGAGGTACTATTTCGATTGACCTATGCGTCAGTTCTAAGTACCATGACCTCTAAGTACGTTAAGAAGGTATACGTTGAATAGATATCGAGAAACACACGCTGAAATCAACCTAAAGAACCTATATAAAAACTATCAGGCTATATCAGAAATCAACACAGGCAAAACTATAATACCAGTAGTGAAAGCAAATGCATATGGACATGGTGCAGTTGCCGTTACAGAGTATCTAATTAGTAAAGGAGTAATGTTATTTGCGGTTTCTTTACTAGAAGAGGCTATTGAACTGAGAAAACACTTCAAAGACATTGAAATATTGATCATGGGAGTGGTAAATTCCAATGGTTTTGATGCTGCAAGTGATGGAAATTTCATTTTGACAATCAGTAATAATGATCAAATTGAATCACTAAAGCAGTATGATAAAAAATTAACGGTACACATCAAAATTGATACAGGTATGAATCGTCTAGGATTTAAAGAAAACGATGTAATTTATCGAGCTGTTAGAGAATTGTGGTCAATGACTCATATTACAGTTGATGGAATCTATACTCATTTTGCGACAGCTGATTCAGATGAAACATATTATCTGAAACAAAGAAGAAGGTTCTATGAAGTAATAAATATGCTTGATTATAAGTTCGATCGAGTTCATGTTTCAAACTCGAGTTCCGCAATAAAATATGAGCGAGATATTGATTACACAACACATGCTAGAGTAGGTATTTCACTATATGGTTTATCACTAGATGAAGGTATGGAGTTTTTAGAAAATACGTATAAATTAAAGACAAAAATATCCGAAATTAAGAAACTATGTAAAGGTGAAAAAGTAGGTTATGGAGCTACCTATGAAGCATTAGATGAAGAAGTTATTGGTATATTACCTGTAGGTTATGCGGATGGGTTTATTCGTAAGAATCAAGGAGGATATGTTGAGATAAATAATCAATTATATCCGATTGTTGGTCGAATTTGTATGGACCAGATGTTCATAAAAATAGATGAGCAAATCAGCAAGAATGATGAAGTTGTTTTAATGGGAGGCATGGTATCAATTGATGATGTTGCTAACCGCCTTGAAACAATCAATTATGAAGTGATATGTCAGATTACATATCGAGTACCAAAAGTATATATTAAGTAGAAAGGAGTTTGCTATGAAATTACAAGTTTATAGTGAAATTGGCAAGTTAAAAACAGTCCTTTTACATCGGCCTGGAAAAGAACTTGAAAACCTTACTCCTGATTTATTAGAGAGATTACTGTTTGATGATATTCCTTATTTAAAAGTAGCACAGGAAGAACATGATGCATTCGCGAAAACATTGCGAGATAATGATGTTGAAGTCTTGTATATTAAAGATATGGTAATAGAAGCATTAACGTCACACAAAGAAGTACTTTCTAACTTTGTAAATCAGTTTGTTGAGGAATCAAATATTAAGTCAAATCGTGTAAAAGAAGCGATTTATCATTACTTATTGGAGTTAGATATACCAGTCATTGTTGAGAAAATGATTGAAGGTATTAGAACACATGAAATTAAGAAAGGGAAAGGATCTTCCATCATGGATATGTTAGAAGATGAATATCCTTTCTATACTGATCCAATGCCAAATATCTTGTTCCAAAGAGACCCATTTGCAACGATAGGGGATGGTGTATCAATCAATAAAATGTATACGGAAACTAGAAGAAGAGAAACAATTTTTAGTGAGTATATGTTTAAGTATCATCCACGATTTGAGAACGAGGAAATTCCTTTCTATTATGATCGATATAAACGATATAATAATGAAGGTGGGGATATGCTGGTATTAAACGATAAAACTCTAGCGATTGGAATTAGTAAACGTACTGATCCAAGAGCGATAGAGTACATGGCTAAGAAGTTATTTAAAGCAGGTACTTCGTTTGAGACTGTATTAGCCTTTAATATTCCAAAAACAAGAGCATTTATGCATTTGGATACAGTATTCACACAAATCGATTATGATAAGTTTACAATTCACCCTGGAATCATGAAGGAACTCACGATTTTTGAGATCACAAAACAAGGTGAAAATATTCAGGTATCAAAAGTGGTAACAACCCTTGAAGATATATTAGAAAAACATTTAAAACGTCCAATTAAGTTGATTAACTGCGGTGGTAACGATACAATAACCAGCGGACGTGAACAATGGAATGATGGAGCTAATACACTTGCGATTGCTCCTGGTACAGTAATCGTTTATTCGCGTAATCACGTGACAAACGAGATACTGAGAGAAGAAGGTATCAAGGTGCTTGAAATCCCTTCAAGTGAATTATCTCGTGGTAGAGGTGGACCTCGTTGTATGAGTATGCCGCTATTTAGAGAGAATTTGTAAATTTTTTTAGGAGGATTAACAATGAATTTAAAAGGAAGAAATTTTATTACATTATTGGATTTTACACCAGAGGAAATCAATTACTTAATTGATTTATCAGCAAAACTTAAAAAAGAAAAATATGAAGGAAAAGCACATAAAGTACTACAAGATAAAAATGTTGTTTTACTATTCCAAAAAGACTCAACAAGAACAAGATGTGCATTTGAAGTTGGCGCATTAGACTTAGGTATGGGTGTAACGTACTTAGGACCTAACGGAAGCCAAATGAATAAAAAAGAATCTGTAAAAGATACTGCTAGAGTACTAGGAAGAATGTATGACGGAATTGAGTTTAGAGGATACAAACAAGAACACGTTGAATTATTAGGAGAATTTGCTGGTGTACCAGTATGGAATGGATTGACAGACCAATACCATCCTACACAAATTCTTGCGGATTTCTTAACCATTCAAGAAGTATTTGGACACTTAAAAGGAATTAAGTTTACCTATGTTGGTGATTCAAGAAATAATATGGGGAACAGTTTAATGATCGGAGCTGCGAAGTTAGGACTGCATTTTACAGGTGTTGCTCCAAAAGAATTATGGCCTGAGCAAGAATTAATTGATACGTGTTTGGAATTTGCAAACGTATCAGGTGGAACAATCACATTTACAGAAGATAAAATGCAAGGTACAAAAGATGTTGATGTTGTTTATACTGACGTGTGGGTATCAATGGGAGAACCAAAAGAAGTATGGAATGAACGATTAGCACAATTAAGCCCTTATCAAGTAGATAAAACAATGATGGATAACACAGCTGAAAACAGTATCTTTATGCACTGTTTACCAGCATTCCACGGTAAAAACACAGATGTAGGTAGAGATATAGCAGCAAACTTTGGAGATAAATTCAAGCGTGTTGCAAATGGTGAAATGGAAGTTACTGATGAAGTAATTGAATCTGATAAATCAGTTGTATTCCAAGAAGCAGAAAACAGAATGCATACCATTAAAGCAGTTATGTTAGCAACATTAAGAGAATCGTATGAGTAGAATTGTTGTAAGTCTTGGGGGAAATGCATTAGGTAAAAACCCTGAAGAACAAAAGACATTATTAAAAACCGTATCAAAAAGCATTATTGGTTTAATCAAAGAAGGACACGAAGTGGTAATTGCTCACGGGAATGGTCCACAAGTAGGAATGATTAACCTTGCTTTTTTAGAATCAGATTCAACACCAAATATGCCGTTTCCTGAATGTGGAGCAATGAGCCAAGGATATATTGGTTTTCACTTACAAAACGCCTTAGGAAACGAATTATCACGTTTAAACATTGATAAGACAGTAGCTAGTGTTGTTACACAAGTACTTGTTGATAAAGATGATAATGCATTTACAGAACCATCAAAACCAATTGGAAACTTCTATTCGAAAGAAGAAGCATTCCAGCTTGAACAAGAAAAAGGATGGGATATGGTAGAAGACGCAGGTAGAGGATACCGCAGAGTTGTACCAAGTCCACTTCCAATTGATGTAAAAGAAAAAGCAGTAATCACATCACTGCTTAAAGATGGACATATCGTCATCACCGTAGGTGGTGGAGGTATTCCAGTAATTGAGGAGAACGGAGCGCTTCACGGCGTTGCCGCAGTAATTGATAAAGACAATGCATCTGCTAAACTAGCAGAGTTAATCAACGCAGATGTCTTAGTAATTTTAACTGCTGTGGATAATGTTTATGTTGATTTTGGAACACCAAAATCAAAAGCACTTGAAGCGATTTCAATCTCTGAATTAGAAACATATATCAAAGAAGATCAATTCGCAAGAGGGAGTATGCTTCCGAAAGTAAAAGCATGCATCAATTTTGCAAAAACTGGTAAAACAGCCGTTATCTCATCACTTCAAAATGCAAAGCAAGCATTTAAGCAAAAGAGTGGAACGATAATTAAAAAATAATTAAATAGAAGGTCTCGGCCTTCTATTTCTTTTTTTGTTGTGCTATCGTAAAGATAATAGGAGGTGTAAGTATGTATCAATTCTTTCTAGACTATCAATTAAATCTATATGCGATATTACTACTTGGCATTCTATTTTTCTCGCTGTACTTCAAACGAGAAATCTATCGCTTCACCTCACGATTATTAAGCGCAGTGTCTGTTGTCATTATTCTTATGCTGATAATCGAGATTTTCTCGTGGGTTTTTGATGGTGTTAATCAACCAGGCTATCGTCCATTTAACATAGCATTTAACTGGATATTCTTTGTCTTTGGACCAATTGCACCTGGATTAATGGCTTCCTATGTAGATTATGTAGTAAACGGAGATAAAGAGCGCATTCGAAGAAGGTTCTTTTATATGCAGCCGTTTATAATCAATATTGTTTTAGGTATCGTTAATCTATTTATACCAATTATTTCATCTGTTAGTAGCGATAACGTCTATCAAAGAGAAGCGCTATTGCCTCTTGGATTTATACCAACCTATCTATTATTGCTCTATTGTTTATACCTCGTGTTTAAGAATCGTAAAAATTTGACACCAAAAGTTTCATTAAGTATTTCGTTCTTCCTCTTAATGCCAATTACAGGAGCCATTTTGCAAATGTTATTCTTTGGTTTAAAACTGATGTGGAGTATGCTGGCACTTGGTGTAATTGTAGCGTATATCTTTACTGAAATGATTAGTACTCAGCGAGATTACTTGACAAGATTATACACAAGAGAAGCAACGACAGAACACATTAAGAGCTTACTCGAACGGAATCTACCATTTACGATGATTATCTTTGATATAAACGATATTAAAAAAGTGAATGATCAATTTGGACATCGACAAGGGGATAGAGTACTACAACACTTTGCGATGTTACTAGAAAAAGTCTTTGGACATAACTCGATTGTGGCAAGGTTTGGTGGCGATGAATTTGTCGTTGTATCTAATGAATACAACGATCAGAAAATCAAATCACTTAATGATGAACTTGTTTCACAAATGGCAAATTATAAAGAGCTGGATATTTTGCGTGACATCACTTGTGCAATTGGGTATGAAATTCGAAATACAAACAGCACTGTTTCACTGGATGAGTTGTATCATAAAGCTGATATAAATATGTATACAGATAAGTCACAGAAAAAAGCACAATTAAAAAGAAGAGTATCAGATAAATAAAAGACAATGACATTTATTGTCTTTTTACTATAATGATTATATACAGGTTATAAAGGAGATTTGCAATGACAAAAAAGCGTGTATTGGTTGTTCTTTTGGTTCTCATCATTGGGATTATACTAGGACCTAAACCAGATTATGAAAAAGAAAATCAGTTTAATAAAGACAATGGTGTACTTGTAATTGCTCATGCTGGTGGTAAAGGAAACTATCCAGGGAATACATTCCTTGCGTTTTCGAAGTCGGTAGAGCTTGGTGTAGATGTATTAGAGATGGACGTGCATTTAACCAAAGATCATATCCTTGTACTTAGACACGGTGAAAATGAGACAGGAAACATTCGAAAAATGAGTAATTGTGATACGGTTATCTGGGAAGAGACGTATCAGTATTTATACGAGACCTGTAATTTTGGATATAACTTTGAAATCGACGGTGAATACCCCTATCGTGATCTAACACATGAAGAGTGGGTAGATGCTTTTGTATATTTAACAACATTAGAAGAGCTTTTTATTGAGTTTGGTGATACAATAAGGTACAACATTGAAATTAAGGCTGATGCAGATGCACCAAGAACTGAAACTGCCGATGAATTAATTCATTTAATAAGAGAATATGAACTAGAAGATGTTGTTCTAGTTGTAACGTCTTACCATGATATTAGTACATATATTGCATCAAACTACGAAGATATCTTATTAGCAACTTCTCATGATGAAGCACAAACATTCATTATGTATGCTTACTCACTAACAAGTACATTTTATGATCCAAAAGGATATAGTGTACTTCAATTACCAACATCGTTTACTTTGCCAGTTATTGATGATTTAGATCTTGCGACAAGACTCTTAATCAGTACAGCGCATCGCCACAACATGGCGGTTCACTACTGGACTATTAATGATGAAGAAACAATGAGGATGTTGATTGAATTAGGAGCAGATGGAATCATTACGGATTATCCAGAGCTTTTACTAGAAGTATTAGAAGAATATGAATAAAGATAAGGTGATTTTATGTCATTCGAGAAATTTTGGAATCATGAATTAAATCAAGAATTAGCAATGCAGCCATTTATTTGGCAGCACTTTTTGCTAATCTTTATGGCTATTACAGCTGTATATTTAACATTACGTTTTGCAAAAACAATAAGAGCATCACGCTATGAATATTATATAAAACGAGCATTCATGGTGTGGTTAGTCTTTTTAGAAATAATCTATCACCTACATTACTGGACACATGGATTATTTAGTGTGCCACTTCATGTTTGTAGCTTTGGAGCAATGTTTTCCATTGCTTTACTAGCATCGGATAGTAAAAAGGTATTTGGGTTTGTATTCTTTATTGGTACATTTGGTGGACTAGCAGCATTATTTGTCCCTAACTCATTAGGATATACCTACTTCAATATGCGCTACTACCACTACATCTTAATTCATTTAAGTATCGCAATCGTACCGATTTATTACTTCAAAGCTTATGATTTTCGCATCGGATTAAAAGACATTTACAAAACCATAGCATTTATTTTATCCCTTTCACCACTAGTGATTTTTACAAACGTAACCTTTAGTCGTAACTATATGTTTGTTGGGGAGAAACCACGTATTATTGCTAGCCTTTTACCAGATTGGCCATATTACATAGTAGTTCTATTTACATTAATGTTTATATCGTTTCACTTTTTATACTATGTCTCAAATCATCTATCGATGAAAAAAATACAATTAGCTCTACATCTACCTACCAAATAAAAAAGACTTCCAATTTGGAAGTCTTTATTTTGCCTCTTTTTGTTCCAGTTTAAACACTTTAAGTATTAGTTCCATCGGGCAGAAACCAGTTGTTGCACTAAGTAGTAACATCAATCCAACAAACATCGTGAAGAATAAAAAGTTTGGATGCACGAAATAACCTAATAATGCACTACCTAAAACAAATAAACCAGCAATTAAACGAATCATTGATCCTTTTCCATTAATGATGTACATATGCTCTCCTTTGTGGTTATGTAATTTGTGAATAGTATATCATATAGAAGATTAAAGAATAAGTGTCAATTTAGTTTAATTTATTAACTAATAAAAAGACTTCCAATTTGGAAGTCTTTGTTCTTTATAAAATGATTAAACTGAATAATACTCCTATAATACCTAAGATTGCAAGAATTGCAAGTGGTTTTGTAGGCATCTTACCATCATTGCTCATCGCTTTACCAAACATACCAAATACAAGTGGATGAATTAAGAACGGCATTGCGAAGATAAATGTGATTAGACCATCAGGTCCACCAGATAAGAATGTTGTGTTTACTTCTTCAAACATCTGACCCTGTGTTGCAGCGAATAATCCAAAGTGACTAATTGCACTACTGTTTGCCATTGCAGCACTTTCTAAATCCATACCTGCAAAGTGTAACATCGTGAACCCACCAAATACTGCTACTAATTGCCAACCGATTGAGAATAATATTAATCCTTTGATTTCTTGTTTTTCTGCACCTTCAGCTTTGCGAAGTGTTGTAATTGCCCAGTACGTTAACCAAATACCAAGTGCAACAACAATTAATCCAGGGATTACTAATAAACTTCCTCTAGTAACACTGATTGCGAGAATTGTAAATACGAATAAGTGTCCAAAGAATGGGATATTAATCATGATTGGAGCTCTTTCTTTAGCAACTTCTCCAATGTCTCCGGCAGTACAAGCACCTGTTAATCCACTATGTGATAAACTACCTGCCATACCAGGAGCTAAAATATCTACATCGTTCGATTTACCAAGGAATACTAGTAATGAAATACCAACAAACATCCAGAATAATTGTCCAAAGAATCCGTACGCCATTACTTGAATCATACCATCTAATAGGAATGCATCTAGTAATCTAGTACCACCAGTAATAAATACACCAGCTAATACCATTGGAATCCCACCAAATAATAATGCTCTCATTGTAGGACCAGGTCTCCAGTCACTAAAGATCATACCTAATGAACTAGAAATGATCATCGCAAAGAAGATTTGTGGAAGTGCAATTAATTCTTTGATGATTCCAGAAATTAATAAACCAGTAACTAAAATCGCAAGGATGATGATGATTTCCATTACACCTCTACCTAAATACGCTCGTTTGTCTACGATTTTTGCTTTGCTGTCAATTAAGATAATTGCTACAGCAATTCCAAAGAATGCAAGTAATGGATAAAAGTTATCTAATGCAGTTTCTTTGTAATTAAGTAGGTTTTCTAATCCCCAAGAATCTAATAGAGTATCTAATCCCATAAATAGGATACGGTATAAAGAAACAATACCAATAAGAATAAAGAAAGCTCTTGTTAAAAAGACTAATTGTGTTCCTTTCGTTCCTAAGATTACTTCTTCTTCATTGAGGACAACATCGTCTTCTTTTGGGTGTTTAGGATTCCAAAACGTATTTCTAAGTTTTTGTCCACCCACGAAGAATGTTGCGATTAATGCAATAATCGTTGTTCCTCCAGTTAAACCTACAATTGGAAATTCAGATAATCCTGGTGTTGCAAGACCACTGATTTCTAATACCATACCAAGTGCTAGTCCAAATACTACAATAATTAAGATTGGTGAGTATTTTGATCCAGCTACTACACTACGAGCAATTAGTACTACTACAAGTAACATTGCTAATGTTAAAACTAAGTGTGTAAAAATTTCATAAAGTGCCATATTTTTCCTCCAAAAATTAGTATCGGGAATCACTTCCCTAATGTATTTCTGAGAATTTTCGCTCTCACAAATTATTTAACCATAAAATAGTCAAAATGTCACTGATTTTAACTTTTTAGTTTGATTCAAAAACTAATTAGAATGTTATTTATAATCCATCGTTTCGATGTGGTATAATTTATATGGTGAAGAAGTAGTGTTTTATCATCATAACGAATATAATAAAATAGATTAAATATCAAAAAATCAACAATTATTTGAGTGAGTTAATGGCTCTATTAAATAATTTCAATTACTAGTTGAGTAAATTCAATTTACAGTGTTTTGCATATTCAACTTAAAGGTGCATATAATAAGAGCGGGAGGTAGAAAATGGACAACATCAAGATCGGTAAGTATTTGAAGGAGAAGCGGATTAATAGGGGATTAAGCCAAAAAGATATCGCGAATGAATGCAATGTATCCCACCAAGCAGTATCGAAGTGGGAAAAAGGGGAAAGTTTACCAGATATCTCATCTCTTCAGAGCCTAAGTAACTTTTACAACATTTCAATTGATGAAATCTTAGCTGGAGAAACCAGCACCACACACATTTTTCAAAAACCATTTAATAATAGAAATAAAGAAATCATTAAAATAACACTTACTCTTTTCACGTTCTTTGTTGCTTTTCTACCTTTCCTAAGTAATGAAGAAGGATCAATAAGTGGTTATCAATTATTATTTAGTGGGGACTTTGGATTAGGGTACATGACTTTGACAGTAATCTTAGCATTTTTAGTGTTTCAAATTACCTTCAGCATGTTTACCATATTTCGAATTATTAGTTTCAGTAGAGAAAACGTAGATCTAAACCAATCGATATCAATTGTATTAATGTTATTAGTTTGGTTTAGTATTATCATCTCTACACTAAATCCATTTCCATTTGTCTCGTATTTTGGGTATCTGCTATCAATCTATTTAGTAACCTTACGAAACATTAAGCATATGAATGTAGATGACAACTATCAAAAGAACCCCAAATATGAACCATTCGCTTATATCATTATATACTTCATGGTACTAAGTGTTTTACCACTATACTTAGTAGCGTTTAGTACATGGTATCAAACACTCTATCCATTTGTGGTTCCATTTACCGTAATCGTATATATTCTTGCGATAGCGACCTTCTTTTATGGTCTTCTCAATCGTAAAAAGAAGTTTGATATTGCCAACAACTTTAAGATTATTTCAATACATTCTATGAGAATTCTATATATATTAATATTTTATCTATTATATACAGAGTCATACTTTGTAGAATTTAGTGAAGGTACGTATAGTGGGATTATGCTGACTGTTGTATATGTTGGATTTGAGTTATTTATTAACTCAAAATACAATCAGGCAGTTGCTTTAAAGGAAAAAACCATTCCAATACTGGATTCAAAATTGTTTAGTAAGAAGAAATAGACAGCTTACTAGCTGTCTTTTTTATACGCTTTTTTAGGAGGAAGGAAATTATGAATAATAATATGAAATTAGATGAAGCAAAAAAGAGTGTGATCGAGTTTTTTCTCGGTAAAAATGTAATTGCAAAGATTGCTGTATTTTTACTATTTTTAGGAGTCGTGTCATTTGGACAACTTGCGTATGTAGAGTGGTTAAATGATATCGCAAGAAATATCTTTATCGTACTACTAGGGATACTAATATTCGCATTAGGATATTACTTTGAACGAAAGGAAAATGTTGTATTTAATAATGTGTTTTACATTTTAGGTACATCGATTATTTACCTTTCATTGTGGCTAGGAATGTATGAGTTTGAGCACATCTCGAATGAGGTATTTCTAATTCTTAAACTGTTACTATTAATTGGTACATTTATTTATTTTTATGTTCGAAGATATGATTTTTTAGATTCATTTTTACTTGTGCTATATTTGGTAGCTGGATTACACGGCACTACCTCAATCAATGATCAATTAACAAGTTTTGAATCTGTTGAGTTGTGTATTCGTTATGTGTTACTTGGGGGCATTTTACTACGTCATTTTGGGCATAACATTACAGAACGAAAATATCTTACGGTAATTCATTACGCATTTGTAGTTGTTTATATGGCTGTGTTGTTGGTAAACCATTTAATACACATAACTTCACAAACCTCTACACTTACTGTATTTGTTCTGGCGATGTTTACACTATTTACCACATATTTAGTAAACCTCTACATATTACATAGAAGTAGTAAGTCCTTTATGATTACGACAAGTATCGTATCGCCAATACTACTTATTATTTCATCTGTCTATCTTGTGATAGCCATTTATGGAACGTATGGAGATTTTGCGGAGTACTTCGTACTATTCTTTCTATTGTCCTTGTTACCACTATTTGTTTTTGTTTATAACATAGGTGGGATTTACCGAAAAACAATAGGGAATATCTTTTTGTCATATTTAATATTCTCGATGCTGATTTATACATCTATTGCATTTCAAGGCAGTGGGCATACGAGAGATTTCTATCGCTTATTCGTATTAATGTCATCTGTGATCACTTGTTTTATATCATATAAAATCCTTGATCAGGAATCATTTAGATATGGTGCAGCAGTACTAGCAATCGTTGCTATGTATAGAGTATTTGGCATCACGATAAATGATGGAATAAATCTACAAGATATTAACTATCATTATTTAATGGCGATATCTGGGCTTGTTGTTACTGGCATTCTTGTATTTTTTAGACACTACATAAAACGATTCAATCAAGTAGATGATTATGTCGTTCATTCATACAATATCTTATTTATGATTCCTATTGTTTTCATCTTAGTGGATGAATACATTACATCAACACTCTTCATGATACTTGGGTTCATTGCATTATCAATAGTAGTGTACCGATGGGTTTTACAACTGAAGGTGTTTAATCAGTCCCACATTGAGGCACTAAAAACAGCATTAAATGTGAAATATATTCTCTTGGTGTGCATGATTGGATTTATCTATTTTGATCATGACTTTACCAAAATAAGTCATGTACTTTACTTCTTATTCATTCTCGCATTAAACGTGTATGTTATTTACGCGCTCAAAGAAGTATATGATAAAGTCCTTTTAAAAGGTGAAACCATGTTTGTTATCTTTTATGTAGTAGGAGTGTTTATCCATAGTTTCTTTATTCATAACTATATTAATATAGAGTTTGATAAAGTAATCTTATCTAGTTATTTTATGATCGCATCCGCAGTAGGAGTATTGATTGGGTTTAGAAATGAGTGGACAGTATCTAGAAGAGTAGCTCTTGGGTGTATTTACTATTCGTTATTAAAATTCTTTATATACGATTTTTATGTCATGAATTTTGAGACTTTATTCCGAATGATTACCTATTTTATTCTTGGGCTAATTCTTCTTGGAATATCATTCCTGTACTCCTATTTAGAGAAGACATATGGAACCACTGAACTAATAGAAGGCTAAAAAAAAGAGCGATTTCGCTCTTTTTACACTAACCATTTTAAATCGTTGTTTAATAGTACTGACAATAAATCTACTATATAGAAGATTGGTGAGAAGAAGAAGTTTAAAATTGCTAAGAGTAACTTCCCTTTACCTAAACGATATACGATACCAGTAGTACGTTTGTTAGTGGGATAATAGCTAAAATAATTGAAACAATGTGTTCTTGTTTTAAATACGCTTTGTTTTTCTTTGCCATGAATATCCTCCGTTTTCTTTTTCTTCATTATATCATATTTTTTTGTTATTTGATTATTGTAATTGTCCATCTATCATAATCGATTAATCCGTCTTGCTTCATTAGGATTAATTCTCTACTTAATGAGGGTCTTTGAATATATAACTGATTTGCGAGTTCTTCTTTTGTCATGTTGAGGGTGATGATGTTTGATTGTTGGGTTCTTCGTTCTTGATATAGCCAGAATAAGATTTTATCACGAACACTATCTTGTGATAGTAGTTTACTCTTTATATTCATTTCATATGTTTTTTCACTGAGCATCGATAAGAAGTTTTCTAGTAGATCGTAATCATGCTTGATGTATTCTTTAAATTCATTATTAGGGATATAAGCAATCGTTGTTTTTCCTTGGGTAATAATCGTACCTGGAAAGGTTTGATTCTGTTTAGAAAACATTAGGACATCACCAAATAATTGCCCTGGATATAGTGTATTCATGGTAAAGTTCTTTCCACCAAGGCTATATGCTTTTACATGTGCTTTTCCTTCAAGAACAATACCAAGGTTATCACTAAACTCATTTTCAAGGGCTATGGTCGCTTTGTCTGGGTATGTAATAACGTTTATTACATCAAAATCAATACGGGTATTACGAAATAATTTACATTCTGATAATTTCATACAAACACCTCTTTTGTAACACTGGTTACAAACTTATTGTATCATATTTGATATTGAGATACAGTAAATACGCTAATTCTTAATTGAGATAATTTCTAAATATGGTAAAATAATAGTAACAGATTTATTAGATAAGATGCATGTGACAATATGGGAGGGTACGTATGAAGAGGTTGTATTTAGTAACAATGATGGTGTTATTTAGTATTTCACTTACTGGTTGTGAAGGGTTTTTTGAGCCGAAAGTTATTGATCGTTCACCAGTAATTGAAGGGGAGACGTATGTTGAATTTGAGGTAAACTCAGAAGAACCTGATTGGAAAACATATGTGAGCGCATTAGATGACAATGATGGTGTTATTGTCATTACCGATGAAATGATTGAAAGTAATGTAGATTTTACTATGGTAGGAATGTATGAAGTTCGCTTCTATATTCCTGATTTAAGTGGGAATTCTACATTATTTATTTTGGATGTAAGTATTATTGAAGAGTTGCAACCTACATTTACGCTAAAAGGTGCAGATGAGATTACGATTAATGTATATGATTACTATCTTGATCCAGGGGCAACTGCGTTAGATAAATATGGGGTTGCGGTTCCTTTTACTGTAGAAGGAAGAGTGAATAGCTTAGTAGTAGGAACATATACACTTGAGTATCATATGGAAGGAAATGAGGAAGTACTTACAAGACTTGTTCACGTGGTTGATAATGAAGCTCCAGAGATTGTGATTGATATTGTACGTGTTTTATATGAAGAGCAACTCGTGATTGATTGGCTAGATTATGTGATAGAAGTTTCTGATAACTATTCAGATGTTTCCATAGAAGTATTCACTGAAGAACTTGATTTATCTTCACCTGGTACATACGAAGTGACATACAAAGCAACCGATGAAGCAGGGAATGAAACAACGGTACTTGTAAAGGTTATATTATCAGAAGTATTAATTATGATAAATGGTGATAGTCAGGTTGTCCATGAGGTACATACACCATACGTAGATAAGGGAGCTAGTGTTGTATTAACCAATTCATCTGAATATGCGATTACGGTAGATAATGGTGTCAATGAACACATCGTTGGTGATTACACTGTGACATACTCAGTTGAAGGGTATGAGGATTTAACGGTTACACGAACTGTTTCTGTGGTAGATACAATTGCACCTATCGTATCTTTGAATAACCCACTCATCTACAAAAATAGTGAACCAATTGATTGGGTAACTAGTGGGTATTTAACGGTAGAAGATAATTACTATGATGATACCCTACTTGAGGTGCTTGAAGACAATGTAGATTATAACACCTCAGGGGAGTATGAAATTATTGTAAGAGCAACGGATTTATCTGGAAATTCAGCCCTTTACACGTTTGTTGTTAGGGTTGGATTAGAAGTGACTTATCCGACAGGAATCTTTAATTATAAATTTGCCAGTAGTGATATTAGACATACCTTTATGGCTGCGGCTGAGAAGTATTTACTGAATAACCAATACGCAGGTGTACCGCTTTTCTCAAATGCATCGTTTGCACTTTATAGCTGGCGTGTACAATTGCCAGTAGATGAGTATCTTCCAGTAATTGGATTTGGAGAAGAATTTGGGACAATGTCAGCTGATGACAGCAGTGTATTAATGCCAGACGGAATGCCTGGTAATGCGGGTGAGTACACGTATAGGACAACGATTTCTACTAGCCCACAAACGTTTAATCAATGGCTGTATGATACATCGACAGATGCAACGTTAATGAGTAAGTATCTAGACTCACTATATAAATATGTTATTAATGATGAAAAGACCGGATATGATGTAGTGCCATCAATGGCCACATCAGATCCACTAGCAATTAATCCAAAATACACAGAATCTGGAAAACAATTATCAACAACATGGAGTATTACTTTGCGAGATGATTTAGAGTGGTTTTATCATCCGAATACAGATATCTCTGCATTACCACTAGGTCATGAAAAAATAGATGCAAATGATTTTGTTGATACCTACAAACTTGCGTTAGATAACGAGTGGTTTAGAGCAATATCAGGTGGTGGTGACTTTGTTACTTCAGCAACAAGCATTAAAGGCATGCAAGAGTATGTTGATGGGGATGCTGATTGGACTACTGTAGGGATAAAAAACATTGATGATACAACCATTGAATTTACGTTTGTGAATGATATGTCAGAGTGGGAAGTTACATACTGGTTATCATCATTTGTAATGACACCGATTAATGTAGAACTATACAATGTATTAGGAACATCATACGGAACTAGCGAAGAAACGATTGCCTATCATGGAGCGTATTATATTGAGAGTTATGACAACGACGTATTGCTAACCTATAAGGAGAATCCGGTGTATCATTCACCAGAAGAATATTTCTATACAGGATATACGTATGCAATTATTGAAGATTCAGAGTTAAGGTTTGAAGAATTTATTATAGGACAATTAGAGTCATCGACACTTCCTAGCGCTGAATATGATAACTATAAGAATTATCCAGGTATTAGACAAATACCAGGAGCAACCGTGTTTAGAATCATGATTAATGGATTAAAAACGATTGAAAATCAGCAGGACCAATTTCCTGATTCATCGTGGGTACCAGAACCAATTTTAGGAAATCAAAACTTTAAGCAGGCAATGTATCATGCGATTGATAGACAAAAGCTTGCGACTGATGTATTAGGTACAAATATGCCTAGTATGTATTTGTTCTCAGATGCGTACTTGGTTGATGCAGAGCTTGGAATTCAGTACCGAAAAACAGAGCAAGGGTTAAGTGTAGGAGAAGGGTTATCTCCAGCTACTCATGGGTATAACTTTGATGCAGCAAAAGCCTATTTTGATATTGCACTATCGGAGTTAATAGAGGAAGGATACTACGTTCCAGGAACAGAGAATAACCCAACGATTATTGATATTGATTTCCACATCTTTAGTGGATCTGAATCACAAGAATTAATGGGTGCATACTTAGAAACTGCATTTGAAGATGCGTTTACAAGTACTGCCCATAACATTCAAGTAAATCTTCATATCATTGCGATAGATTTCCCAGGGATATATTATGATCATATGATGATTGGTGAATTTGATTTATCCTTTGGGGGTATTAGTGGTTCGACATTTGATGGATCTAGTTTCTTGGATACCTATAGTTCGGATAATCGAAGCGGGTTTACACTAAACTGGGGTGTCGATACATCCATTGCAGAGATACCAATTCAGTATGTTAATATGCAAGGAGAAGAAGTATTAGAAGTATGGTCATACGATGCAATTACATCTGTATTAAATGGGGAAATACTTATCGAAAACGGACAAGAAGCGAAAAAGCCAAGAGCGGAGAATTTTGTCTTTACACCAACAACTGTAACCTTTGATGTAAGTAGGTTTGATAGTGCTAATTTTACAAACTTCTCTTACTCACTTTACACCTATGATTTACAGCAAGGATATGTTGAAGTAGCAGGACATGTTGATGTGCCAATTACAAGTTCTACCGTAACAATTGATGGATTAACACCAGGATTTGAACCATCTACATTTTATCAGTATCTAGGTGATTACGAGCTTCATATAAACTATGAAATTACACTAGAAGAAGGAAAATCTGGATCGGTTGTTTCTCCTTGGTGGCTTCAGCCATCCGCATTAACTGGAGAAGTATCTGCACTTCCTACATCCGCGGTCATCAATGTGACACTTGGTGAAGGACAAACAGGAGTTACATCCGCAAAAGTAGTGGATGGCTCTGGAATGGTGATTGATGGTATCACGATTGATATTTCTGATTTAAGCGCAGTAACAATAACAGGACTTACAGAAGACACTGATTACTTCGTAGAGTTTACGATGGATGATGGCAATATTGCGTTAATTGAGTTTAGCACACCAACGCCATAATAAAAGCAGACTTTGTCTGCTTTTTTATTGAAGAAAGGATATCTAAATCACATTAAAATGTATTGAATATAGTGAAAAAAAGCGATATAATATATAAGGTAAAGTAAGTGGATTGCGTAGCAAACTTTGCTGCGCTTTTATTTTTTAGGAGGATGAAAATGAAAAAAGTTATCGTAGTATTAATGTTTTTATGTATGGGAGTTTTAGTAGGTTGTGATGAGGTTGAATCGATTGATGGGTATACCGTTACGTTTGTCACAAATAGTGAAGAATCAATGGATTCAATTACAGTTAAAATTGGGCAGCGTATCACAACGCCATCTGAGTTAGAAAAAGAAGGACATTCTTTTTTAGGATGGTATACAGATGAAGAATTAACAGATCTGTATGATTTTGATGAAGCAGTACCTAGTGATGTTACGCTTTATGCATCATGGGAGGCAAACGAATATACCATTACGTTTAGCTTTGGGTATCAACAACCTGTAGAGTATACGTATTCTTATGGGGAAGAAATAGATCCATCAATCGTCCCTGATGTTGAGGAAATGGTAGGACATACGTTTAGTGGATGGACTCAAGAGTTACCAACACATATGGTCGCGATGGATCTTGAGATTACAGCGGAATATACTCCAAACGTACATACGCTGTATTTTCTAGATTTAGATGATAATATTTTAAAAGAAGTAGAACTGCAATACGGTGAACCTATCTTTGATGTTCCACTGCCCGAAGCACCTGTCGTTGAAGGACTACATTTTGTGGAGTGGGTATCTCCAGAATATTTATGGTTCATGCCAAATGAAGATGTGTACCTCTATCCTGAGTATAGTAGTATACCATATACAGGTGATCAATACTTAGTATGGAATGTTCCAAATTATCCATATACACTAGATCCAGGAACCAATGGTTCAAGTGATGGTGGTGATATTATTAATCATCTATACGAAGGATTAGTGCGTGAAGTAAATGGTGAAATAATGCCAGGTGTCGCAGAGTCGTGGGAAGTATCAAGTGATGGACTTACAGTTACATTCCATC
>CAZZAP010000018.1:0-35396 GCA_964652375.1 uncultured Candidatus Izemoplasmatales bacterium
TGTAGCGAGTTTCTTTGTAAATGAACTTATAAAGCGAAAATAGCAACTCTCAGAGTTGTTTTTTTTATGGTTGACAATTCAAATATTATGGTGTAAAATTACACTATAGTGTAAAATTACACTTGAAAGGAGGAAGGAATATATGACAAAAAATCAGTTTTGTAAATCAGTTCAATCTATCTTGGAAAGACTGCGAAAAAAAGAGGGATTAACACTTGAAGAAATGGCTTTAACACTTGGTCTTAGCAAGAAGACATTGATTCAAATAGAGAAAGAAAGAACACAATTAAAGTGGCCTGAGGCTGTGACTTTTGTTTCCATTTTTCAATCGCATGAAATAGTTCAATCGCTATTTGGTGATGAAGTAATTGATATTGTTCAATCAATTGCGATTTTAAAACCACCAAAACGACAATTAAAAACATTGGGTGGTGAGTCTTGGTGGCGCACGTTAAATAGTCAAGAGGGATATCGATTGCAACAACATAAGATTTCCAAACATTTACGTATTTTAGACCAAGAGAATTATCGTGTATTTTTCACATATTCAAAGAGTGATGCATTACATGAGTTCAATAAGTATTTTGGTGATCATCATGAATAAGAGGATATTTATATATAGTTTAGTAGCGATTGCTTTACTAATCGTCTTAGAGCATATATTTGAGTTCACGTATATACCAAAGCAAGTATTACGTATTTCACTATTCTTATTTATTCCAATGTTTTATATCTATATGATTCGAAAATCAAATATGAAAACTGAGATTAAATTTGAAAAACCAACATTTAAAGAGATAAAAATAGCACTTATTGTCAGCCTTGTATTATTTGTTGGAACACTTGGTGGTTATTATGTGCTGGATCAACTATTTGGTATGTTTGAGGCTAGTGGTGTTATAAAAGGTGCAGAACAACTAGGAATTACAAGACAAAATATCTTAGTCTGGGGAATTTACTTGTCGTTTGTCAACTCACTAATTGAAGAGTTTTTCTTTAGAGGTGTTATTTTTTATACACTTGAGAAAAAGAGTTATAAGCTAGCCATAACTCTATCTAGTTTATTATGGAGTATCTATCATGTTGTGATATTCATTACTATTTTCCAAATTGGTACGGTTATCTTTACACTAGTAGGATTATTTATTATAGGTGTATTACTAGCCTTTTCAAATCGATTTGGTAAGAGTTTCATTAACTCATGGATAATCCATATTATTGCTGATATTGCAATTGTATTAGTGGTTCTGTATATGTATACGCTGGTGTAAAAATGATGAAACTGGCTTAAAGAATTAAAGGGGGAAGTGTGATTTTATGATTAAAAACATTTATAAAGAATATAGTCTACAAAATAGAAAAATAATTGGTATCTACTCGATTGTCACGGTATTGTTCTATGGTTTTATCTACCTATTTTTAAGGCACACCATAGATGTACCGCTTGATTTAGTTTTTTCTATAGCGTACGTGGTTTTTGTACCGGGAATAATCTTAACGGTAACGATGTATAGAAGTTTTCCTATATTTCGTAATAAAAGAGAATACTATTATACAATTATGATTCATAGCATTATACCGCTTATAATTAGTATTGTTACATCGGCGCTGTATAGTTTGATTCGCTTGAATCAAGGATATTTTATACAAATAGCATGGCTTCATATACTAGCAGTTCCAATCATTTTAGTAGGTTGCATCTTATTGTTTGAGTATCGCAATGATTTCCAGTATATGTGGTTAAAGATTTTACTTATTGTGTTACTTGTGATTAGCTATTTTGTATTGCATATCATCTTCTATAATTATGAGTTTAGATATCTAATAAACGTTATTGATATTGTGTATTTTTATGGAATACCTTTGTTATTAGTAGGTGTATGGTACCCATCAGATATTGTCATTTTAAAACCTATAAAATAAAACACCTCAGCAGGTACATATGCTGAGGTGTTTCTTTTCTTATATGGTTGAACATTTCAGTTGTAATCGTTCTCTATCTTTTAATTCTTCTTTAATTTTCTCGTATTGAAGCTCTGGATAGAAGTAGTATCCTTGCACGTAATCAACACCCATTTCCTTGCACATGTTGAATATTTCAAACGTTTCTACTCCTTCAATTACAACTTTATAATTTAAATCTTTTACCATTCTTACAACATTTTTTAGTAATGTTTTGTTTTGATCACTAGAAATCAATTTATCGGTAAAACTCTTACTTATTTTCACTGCATCAAAGTTTAGTGATGCTAGGTAATGTACAGAGCTATAGCCTTCTCCAAAGTCATCAACGTAAAATTGGATATTGTCTTTTCGTAACCGATTAATCTTTTTGTGGATTAACATTAAATCATCTATTACTTGTGACTCCGTTAGCTCAATTGCCAAGAATTGTTTTTCTAAATTTCCGTTTTGGAAACACATGTTGACGATGTTATCAAAGTTATTATATGAAATACTTAGTGCGCTGAAGTTAACAGTATAAAGGTAATTATCCTCACTGATGTTTTTTATTTTGTTTGCTAGTAGCATAGTATTATCTAAAACATACTTATCTAAAAGATATACTTTTCTTGTCTTTTCTAGTATTGGAATGAACTCAGCGGGTGAAATATACCCAAGTCTAGGGTGATTCCATCTAGATAAGGCTTCAAACCCCATAATCCGAGCATCATTCACATCTATAATAGGTTGAAATACTGTCGTAAATTCATGATTTTCAAATGCACTATCTATAGAAAGCTCAATTTGATTTAATCTGGACTGTTTTTGGAACATTGTATTATCAAATACCATATAATTCTTTAATTTAGAAGTTTTTGCGCTCAATAGCGCCATTATGCTGTACGAGAACATAGCATCTAGTGTCATAGCATCATCTGGGTATTTACAGGCGCCAATGTTTACATTCAAATAAATTTCTGAGTTATCAATTATATACGGTTTCTCAAGTATGGTTATAAGACGCCTTATATTTCTTCTAAGTGCTTTGTGTCCATTGTTACAAGGGTACATAATGATGAAATCATCTTTTAGTAATTTGAAAAGTTCCTTATCATCTAACTTTAAAGATTTGATTCGATTTGAGAATTCTTGAATGATATTATTTGCTGTTTCTCTACCATGTAATTGTATAATTGCATAAAAGTGATATATATCGATGTATATAAAATAAAACTGTTCATATATTTTTTTAAATTTCTCAAACATAATTGGCAAGTAACTTCGATTGTATAACCCAGTTACACTATCGAAGTAGGCAATTTTTTCTAGCTGTTTCTCACTTGCTTTTAACTTATTAAATAGATACATGTTTGGCTGTGAAAGGGATATCTCTAGGAAATATACCACAAAGCTAGATGCTGCAATAAGACGGAAGATATGTCCTAAAAAATTACTGAAACCTGTTAAACTAATATACAAAGTGAAAATAAGCTCTGAAGCGATAAAAAAAGATAAATATGCAACCAAGTATACTGATTTGTTATTCTTTATGGTAGGTGATTTAATAACACATACTAAAGAAACACATAATACAGCTACAATTACATATTCACTCACAATTTTAAAAACAGATAATCCCTTACCTTCGATATAACACATAGGAAACCAATCCGAAAAAACTGTCGAATAGATTCCAAGCATTGTAATGATAAAATAAATTCCAACTACATAATGCCATTTCACTTTCTGAAGCCATCTTGATAAGAACACTGCTCCCATGATTGTAAAGGCTTGTATGTATCTACCAATTATCCATAACTGAATCGTTAAATTCGATCCGTGTGATGTAAAATGTCCTCCATCTTCGTATGAAATGATATGTAAAATATCAAGAATAGTAATGAATCCAAGTGAGATTCCAATAACTCCTATAAAGAAATTATTCTTTGCATATTTCCATATGGTAATCATTATTATTAAAACAATAAAATTCGCAAATATAGTCATTGTTTCAATAATACTATGATATAAATAATAGTCATAGAATGCTACCTTAGAGAAAATGATGTATAATACCAATATCGTACATAACAACATACTCGTTTTCAGAAAAAGTTGCGGCATATTACTTATCTTATTAGTCTTCATTCTTAGTTCCTCCCCAACCACTATGAGACACTACTAATTTTATTGATGAAAACAAAAAACGACATGCAACTTCCCAGTGGTAATTTCAGTATATCATTGATATTCATTTTTAAGAAGTAAATTTTTATGAGAAATACTAAGAAAGATTCGCATAAAAAGAATAAAAAAACATGGTCAATTTTGGCAAAAAACCATTATAAGCACAAAGATATATGATATGGCAACTATTCGTGAGGAATAGAAAAAACAGTCAAATATAGAAAATCTTACTTGAAAATCTAAACTGATTATATTTTCAAACAAAAGATGAAGGAATATCCTTCATCAAGAGTATTAAATATATTGCGTCAAATTAATTAGTTTGGATTCTTGCATCTTGTGCTTGAATAATTTGAATTGCATGTGTTATATAGTTATCTATAATGGTTGTGAAAGCTGGATCGTATGCAATAGATTTACCTTCATTCGCAAATTGCAATGAAGAGCGAAGAATGTATCGTCCGATTCCAATAATAGATCTATTTTTTTCTGCGATTGGTATGAATACATCAGGACGAACTAAACCAAGTTCTTGGTTATCAAGACGTGCCAATGCTTCAAATCCAAATATCTCTCCATTATCAGCATTTACAATTGGTTGGAAAACAGTGAAAAATTCATTTCTTTCTAATGCTTTATGCATCTCTTTTTGAATCTGTAATTCAAGAAGTAACGTATTTTTCTTTTCAATATCATAAAATTGAATTTCTGTTTCCGTAATATTGTGACTCATGGTTGTTAAGTTAAGATTCACGAGTATTTCAGATGCTGGTAACTCATTATCTATTAAGGATACACAACCCATTTTATATTCTAAATAAACTTGCAAGTCATCCATGTAAAACTCGCGAGAAAGGACTTTATGAAATAATCGAACAATATTTAAAACACGATTTCTATCATCAAGATATTTAAACAAGAAAACGAAACTTGTTGTTGAACTTCGTATCAATTCAGTATCTTCATCAATATATGGCTCAAGTAGTTTTGTGATTTCTCGTACTAGCTTTGTCGCATGTGAACTCCCATAAATTTGACTTAAAAGCGGTAGATTTGTGATGGTAACTTGTACTAAGAATCCATCGTATGATCTTAGTTTAAGCATTTTTAGTAACTTTCTATTGTTTTGAAGTCCTGTTTCACCATCAATGTATTTCAATCGATACTGAGCCTCATCAATTCTTTTTATCATGCGATTGAACTCTGATGAAATAATTGATAACTCATCATTTGCGCTATCGGTAATCATAATATCTTCTACTTGGTTATCAACTTTTTCCATCGCGGTAATAATGGTTTTGATTCTGTTGGAAAATGTTCTAGATACTTTAATATTTGAGAGGAATATTATAACTAATAAGATTGCTACCAATAAGGCACTATATAAAATAAGTTTCACAGTATTTGCGTTAATGACACTCATTGGGACTATCTTATAATAACTCCAACCAGTATCCTCGCTTACATACGTGTATACAGATTTAGTTATGCCTAGTTCCTCAATTTTGAAGAGCTGATTATTAGATGTGTTTTCATCAGGTAATTCAAAACCTAAAACACTGGCATCTTGAAATAAATACTCAGGATTAGGGTGAGAAAGAATAATATTTTTATCGGAAATAATAATGTTATATGGGTGATCATACCCCTCGAACTCTGTGGTTATTTCAGATAATGCATGAAGCGTAATATCTGCTCCAACAACACCGAGTAATTCCCCATCTTCATTTACAACTGCTTTGACGGTACCTAAGTTAATATCATCTGTTGTAACTGATTTGTATGGATCAGTTAATTGAACTGAATCTGGATTAGCCTCTCCAAGTTGGTACCATACACGGACTCTTGGGTCATAGTCTGTACTTGCAGCTCGTTTATGACTTCGTACAAACGCTCCATTTACAGTTCCAAAGTAAACAGAGTTCATATAATAGTGATTTGCACGGTACGTGGCAAATAAATCAATAATTTCCTGCTCTTCTGCCGTAATTGCATACTCAAACGTATCAGGATCTGCACCAATAAAATTCGTGAAATCGTCATCACTTTCATATTGAAGCAGTGCATTTTCTGATAGAGTTAATACTTCATTTTCGGCTGTTTCTAGTAATGTAACAACTGTTTCATCCATCGTATGTAGTTGTTCACTTGCAAGAGTCTCATTATACGTGCGTGTTTCATTGATGAACATCACATTGGATATTGTTGTATAGATTAGTAAGGGAACAACACTCAATAACATTAAGGCTAGTAGTAATTTTTTATAGATACTCATACGCTTCCCCCCATATCAATTAGATAAAAAAGTTATATGATTTAATGCAATTTATTTGAATCTTTCTAACTACATTATACAATATTTACATCTAAAATGTAAGAATACCATTTATTTAGTTTGTATAGATAACATATATATTTATTATGAAATAATAACTTTCATAGATTATTACAAAAAAACACATGTGAATAAACATGTGTTTTTGATTTATATCTTCAAAGGTAAATATTAAGTATTATGAACCTTACGTAGGTGATTTTTCACTATACGTAGCATGTTCTTGTCGAACAGTTAATAATGTTGGTAAATACATAATGTATATAAAGAGTAATGCTGCAAGGCAAAACGCGACAGTGTAAACTACTTGATGAATGTCTACAAGAACACTAAGCTCAGGGATTGGTGGACTTAGTAAAAATAATTCATCTGAACCACCAAACTTAAATGTTGCGTATCCAGAAATAAACGCGTATATTGCAAGTGCAACTACAGATGCATATAAGTCTTTTATATTTGGTTTAAAACCTAACACGTTATAACCGTATACAGCGAGCCATGCGATGGTTGCATGAGCACCAAAAAATGTCCAACCATCCCATCTATCGAGTCCCCAAGGGGTATCGAAAAATAGGAATGATAAAAATGTTCCGAATGTATAAAAATAGACAATTTTAAAGACTTTTTCATTCTTAAATGCCACTGCAAAAGTCAACGTATAAAGTGAAATAGCACAAAGAGGTAATCGAAAAATTGAACCATTTAACATGCGACTTTCAAACACACGCCACTCGAATAAAAATACAAGAAATACAAGAAAGAATCGTAACCATTTCTCATGTTTGCTTTTCTTGATGTTTGGAGAAACATACCAAAGCAAAATAATCGTTGCGATAAATCCTAATATTAATAATAGGTGAGTTACACCAAATAATGGAATTGATTCTCCAAGTTCTTTACTAAAAAATTCTTTCATAATGCACCTACTTTCTCAAGTATGATTATATCATAAATCAAAAGTGTGCAAAAAAAAATATGAAATATGTACATAATTTGGATTTTTTTGTTTAACTGAATGTAGTAGATGCTGAAGACTTTCATATGAATCGAATCAATCGATATACACAAATAACTAGAAAGGACAAAATTCTGAGACGATAACGCGTAATAGTGTATGCGATACGAAAGAACTGTGATAAAATAGGTACGGTGATAAATATGAAAAACAATTACGCATTAATGAACACAGTTGTAACAATTCTAGAGTATGTGATTGTCATCCTACTCTTATATTTTGTTGTGTTTAAATCATTTGTAGGTGTAGTAATTGTGATGGTTCCACTTTCACTAATTATGCTCTATTTAGGATATTCTGCAAAACGAACAAATGTCTTTTCTAGTCTGATGTCAAAAGAAGAGGAAGTTGATGAAGTATTTGAAGATTTCTTACCTGATATCGAAGAAGCGTCAAAGTTAAAAGGAAAAGAAATTCCATATCATATCGTTGAAATACCAAATTTATTTTCATCAGCATTTGAATCAAAGGGTGAAATCTACCTGAATAAATCATATCAGGTGAATAAAATGTTTTTAAAAGGTGTCATTGATCATGAGCTTGGTCATGTTATAAGCGAGTTTGAAGGAAATATTTACGCTGTATATTTAAGGCCTTCTACGTTGCTTTCTGGTATATTTCACTTTATTGGTAATTTCTGTTATCGTCATAAAGTGCTTAAAATATTTGTGTATCCATTATTTGCATTATATTATGTAATCAATATTGTGAATCGATATGTCCTATTTTCCTACATGAAAAAAGAAGAGTTTATCGCAAATAGTTATGCGATCAAATTAGGTGGAGGAGACAGTTTGCGTGCCCATTATTATAAACATATGCAACACTCGAATGATACGCTGCATCTATTTGATTTTGCTCATCCAAAAATTAGTGAGATGATTGAAGCTATGAATGCTGAAATGGGCTATACAAAAGAGTATGAGTTAGATGTATATGCAATTGATGATCAAATCAAATTCATCGCATCAACAGATAAAAAGCAAGTGAATCGTTTAAGGCACCTATGGCTTTTACATAAAAGTGATAGGGCGAATGGGGCAAACGCTTATAAAATTGGACTTAATTATCAAAAGGGGACTGGCATAGAAAAGGATATTGATGAAGCATTGAAGTGGTTACATAAATCGATAGAGCTAAACTATACAAAAGCATATCAAGTACTCGGTAAGCAATATGAGGACCTAGAGCGTTTTGAAGAAGCGTATCAAATCTACTATGAAGGATTCTTGCAACACTCAAGATACTGTAGAAATAAAGTACTGTGTAAGTTTGATCCTAAACCTGATGAAAGAGGGTAAAGATATGAATGTAAAAACAATTAAAATTAATAATCATGAAGGAGTTTCACTCACCATGTATGTGCAAGATGTATCCGATGAAATGAAAAACGTTCAAGTTCGCCCTGCGATGTTAATCTTACCTGGGGGAGGATACCATTTTTGTAGTGATCGAGAAGCAGAACCCATTGCACTTTCGTACTTGGCTAAAGGATATAATACCTTTGTACTTCGATATTCGTTAAAAGAAAACTCGAAGTTTCCAAGACCATTGATTGATGCGGAAGATGCCTTGATATACATACGAGAAAATGCTGAAAAACTGCACGTAAAAAAAGATAAAGTAGCAGTGATTGGGTTTAGTGCTGGCGGTCATTTAGCATGTTCGTTAGCTACTAGTGGTAAAGTCAGACCAAATGCCTGTATCTTAGCATACCCAGCTTTAATGCGAGAAAAGACATATTGGGAATATCCCACTCCCAAAGTAGATAAAGATACTCCTGAGATGTTTGTTTTTCATACGTTTAAAGACGATGTAGTTAAAACAGAAAACATTTTACATATTTTAGAGGAAATGAACAATCATCATATACCGATAGAAGTGCATTTATTCCGCTCAGGTGTCCATGGCCTTTCTCTTGGTAATGAGTTAGTATCACAAGGATCAGATCACATGATAGAGGAGAATTTTGCATCATGGTTTGATTTATCCATTAATTGGTTAAATGAAGTGTTACATCCGTTTAAATAAAAATAACAACCGAAGTTGTTATTTTTATTATTCTTGTTCTCGGTATTTCCTTGGTGTTGTACCATATACCTTTTTAAACTGGGAAATGAAATAGCTTGGATTATTGAATCCTACTTCATATCCTACTTTTGAAACTTCTTTGTCTGTTTCATTTAACAATTTTGCTGCTTCAAATACACGCCTGTTATTTAAATAGTGATTAATTGTCATACCTGTAGACTCTTTAAACTGTCTACAAAGATGGAATTTCGACAATTTAACAGCCAAACTAAGTTCATCTAGTGATAATTTATGTTCATAGTTTGAATTGATATAATCAATCGCGTTACGGATAGGATCATATGTATCCTTCTCTGTTTTCTTAATGTATGTTTTGTTTTTAGAATACAGTTTATAGTCAAATAATTGATACAGTAATTCAAAGGCTAGAGATTTAAACCTGAGTTCATATCCACCCTTTTTTTGAATGATTGTATCATATATTCTTTTAAGAGTTAACTTAATTTCAATGTATCCTAAACTATCCTTTTTAATCACATTATTAAAGAGGATCTTTCCATTAATTAATGGTAAGATATATTCTTCGTTAACAATATCAATTGAACAAGGCCTTAACATTTCAAAATCAAAAATGATTACATTATTAATAATCGGTTCTTCACTAAGAGCTTTCGCTTGATATACTTGTCTTGGATTAATTAGTAACATATCTCCTTTTTTTAGTTGATACGATTCACCGTTGATAGTGTACTCGATTAGTCCAGTGTTACAATAAATGAATTTCACTTCTTTTTCAAAGTGGATTATCAAATCATCATCTTTTTTATCAAACGCTTTTGTATAAACGATAATCGGGAACTTATCATCCATGATTGGTAATACTTTTGTGATTGCTTCCATATTTTCACCTCACCGCAATATATATTTACTACCCACAATATAATTATATTATATAAATGCGAACATTGAAACAAGAAATAGAAAAAAGCAGAAATTTTCTGCTTTTTAATTTACAGCCATAACTACTGGCATAATCATTGGTTTTCGTTCGGTTTTTTTATAGATGAACTCATTTAAAAGTTTTGTGATGTCTCTTTTGATGAAATTCACATTAACAATATTTACCTTCTCTATTTTTTTCTGCACGGTTTTTTCTACTAGTTCACTTATTTCATTTGTCAGTTCACCGTGTTCTCTCATATAGATAAACCCTCTTGAAATAATGACTGGTTTACTAAGAACTTTCTTGTTTTCTGTATCAATTGTAATAATGGCGCTAAGTAAACCGTCTTCACTTAGAATTTTTCGGTCTCTTATAACAACATTACCAATATCACCAATTCCTTTTCCATCAACATATACATTCCCAGCTTGCACTTTACCGGCAACTCTTGCGCTACGTCTAGTAACAGCAAGAACATCACCATTATCAAGGACAAATTCATTCCCTTTACGAACACCAGTCATATGACCGATTTTCGAATGAATTTTTAACATTCTATACTCACCATGAATTGGCATAAAATACTTTGGTTGTATTAATTTTAACATTAACTTCATCTCTTCTTGACCTGCATGACCAGAAGTGTGAGTATCAGTTAAAGGTGAATTTGTGATTACATTTGCACCTTTTCTAAATAATTGATTAATGGTTCTTCCAACACCTTCTTGGTTACCAGGTATTGGGCTTGATGAGAAGATTACAGTATCACCTTGAGTGATTTTTATTTGTCTATGTGTACCATTTGCGATACGCGATAATGCGGCTAGTGGTTCACCTTGACTACCTGTACAAAGTATTGTAATGTCACGTGCTTTATACTTGTTGATATGATTTGGATCAATAAACGTATTTTTAGGTGCTTTGATGTATCCCATCTCTGAACCAACATCTATTGTCTTTAGCATACTTCTACCAAATACAGCAACTTTTCGTTTTGTGGCAACACTTGCCTCGACAATCTGCTGAACGCGGTATACATTTGATGCGAACGTCGCAACGATTGCTCTACCATCAATTTTACTAAAAATATCTTTGATGCTTTCCGATACTAGTTTTTCACTTTTTGTGAATCCATTTAGCTCAGCATTGGTTGAATCACTAAGTAATAGTAAAACACCTTGGCGACCTAGTTGAGCGATTTTTTGATAATCAGCATCTGGTCCGTTTGGTGTAAAATCAAACTTAAAGTCTCCTGTATGAACGATTTTACCTTCTGGCGTATGAATCACAACACCAAAAGAATCTGGTATTGAGTGGTTCGTTCTAAAAAAACTCACACTTAGTTTTCCTAATACTAGCTTCTCATACTCATGAAATTCGAGTAAATTACAATGGAATCCTTTGTGTTCTTTCAGTTTGTTTTTAATTAGTCCAACCGCTAAACCGTTGGCATATACTTTTGGTACTTTCACTTGGCGTAATAAATACGGAATCGCCCCTATATGGTCTTCATGACCATGTGTGATGATTAACGCTTTTATTTTTTCTTGATTTTCATAAAGATATGTATAGTCATTAATAACGTAATCAATACCAAGTAATGAATCATCAGGGAAAAGGATCCCAGAGTCTATGATAATGATTTCATCTTGATATTCGATGACATACATATTTTTTCCTACTTCACCAAGACCACCTAATGCAAAAACACCGACTTCATTTTCTTTTAATAATTTATTTTGCATTAAAAATAGTCCTCCTTAAAATGAATCGATTTATATCTAACACCATTATAGCATTCAATGCTGGTAATAGATACTACTTTGTATATGAAAAGGTTTTATAAATATATGTGTTATGTATATATATTACATATGGTATAATTTTAGTGAGGTGTTTACTATGGAGAAAAAGATCATCTTTTTTGATATCGATCGTACATTATATGACCCGGATATAAAAGGTATACCCGAATCAACAAAAGAAGTATTGAAACAATTACATGATAGAGAAGATATTGAAATTGCGATTGCTACTGGTCGTGCTTTTTATATGTTACATATTATTGATGAAATCATGGATTACATCAATATTTTCATTCTAATAAATGGCCAAATCATTATTAAAGACGGGGAAACGATATTTCGTAACCCGATTCAAAAAGAGAAAGTGTTACGAGTAGTTGATTCGTTCAACAAAAATCATCTAAAGTATGGATTCCTTGGAGAGTTTGATGAGACCTTAAATATTGTGGATGAAAAGGGGAAGGCTGCTTTTGAACTTGTCAATATGAAATTACCACGAATTGATCCCCATTTTTATCAAGACAATGACATTTTCCAAATGTGGGCATTTTGTGATATTGAATGCCGAGATAAATATAAAAAAGAGTTTCATGACTTAGAAGTGGTCTCTTGGCTTGGTGGTGGATTTGATGTACTGAGTAAAGGGATGAGTAAAAAAGAAGGTATTAAACGTATATTAGAAGTAGAAGGGATACCACTTAAGAATGCGTATGCATTTGGTGATGGAGATAATGATATCGATATGCTTGATTATATCCCGAATAGTGTCGCGATGGGAAATGCGAGTGAGACCGCAAAAACACACGCAAAGTACGTCACCACAGATATCAAAAATGATGGCGTGTTAAACGGCCTAAAAATGGTGGGGATTATGGATGATTAGAAGCATTACAATACGCGATATTGATGGTGATGAGTATCCTTTTAATATTCCATCAATACAGAATACGGATTTTATTGAAGTAAGTGACAAGGTCACTATTTTAGTAGGCGATAATGGTAGTGGGAAGAGTACCTTGCTGCAGGCGATTGCCTATTATAATAATTCCATTAATGTATCGAGTGAATCACTTGATTCAGAGTATTATGAAGACGTTGCTAAACTTAGTAAAAAGATAAAAATCAATTATAATGTAAAAACTAGAAAAGGGTTCTTTTTTAGTGGAGAAGAATTTATTACATACATCCACAATCTGAAAAAAATGAAACTCGGTCTTCTAAAAGACATCGCAGAAATAGAAGAAGAGTTTAAAGGTAAATCAGATTATTCAAAGCAACTTGCACTTGGACCTTTAAAAGGACAGTTATATGAACTTGAAGACAAATACAGTGGAGAGTTGCGTACTAAAAGTCATGGGGAAGGGTTTTTGACGTTTTTTAAGTCACGAATGCATCAACAAGGCATTTATTTACTGGATGAACCTGAAACACCACTTAGCGCAACAAATCAGTATCAGTTGCTAGTTTTAATACACGATTTAGTGCGTGAAGGGAGTCAAGTTATCATTGCGACTCATTCACCGATTTTAATGAGTATCAAAGGGGCACGTATTTACGATTTTACAAGTGATGGAATAAAACAAATTGAGTATGATGATATTGAAAGTGTCTTTTTTACAAAACACTTTTTAAATAATAAAGATAACTACTTAGATAAACTATAGGTGATAGTATGATTGCACGTATCTTAGTTGATGTGAAAGCGAAGGAAGTAGATAAGACATTTGATTATCTCGTTCCTCCTTTCTTAGAAGATGTAATTGAAATAGGGCAAAGGGTGAAAGTGCCTTTTGGACCTCGTTTAATTATGGGATACGTTCTTGGGTTTACAGATGTAAGTGAGTTTGAAACACTAAAGAGTACTAAAGAGATTATGGATATTATCCCGAGTCTAACAACAGAGTTAATCGCACTTGGAAAAGAGCTTAGTATCTCAAATACTAGCCCTCTTGTGAGTATTTATCAAGCAATGCTACCACGTGCATTAAAATCAACGTACAAGCGAAAGTATCGATGTCACGATACAACGCTTTTATCATTAGGGCTTGCGCTTCGTTTTGATAAATATAGTGAGGCGGAACACTCTGATGATTTAAAAGTACATTTGAAAGAGATAAAACAGCATATCAAATCAACTAACATTGATGTTGTGTATGAAGTGAAGCAACAACATAGTGAGCAGTACATAAAGAAAATCAAATTACTAGATTCAACCATTAACTTGCGCGGTAAAAAACAGAATGATGTAGTGCAGTATTTGATTGAAAACAATGAAGTTAATAAAAGAGATTTACTTCGTATATGTGATACGTCAAGTGCTACATTGAAACGGTTAATTGAACTAGGCGTTATTGAAGAATATAGCTTGGAGAAATACCGTGAAGTAGAACATATATATGGGATTAAAGATAAAGTCGTTGTCCTGAATGATGAACAAGAAGTTGTCTATCAATCAATCTTTTCAAAATTAGAAACAAATGAGACGTTTTTGATTCACGGGATAACAGGTAGTGGTAAAACAGAAATTTATTTGAATATTATCGAAGATGTTGTTAATAAAGGGCAAGAAGCAATTATGCTTGTACCAGAGATTAGTTTAACACCGATGATGGTCGCGAGATTCAAAGGGCGTTTTGATGATAAAGTTGCGCTTTTACACAGTGGGTTATCGATTGGTGAGAAATATGATGAATGGCGTAAGATCAGACGGAAAGAAGTCCAAGTTGTTGTTGGAGCTAGAAGCGCTATTTTTGCACCATTTGAGAACCTTGGAATCATCATCATTGATGAAGAGCATACCGACAGTTATAAACAAGATGAGAATCCAAATTATCATGCGAAAGACGTTGCGATAGAGCGAAGTAAGTATTATAATATACCGCTTATTTTAGGTAGTGCTACACCTTCGGTAGAAAGTTACTATAAAGCTACAAAAGGTGAATACACATTACTAGAAATGAAAGAAAGAGCAAATCAAACAACACTTCCAAATGTATATATTGAAGATATGAGGTACGAGTTTAAAGGTGGGAATAGATCGATTTTCTCAAGACGACTTGAGACACTAATACAGGATCGTTTAGAAAAAGGAGAACAGATTATTTTACTGTTAAATCGTCGAGGTCATTCAACGTTTGTAATGTGTAGAAGTTGCGGAGATGTAATCATGTGTCCTAATTGTGATATTAGTTTGACTTATCACGAAAACAAGGACCATTTAAAATGCCACTATTGTGGGCATGATGAGCACAATCCAACGATTTGTCCTTCTTGTGATTCAGAGCACATTAGGTATATGGGGATTGGAACAGAAAAAGTAGAAGAGTATGTGAAAAAGACATTTACTAGTGCAAGGGTTGTCCGAATGGATCGAGACACGACTACAAGGAAAAATGCACATGAAAAATTACTTTATGAGTTTGAACATAATGGCGATATATTAATCGGAACCCAAATGATTGCAAAGGGCTTAGATTTTCCTAAGGTGAGTTTGGTTGGTGTATTAGCAGCTGATATGAGTTTAAATCTTCCTGATTACAAGGCAATTGAAAAAACCTTTCAGTTATTGACACAAGTCTCAGGAAGAGCTGGAAGACATGATATTGAAGGGGAAGTAGTGATTCAAACGTATAACCCAGACCATTATGCGATTCAATATGCGAAAGATCATGATTATCATTCGTTTTACGATATGGAGAAGCGTATACGTGAGTTAGGTGGATATACACCGTTTAATCACCTTGTTCAAATAATTTTAAGTGATAAAGATGTGAAATACTTACTACGAACAGGAAGTAAACTAGTTCGTGATATCCGGTATCGCTTAGAAGAAGATGTACAGGTTCTTGGACCTGTACTACCTAAAATTGCGCGTATAAATAATTACTTTAGAGCACAGATAATTATCAAATATAAGCATTCAAATGTTATCAATGATGTGTTAAAGCAGATTTATCATGACTTTAGTGAAGAGATTGCCATTGCGATTGATAAAAATCCTGTATTATTATAGTACAAATGAAGTAGGAGTGAGAGTATGAAAATAGTATTTATGGGCACACCAAAATTTAGTGTACGTATTTTAGAAAGAGTGCACAATGTATACGGTGTTGATTTAGTAGTAACCCAACCAGATAAATATGTGGGAAGAAAAAAAGTATTAACGTATTCACCAATAAAAGAAAAAGCACTTGAACTGGGTATTGATATATTCCAACCAATCAGTATCAAAAATGACTATCAAAAGGTATTGGATATGAAGCCTGATTTAATCATTACAGCAGCGTATGGTCAAATCATTCCAAAGATTGTGTTAGATACACCTAAATTAGGAAGCATAAATGTTCATGGTAGTTTACTACCATTGCTTAGAGGTGGCGCACCAATTCAGCGCGCGATTATGAGAATGCACAATACTACAGGAATTACAATTATGTATATGGCAATGAAAATGGATAGTGGGGACATTATTTCGCAAAGAAGCATCCCTATCTTAACTACCGATACAAGTGGAACATTATTTGATAAACTGAGTGTGTTAGGTGAGGAATTATTGATGGAAACATTACCGAAAATCATTGAGGGTACAAATGAAAGAATTCCTCAAAAAGAGGAACTAGTAACGTATGCTTACAACTTGAAACGTGAAGAAGAAAAAATTGATTGGAATAAAACAGCTAATGAGATTGATGCGCATTTAAGAGCGTTTAGTCCTGCTCCTGGATTGTATACAACAATTGAAGGAAAGAATCTGAAGGTGTTTGGAATAAAGCTTCATCAATGTAATAATTTTATGAAACATCATAGTGATGATCCAAACGGAAAAATCGTCAAACTATTTGATGATAGTTTTGGAGTTAAGTGTGCAAATGGAGTTGTACGTATTACAGAATTACAGCTTGCAGGAAAAAAGCGAATGGATACAAAAACCTTTTTACAAGGTGCAGGTAGAAACTTAGTGGTTAAAGATAGACTACTAAAATAACAAGGTGTATGATATAATATATTAGTTAGGGGTGGTCATATGAAAAATAGGACTTTATTTTCTAGAGAAGAAATGCTTGAACTAAATATCAAGACATTACAAGAAAGAACAGTAACCGTTGCAGAAATTGCAGAAATTGCGTATCGTCAGCAGCGAAAATGGACTGATGATGTATCGATGAAGACATGTATTGCAAGTGTTGAAAAAATCTTGTCTTTACGTGATGTTTTTCATCTTCTTCAGTTAGGCGCAGAAATTGATCGCCTAACAGATGAAAACTTAATCAAAGAGCCTTTACTTGCAATATTAAAGCAAGATTTAGGTATGTTTGGAATTGATGAGTTGTTTGGTCTTGAACTTGCTGGACTTTATGGTACAATAGGTAAAACCAACTTCGGTGATATTGATGTAAATAAACCGCTTGTTGTTGATCGTTTGAATGGTGAAGGTAAAGGAGAAGGTGGCTTATGCCATACGTTCCTTGATGATATTGTTGGCGCTATTGCAGCAGCAGCAAGTACAAGAGTTGCTCAAATGTCAAACGAGGTTGAAGCACGAAAAGATCCTTCAATAGAGGAGATTACGTTAGACTTAGAGTAGGAGGTGATCCTAGTGGCAAATAATAAGAATATTGATGATTTCTTTAAGAAATCGGTACAAAAAGAAGAACCTGAAGAGCTTAAGAAGTATATCGATGATTTGAATAAAGGTGTCGATCCAAATACAAAGACAACGTTCGATCGAATCGCCGAGTTCTTTAAAAGCATGGTTGAAAAAGCAGCTAGTTATTATCCACTAAAATCTAAAAAAGATGATACTGGAAAACCTTCAAATTTTAGAAGGAAGTTAGCAATCTTTGCAAAGCGACTGATTAAAAAGTTCGCAGATAAATTTAATTTTGAAGCAGGTGTAGATATCTTAGATGATACATCTGTTTTGTATCGTCGTAATAAGGTAAATAAAAATATCTTACTTGTTACCAATGCCGTGTTCATTATTTTTAGTGTTGTAGGAACACAGCAACCAAACTATATCATTATCGCTGCATTTGCAGTAGTAATGCTGTTAATCAATACGACATTAAAACGTTTGATAAACGAAGAACCAAGAACATTGTTGAAACAGCAAATGGCCATGTATTTTGGTAGTGTATACATACTAATTGCAAGTATGGCTGTCTATACAAAGTTGCAGTTTAGTGCGACAAAGTTTTCACTAGCTAGTTATGTATATAATGCACCGTTCACAGAAGGGTTGTCCGATACCATTATGTCGGATTACTTGAACACAATTACCGATATATCAATTGCACAGGCAGGATACATTCTAATCTATTTTGCACTTGTTGTAGTTGCACTGTATCAAGATCCAACGCTACTACGAATATTGTTCAAATGGGTACTTGGATTTATGACGGTTATTCACTTGATTGTTATGCATCAATTATTCAATCATGCGAGTAGTATCAACGAGCTATTCCAATATTTATTTGTAGAACATTCAAATGTAACCATCGATATTGTATTACGAACATTGTTACTAATTGTATTTAATATCGCATTATACTCTTCGGTAAGTATCGGGCAAATGTTAAATACCAAACGGAAACAGGAATTTGTGAAACGACGTGAAATGGAACAAGATTTTAAAGCAGTTGTAGGTGACGTATTTGATGTTATTGGTGTGTTTAACAGTCATACCATTAATCAGAACAAAGAAGATGCACACCGCGTTGCTGAAATCGCAAGTAGACTTGGTAGTATGCTTGGATTAAGCAGTAATATTTGTACGGAAATTTATGATTATTCAACCATTCATGTTGATCATGTAAAAGAGCTTAGTATTTTAGAATATGAAGCAAAAGATGTGCTAGATGAACGTGATTATCAACGTATTCGTGAAAAAACAATACTTGGTAGTGTTATAATTAAACGTCTGCAGTTAAATCAAAAGAGTGAAGATATCGTAAGGGCTCATTTTGAAAAGACCGCAGATCCTAACTTTATTGAGAAAATGAAACGTGTACAACGTAGTCAAGAAGGACAAGTAATCTTGCTTGCTGAGATATATGATATCTTACGTCAAACACGTAACTATAAAAATGAATTTAAACATAAACGCGCAGTAGATTTACTTCAGTTAGAGTTCAAAGAGTATTTTGAACCATACATTGTTGATAGGTTCTTGAAGTACCAATTGGAATTTGAAGCATTCTATGAGAAATATAAGTACGTAGAGAGGTAGTATTATGAGAAAGTTTTTTACATCTGAAAGTGTAACAGAGGGGCATCCAGATAAAATATGTGATCAAGTGAGTGATGCAATTTTAGATGCCATTTTAGCAAAAGATAAAGATGCAAGAGTAGCCTGTGAAACAAGTGTTACAACAGGTCTTGTTTTAGTAGCTGGAGAAATCACAACAACAACCTATGTTGATATTCAAAAAATTGTCCGTAAAACAGTTGATGAAATCGGCTACAATAGAGGAAAATACGGATTCGATGCAGAGAATCTTGCAGTGTTAGTTGCGATTGATGAACAATCACCAGATATCGCACAAGGTGTGAACGAAGGTGAAGGTGCATATGGTGAACAAGGTGCAGGAGACCAAGGGATTATGTTTGGGTTTGCTACGAATGAAACCAAAGAGTACATGCCTATTGCAATTTCGTATGCACATAGACTTGCAAAAAGACTTGCTGAAGTACGAAAAAATGGAACATTACCATATTTAAGACCAGATGGTAAAACACAAGTTACATTTGAATTTGATGAGCAAGATAAACCGTTTAGAGTTGAAGCAGTTGTACTTTCAACACAACATTCTGAAGCAGTAACATATGAGAAGTTACAAGCAGATATCAAAAAGCAAGTAATCGACTATGTGATACCACATGAGTTTATTGATCAAGATACAAAAATGTACATCAATCCAACAGGGAAGTTTATCATCGGTGGACCACAAGGAGATGCTGGATTAACCGGTCGCAAAATCATTGTTGATACCTATGGTGGATATAGCCGTCATGGTGGTGGAGCATTTAGTGGAAAAGATCCATCTAAAGTGGATAGAAGTGCAGCATATGCAGCTCGTTACGTCGCAAAAAATATCGTAGCTGCAGGTTTAGCAGATAAATGTGAAATTCAACTTGCTTACGCAATTGGTGTAGCGAAACCAATGAGTATTCGTGTTGATACGTTTGGAACATCAAACATCTCTGATGAGCTTATTGTACAAGCAGTAGAGGAGAACTTTGATTTAACACCAAAAGGAATTATTGAAGGACTACAATTAAAAAGACCAATATACAAACAAACTGCCGCATACGGACATTTTGGGCGTATGGATATTGATTTACCATGGGAACAACTTGACAAGGTTGACGAATTGAAAAAATACCTATAAGAGGTGATTTTATGGAAATTCTAATTAATTTGGGAGTATTTTTATTAATTATTCTAGTAATGATTGCGATTGTTATAAGGGTCCGTTCAAACTTACTATCACTATGGAAAGATGTTAGTGTAAAGGAAGTTATTTTTCATCGATTATTACTCCAAACAGCGGTGTTCTTCTATGCAGAGCGAGCAAAACTAAAGACTGAAGATAATCAACCGCATTTTCGTAGAATGTCAAAATACAAAAAACGTAAAATTAGACACCTACTTTTAAAAGAAAGGCAAGAGTTGTTCATGTCGATTAATGCTGTGTATTTGGAGTTTGTTGAACAGGAACATGACGAGTTTATGCATTTGGTAAAAAAATTCAATGAACTGCAACGTGCTAGAAGAGTTTACAACTCAAAAGTACTGCTTTACAACCAATCAATTAGTATATTCCCAACCAGATTCCTTGCAATTAAAATGAATTTACAAGTAAAAGAATACTTTGGATAATAAAGAGACATTTGGTCTCTTTTTTATATGAAAAAGGTCCAAATAAGGCCTTTTATGTAAGCGTTTGTAAAAATATTACAAAAACACTTGATTTCTGAATTGATTGGAGTATAATTAGTATGTATTTTACATAACATATTATTTTATGAACCGAGGTTAAGCCTATGATTTCTCACTTTAAACAGAAGTTGAAAGTCGTGAAAATCAAAGCCGTTTTATTTCAAAACGACCTTTGTTTATATTTGACAAAAAAATAAGATGAAAATCTAATATTTTAGGTTCTCATCTTTTAATTTTCAGGAGGGTTCTACTATGAATACTGTTGTAATTGGTGTCATTGGTGCAGACGTTCATGCGGTAGGAAACAAGATTATTGATCACGTATTATCATCAAACGGGTATAACGTTGTGAATATCGGTGTTTTGTCATCGCAAGAAGACTTTATCAATGCTGCAATTGAAACAGATGCAAAAGCCATTTTAGTTTCTAGTTTATATGGACACGGAGAAATGGATTGCAAGTACTTTAAGGAAAAATGTGAAGAAGCAGGTTTAGAACATGTAAAGCTGTATGTAGGTGGAAATATTGTAGTTGGAAAACAAGACTTTGAAGAAGTTGAAAACAGATTCAAAAAAATGGGATTTGACAGAGTATATGCACCAGGAACGAAAATTGAAAAAGCTCTCGATGATCTTAGAGAGGATATTGGTATCTAAAAATGAAACCTTATCTTTTAGTTGACTTTGGGTCTACATATACAAAATTAACTGCGGTGGATTTAGCTGGAGAGTATATTATTGGAACATCTAAAGCCCCGACAACTGTTGAAACAAATGTATTAGAAGGATACGATAAAGCCTTTAAACGATTATTACAAGATCACCCTGAAATCACAGAGATTTCAGGGATTTCAGCATGTAGTAGTGCTGCCGGAGGATTAAAAATGGCAGCAATTGGTCTTGTTGAAGAGTTAACTGTTGAAGCGGCTAAAAGAGCATGTTTAGGAGCAGGCGCAATTGTGAAAGAAGTATTTTCTCATCATATGACTAAGCGAGAAGCAAAAAGATTAAAAGAAGCAGATATTGATATTGTATTGCTTGCTGGTGGAACAAATGGTGGAAATAAAGAATGTATCATTCACAATGCAAAGAAATTAATTGATGTAGGAATCAATGTTCCTGTAATTGTTGCCGGTAATAAGGACGCTAATGACGACATTGAAGACATCTTTGAAGACTCAAATGTTGAATATTACATTGTTCAAAATGTAATGCCTAAATTGAAGAAGTTAAACGTAAAAGAGGCAAAACACGTCATCCGTAGAATTTTTATCGAAAAGATTATTGAGGCCAAAGGAATTAAAAAAGCAGAAGAAAAAATAGGAGAAATCATTATGCCAACTCCTGAAGCTGTATTATTAGCCTCTGAATTACTTTCGAAAGGTCATGAAGAACACGACGGATACGGTGAATTAATGATTATTGACATCGGTGGTGCAACAACCGATGTTCATACAATTGGGGAAGGATTCCCTAAACGTACAGAAGTAATTTTGAAAGGATTACAAGAGCCGTTTGCCAAACGAACTGTTGAAGGTGACCTTGGTATGCGTTACAGTGCAAATGCACTACTTAGTCTAGTCTCAAACTATGAGTTTAAAAAATATTTTGAAGAAGATGATAGTTGTAATCATAACATAGAGAAATCTTTAGAACGTAGAGCAAAAGACGTAGACTTTATTCCAAAAACAAAAGACGAAGAAGAGTTTGACAAAGCAATCGCAAAAATATGTTGCGATGTTTCTATGAGCCGCCACGTTGGACATGTAGAAGTTGTACATACACCACTAGGTAATATGTATTACCAAACAGGTAAAGATTTATCTGACATTAAATATGTTATTGGTACAGGTGGTGTACTAATTAACCATGGAGACGCGAAGAAGATTCTAAAACAAGTAAATAAAAAATCGGACAAAGCATTAGAGTTAAGACCTGCAAATCCTTCAATTCTTATTGATCGAAGCTATATTCTTGCAGCTATGGGATTACTTAGTCAAAAATATCCTAAAGTAGCGTTAAAATTAATGAAACAATACTTACTATAAGGTGGAAATAATGGTAAAAAACGAAAAAATGAGTCTAGAAAAGTTTCTAGAAATCAGACAAGAAATTCGAAATCACTGGCCTACAGGAATGCATCCTATGCTAGATTTAGAAAATGCTGTAGAAACATTAAAAAATGTGCCTCCGCATAAAAACTTTGCATTAAAATTAAAAGAAGCAAAAAAACAAGGGATTACAATGATCCAGCCCCGTGCTGGAGTAGCACGCCTTGATGAACATATCGAATTAATGAAATATTTAGAAATTGAAGGTAAAGCAGATTTTTTACCTGCGACGATCGATTCTTATACAAGACATAATCGATATCAAAATGCTGAAGATGGAATTAGAGAAAGTGAAAAACAAGGTCGTTCATTACTGAACGGTTTTCCTGCGGTCAATCACGGTGTTGATGGTTGTAAAAGAGTTTATGACAATGTAAATGTTCCTTTGCAGGCAAGACACGGAACTCCAGATGCGAGATTACTATCTGAAATCATTCATGCATCAGGATGGACATCAAATGAGGGTGGTGGAATAAGTTATAATATTCCATATGCAAAAAGTATTAGCCTTGAAGATACAATTCGTTATTGGCAATACTGCGATCGATTAGTTGGGTACTACGAAGAACAAGGTATTTCGATTAACCGTGAGCCCTTCGGCCCTCTAACTGGTACGCTTGTTCCACCTAGTATTTCTACAACTGTTGCAATTATTGAAAGTTTACTAGCTGCTGAGCAAGGTGTAAAAAATATAACTGTTGGATATGGTCAAGGGGGTAATATGGTTCAAGATGTCGCAGCACTACGCGCATTAGAAGAACTTACAAATTACTACCTTAAACTCTTTGGTTATGAAGATATCTTCGTTACAACTGTCTTCCATCAATGGATGGGAGGCTTCCCAAAAGATGAATCTGAAGCGATGAGTCTAATTTCGTATGCTTCCACCGTTGCAACACTAGGAAACGCAACCAAAATGATAACAAAAACTACTCATGAATCGTTTGGTGTTCCAACGAAAGAAGCTAATGCAAATGCTCTTAGAGCTTCTAAGTTTATTACGAACTTAGTAAAGGATCAAAAGATGCCTGAATCGGAAGAATTTAAGGCAGAGATTGCACAAATTAAGAAGGAAGTAAGCTCGCTAATCGAAGCAGTAGTTCGTGCTGGAAAAGGTGATATAGCACAAGGTATGGTCAATGCCTTTAAACAAGGACTAATTGACATACCATTTGCCCCAAGTGAGTTGAATGCTGGAAAGATTTTACCAGCCAGAGATATTGATGGAAAAATAAGAATATTGGAATTTGGTAACTTAGCATTTAATGATGAAATTAAGGAATTCCATAATAATAAATTACAAGAACGTGCAACGAAACAAGATAGAGAAATGGAAATCCAAATGGTTATCGATGATATATATGCTGTTTCAAACGGTAATCTAGTAGGTAACGTAGGAGAAGAATAAAAAATGAAGATTATTGATATTGTTTGCTCAAAGAGTGTCACTGGATTCTACTTTGATGATCAAAAGGCCATTAAGAATGGTGCCACTCAGAACGGCTTTACATATATAGGAGAAGCTATAACTGAAAAATTTACTGCAATTAGACAAAAAGGTGAAGCAGTAAGCATTATGTTAATTTTAGAAGATGGACAAATTGCTTATGGTGATGCTGCAGCAGTTCAGTACAGTGGAGCTGGTGGAAGAGATCCTTTATTTCTTGCAGAGGATGGAATTGAAGAGATTAACACATATGTTAAACCATTTTTAATTGGTAAAGATGTTTCATTATTTAAGGAACTAGCTGAGGCAATTGATTCATTTAAGAAAAACGGTAGTAAACTACATACTGCTCTTCGTTATGGATTGACACAAGCGTTACTTGATGCAACTGCCAAAGCAAACAAAATAACGATGGCTGAAGTGGTAAGAAAAGAGTATAATATTGAAAGCTCTGTATATTCAAGAATACCATTATTTGCTCAAAGTGGTGATGACAGATACTCTAATGTTGATAAGATGATAATAAAAGAAGTTGAAGTAATGCCACATGCTCTTATTAACAATATAGAAACTAAACTAGGCCATCAAGGTGAAATACTCAAAGAGTATGTAGGGTGGTTAAGAACAAGAATTTTAGAGTTGAGACAGCATGATGACTATTCACCAATATTCCATATTGATGTTTATGGAACTATTGGAATTATATTTGATAATGACTATGATAAAATGAATTCGTATTTCCTTGAGTTAGAGGAAATGGCTAGTCCTTTTACACTTCGAATTGAAGGTCCGGTAGATGCTGGTAATAGAACTGAAACAATGAATGCTTTAAAAGAGTTAACTAAACGAATTGATGAATCGGGAAGTACGGTTGAAATTGTTGCGGATGAGTGGTGTAACACATTAGATGATGTTAAATACTTTGCTGACAATAAAGCTGGACATATGTTGCAAGTAAAAACACCAGATTTAGGTGGCGTAAACAATGTCATCGAAGCGCTTATTTATTGCAGAAAACTAGGTATTGGTGCTTATAGTGGCGGTACTTGTAATGAAACAAATATTAGTGCCGAAGTTACAACAAATATAGCGATTGCTTGTGAGGCAAAACAATGTTTAGCGAAACCAGGAATGGGTACTGATGAAGGAATTATGATAGTAAATAATGTAATGAATCGAACTCTTGCTTTAATTAAGAGGTGAAGAATATGAAATACCAAGCGGGATCTTATGAATCTAGCGATTGTATTATTACTGTTTCAAATAGTGATGAAACCATAATCGAAATTGAATCTATTGTATTTGATCAATTTGGCGATGAAATCTTAAACGTTATTACAAAAACATTACAGTTACATAATGTGTCTAATGTTCATGTATTATGTAAAGACAAAGGAGCACTTGATTATACTATCAAAGCTCGTTTAGAAACGGCGTTAAAAAGAGGTGGATATTATGAGTAGAAGCTATTTATTTGTACCTGGAAATACACCATCAATGATCCAGAATCTTGATGTTTTTGACAGTGATGCAATTATTATTGATCTTGAAGATTCTGTAGTGTTAAATGATAAAGATGCCGCTCGTATTTTAGTGTCAAATTATTTACAGAAGTTACGTCCTGATAAGTTAGAAATCTATATTCGAATAAATGATGCTGAAAGTCGTTATTTTTTAGAGGATGTTACACTTTTAGATAAAACTGATATTAATGGGTACGTGCTACCAAAAGCCTCTGTAGAGGCAATTGCGAGCCTTCAGAAAATCACAAACAAGGACATAATTCCAATCATCGAAAGTCCTCTTGCTGTATTACATGTTGAAGCGATTGCGAAAATGAGTCAAATTAAAGGCTTATTATTAGGTGCAGAAGACCTTACGAAAGAACTTGGAATTAACCGTACTACTGAAGGAAAAGAAATCTTATATACTCGAAGTAAAATAGTACTTGCATGTGCTGCCTTTGGTGTTGATTCCATTGATACTCCATACACTGCGAAAGATGATCATGAAGGACTACTAATCGATGTATTACATGCAAAAACACTTGGTTTCACATCAAAAAGTAGTATCCATCCGAATCATATAGAATTGATTAATCAAGCATTTGCCCCAAGTGCATCTGAAATTTTTGAGGCAAGAAGAATAATAAAGAAAGCAGAATCTTCAAAAAAAGGCGCATTTTCTCTTGATGGAAAAATGATTGATTTACCTGTAATAGAGCGCGCTAAGAAGGTTTTAGATAAAGCAAAAAAATATAATCTACTGTAGGTGATTTGTATGCAAAATTCAGTGAACACATCAAAAAAAGTCATCAAGAATCTTGATGCTCTTTTTTCGTTGATAGACATTCATAAAAATAAAAATATATCATTTCATCACCATTTTAGAAATGGTGATTATGTTATAAATTATGTGCTTGAAAAGTACATTCAAGAAAAAGTACAGGATATACATCTTTATCCAAGTGCTATTTTCCCTTCCTATACTTCGATTTTAACGATGTTAAAAAACAATCAAATCACCAATATCACAACCAATTACTTAAATGGTCCAGTCGCAGATTTCATCAGCAATAATGGACTACCTGGAACATTGAAGATGCAAACCCATGGGGGGCGTGCTAGGGCGATATTAGAAGGACATAGTCAAATTGATATCGCATTTATTGGGGTGCCATACGCATCTGTAAATGGAGATGCAATTGGTTACAAAGGAAACAACGCATGTGGATCACTGGGGTATATAATTCCTGATTCAAAAATGACAAAGGTTAAAGTTTTAATTACAGACACATTGATCGATGAGAAAATATCAGATCCTGAGATTGATGGTTCTGACATTGACTATATACTTGTTATTGACAGCGTTGGAAATAAAAAAGGGATAGTCTCGGGTACAACAGAAATAACGAGCAATCCAATTGGTGTTAAGATTGCCAGTAACACTTCAAAACTTCTTAACGAGTTAGGTTTGATCAAAGAAGGTTTTAGTTTTCAAAGTGGTGCAGGTGGAGTGTCGCTACGAGTAACAAAAGACATCAAAGAAATCATGATAAAAAACAACATAAAAGCTAGCTTCTTTAGTGGTGGTATTACAAAATATCACGTTGATATGCTTGAAGAAGGACTAGTACAGAAACTATATGATGTACAATGTTTTGATTTAGATGCGGTTCATAGCTTAGATAGGAACGAGGGACATGTGCCAATTAGCGCCTCGAGGTACGCAAACCCTTCTGACCCATCTATGGTAATCAAATACCTTGATATTGTAATACTTGGTGCAACAGAGATAGATAAGAACTTTAATGTGAATGTGACCACGGATTCTCATGGGAATTTAATCGGTGGAAGTGGTGGACACAGTGATACTGCTACTGAATCATTCGTAACAGTAATCGTTTCACCACTTGTAAAAGGTCGAATACCAATCATAAAAGACAAGGTAACAACAATTACAACGCTAGGGAAAAATATTGATGTATTTGTGACTGAACGTGGAATTGCAATTAATCCGATAAGGAAGGATTTAATAAGCAAACTATCAGAGTCTAAACTAACAATATTACCAATCGAAAAACTACAAGAAATTGCATATAATTTAACTGGTATACCACAAAAAACACTAAAACGTGATACAATTATAGGTGTGGTAGAAGATCGCAGCTTAGAAGTAATTGACTATATTTACCAAAAATAACGCGAGGTGATTATATGTTTACATTCAAAGAAGTGATACTAGAAGAAGAGCAAAAATTATTAATTGAGTTTTTAAAAGACAACCATTTGGACTATGAATATGATATCGAGTATTCAGTCCTTGTCTATGATGGGGATAAACTAATTGGTACAGGCAGTATTGCCAACAATATAATGAAATGTTTTCTAGTAATCAAAGAATATAAGGGACAAGGAGTAACTACCTTGATTTTTAAACATCTTGTTGATGAATTATACGCAAGGAATATTCATCATTTCTTTGTCTTTACATCGCCTAGCAATGAGAAAATATTCAAATCACTGAATATGACAAAAGTAGTAGAAACCATGAATACAGTATTACTTGAAAGTGGTGACAAGATAACAGATGTCCTGCAACGTTTAAAGCGAAATTATGATATTTCAAACAACAAAAAAGCTTGCGTAATTATCAATGCAAACCCAATGACACTTGGCCATCTATATTTAATTGAAACTGCTGCAAAAGAAAACAAAGAGTTGCTCGTGTTTGTCGTAAGTGAAGACTTATCAAGTTTTCCATTTGAAGATCGATATAAAATCATCAAGAAAGCGACAGAGCATCTAGAAAATGTTACAGTATTACCTACATTATCCTACTTAGTATCAAGGATTACCTTCCCAAAATACTTTTTACGAGAAGATCAACTAATTAAAGATGAGCAAACACTAGTTGATGTATTAGTATATAAGGAGTATTATACAAAGATATTCAAAATTAATATGAGATACCTTGGTGAAGAACCGTTTAGCTATAATACCAATAAATACAACAAAGTATTAAAGGATTACTTACGTAACAATGTAAAAATCATTCCTAGAAAAGAAATCGATAGCAGTGCTATAAGCGCATCATTTGTACGTAAACTAATTAAAACAAATAAACTAGAGAAGATTAAAGAGTATGTTCCTATTGCAACGTATGATTACTTACGTAGCGAAAAGGGACAGAAAGTAATACAACGAATTCAAAGTAATAAACTCGGGAGACACTAATGAACGACATTTTAGACGCACGTGAAAAACGAAGCAAACATATTGAAGAACTAATAAAAAACAACGATTATAAGACAATCGTTGTTTTAAAAGCGAACGTCCCTGGGATTGATAAAAACATTAGTAAAATGAGATTTATCTGTAATTTCTTTAATAAGCTGTTATTTGATTCCTTTTCTGATAAAATTGAAGAATCAAAACGAATTGAATCTCTCGATGGGAACTATATATATTATGTTATAAATGAAGAGGGAAATATTGTTAAAGAAAAAACCATTCTAATTGAAGATGAAAATCGATTAGGTAGACTAATTGATATTGATGTATACAACACACGTGCAATTACGAGAGAAGATGTCTCGTGTGAAATGAGAACCTGCCTTGTATGTGATAATTATGCACATATCTGCGCACGAAGTAAAGCTCATACTGAAGCGGAAATCTTTGAGAAAATTGATTATATCATCGATGAGTTTCTAACCGAGTTTTTAACGATTAAAACGATAAAGTGTATCTATGCAGAATTAGACCTTTTTCCGAAATTCGGACTAGTATCTCGTATTGATTCAGGAGCACACTCTGATATGGATTATCAAACATTTGTTCAAAGTACGTTGTCGCTTAAACCGTATATTAAGTCATTTATTGAATATGGCTTACAAGACATAGACAATCCTTTAAAACTACAGGAAATTGGCTTGAACGCAGAAAAGGCAATGTTTGAAGCTACGAACAATGTGAATACTCAAAAAGGATTAATCTTTTTACTTGGTCTTTTTTTACCTGTAATTACAAGAGCGATTCTACACAATAAAGATGTCCACTATATGAAAAAGGAAATTCGCCGTATTAGTGAGACTGTAATTGGCGAGTATTATCAAAAAATAACGCCATCTACTCACGGTGACAAAATCTTTTTAAATTATGGACTAAAGGGAGTCAGAGGAGAAGCATTAAATGGACTAAACGTCTTATTTGAATCACCATCGTTTTCAAATGATACAGATGAAGCAAGGCAAATGAATTATTTAATGTATTTTATGAGTGTTTTGGATGATACAACGATTCTACATCATCTGCACATTGAAACCCTTCATCAAGTTCAAAAAGATATGAAAGAAATATTAAAAAATGGTGGTTATGAGAAAAACAAGGATTTGGTTCATATGGTAAGTGAATCGTATAAAAACCAAGGCATATCTCCTGGAGGTAGTGCTGATATGTTTGTTTTAAAAATGATGTATGAAGAATTGAAATACCTTCTATGTGAAAATAATAAAAACGGAATCTGTCTCTAGATTCCGTTTTTGATTCCTTGGTACGCGTTTTCTTTACGCAATGCTTTATCAATTTCATTCATAACAACAAATTTCTTTAAACTCCACTTTGGCTCAATAAGGAGCTCTCTAGGAGCATCACCTGTTAAGCGGTGGATGATGATATCTTTGCGAAGCAACTTAATCTGTTCAACAACGATATCTACATATTCGTCTCTTGTTAGGATGTGAAATGGATTGTTTATGTACATGTTTCCAAGAGTTGTGTTTTTCATTATATGTAATAAATGAATTTTTATTCCTTGGATGTCTAATGTATTTAGATGTCTTACAGTGTCAAGCATCATCTTTTTTGTTTCAACTGGGAAACCGTTTATAATATGGACAACCACGTCAATATTCCTTTTGCGGAGTTCTTTTACTGCTTGATTAAAACATTCTAGGCTGTGCCCTCTGTTTATGTATGATGCGGTTACATCATGAATGGATTGTAACCCTAACTCAATCGTTAAATATGTCTTTTTATTTAACTCTTCTAGTAAGTCATAAATCTCATCATTAAGTGCGTCACATCTAGTTCCGATATTTAATCCAATAATATTTGGATCTAATGAGAGTGCTTTTTCATAGATTGTTCTCAAGTTCTCTGCGCTATCATATGTATTTGTATTTGCCTGGAAGTAGGCGATATAGTAAGCATCATGCCACTTTTGGTGCATCATAGTCTTTACTGCTTGAAATTGGTTTTCTAACGAATCTTCTATTTTTCCTGCAAAATCACCGCTACCTGACTCACTACAAAAAATGCAACCTCCCACTCCTTTGGTACCATCTTTATTGGGGCATGTAAATCCACCATTTAACGATACTTTAAAAACCTTTTTACCAAATTTGTTTCTGTAAAAAGCGTTTAAGGTATTATATGGTTTTTCTTTTGTCATTAAATTCATAGTATCACCTAGACATATTTTAACACATTTTCTTTGTATATATTCATTATGTGTTATAATATCTTTTAGGTGATTATATGATAAGCAGAATACGAGATGGGGTATTATACCCAACAGAAATCCTAAAGTACACGAAAGACAAATTGTTTTTTGTGATTTTGTTTATCTTATTCTTTACGTTATTAACAGGAACTAGATCAATTATCAATATCATCAAGTTCGATGGCCTAACAGCATCTACAAAAGAGGAAATATCAGATGATTTAGAAGAGTTTGAAGGTGACTGTCAGATAGTAAATGGAAGTGTAACATGCGCTGAAAGTGGACTGTATTATTTGTTTAGTTCTGGGGATATTGCTATTTATATTACCGAAGAATACACGGATGAAATTGAGGGAGTAGAAGGTAGTTTCCTTTATGTTCAAGGTGATACGTTATATTTAAAGGCAAATAATATTACAATGCCGTATGTAACACTTAGTGATTTACCTGAATCGCTTCATGATATGGATTTTGGTAATCTAACAAACGGTAACGAAGAACTTGTAGAAGAGCCACTCTTTGCTGGATTAGATGAACTTACAACAAGTACGAAATTATACTGGGGAATCGGGCTACTAGCAGTTGAATTTATTTTAAATGGGGTTATGTTATTTGGGTTTGTTCTGATCAGTGCATTTTTCCTAAGAAAACGATTCACAGTAATTTCATTTAGAGATTGTTTTGTATTAAGTACATATGCATCTACAAGTGTCTTTATTTTGTTAGTATTCTTTAGTTTGATTGAAGTGAGTTTCTTTGTACTTTTACTACTTATTATCCTTGCATTTAGACAAAATGGACTGATGATTGAAGAAATCAATAGAAGGCTTAAAAAACCTCTTGATAAAGAATAATTGCTATGTTATGATACCCTTATAATACGGAGAACTAGAAGTAGTAGTTAGGTTGTTTTTGGATAGAGAACTAGTGGATGGTGGAAACTAGGAAAAAGACCTGATGAATTAGTCTGGGGAGTAGCTTATATGCAGCACGTAAGTATAAGCCGTAATTCTTGCGTTAAAAGAAAGAGAGCTAGGAAACTAGAACCAAGGTGGTACCGCGGATTATAATTCGTCCTTATTTTTAAGGGCGATTTTTTTATACAAAAAAGGAGTGAAGCATGATGGAATACAATCATAAGCAAGTAGAACAAAAATGGCAAGAGCATTGGTATTCAAACAAACGTTTTAAAGCGGTTGATTTTAGTGAGAAACCAAAGTATTACGCACTTGTTGAATTCCCTTACCCAAGTGGTGCAGGGATGCATGTAGGACATATTAGGGCATATTCGAGTTTAGAAATAGTTGCTCGTAAGCGTAGAATGGAAGGATATAATGTGTTATTCCCAATTGGGTTTGATGCATTTGGATTACCTACTGAAAACTATGCGATTAAAACTGGAATCCATCCTAGAAATGTGACAGATACGAATATAGAAGTATTTACAAATCAATTACAAAAAGCTGGATATAGTTTTGATTATGATAGAGTTGTCGATACAACAGATAAAGACTATTATAAATGGACACAGTGGATTTTTGTTCAATTGTTTAACAAAGGAATGGCGTATCGTGATACAACGTATGTAAATTACTGCCCTAGCTGTAAGGTAGTTCTTTCAAATGAGGACTCACAAGGTGGTAAATGTGATCGCTGTGATTCAGCAGTTGTACAAAAAGAAAAAGATGTTTGGTTCTTACGTATTACAAAACATGCTGATCGCTTATTAAAAGGGTTGAAAGAACTTGATACACTTCCAAGAATTGCAATTGAACAAGAAAACTGGATTGGAAAATCAAGTGGTGCTCATGTTGATTTTAATGTGGTAACGGATAAAGAATCATTACGTGATATTCCGGTGAATTTACGAAAGAAAAAAGCTAATTTTATTCATCATACATTAAAAGTGTATACAACAAGACCAGATACATTATATGGGGCAACATTTATGGTTATTGCTCCAGAACATCCAATGCTAGAAGCAGAGAAAAATGATATTCATAACTATAAAGAAATTATGGAGTACAAACAAAAAGCGCAACTAAAAACAGAGTTTGAGCGTGTTGAACTAGCAAAAGATAAGACAGGAGTGCGTATTGAAGGATTAGTAGCGATTAATCCTGTGAATAAAAAAGAGATACCAATTTTTGTTGCAGATTACGTTATGATTGGTTATGGTACTGGTGCAATTATGGCAGTGCCAGGGCATGATACAAGAGATTACGAATTTGCGAAAAAATTTGAATTGGATATAGTTGAAGTAATTGCTGGTGGTGACATTGAAAAAGAAGCATATACCGATACTTATGAAGGAACACTTGTTAATAGTGAGATATTAGATGGACTGAATGTAAAAGATGCAAAAGAGAAAATCATTCAATTTTTAGAGGATGAGAATATTGGTGAGAGAACCACTAACTTCAAAATGAAAGATTGGGCATTCAATAGACAGCGTTATTGGGGTGAACCAATTCCAATCGTGCACTGTGATTCTTGTGGAATGGTTGCACTTCCTGAAGAAGAGCTACCATTAGTGCTTCCAGAAATTGAAAAATTTGAACCAGGTGAAGGTGGGCAAAGTCCACTTGCAAATATTCCTGAGTTTGTAAATACAACTTGTCCAAAATGTTTTGGTCCTGCAAAACGAGAAACAGATACAATGCCACAGTGGGCTGGTTCTAGCTGGTACTTCCTACGATATGCAGATCCTAAAAATAATCAAGTATTAGCTGATATTGATAAACTAAAATACTGGTTACTAGTTGATTGGTATAACGGTGGAATGGAGCATGTTACAAGACATGTTATCTATAGTAGATTCTGGCATCAATTCTTATACGATATCGGTGCTGTACCAACAGAAGAACCATATAAAAAACGTACTGCACAAGGGATGATTCTTGGTGAAGATGGAGACAAAATGTCGAAATCAAAAGGCAACGTCGTAAATCCAATGGAAATCATTGAAGAATACGGAGCAGATACACTACGCCTTTATATCCTATTTATCGGTGATTATGAACAATCGACTCCATGGAACCCAAATGGTGTAAAAGGAGCAAGAAGGTTCTTAGATAAATTAGCAAGACTTGAAGCGAAAGTATCTGATAAAGAAAACAAAAACTACGAGACAATCTTGCATAAAACAATTAAAGCAGTATCAGAAGATATTGAAGCAGTAAAATTCAACACTGCCATTGCAAAATTAATGACACTTGTGAATGAACTTGGTAAAGAATCATTCATCAATATAACGGATTATGAACAAGTACTTAAATTGGTTAATCCATTTGCTCCACATATAACAGAAGAGCTTTGGGAGAAAATTGGTCATACAGATGACATGGTATTTGAAAGCTGGCCTAAATATGATGAAAGTAAACTTGTTGAGTCTACAATTGAAATCGTGGTCAGTATTAATGGTAAAGTAAGAGATAAGATTGTTATTAGTTTAGATATGGCTAAGGATGAAGTTCTAACCCTTGCAAAATCAACTGATAAAATTAAAGAACTAACAGAAGGGAAAACCATTATTAAAGAAATTTTTGTACCAAAGAAATTGGTGAATTTAGTAGTGAAATAAAGACATCAATTGATCAATGTCGTTAAGTTAAGATTAATAACTAAAGAAG
>CAZZAP010000019.1:0-34909 GCA_964652375.1 uncultured Candidatus Izemoplasmatales bacterium
AACCCATGAAGCCCCTTCTTCAAATTGAGTATCAATTAAGTGGGGGAGTGTTCACGTTCTATATAATTGGATTGACTTTCCGGCATATTTCTACAATTCTATTCTGTCATATACAATGATCTTTCGTGATATCTATCCCAATAAAAATCAAAATAAAAAACCTCCTTTGTTTGAATGTTCAAACGTCATGAGCCACAAACTAATATAAATGTAACCTTGTAAATACACACTCGTAGTGTAACCATCTCATTCACATTTATAATATTAGCTGTGGGTGTCCCCTCCTATACACACTCTAATTGTAGGGATTTTATGACACACTCCACAACGTTTGTAACTTCATTATAGGAGATTCTATAAAGATTAAAAAGAAAGGAGAGTATAGTTAAATCAATACAATTTAATTATACAAGGGTATAATGACTAAGGATTATATAAGTAAGGAATTATCAGGATTTTACAGACGTTTTATCGTTTATGGAGTAATTGTTGTTTTATCAAGTGTTACATTATTGTTTAACTCGGATTTGTTGTTAGTACCAATTTTGATAACACTTGTTATCGTGTATTTGATTTCACAGAAAATACCTGAGTATTTATTTTGGAGTAAAGTTCAAACAATGTATAAGCTAAATACTTTGGAAGACTACGTTGAAGTTGAAAGTGATAAGATTGTTAATGCGAAAGAATATTCAAAGAGCAATCCAAAAAAAGAAACTGTAACTGCAACAAGATTGAATGTTCAATATAAGACCGAGAAAGATATTTATATGTCTGGTACAAAGTATAATAAAATGAAGTACCTTTTAACACTAAAGAAGCTACTTGATACAGATCAACATGCAGAAAATACTGACTATTAATGGGGAAAATCATCTATGCTTTAGGGAGCAGGTTCAGGATACAATTGCAATATAAGATTATATTAATGGAGGTTAATGATGAACATAGAATATACAGCTATTGGTTATGTGAGTTCTCCGATAAAAAAAGTGGAAGGTTCACCAATACAAAGCGTGGGTGCAAAGAATATACAAGGTACTATCGAAATAGAGTATTCATTAAAAGATGGATTACAGGATTTAGATGGATTTAGTCATATGATTGTATTGTATCATTTTCATAAATCGAAAGAGCCTTCATTAATATGCAAACCTTTTTTAGACAGTGCTGAACATGGAATTTTTGCGATGCGTGGGCATATAGACCAAATCCAATTGGCATTTCGATTGTTCCAATTATAGAGATTAAAGAGAATATCATCTATATAGATAATGTAGATATGTTAGATGGAACACCAGTATTGGATATTAAACCGTATGTACATGAGTTTGATTCCTTTGAGAATACCAAACGTGGTTGGTTAGAAAAAAATGCTAAAAGAGGAAAGACTGCTCTTTCAGATGATCGATTCAAGTAAATACATTTAAATAAGATATGATAATCAAGACTTCATAGGGAGTCAACTTTGAGTAACGGCCTATAGAACACATTTTATGTTATAATAAGGTAGAAGGAGATGATTAAATGGATGTAAATGAAAGAAGTATTGCGATATTGATTGATGCAGAGAACATAGCTCCAAAGTATATATCACTTATTATAGATGAAGCAAATAAACATGGTAAATTAAACTATAAAAGGGTATATGGAGATTGGACCAACACACAACTTAGAAAATGGAAAGAATCTTGTTTGAAATATGCGCTGACTCCAATTCAACAATTTACTAGTGTAGGTGGAAAGAACTCATCGGATTTTTCACTAGTCATTGATGCAATGGATATCTTGAATGATGGAAAAACAGACGGGTTTTGTATCGTTTCAAGTGATGGTGATTTTAGTAGACTCATCGTGAGGTTGAAAGAAGATGATATGTATTGTATTGGTATGGGTGAAGAGAAAACCCCAATTTCATTAGTTAATTCGTATGAGATTTTTACATACCTGGATAAGCTATATAAAGTAATTCAAGCTGAAGAGAAAGCGAAAGAGATTGCTAGTAAAACGACAAGTAAAAAGAGACAGTCAACATCAGGAAAGAAAAAGGCTGCGATTAAGAAGAAAAAAGATACAAGCATTACTCCTGAGAAGAATATAGTGAATTATATGAAACAAATTATCGATAGAGAATCAGAAGAGGATGGATGGGTAATGTGGTCAAAAGTTGCTAACTTACTCAAGAAGAAGTATCCTGGGTTTAACCCAACAAACTACGGTAAAAACTTAAAAAAATTACAGTACTTCAAAAAAAGTTCAAAATTTACAACCAAGGTTGAAAGTAAAATCAATTACATAAAGAACAAATAGGTCGATTTTCAGATTGTATTTCATATGGTTTACTTCTTCAAACGCTTCTAGTACTGAATCACACATTTTTGTGATTAATATCAAAGAAATTATAAAGACTAGAAATAGTCTTTTTTTCAAATTATTGCCTGAACGTGATATAATACGAGGTAAATATGCAAGATAAAAAGGAGACATTATGAAGAAAATGGGATTTATTAGCATACTTTTAGGTATTGGATGTTTTGTATTATATTCAATCAACGGCGCTACTGTATTAGAGGACGGTACGTTGCAAGAACCGTTTTACTTATTACCAATTGGGTATGGTTTACTACTTGCTGGTATCGCTGTATTGATCGTTCAGAAGATTAATCGAAGAAAGAGTTATTAAAGCAAGTAACTTTTATAACGAATAGACTATTACTAAGGGATTTAAAATGGTATAATATAAGGGTAACAAGGAAGAGGGGATTCATGTATGGAGTTTATTTTTTTAGTAGTATTTATTATGATTTCAGGGCTGTCTGCTTGTTTTCCAGAGACAGTACTAACGATTCAGGATTTGTTTCGGGTTAGAGGTAGAAGGGAATATACTAGTTTTGCGTTAAGTATGACACAACTGATTGGTGTTATTGGAATCATTGTTGGTATTTGGGTATTCACGATTATCTCAAACTAACGTTTAAGAGGTGCAAGGGAGCTGTAATTATGATTTATTCGTATGAAAAGAATAGAGAATCATTTTTAAAAAGACACTATCCAGCAAGAAAAGCAATGATGAGTACTGTTGCTCCTAGAGCGCTTAGGGTTTATGCAGTTATCATTGATCTATGTATTTTGCTTGTACCTTCATTGCTTGCGATTGTACTTAATCTCATTAATGGGGTTGCATTACTTGATACGCTGTTTTTGACAATTATCTTTATTGTGCTTGGAATTACAGCTGTTAGTTTGGTTGTCTTTGTACTACTAAATAAAGGGGTAACTCCTGGGTATCATATTTGTGGCATTATGATTGTGTCGACACTTACAGGTGAAGAAATTACCATCAATGAATATATTAGGTATTTATTTACAGGTTCATTTTCAGTTGTTCCTGAAATAAAAGGTGTCTTTGAAGTATATAGTTTGTTATTTGGAGAATACGGTGTATCGCATAGTATGAAGCAAGCGTGCGTAATCCCTGTTAAAAAACGTGTGTATAATCTGTTTTTGACAGATTATGGAACAGAGGAGATTAAAGCTTCCCTTGAAGAAGTTATTGCATCGAAACCAGCGATATTATAAAAATATAATGATAAACTCCCGAAAAGGAGTTTTTTAATGTACAAATGTAAAGATACTTCTAGGTTCTTTTGATTCATTTGTAACAAATATAAATGATTCAAGTTCAACGACTGCGCAGCATCAAAATAGTATAAACATGAGAAAGAAGAATTGATTACTGTTATCCAAGATTTTCAGCTTTGGGTAAGGGAAACACTTTCTAAAGAGAAGTTCATATCAATATGCGTTTAGACCTTTGTCGATGTTTAAAAACTAAGAATCCAGTAATGGATTTTTTTTATTGCATAAGAGGAATTCATTGAGTGAAGCAGTATGTATTCGTGGTATAATAGACTAAGGGGTGGTAAGAATGACACATAAAAATAGTAATGAAAAAGTTCTTCTACATGGTATTGAAAAACCAATTACAACGTTTCAATTTTTATGGTTGTTTATTTTTGGCTCTGTGTTTGGAACATGGTATGAGGAGATAATTACATTTATAAAAATCGGGCAATGGGAGAATCGTAGTTCTGTAATTATTGGACCATTTAATCCACTGTACGGTGTTGCCTATATCATTTCTGTCGCATTGTTTTATAGGAAAAGAAAACCTGTCGTCACAATCTTGCTTGCATCATTGTTTGGTGGTGCATTTGAATATGCCGCAAATTGGGCACAAGAATTTTTTACCGGCAGCGTTTCTTGGAATTACCACAATCTATTCCTAAATATTAACGGAAGAACTACCGTAGTTTATGCATTGTTTTGGGGAGTGTTGATTTATTTGGCTGTCCAGTTTGTGACACCATTTTTTATACAACTATTAGAACGTATAAATACAAAGAGTGGAAGAATTTTCACTACGTTCTTTATGATATTTTTATGTCTAAACATGGTTATAACATACAGTATGTTAATTAGGCAAGGGTTACGAGTGAAAGGCATTGAACCTTATACACCAATTGGGGAGTTTTATGACAAAGTATTTACAGATGAATATATTCAAAAGAAATTTCCGAACATGGTGTTGATTAAAAAGGAGGGGTAACATGAGTGATTCTTTAACAATAACAATGGTTGTAGATACCTACTGCACGACAACAAATGGAACAACAATTACGGCGATGAGAATGACCGAAGCATTGCGGGAAAAAGGACACACTGTGTATGTATTAACTGGTAGTGATTGTGATGAAAAGGACATTTATACAACAGGCCACAACAAACTGCCAATTGTATACCAACTAACAAAATCACAAGGAATGTTGCTGGCAAAAAGTAATAAAAGCATCATCCAAGATGCAATTAAGAAATCAGACATCGTTCATTTCTTATTACCATTTAAACTTTGCAAAGAAGGTAAAAAAATTGCGGATAAACTAAACGTACCTTCTACCGCAGCATTTCATGTTCAACCTGAAAACATTACAAGTACGTTTTATTTAAACTCAGTACAAACGTTAAATAAACTACTGTATAGTTCGTTTCGTAAATTCTATAACCAATTCACACATGTTCATTGTCCCTCAAAGATGATAGCAAATGCACTAAAGAAACATGGATACAAATCAAAACTACATGTAATTTCAAATGGAGTTGCAAAAGAGTTTTATCCAAAAACAGTTGAGAAACCACAAGAATTAAAAGACAAGTTTGTAATCTTGATGATCGGTAGATTATCAAGAGAAAAACGACAAGACTTGATTATAAAAGCAATTAAAGAATTAGAAGTAGAACGTGATATCCAGCTTATTTTCGCAGGTAAAGGACCATGGAAGAAATCGCTTATCAAAGCATCAATCGGCTTAACTAATCAACCAATTATGAAGTTTTATAGTCAATCAGAACTGATTGATGTTATCAATTACGCTGATCTATATATCCACGCATCCGATTATGAAATTGAAGCAATTTCTTGCATTGAAGCATTTAGCTGTGGATTAGTACCGATTATAAGTAATAATCAAAATTCAGCTACAAATCAATTTGCTTTATCTACAAACAATGTATTTGAAGCAGGTAATCATGTAAGTCTAGCTTCTAAAATTGCCACATTATACAAAAATAAAGATCTGCGTGATTCATTATCAAAAGAGTACATTGAATACGCAAAACAATATCAACTTGATTATAGTATTACAAAAATGGAAGAAATGTTTTATGAAGTACTCAATAATCAACCAGTAAAAGAGAGAAACTGAATATGATATGGGGAATACTAATGACCTTGATCGGTCTATTTATGGCGATCAGTGCATATCTGAAAAGCGAGTTTATTATATACAAACTACTGCATGCAAGAGCAAAACTACTCTGGGGGGATAATGCTCATACGTTTTTACTGGTATCGGGAGTTATTATTACGGGGTTAAGTTCGTTATTTTTCCTAGGTATCTGGGGATAATATCTACTAAAATTTATTAGTTCAAGAAAACATATAGTAAAAAAGTCCAATATGGATTTTTTTATTTTTGTAAAAGAAGTATACGTTTACATCATCTTTTTTATAAAAAAGAATTGTTATTTACAATTAAGGTGATATAATTGTAACGAAAATAATAAATAAAGGAGGAAAAATAATGAGAGAAATTGTAAGAAAAGTGCTTCGCTATTTCTACCTATATGTTGTGTTAATCATCTTACACACTCTGTTGTTGACGACTCCTTATGGAACGCTTGGAGAAACCTTCATCAACACCGTTGGTGTGCTGTATGGAATTGTGATTCATATTGCAATATTATACTTAACGCTTCGAGTGATTTTTAAAGAAGTACACCACAAAATTTTACGACACGGATTACTAGTAACATTTTCGATTGTTTATGTAAATTTCTTTATTGAAAGTATTTCAAGCAATATTTATTTTATTAATTAACTGTTTGTGATAGAATAATCACGGATAGGAGTGATATCATGAATTACGAAGTAAAACAAAAATTAAATGAAGAGGACTATTTGTCTTTTGTAAACCATCAATTATTAAGTTATTTCTTTAGACCGCTTAATGTTGTAATGTACGGTTTAATTATTGGGTATGCATTATATGCAATCATTACAACACTGAATTTCTTTGTGTTAATCATTTTAGCTGCATTAGGGCTATTAAACTTTATTATGATATATACAACAAAAAGAAGAGCAAAAAAATTTTATGAGCAAAATGAAAGCTTAATTAAAATGGAATTAGAGTTTAAAGATGAACATCTAGTATATAAAAATGCTGATGGAGAACTTACAAAGTTTTGGTATGAGTTTACCTCTGCAAAAGAAACAGACAAACATATCTATTTAAGCCTAAAAGGACAAGGTGGATTAATTATTATTAAAGAAGCAGCAGGAACTGAAGCTGTTGAGTTCTTAAAAAAACAAATCAGAGAGAACGTACCAGCAAAAAAAGTAAAACTTCGATAAAAACGGTGATTTTCACCGTTTTTTTATAACCGTTTTCAATTAGATTTTTACAAACGCTTTTATCTATGATAAAATATCTTATGGAAATCTACTTTATTAAAGGAGACTTATATGAACGTACTTTGCATGGATAATTCTGAAACAATCAGAAAAGTAGTACAGGACTGCGTAGTGGACTTAGGTTATGAATTTTTTGAAGCAGAGAATGGAAAGGTAGGCATTGAAAAAGCACTAGAACTTGATCATTTAGATTTGATTGTTCTAGATTGGAATATGCCTGTTTTAAGTGGACGTGACACGCTTCTTAGAATTAAAGAGGAAAAGAAACTAAAGGATGTTAAAGTCTTTGTTTTAATAAAGATTGAGAATAAAGACCGCGTTGTGGAAGCAGTGGACTTGGGAGCTGACATGTATATGTTAAAGCCATTTAGTCCTAACAATTTACAAGCGAAGATTGAAGAATTACTACAAAGTGCAGTGTAAACTGCACTTTTCTATAAGGAGAGTACAATGCATATTGATATATTTGATAAAAACTTAAGCAAAAAAGATGTAAAAGGAGTACCAAGAAGAACTGCTTGTCGAGGTATTGTGAAAAAAGGTGATAAATACTTAGTGACAAGGCTTTTAAAATGGGATATAACGATGTTTCCAGGTGGAGGCTTAGAAGAGAATGAAACACTCGAAGAATGCACGAAGAGAGAAGTATTAGAAGAAACAGGAGTACTTGTCAACGTGTTAGAAGAATCGGTGTCAATATCGGAGTATTTTGAGGATTCTGTATGGACAAATCACTATTTTATCTGTGAGTTTCTAAAGGATACAAAGAATAACAATTTAACAGAAGAAGAAAAAGAGCTTGGGTTAATCATTGAATGGAAAACACTTGACGAATTACTTGAGAACTTCGAAAACAACCCATCAAAACATGAACATGGCGTAAACATTCATAATAGAGAGTTTTTAGGCTTAGTAAACAGCCTATAGGGGGAGATTTTATGTCTAGTTTTAATATTACAAAGAGTAAGTTTATGGAATACATTCGCTGTGATCGTTATGCGGCGCTGAATCATTTACATAAACGAAGAGACTATGACGATGCCTTAAAGGATCGATACTATGATGTATTGCATTCACTTGAAAATATGGCAAGTGATGTATTTGATGATGACTTTTTAGAGCCAGATTTAACTCATTTAGAAGTGATGATGCCCTATTTCAATCAAGTTGAAGTACTAGCAGCAAGAAAAGTAATGTCACTATTTGGTGGAGATACCGTATTTTCAACGACATATGGGAAACAAAAGCTATTTCTAAAAGATTATGATAACTTTAATTTAATGTGTTACGTAGATATCTTTAACCGAAATGAGCATAAATTAAACATCATTGAAGCAAAGGCGACAACCTCAAATAAATTTTTAAGTATGGGTTACACTGAGAACAAGCAACGGTTCAACTTGTTTTATCTTGATGATGAGGGGATACTGCATTTATCTGAAACCCGTAATCCTGATTTACTAGAAAACAAAAAATATCGGAAACAACGTAATAAACTAATGGATCGATTACATGCGGCAGGCGTATATGTGTACGACTTAGCATTCCAACGTTTTGTCATCGAGGAAGATATCAAAGATGCGACATATTACCTCGCAGTACTCAATCATGAATATGAGTTTGATGGTACCTATATTGATGGAGAACCACTCTATCAAGAAAACATCATCCGTCTAATTGATTTAACGGTTATTACGAGCGAGCTACAGGCAAAGATGAAGAATGATATTGAAGTAGTAATTGAGCGTATCAAAGAAGACAATGAAAAACGTGTTAGATTAGGAAAGCATTGTCAGCTTAAAAAGATGCGCGAATGCATTTATAAAGATCTCTGTTATGATCTATTCCCAAGTAAAAATAATCTCCTAATGTACATCGATAAGCACCATGGATTTAAAGAGGAAGATGGAAGAAAACACGATTACTTTGATTTGATTGAAGAAGGTAACTACGCGATGTTAGACATACCTCATTCGTTTTTAAATAGACGAAATAACCGAATTCAAAGAGAAGTTGTATTAGAAGGAAAACCATATGTAGATGTCGGTAAAATTAGGCAAGGTATCAAGGTGATTAACTACCCGATTTATCATCTTGATTTTGAAAGTTTTCCTTGTCCCTTACCACGCTTTAAAGGTGAAAAACCATACATGCAAAGTTTGTTCCAATTTTCACTTCACGTTGAACATCAAGAAGGGGTATGCGACAAAGAAAACGATCACTATGAATTTTTAGCGAGTGATCATGCCGATAATCGCAGAGTGCTTGTAAAAAAACTACTTGAATGCATCAAAGATGATGGAGGTAGTGTCTTAGTATACAATGAAGCATTTGAAAAAACACGTATTAAAGAACTGGCTAAGTTTTTCCCTGAGTACAGTGAAAAACTACTTGGTATTAACGAACGATTATTTGATTTAATGCATGTTGTTAAGACCAATACAAAGCTTTATACTGCACTTGGATTTGATGAAGAACACGCAAAAACCATCAATTATTATCACGAAGATTTAAGTGGCTCTTACAGCATTAAAAAAGTACTGCCAATCTTCAGTGATTTATCGTATCAAGGACTCGCTGTTTCAAACGGGATGGAAGCAGTCTATTCATACGCTGGATACAGTGCATTAAACCCGCATGAATTGGCTGAAACTAGAGCGTCATTAACGGAATATTGTAAACAAGATACATGGGCTATGGTAGAGATATTAGCCGAATTACGAAAGTTATAGAAGTTATTGGTTTACAAATTTCTTTATTATGTTATAATAAACTGTATTTTTTTAAATAGGAGGAACCAAATATGGCAAAGATTGACAATTTATCAGGTTCAAAAGTACGAATTGAAATCGACGTTACAAAAGAGCAATTTGAACATGGTTTAGAGCACGCATTTAACGCGGTAAAAGATAATGTAGAGGTTAAAGGATTTAGAAAAGGTAAAGTAACAAGAAGTGTATTTGAAAAACATTATGGTGTTGAATCTTTATACGAAGAAGCAATCAACCACGTAATTCAAGAAACATACGTAGAAGCAGTTACATCAAACGATGTTGAAGTAGTTGCACAACCTAAAATCGACCTAGACATTACAAAAGTAGAAGCAGGAAAAGGATTTACATATGTAGCAGAAGTTGCAGTTAAACCAGAAGTTACATTAGGGGAATACAAAGGCTTAACATTCGCAAAACAATCAGATGAAGTAAGCGAAGAAGAAGTACAAGCTGAATTGGATAAGTTACTAGGGCAAAATGCTGAATTAGTCCTAAAAGAAGAAGGAACACTTGAAAAAGGTGATACGGCAATCTTCGATTTTGAAGGATTTGTAGATAACGTACCATTTGAAGGTGGAAAAGCAGAAAACTACGAATTATTAATCGGTAGTGGACAATTTATTCCTGGATTTGAAGAGCAAATGGTTGGTATGGCACTAGGTGAAGAACAAGAATTAAATGTTTCATTCCCTGAAAACTACCAAGCAGAAAACTTAAAGGGAAAAGATGCTATTTTCAAAGTGAAACTTCATGAAATGAAAGTAAAACAATTACCGGAATTAAATGACGAATTTGTTAAAGAGTTAGAAAAAGACGGTATTGAAACAGTAGAAGCATTAAAAGCTGATACATTACAAACACTGACTGAAAGCTTAAAAACAAAAAATAAAAACGCTAGAATCGACTTTGCAGTTGATACAGCAACAAAAAATGCAACATTTGAAATCGCAGAAGAAATGGTTGCTGAAGAGAAAAACAGATTAGTTGATCAAGTAGCACAACAAGCAAAACAATACAACTTAGAACTAGATCAATACTTACAATTCAGTGGAATCAATCGTGAAGATTTTGAAGCAAACATGATGAAAGATGCGGAAAAATCATTATCGTATAACTTAGTAGTAGAAGCAATCGGTAAACAAGAAGAAATCAAAGCAACAGAAGAAGAAATCGAAGCAAAATACGCTGAAATCGCAGGACAATACAACATGGGTGTAGACCAAGTAAAAGCAGCGGTTAACCAAGCAGCAGTTGAGCAAGAAGTAGCATACAGAAAAACATTAGATTTCTTAGTAGATAGCTTAATCGTCGAATAAAAATAAAAGAAGCCAGTGGCTTCTTTTTTAATTCACGATAAATGTAATGAATAGAAACAAAAATCCAAATAAGGATAACACATGTGGATAGCGCAAGTAGAACGGAAATTGATATTGCATTGTTTTTGATAAATCCACAGGATTATTCTTCATATACGATTGCACATTTTCTTCGTGTGATGCAACCATGCTTGATGTATCAAATGTTGAAAATCGTTTGTTATTACCAAATCCACCAACAATAAACAAGATTGGTAAGTTAATGATAATAAGCGTTAATCCACTAAATAAGAATGAATACGATAATCGGTACTCTCCTTCAAGTACTATGAAGTATCTTGCGAAAATAAGAAATGGTATTAAATACGGTAGTACATAGCGATGTTTACTCATCATTTCCTCCCCTTTTATGAAACAATGATTCCAGCGATCATTAACGATACACCAAGGATTATTCCAATTATTTTATATGTTGAAACTAAAAAATCTGTTGCTTCTTTAAAACGAATGTGTTTATTACCTTGGTTATTATAATGTTCGGATAAATAATCAGTTACTGCATTATTGTGGGCTCGGTTTGCATGCAATCCCCTTGAGACATTTCCAATACCACTAAGTATCGAACTACTTTTAAATAATAATGCTACATAAATAATTAGTGTTGTAATTCCAGAAGCAAACAATGAGTCTGTAAGTTGATACTCACTAGTTGTTCTATTATAAATGATGTAAAAAGAAAGACCTGCAACTAGAAATGGTGAAACGAATATAATTAATTTAATTAATCCCCTCATATAACCTCCTATTTACAAATGAATTATTCTTAATTCATGAATATTATATCAAATATTTTTTATAACATAATCGCAACAATCAGTAGAATCAATCCAATCAAGAAACCAATCAATCGCTCCCATTTAGGTGTGAATTTTGCGATTTGTGGTTGATTGCCTTTATCTTGTTCTTTTGTTTGCTTGTATATTTCATCAATAAAGATTCCTGTTTGGTTCCCTTGGCGTCCACCTCCGCGACCACCATAAGTCATATTTGAAAACCCAGTATCGGTAAATCCACCTCCACTAATCATAAAACTAGCAAACGTGAGCATATTCAGTATTCCACCAAAAAATAGGGTATCTTTTAAAATGGTTGCACTATCGATAAGGATATTAATCAGGTATGCAAGCCCAACAATACCAAGTGCGACAAGTAGTACTGCGATGTATTTCTTTTTGTCGTACATCTTGGGACCTCCTTTTATATGAATCTAGATACAATTATTAAGATGATACCTATAATCAAAGCAATGATTCGTTCAATATGTATTTCAAAGCGTTGCTTTTTGTATTTAGCTACGTTGTCTTCTTCCTTCGTTACAATTCTTGTTTGTCTCATTGCCGCTTCCATCCTAACAATATTATACCATATGTTCATAACAGATTCATAAGTATATGGTATAATGCAACTATCAATTCAAGGAGACAAACTATGTATAAACTAGCTGTATTTGATTTAGATGGGACTTTATTAAAGAGTGATTACTCATTAAGTGAGTTACATAAAAAAGCGGTGACAGAGCTAAAAAACAAGGGTGTTAAGGTTGTGTTAGCTTCTGGAAGACCAAATGAACTGATGAAAGAGTATGTGAAGGAGTTACGCCTTGATACACCTGTTGTTTCTTGTAATGGTAGTGTTATTTATAACCATGAAACAAAAGAAACGCTATATTCCAAAGCAATTCCAAAACAGATCGTTACAAAAATCTATCAGTATGCAAAGGATAATGAGATTGATCTATTGCTATACGGAACAGGATTCATCGCGAGTAATTTTAATGAACGCTATCGTTTCTTTACAAAACGAAATCAAGAGTTACCTGTTGATGTTCAAGGGAATTTTATTTTAGTGGATGGACAAGAAGAAGAAATCCTTTCAAGTGATATCAATAAGATTCTATTTATTGAAAAGGACAGAGAAACCTACTTTAACCTACTTGATGAACTTTCATTATATGACTCAATTAGTGTCACAAGGAGTAAAGAAGAGTTTATTGATATTGGTCCTCTTGACATTTCAAAAGGAGAAGCGGTTAAAAAATTAGCACTCTACTATAATTTAACTAGCACCCAAATCATCGCGTTTGGTGACCAGTATAACGATGTACCAATGCTTCAGTATGCAGGGCTTGGTGTAGCGATGGGAAATGCGATTGAAGACGTAAAAAAAGAAGCGAATGATGTTGCTCTTAGCAATCAAGAAGATGGAATTTATCACTATCTTAAAAAAATTGAAAAAATGGGTCAGTTATAAATCTCAATAAACTCAATCATTTTGCTTTATTTAAAAACAATTATAATATATAATTATTCACATGCCATGTATTTTACCTTGAGTGTGAAGATTGCAAAAAGGGGCATTTAAAGGTATAATATAAGTACAAAGAAGAGAGTAAAAAAGAGGTGATTAGCATGTATAGAAGTAACGTACTGACAGAAGGAATTTTACCAAGCATCGCAATACGTGGTATTGCGCCATTTCCTCATACAGATCTTCGAATTGAAGTAGGACGTATTGTTTCTAAAAATGCTTTATTAGAAGCAGAGAAGAACTACAATAACTATGTTTTATTATTGATTCAAGAAAACCCAATGATTGACAAACCAACTGAAAATCATGTTCTTGATTATGGTGTGGTTGCAAAAATTGGAATTAAGATAAAATTACCAAATGGAAATTTCAAAGTAAAATTTGATCCGATTGTTCGTGCAGAACTAATTCAAATCGAACAAACCGATCCATACTTCTTAACACGATTTAAAACAATGCCAACTGTGCAAACAGATGTGGATCAAGAATTAGCACTTGTTAGAATGCTTGCAAAACAAGTACTAGAAAACAACAAACAAGTACTTAAAAACCCTAAATTAAGCCTAGAAGCAATTCAAAATGGTGTTTCTAGTGATAAACTATGTGACATTGTCGCAAACAGTTTAAAAGTGAGTGAAAATCAAAAATTTAAGTATTTAAAAACTGATTCATTAAATCAACGTCTAACCTACTTACTAGAAGACATTGAAAAAGAGAAATACATGAATCAAATTGAAAACGAAATTAACATGACTGTTAAGAGAAATATTGATGAAAATCAAAAAGAGTATTACTTACGTGAAAAAATGAAGGCGATCCAAGAAGAACTTGGAGACAAAGTAAAAAAAGAATCGGATATTGAAGAATTAAAGAAAAAAATTCTAGCGAAAAAAATGCCAAAGCACATTGAAGAAAAGGCAATTTATGAGCTTACAAGATATCAGTCACTACCAGCTTCAAGTGGAGAATCAGGAGTTATTAGAACCTATTTAGACTTCTTAATCGATTTACCATGGCATGAAGTAAGTATTGATGAAACAGACATCAAAAAAGCAGAGGCTGCATTAGATGCAACTCACTTTGGTCTTGAAAAAGTTAAAGAAAGAATTATTGAGTACTTAGCAGTTAAAATCTTAACTGGTAAAAACCCACAAACCATTCTTTGTTTAGTTGGGCCTCCTGGTGTAGGTAAAACAAGTTTAGCGCAAAGTATTGGAAACGCGCTAGGTAGAAACTTCGTAAAACAAAGTTTAGGTGGCGTAAAAGACGAATCAGAGATTCGTGGACATAGACGTACATACTTAGGTGCTTTACCAGGTAGAATCTTACAAGGTATGAAAAAAGCAAAAGTAGTAAATCCAGTCTTCTTACTCGATGAAATTGATAAACTAGGATACGATTACAAAGGAGATCCAAGTGCTGCGTTACTAGAAGTTCTTGATCCAGAGCAAAACAAGAAATTTAGTGACCACTACCTAGAAGAACAATATGATTTATCACAAGTATTGTTTATCGCTACTGCGAATTACCTCGGTAATATCCCAGCGCCACTTCGTGATCGTATGGAAATCATTGAGTTATCAAGTTATACTGAAATTGAAAAATTTAATATCGCAGTTGAACATCTAATTCGTAAACAATTAGACACGCATGGACTTGATCCGAAGAAGTTTATCGTTGAAGATGAAGCAATTATGGAATTAATTCGTTCTTATACAAGAGAAGCAGGTGTAAGACAACTAGATAGATTGTTCGGTTCATTAATTAGAAAAGCGATTAAAATCATTCTAGGAGACAAAAAAGACAAAGTTAACATAACTGCAGAAAACGTAGTAGATTTCTTAGGTAAACCTAGATTCAAAAATACAAAAGCAGAAAAAGATGATCAAGTAGGCGTAGTAACAGGACTTGCATATACCCAATTTGGTGGAGATACTCTGCCAGTTGAGGTAACGTATTATAAAGGAACTGGTAAACTTGTATTAACAGGTAAACTAGGCGATGTAATGAAAGAAAGTGCGCAAGCTGCACTATCGTACGTAAAAGCAAATGCGGATAAACTTGGAATTGACATTGATGTCTTTAAAGAACATGATATTCATATCCATGTTCCAGAAGGTGCAGTGCCAAAAGATGGTCCAAGCGCCGGTGTTACAATCACTACAGCAATCGTTTCTGTTCTAACAAATAAGAAAGTTGACCACTTTATTGGTATGACAGGTGAAATCACACTAAGAGGTCGCGTATTACCAATCGGTGGATTAAAAGAAAAATCAATCGCAGCGCATAGAAGTGGATTAAAAACAATTATGATCCCAATTGACAATAAAAAAGATTTAGAAGATATTCCACAAGATGTACGAGACAACTTAGAAATCATCCCTGTTGAAAACATTGATGAAATCATTCATAAAGTATTAAAGTAAAGGCAAAGAAATTTGCCTTTCTTTTTTTTGTATGACATTATTTTCAATATTACACATAAATATATACAGTTTACTGTGATAAAATATACATAAGAATAACAAAGGAGACAAAACGATGAAATAATGGAGTTTAAACGCGTTATATCCCTCGTTTGAATCAATTGAGTTTCAAACGGATTTAAAACAAATAGAAGCAATTATAGAGGCAGCTACGCAGCATGCTCAAAAAGAGTTTGACACGCCAAACAATGCAGAAGAGAAGATACTTGCGTTTCTTACTAGTATGGAGGAATTACGTGCGTTATTAATCAAAGCATTTAATTTTTGTAGTTTAACAATCAGCACAGATGCGCTAAATGAAGACGCGCGCAAGTACATGAATAAAATGCAAGTACTAAGCGCAAAAACAACGTTACCTACAACCAAATTTAGTAAATGGTTACCAACGGTAAAAGATTTACCAGCGCTAATTGCTCAAAATGAGATATTAAAAGAAGTAGAATACTTCCTATACCGCATTGTTGATGGGGCAAAATATGTATTAAGCGATGATGTAGAGATGGTAATTAGTAAAATGCAACAAACCTCATCAAGTGCATGGGGACAATTGCAAGGGCAGTTAACGAGTACATTAAAAGTGGAACTAGATGACAAAGTACTAAGTTTAAGTGAAGTACGTAACTTATCAAGTGATCCATCGCAAGAAACTCGTAAAAAAGCGTATGAAGCGGAGTTAAAAGCATATCCAAAGATTGCTGAAAGCATCGCATACGCAATGAATGGTGTAAAAGGAGAAGTAAACACAATTGTTGATATGAGAGGCTTTGAAAGTGCATTAGATCAAGCAGTCTATAACTCTAGAATGAAGCGTAGTACACTTGATGCTTTGATTTCTTCAATGAAAGATTATTTGCCTCATTTCCACAAGTATTTAAAACGAAAAGCAACATTATTGGGACATGATGGAGCATTACCGTATTATGATATTTTTGCTCCTGTAGGTGAAAGTAGTAAGAAATTTACGATTGAAGAGGCAATGGAATATATTTATGTTAACTTCCGTACATTCAGCACAGAGATGGAGGATTTAGCACGTAGAGCGTATAATGAAGAGTGGATTGACTTCACACCAAGAAGCGGAAAACGTGGTGGAGCATTCTGTAGTAATATACATCCGTTAAAACAATCAAGAATCCTAACGAACTTCAGTGGATCATTTGGAAATGTCATTACCCTTGCTCATGAGCTTGGACATGCATATCATGGCGATCAAATCTTTAAAGAGCGTATCACAAATGCATCGTACACGATGCCTGTAGCAGAAACTGCATCAACATTTTGCGAGACAATTGTGAAAAACGCAGCGTTAAAAGATGCTGAAAAAGATGAAAAGATATTCATCTTAGAACAATCACTGAAAGGTAGTACACAAGTAATTGTCGATATTTTAAGCCGATTCATATTTGAGAGTAAAGTCTTTGAAACTAGAAAACAAACACCAATGAACGAACGTATGTTAAATGAAATGATGCTTAGTGCGCAAAAAGAAGCGTATGGAGACAGCTTGCATGAAGACTATATGATGCCTTATGCATGGTTAAACAAGCCTCATTACTACCGTGGGAGCTTATCATTTTATAACTTCCCATATGCCTTTGGATTATTATTCGCAAAAGGAATTTATGCTGAATTCATCAAACAAGGGACACCATTTGTTGATAAAATCAACCTATTACTACAAAAAACGGGACAAATGAGCGTCGAAGATGTCGCATCTTTAGTAGGTCTAGACCTTTCTAGTAAAGCATTTTGGAACAGTAGTTTAGATGTCATTGTTGAAGAAATTAATTTATTCTTAGAACTAACGAAATAAAAAGTTGGCGAATTGCCAACTTTTTTAATACTAAAGCCATTCTTTTGGTATAATAGAAAAGAGGTGATGATATGGATAAACTAATCGAAGTAGCATTAATCTTTATGCCACAAGTCTTATTTATCTTTTTACTTGGTGCATTTTATAAACAAGATATGGCATCAATCTTTTATATTTCAGATCGAGACGATATAAAAACCTATAAATTTACAAATCACTTGTACCTCTTTATTGGACTAGGTACAATGACAATTTGTCTATTCCCAGTAACGATTATTCAATACCTAAAAGGGACAATTACGGACTTTTATGATGTAGGATTCTACATTTTAGCCGCAAATGGGATTGTCTTTTTACTCATTTTTCTGTTTGGAAGATTCACAAGAACAGTATTTTACCGTGAAGGAGTCTTATATCACAAAAAACTATTTGGAAGCACTGCATTCGATATTGAGAAAATCGATGAGATTCGTCTAGAGAAAGGATTTATCACTCCAGATGTTGTATTTGTGAACAATAAACGCGAGATAAAGGTCAATGTCGTTTGTTTTAATGTGAACACATTACTCTATTTAATCGCAAAAACAGAAAACAAAGCACTAACAAAAACATTTGTGAATGAGTTATATCAAAGTAATGGCTATTATAAAAAAGAAACTGAAAGTTTACATAAACTATTGGAGGTTGTGAAATATGATTGATTTTCGAAGTGATACCGTAACAAAACCAACAAAAAAGATGCGAGAAGCAATGGCGAACGCTATTGTTGGTGATGATGTATACGAAGATGATCCAACGATTAAAGAACTAGAAGCGCTGGCAGCGAAAATGACAGGAAAAGAAGCTGCTTTATTTATTCCAAGTGGTACGATGGGGAATCAACTGGCAATTTATACACATACAAATCGTGGTGATGAGGTTATTTTAGGTAAAAAAGCACACATCAAAAACTACGAAGTAGGTGCCGCAGCAGTTATAAGTGGCGTTAGCTACCACCTTATTGAAGAGGATATGGGGCAAATACCACTAGAAGAACTTAAAAAAGGAATTCGAGGAAACGATGTCCACTTTCCTGATACATCACTCATCTGCCTCGAAAATGCACATGGAAGTGGGAAAGTACTACCACTATCTTACATGAAAGATGTTCGTGAACTCGCAAATAAGCATCAGCTCAAGGTTCATTTGGATGGCGCAAGGCTATTTAACGCCGCAACGTACCTCAATGTAGATGCTGCTGAAATTACAAAATACGTAGACTCTGTAACGTTTTGTCTCTCAAAAGGACTTGGCTGCCCTATTGGTTCATTACTATGTTCGACAAAAGAGTTCATAAACAAAGCTCGAAGAGGTCGAAAACTTTTAGGCGGAGGTATGAGACAAGTAGGAATACTAGGTGCTGCAGGACTGGTCGGTCTAAAAGAGATGACGCAAAGACTACATTTAGATCATCAGAACGCCAAGTACTTTGCCGATAAACTGAGTCACCATAAAGAGTTTGATATAGATTATGACCATTTAGATATAAATATGGTATTCATCAGAAGTAATATTGATTTTTCTGATATGACGAAATTTATGTTAACCAAGGATATTAAGATATCAGGATACAAAGGTGAAGTTCTTCGTATAGCGATACATAATGATATTTCAAAAGAGAATATTGACTATTTTTTACGTTGTATTGATGAATATTTAGCTTCATAACTATATCAAAATGTAAACATGACCATATTTAACTAATTTTTAATACTTTAGTTAATCCATTTAGATGATTGATTGAGTTAAAATACTCTAAAAAATACAAAAGTTTCCCACATTTATGTGTCTTTAAGGAATAGCTTGTATTTAAATTAGGTCAATGAGTATATTTATGTAGAAATAAATGGGAATTATCATGTATAACGTGTAAAATGAGGATAAGAGATAGAGAAATAGGTGATAATTATGAAAATACATAGTGTAGAATTTAAAGGAAGCGCAGTAGAAGAATCAAGGTACCCAAAAGATCAGTTACCTGAAATCTTATTATCTGGCCGTAGTAATGTTGGTAAGAGTAGTTTTATTAATAGTGTTCTTAACCGTAAAAACATTGCGCATACGTCAGGTAAACCAGGTAAGACACAAACATTAAACTTCTATTTAATTAATAATGCGTTCTATTTTGTAGATGTTCCTGGGTATGGATATGCAAGAGTTAGTAAAACAGAACGTGAAAAGTTTGGAAGAATCATCGAGGATTACTTTTTAAATCGTGAAAATCTTCGTCTTGTTGTATTGTTAGTTGATTTTAGACATACACCGAGTGAAGATGATATTTTAATGTACGATTATTTAAAGAGTTATGAGATTCCATGCCTTGTAGTTGCGACTAAAAACGATAAAATCGCAAAAACAAAGCGGATTAAACACGAAAAAGAAATTAAACGAGCTCTAAATTTAGATCCAAATGATTTGTTTATAACATACTCGTCAGAAACAAAAGAAAATAGAGATGTCGTATACGCTATTTTAGACGAAATTATAAAATAGTGGTAAACCGCTTAGTTTATATGATAATAGATAGTGTAAAAACTATAAAAAATCACGAATCTACTTCATCTTGTTAAAGCGCTAAACAAAGCGGTATTTGAAATATTAAATAAAAATTAAATCGCGTCAAAAATGATGTGAAAAATCACTAATTTTGAACAAATGGAATATCCCTTATATTGTAAATTATTGTCATATTTTACCTTGTTCAAAAGAGATAGGAGGGTTTTTATGAAAGTTTTATTTATTGGTGGAACGGGTCTTATTAGTACTGCAGTATCAAAATTAGCTGTTAAAGAAGGTATTGAACTGTATTTGTTAAATCGTGGCAGTAATGTGGTAAATGACGCTATTAGTCTAAAAGGTGATATTCATAATGAAAATCAAATCAAACAACTTATTGCGGATCTAACGTTTGATGTTGTGGTAGATTGGATTGCGTTTGAAAAGGCTGATGTGGAGCGAGATGTACGATTATTTAAAGGAAAAACAAAACAGTACATCTTTATTTCTAGTGCAAGTGCATATATAAAGCCACTTCCAGCGTACCCAATTACTGAAAAAACACCACTTGGGAATAAATACTGGACCTATAGTGATAACAAACGAATTTGTGAAGAATACTTACAAAGCGTTCATAGTGATGATTTTAATGTCACGATTATACGCCCAGCTCATACCTATAACGATGAAAAAGTGGTTATGTGCATTAAAGCATGGGCTCATCCATTTACTACCATTAAACGAATAATGGATGGGAAACCAACGATTATTCCAGGTAATGGACGCAGTTTATGGACATTAACCTATAATCAAGACTTCGCAAAAGCATTTGTGAAGGTACTAGGTAATCCACTTGCCTATGGCGAGGATTTCCATATTACTAGTGATTTTACATATACATGGGATCAACTCAATGACATCATTAGTAAAGAATTAGGGGTTGAATCAAACGTGATTCACATACCGACTGACTTTATTATCAAGTATATTCCGTGGTTAGAAGGAGAACTCGCTGGGGATAAAGACTGGAGTTTGATTTTTGATAACAGTAAAATTAAAAAAATAGCTCCAGCTTACGAAGCTACGACAAGGTATGAAGAGATTGCACCAAAGGCTGTAAAGAGATATTTAGAAAACAAAGAACTACAAACAATTGATGAAGAATACGATCGATTATTAGATAAAGTAATTGAAGAATATGTAAAGTTATAGGGGGAATTTAGATGAAAAGAAAGTTTATGTTAAGTATATTATTACTGCTTTCTTTTGCGATGGCAGGATGTAAGGATGTAGAAGAAACACCTCTTGAATGTTCAAGTGATGAAGTTTTATACAATAACGAGTGTTATTCAGATCCACTTATTTGTGAAGATGTCCTTGGTATTGAAGATTCCTGTTTTGAGATTCAAGGTGGAAGCTGTATAGAAGTGACTGTCACCTGTGATGAAGGAGATATATTAGATGATACAGGATGCGCTTGTGAACCAGGTCCATATGCTGAATATGAAACATTTATGCATGACGGACTTACAAGGTATTATCAAGTTTACATTCCAGAAATACTTGAGGATGATGCACCAATCATCTTTTCACTACATGGACTGACGAGTAACCCCAAAGCAAATCAAGTATTAACGCATTTCAATGATATTGCTGATCGTGAGGGGTTTATTGTTGTATACCCTTATGGAACACTGGTTGATGGTGTAAGCCACTGGGACGCAAAATTGGACTATGCAGAGGTAGATGAGGTAGGGTTTTTAGAAGCGTTAGCGCTCTATATACAAGAAACGTATCAAGCGAGTGAAGAACACACCTTTATTACAGGGTTTAGTAATGGTGGTTTTATGAGTTATGAAGTCGCTTGTCAAAGCGATACGTTTAAAGCCGCAGCACCAGTTGCGGGATTAATGAGTTTAGAAACGTATAATACTTGCCAAGGAAACCCAATTCCAATACTTCATATCCATGGCGCAGTAGACAGCATTGTACCAATTGATGCAGTGATGGAAGTACCAGGAGGCTGGGGTGGTGGTCCTACTACAGATGGTATTATTGATTATTGGGTAAGTATTAATAATACAACTAATGTAGAATTATCGGACCTAGGAACCACTACGATCGAAAAATACACCAGCTCTGAATCAGATATTCAAGTATGGTACTACTTAGTAATGGATTATGATCATATATGGCCAGGAGCAATTGATTACTATACTCCCGTGCAGTCAGAAACAGCAGGGTTTGATGCTTCAGAGCTCATATGGGAGTTCTTTAGTGAATACATTGACTAACGGTCTTTATCGCCTATAAGATTATCTAGAAGTCATTTACTGGCTTCTTTTTATATGGTAAAATAACAAAAGAAGGAGATGTTATCATGAAGAGAAATCAATTGATTAATGTTCTACAAGTTCTTTGTCTGCTAGTTGCTGTATATGGATTAATAGTTTTAATTTTTTTCGATCAAGTAACAATTAATGAACAGACTTTATTGATAGGAATTACAAATGCGATTAAAGCTGCAGGGTTGAGTATTTCATTATTCATAGCAATTATCGCATTAAATATGTTTAGGAACTAGATGTAAAACTGCATTTTAGGTCTCCAACACCGTTGGTACGGGTTTACTCCTGTCACTAGCGCAACTATACAACTAAGGTAAGCCATTTATTGGCTTACTTTTTTAATGTTGTCTAGTTTTAGACTATTATTTTGTCTGGTTTCTTTTTGATTGATTTAATGAATGATATAATAGTGTTGTAGAAGGTAGGTGATATCATGAAAGAATCGTTTGTTGTTTCCGTAGATGAAATGAGGAAACTTGATCGTTTAACGATGGAAGAAAAAGGAATAACATCCTTTGAATTAATGATGCTTGCTGGGAGTAAGATGGAAGAATATCTTATTGAAAGCAATATGATAAAGAAAAATGACAAAGTAGTTGTTGTCATTGGAACTGGAAATAATGGTGGAGATGGTCTTGTGATTGCTAAGCGACTAAAAGAACGAGGATTAAATCCATCAGTTGTACTTGTAGGTGACATAGATTCTCAAACAGAGGAATCAAAAAACATATGGGAAGAGATTCAATCTATAGATATCACAAACTACATAGTAAACTCAAAAGAGAAACTGGATCTACTTGTTGATGTGTTACAGGATGCAAGTATTGTGATAGATGCTGTTTTTGGTATTGGATTAACAAGAGATGTTGAAGGAGTCCATAAAAGTGTCATAGACAGGATTAATGATAGTTCTTCATCTATCATAAGTATTGATATACCTTCAGGAATTAATGCTACAAACGGGCTAGTGTGCGGTGTAGCAGTACACGCAAATAGAACAATCGTTGTTGAACACTATAAACAAGGAAATATCCTAGGGGATGCGCTTGATTACTCAGGTGAAATACACCTACTATCGATCGGTATCTCAAACCCTAAAGATAATGTTTCTTTACTCCAGAAAGAGAAGATAACTCTATTACCTTTAAGAAAAAGAAACACCCATAAGTATCATTACGGATGTGTCCTTACAATAGGTGGTTCAAAAGGAATGATGGGGGCTCCTATTTTATCTGGGTTAGCCGTTCTTAAAACAGGAAGTGGTTTATCAAAAGTAATGATTCATGAAAACTATATGAAATATAGTAGTTCTTATAATCCATCATTGATGGTAGATACATATAAAGATATAACCGATATTGATTTTTCAAGAGTATCGGGAATTATATATGGCCCAGGACTAGGTAGAAAAGATAAAGAGAATACAGAGTATCTACGATATCTTATTGGATTAAACAAGCCACTCCTTATCGATGCGGATGGACTGCATTATCTTACCTACTTACTTGATGATATCACCTTGCATAAGAATGTAGTAGTAACCCCACATTACGGAGAAATGGCGTTGCTTATGAATGTGAATTCTGATATGATCAGAAAGAATCCCACTAAATTTGCCCATTTATTCACTAAGAAGTATGGAGGCAATGTTGTTTTAAAAGGATCAACAACCATCATTACAGATGGACATAAGACAGTGTATAGTTGTTTAGGAAATCCAGGGTTAGCCACTGCAGGTAGTGGTGATGTATTATCAGGAGTGATAGGAAGTCTGATTGGAAGAGGGATTAACGGATATGATGCTAGTACAAAGGGAGTATATATCCACAGTAAAGCAGGATTAATCGCTAAAGAAATACATGGTGAAGAATCGATGATCGCAACTGATATTATTGAATCAATATCAAACGTATTAAAATAATATCATTTGTTTCTTCAAACCCAATATGAGTCAAATAATAGTACTAAGTGAGGAAAAAAATGAAACCTATTGATATGAGTGAAATATTCATCAATCATTATAAAATGTATCCTAAAATGCAAATTCAGGACTATTTAAAATTACTATACCAAAGTTGTTTTGGTCCTTTTCACTTGCATGGGAATCCATCCCATGAAAAAGTACAAGCCTATATTGATACTGAACTAGAAAATATGACGACTACTACAGGTAGGTACATAGAAGAGATTGGAAATGGGTATGCTCGTGTATATTTAGATGCAGTAGAATCAGGTAATATATTAAAAGAGGAACTACTTTCTCAGTTTGTATCATCCATGAATGAGCCCGTTGATATAAAAGAAGCGACAAACCTATTTCATACTGGGCTGACACTATTTACTACTCTGTGTGATATAGGGATATTACCATATAAAACAGAATATGAACACGTACTAACAAAGTACCTAAAAGAAGGGATTAGACCGGTTCATCACTCAGATGAATATAGAACACATTATCAACCACATTATCGAGTAATAAAAAAACCAGAACACTTTTTATAATTAGGAATATCTTATATAAGCCTAGAAGTTAATTACGGGCTTCTTTTTTATTATCATAATAGTTCGTAAGCAAACTAATTGCTTTTCCAATCAAGAAAAGAGATAATATAGACGAATTAGAAATAGAAGGAGAGATACATATGATAAATATTGAAGTATGGTCTGATTTTGCATGCCCGTTTTGTTATATTGGTAAAACAAGATTTGAAGCTGCATTAAACAGATTTCCACACAAAGATCAAGTACAAGTAGAATATAAGGCATATCAATTAAATCCAAATGCCCCAAAAGAAATGAAGGTAAGTGCTGTGGAAGCATTTGCGAAAGGACACAGAACGACTGTTGAAAAAGCAAACCAAAAATTTGCCATGTTTGTGAATGCTGCAAAAGAAGTTGGTCTTGAGTACAATTATGATATTATTCAGTTAACCAACTCATTTGATGCACATCGAGTTGCAAAATGGGCAAATACAATTGGAAAAGAACATGAAGTAACTACAAGGTTTATGAAAGCCTACTTTACTGAAGGATACAATATCGCTGATCATCAAACGTTGATTTCATTAACAAGTGAGTTAGGACTAGATACAAAGGCTGTTGAGCAAGTATTATCTACTGATGCGTTTAAAGATGAAGTGCAAGCACAAATAACAGAAGCAAGACAAGTAGGTGTGCAGGGTGTTCCATTCTTTGTATTAAATCGAAAATACGGAGTTTCAGGTGCACAACAAGAAGATTACTTCTATCAAGTATTAGAACAACTATGGGAAGAAACAAACACCCTAGATAAAATAGAAGGTGCAAGTGATACTCATTCATGTGATGATGAATCGTGCAGCATATAAGAACTAGTTTCCTTAAAAAAGAAGTCGTTTACCGACTTCTTTTTATATGGTAGAATAACCTAGAGGAGATGATGTTATGAAGAAAGTTCAAGTTGGTGTATTCGCCATTATATTGATTCATTGTACCTTGATTATTGGAGTATTATATTATGTTCCTTATTATGTTAATAGTGAAGGATTATCAATGGTTCTTATTGATGCGAATATCCACTTAGCAGCTAGATTATTACTAGTACTTATCATTACGACACTAACGCATGTAATAGCGTTACTTTTATCGTATGTATATCCTAGAATGCTGGAATCAAAGAATGTCTATTTTGTATGTAGAACCTTTCCAATGTTTCCGATTATTGGGTTAGTTGTTTGGATGTTATTCAATAGTTTATCAGCAACGGATATCTATGATTACGCATCTCTTGGAATCAACTTTGTAAATGCGAATATTCATGCCTACCCAAACACATTATCTCATTCAGATATGATCTCTGTTGGGGAATCACTAGATACTGGATTAGGGTATTACCTAGTTTGGATTATTACCGTATTGGTTGTTGCGCTATATACACTTTATTATAGGCACTTTAATCAGATATTTAATATAAAGGAATAAATGGGATTTAGAAGGAGTATTTATAAATATTTTTTAAACTAGGAAGGTGATAGAATTGAAGACAAAATTAATGAAAGTAGAACGTGCTACTATGAGGTTTTCTATCGTGATTGGGATGTTGCTATATACTGTAAATAGTATGGTCACAAGATATGCGAGTTATCAAAACAATATAACCAATTATTCGGAAGTAGCGGAAAGGCACTTACGATTCTTTTATTTTTACATTGCTCAAATGGTTATATGGGTTGCATTGTTTGGATTCTTTATGTATGCAAAGTATACATTAGTAAAGAAAGAAAGGTATTTGGTCATAGAAGATGGCGTATTATATATACCTAGTTCTTTAACAAAGAAAGTAAAGGAACTAAAAATAGAAGATATTGAATGCATTTCAATGGAAGGTTTTTATGAAGATAGATTCAAAATAATAATGAAAGATTCAACCAAGTATTTCATCTCACCTAGAATCTATAATGTGTATGATATAGACATAAAGAAGCTGTATCACTTTATAAACAAGTTACTTGTTAACGATCAAAGAGATATGTATGAATAGGGATGTTGAATAACGATAATAGGCTTACCAAAATAAAGGAGATTTGATCTAGATGATTAAGAAACTAATTACGTTGATACCATTTATTATTGCGATTATCTTAACAGGATTATTTATTATGCAGTTTAGTGAACTACTACTTACCGATAATCGATTTGTGATATTTCAAATTATCCTCTCATTTGTATGGGGAGTAGGTGCGTGTGTGTTTTGGATAATTGGATTCGCAACCTATCGAATATCTAAGAAACAATAATATAGATTGAAAGATGCCTCAGGGCATCTTTTTTTAAATGAAAACCATTTCTTTGAAATAGTTCGTGCATTAATTACATAAAGTGATATACTTGTTAGGGCTAATAATAAATATGAAAGCCTTTGGAGGTATCTGATGAGAAAAAAAGCAATAGTAAATGTCGCGGTTATTGCGCATGTTGACGCAGGAAAAAGCACACTAGTAGATGCGCTTCTTTCACAAAGTGGAGTGTTCCATGAAAACGAAGAAGTGATTGAACAAGTGATGGATTCAAATGACTTAGAGCGTGAACGTGGAATAACCATCTATTCAAAAAACTGTGCAATAGAGCATAACGGGACAAAAATCAATATCGTCGATACACCAGGACATGCTGATTTTTCAAGTGAAGTAGAACGTATCATAAAAACCGTAGATACGGTTATTTTACTCGTAGATTCATCAGAAGGACCAATGCCACAAACAAGAGTCGTGCTTGAAAAAGCACTCCAAAGAGGATTACGTCCAATCGTATTTATTAACAAAATAGACAAAAAAGAACAACGTGCTGAAGAAGTTGTTGATTTGTGTTTTGATTTATTTGTAGAACTAAACGCAAATGATGAACAACTAGATTTTCCAATCATCTATGGAATTGCTCGCGATGGAATAGCGATGCATGAATTAGAGGAACAAAGTACGAACTTAGATCCATTATTTGATGTGTTACTTTCGCACGTAGAGAGCTATCCAGATCTTAGCGATCAACCATTACAACTTCAAGTATCATCGTTAAGCTATGATGATTACTTAGGTAGAATGGGAATAGGCCGAATTACAAAAGGGACGCTAGAAGTAGGGAAAACCTACGAAGTAAGCAAACGAGATGGAAGCATAAAACCTGTTAAAATTGCGAAGATTTTTGTCAATGAAGGATTATCAAAAATAGAAAAAGATATTGCCTATGCAGGGGATATCATTACCTTTTCAGGGATAGCACATATCTCTATCGGAGAAACTGTGTGCGATGTCAACCACGTAGAGCCAATGGAAATGATTGATATAGAACGTCCTACACTCGCAATGAACTTTTTAGTAAACGATTCACCATTTGTTGGGAGAAGTGGTTCACTTGTCACAACAAGACAAATTAGAGCTCGTTTAATGAAAGAGTTAGAAACCAATATCGGATTAGAAATTAATGAATTGGATGGAATAGAAGGTTACAAAGTAAGTGGTAGAGGGGAATTGCATTTATCAATCTTACTTGAAAACATGCGCAGAGAAGGATATGAACTAGGGGTTTCGAAGCCAGAAGTACTTTATAAAGAAATCGATGAGAAAAAATATGAACCATTTGAAGAAGTAATCATCAATGTTCCTGAAGAGTATAGTGGTTCTGTGATTCAAGCATTAAATCTTAAAAAAGGGGAAATGCAATATATGAGTACAGAAGGAAACTACACAAAACTCCGTTACCTAGTTCCAACAAGAGGGTTAATTGGGTACCGAAGTGAGTTTATTAACTCAACCCGTGGGACAGGAACACTAGAAAAATCATTTGATTCGTATAAGCCATATGCTGGCGAGATAGACGACAAACGAAACGGTGTCTTCATTGCCAAGGAAAAGGGTAAAACAATGGCATATAGCTTATTTAACCTCTCAGAACGCGGGAAAATGATTGTAGATCCAGCGACCGAAGTATATCCAGGGATGATTGTGGGGTTAAACTCTCGTAGTAACGACCTTGTGGTGAATCCTTGTAAAAATAAAAACCTAACGAATGTACGTTCGTCAGGTACCGATGAAGCATTAAAATTACTTGATCCAATACGTTTCACTCTTGAAGAAGCATTGGAGTTTATCGCAAGCGATGAACTAGTAGAAATCACACCTAGTGATATTAGGCTTCGTAAAAAGATTTTAGATGAAAAAGATCGTAAAAGAAGTTTGAAACAATTATCATATGCTTAAAAATCAAAAAGGCCTTGTGGCCTTTTTTGTTTTTATGGTAAAATGTGGTGTAGGGATACAATAAAAAGCCCTATACATGGCTTTTTGTTTTTACAGAGGAGGAAGAGATAATGAAAAAGATAATGATGGGAATAACAATTATATTAGGAGTTATGTTAACTGGTTGTATTGATGAGATACCAGGTGGTGAAGAGACTCGTACTTGCACATTAAATGAACTGTTAAACGAAGAGACAAATGAGTGTGAAGTAGTCGATGACGCTGAAGAAAAAGCGCAAGTAATCATAGATGCGCAGTTAGTAGCTGATAGCGCAAGACTGTATTGCACTGAAATAGACTGTAGCCCTGAAACAATAATTACATACAAAGAGTTAAAGCGATTACTTGTAACTCTTTCAGTGGATTACTATATGTTTGATTTGTATAATGAGGGAGATGAACTTAGGACGATTGCAATATACAATGAAGATGAAGAATTTGAAGTGATTTTATACGCCCGTAATGATGGTGATTATGAGTGGCAAGGGTTAGCTCCTGAGTATATTGATGAATCCTTGCAATTAGATGAGTTACGAGAGAGTAACGGTACCTCGTTAAATACAGGTGGATCGATTTTTGATAATACAAAGCGTGATAAAGTTGCTGCAGATGCACTAGCGCTTCGACAAGCTGTTCAGTATTATTGCCTTGACAGTAACTGCACGGTAGAAAAGGTATTTACGTACTCAGATTTAGAACCATATGTAGCTGGAATAGATCGTGAATATTATCAGTTTCATGAACTAGAAGACGCACTAATTGTGGCCATCTATTATAGTAATGACGTGATTCCAGTAACATTGCTTGCCGCAGATGATGAGGATTATAGCTGGATAACAAATGATCCAAATCACTTTGATACATCTGCTGAAAAACGGGCACAGGTAGTGCGTTTTGAAGGGCATGATTATAACCAAGTATCCGCAATAACTGATTTTGAAACGTTTTTTACACAAGAGGAAGAAGACTATTTTATCTATTACTATAATGTTACTTGTTACTTCTGCCAATTGATTAAAGATGAAATGATCAGTTACACATTGATGAAAAATATGCCGATTTATTTCATTAATGCAAGTACTGTGAGTGGGACTCACCCAGTAGGAAGTGGAACTCTTGGAAAAAGTACGCCAAGTTTGTTTACGATTCACGATGGCGAGATTATTCAAATAGTAGAAGGAACAAACGATGTGTTAAATACACTTATCATTATTGAATCACGTACTATTTATCAAAATTCACAATAAGCTATTTACAAGGGTTTTATGATATGTTACTATAAACGCATAAATACAGTGAAGAGGAAGAGTATTATATATGATTCTCCTAGAGAGTTAGCGGTTGGTGGAAGCTAATAGATAATATATAAGAAGGTAGCCTTGGAGTAGCTATGATGAACTAGTAGTAGTTATAGACGTAACCCTAGCGTTATAGGATTGAGTGCTAAGCGATGCTTAGAACTAAGGTGGTACCACGGATTATATAGTTCGTCCTTATTTTAGGACGGACTTTTTTTATACAAAAGGAGGAAAAGTAAAATGAAAGAATTAGACAAGAAGTATAATCATTTAGAAGTTGAGAAAGGTAAATACGATTTTTGGCTACAAGGTGGCTATTTTAAGAGTGGTGATCTTAGTAAGAAACCATATTCAATCGTAATTCCTCCACCAAACGTCACAGGTAAACTGCATTTAGGACATGCTTGGGACAATACACTTCAAGATTTGATTATTAGACGAAAAAGAATGCAAGGGTACGATGCTTTATATTTACCTGGTATGGACCATGCTGGGATTAGTACTCAGGCGAAAGTAGACGCAAAACTTCGTAGTGAAGGGTTAAGCAGATACGATTTAGGTAGAGAGAAATTTTTAGAAGTTGCGTGGGACTGGAAACACGAATACGCAGGGCACATAAGAGAACAATGGGAAGCACTAGGTATTAGTGTTGATTATGATAAAGAACGTTTTACGTTAGATGAAGGATTAAATAAAGCAGTAAACGAAGTATTTATTCGTTTGTATGAAAAAGGTCTAATCTACCGTGGAAAACGTATTATTAACTGGGATTGCCAGGCAAAAACAGCGCTTAGTAACATCGAAGTAGAGCACAAAGAGCTAGAAGGTGCCTTCTACTACTTTAAATACATGTTAGAAGATGGTTCAGGATACTTAGAAATCGCTACGACAAGGCCTGAAACAATGTATGGAGATACAGCGCTTATGGTACATCCAGATGATGAACGTTTTACGGATTATGTTGGTAAAAAAGCATATATTCCAGGAACAGATCGGTTAATCCCAATCATTATGGATGATTATGTAGATATGGAGTTTGGAACAGGGTGCGTAAAAGTAACACCAGCGCATGATCCAAATGACTTTGAAGTAGGAAAACGTCACGGACTAGATATGCCACTTTGTATGGAGGAAGACGGAACGATGAACAGTCTTGCTCATAAATACGATGGGATGGATCGTTTTGAATGCCGCAAGGCATGTGTAAAAGACTTACAAGAAGCGAATCTGTGTACTAAAATTGAAAAACTGATTCACAATGTAGGTCATAGTGAACGTACTGGCGTTATTGTGGAACCAAGGTTAAGTAAACAATGGTTCGTGAAAATGGAACCACTCAGTAAACAAGCAACGAAAGAAAGCAACGTTGAATTTGTACCAAAACGATTTGAAAAAACATTTTTACGCTGGATGGATGGTACCTTTGATTGGTGTATCAGTAGACAGTTATGGTGGGGACATCGCATCCCAGCTTGGTATAAAGGCGATGAAGTATATGTAGGTAAAGAAGCACCTAGTGGTGAAGGATGGAAACAAGATGAAGATGTACTAGATACATGGTTTAGTAGTGCACTTTGGCCATTTAGTACACTAGGATGGCCAGATAAAACCGCAGACTTTGAGCGTTACTATCCAAATGATACGATGGTAACAGGATACGACATTATCTTCTTCTGGGTAGCAAGAATGATTTTCCAAGCGCTTGAGTTTACTGGTGAATCACCATTTAAACACTGCCTGATTCACGGATTAATCCGTGCTGAAGACGGTCGTAAAATGAGTAAATCACTTGGTAATGGTGTTGATCCACTTGAAATTAAAGAAAAATACGGAATTGATACACTGCGTTATTTCCTAACGACAAACAGTGCACCAGGGATGGATCTCCGCTTTGAAATTGAAAAGGTAGAATCAAGCTGGAACTTTATTAACAAACTATGGAACATTTCACGCTTTGTCCTCATGAATTTAGGAGAGTTTGATATTGAAGATGTAGAAATTGATACAGATGAATTAGAACTACAAGACAAATGGATTTTAGGGAAATTACATAACGCAATTACGGATATGGACTATAACTACGAGAAATTTGAATTTGGTGAAACAGCGAGAACAATCCACAACTTCGCATGGGAAGACTTTGCGGCGTGGTATGTAGAAATCGCAAAACTAGCCTTAAATAGCGGCAACGAAAAACGAATTAATCGTACCAAATCAATTTTGTCATATGTCTTATTAGATATTATGAAGTTATTGCACCCGTTTATGCCATTTGTAACCGAAGAAATCTATCAAAAAATTCCCCATGTAGAAGAATCAATTATGGTTTCAGCATGGCCACTTGCGATTGAAGAATTTAAAAATGATCAAGCGATTAAAGAGTTTGAGATTATTCAAGAAATCATTAAATCAATCCGTAACATTCGTGCTGAATACGATGTAGCACCAAGTAAAAAGATTGATGTGATGCTTCGTCCATTAAATAATGATACACACTTCTTATTAGAAGAAAACTTAGAAATATTAATCAAGTTTATCAATCCAGGTAGATTTGAAATTGATACCGCAGCTAATCTCGTGGAAGATACAGTAAGCATCGTACTTAACGATGTTGAAATATTATTACCACTTGGTAGTCTTGTTGATATCAATCAAGAAATTGAACGATTAGAAAAAGAATTGAAAAAACTAACAGGTGAAATCAAACGTGGTGAAGGAATGTTACGTAATCCAAACTTCGTCAGCAAAGCACCTGAAAGTAAAGTCAATCAAGAAAAAGAAAAACTCGCTAACTACAAGAAGCAATACGACACAACAAAGACGCGATTAGAGGAATTAAAACAGTAATGTTTACAAATGTAAAAGAGGCAATAACCTGGATTGAATCGATCAAACGCTTTGGCGACAAATACGATCTATCAAGGATGGAACTTGCATGTAATATACTAGGAAATCCGGAAAAAAAGTTACCGGTAATTCACATTGCTGGTACAAATGGAAAAGGATCGACAGTATCGTATTTAAAACACATCTTATTAGAACAAGGATATCATGTAGGAACCTTTACAAGTCCCTACATCGTTCGCTTTAACGAACGCATTACGTATGACTACAATGACATTTCAGATGACGAACTACTAGATTATGTTAACCAAGTTTATGGTCTGTATCACGAAGTCTTAGAAGAATATCATGAAGTTGTAACCTTCTTTGAACTAGTAACATTAATATCATTTATGTATTTTCGCGATCGTGATGTCGATTTTGTGATTTACGAAGTTGGTCTTGGTGGAACGCTAGATGCGACTAATGTCGTATTGCCAATTATGACGGCAATCACATCAATTAGTTATGATCATATGAACGTACTTGGGGACACACTAACAGAAATAGCGAAAAACAAATTAGGAATTGTAAAGCATGAAGTACCTCTCGTTACAACAGTTGATGATGAAGAACTACGTGATCTATTTATCAGCCACACTAATAAGCATCATGCAACGTTAACCGTGATTCAGAAAGACGATGTTCAACATATCAGTTATGGTTCGCATACAAACTTTATGTATAAGAATGTCTCCTATTCACTCAGCATGCTTGGAAATCACCAAGCGTATAATGCGTCGCTTGCGATTGAAATCATTCATACGCTCAATGAACTAGAGCTTGCTGCTGTATCTGATGAGAATTTACGTATTGGATTGTTAAACGCATTTTGGCCAGGTCGCCTAGAACGATTTGGGAATATTGTATTAGATGGTGCTCATAATATTGGTGGGATGATGGCTTTAAAAGAATCGATTGAACATTTGTTCAAAGATAAATACATTAAAGCGATTTATACATCGATGGCTGACAAAGAGTATTTTGATGTGATACAAGTCTTAGAAACATTTACCGATGAAATTCATTTTACGGAGTTTGATTATCCACGCTGTGAGGCGGCAGATAACCTCTACCGTGTTTCATCCCATCCTAAAAAGTACAAACATGCTAGCGCTCTTAAAACACTGCATGCGCTAAAAAATGTCAGACCTGATGAAATCTTACTGGTGACAGGTAGCTTGTATTTTATTAGTTTGATGAGAAAAGAATTAAAAAGGAGATAACTTCCAATGTCGTTAAGTTAAGATTAATAACTAAAGAAGGAAAACTATTTTATTAGG